>CAINND010000097.1 GCA_903851035.1 uncultured Acidobacteriota bacterium | reverse complement strand
CCACAGCGTCACATACACCGTGGCACCCGTCGTCGGCAGGTTCAGCGTCATGCTGCTGCCGCTGGCCACACCGGCGTTGCCCAAGTCCAAACCGCCAGGCGTCGAGCCAACCCAGATGTAGAACGGGCCGGTCGAACCGTTGGAGGACCAGGTAAACGTCGTCGCGGCGCCACTCAGAGTGCTGCCGTTGGTCGGAGTGCTCATCGTCGCCGGAAGCAGCGTCGCTTCCGTGTAGGTGTAGCTGCTCGACACACCGGCACCGTTCAGCGTGGACCACAGCGTCACGTAAATCGTGTTGCCGTTCGTCGGCAGGTTCAGCGTCATGCTGCTGCCGCTGACAACGCCGGCGTTGCCCAGGTCATTGCCACCGGCCGTCGAGCCAACCCAGATGTAGAACGGACCAACTGAAGCGTTGGCGTTCCAGGTAAACGTCGTCGCGGCGCCACTCAACGTGCTGCCGTTCGTCGGAGTGCTCATCGTCGCAGGAAGCAGCGTCGCTTCCGTGTAGGTGTAGCTGTTGGAGACCGAGTTGCCGTTCACCGTCGACCACAGCGTGACGTAAATCGTGTTGCCCGTCGTCGGCAGAGTCAGCGTCATGCTGGTGCCACTGGCTACGCCAGCGTTGCCCAGATCATTGCCACCGAGCGTCGAACCAATCCACAGGTAGTACGGACCGCTCGAGCCGTTCGTGTTCCAGGTGAACGTCGTCGAAGCCGCGGTCAGCGTGCTGCCGTTCGTCGGAGTGGCCATCGTGGCAGCAGAAGCGGCGTTGACCACGATGCTGTCAGAGACCGTCGGTGCCGCCGAATAGGTGCCATTGCCTGCCTGTGAGGCTGCAACAACGATGGTGCCGGTTCCGGTCACTGTCAGCGTGCTGCCGCTTACCGTGCCCGGGCCGGAGGTCACTGAATAGCTCACGGCCAGTCCAGAGCTAGCCGTTGCTGCCAGCGTCACGGTGTTCGGCGAGCTCGGATAGTACAGTGGGCCGGGATTCGGGAAGGTGATGGTCTGCGAGGTCTTCGCCGTTCCCACCAGGGCGTTAATCAGGTTGACGCCATTCGGGCTG
This sequence comes from uncultured Acidobacteriota bacterium, assembly GCA_903851035.1. GTDB lineage: Bacteria > Acidobacteriota > Terriglobia > Terriglobales > Acidobacteriaceae > TOLSYN. Next base: position 100,313 of record CAINND010000097.1, on the reverse strand, counting down.
CCCCATCCCGTCACAAGGTCGAAGCCAGTCACTGCCGAATAGCTGCCAGAAGTACCGCTCGTGATGTCGTGGAAATTTGCGGCATATGTGGCGGGCACTACGTTCTGAGCGTAGATGGTCGGGTTAAGGAAGCCGATTGTAGCCTGTCCATTGGCGACCAATGCCTGGTTGACCAGCGCAATATAACCGGCCCACATGGGAGCGGCAAAGCTGGTGCCACCGTAAGCATTTGCCTGGCAGGTGGTTTGGTCTCCGCAGGTGTAGAAGGTGAAATTTGCGTTGGCCGAAACATCCGGGCCATTGCGCAACGTGGTCGAACCCTTGTTGCTGGAGGTGATCACACCCGTCAGCTTCTGCCAAGAGGGAATGGCAATGCTGTTCGTCGAGATGCCGCCGCCGCTATCGACCCATGCGGTTTCCGACTTCCAGGCACCACCCGCGCTGGCCGTGACCAGGTCTGTGCCACCGACGGAGACGACATAGGCATCGTCTGCCGGCCAGGGCTGATTGGCTCCTGTACCAGTGGCCCAAGTGGAATCGTCACCGGAGGCCGCGAAGAAGTTCTGTCCCTGCGCCGCCATCTTCTGGAAGTAGGGATCCAGTGTGCTGGCATCGGCCGGGTCCCAGCCCCACGAGCAACCGATGGTGGTAGGCAGCGGGCTGTGCGTGGTCATCGCGCTGATGATCGCCGTGTCCGTGCTGCCGATGTACATGACCAGGCTCGCCAATCCGGGAGCCATGCCGAGTGCCTGCGTCATATCCAGATTCTGCTCGCCATCATCACATTTGTTCTTGCCGCTGTAGAGGCAGCTCGTGCTGGTGCCATCCACACTGAGCAGAACCGGGGTAATGGGAAGAGTTTGACCCACGTTCTTGTAGTAGGTGGTCAGGTCAGCCAGGTCGGTGCCCAGGTATTCGAAGAGGCCGAGGTTTTGTCCGGAGCCGGTCAGCGTCGTTCCGCCGTAATAGGCGGCGCGCATGTCACTACCCAGGAAGGAAGCCGAAGGGCCGGAGCCCGTGGTGGCATGGCTGACAACCTCTTCCGGAGTAATCCCATGAGCCTTGGCGAAGTCTTCACGCTTCACCAGGCGGGGCTTGGGGATGGAGTAATCATCCAATCCGGAGACGTGCCACAGAGCGATGGGCAAGCTGGTGGTGGGCTCCGTGTCAGGCGCATGGAAGACGCGATCCTCGGTGGGATGCTGGTAGGTACGCATCGTCACATGGAAGGCCTTCTCGATGGTCGCCACAGAACCCTTAATCTGCAGGTCCATGCCGTCAAGCGAGCCGCCTACGATAGTGAAGCCGCTGGCCTTCGCCCATGCGACCACCGTATCGTAATCTTCCTGGCTTGGCCCGAACATCGTGGTGAACTGCGCAGGGGTCAGATACTGACGGTAGTTCGGACTCGATGGGTCATAAAGCTCACTTAAAAAAGATTCCAAGCCCACTGGATTGCGCAGCGGCAGTACGACATGCAGTTGCATGATCTGGTCGTGCGGCAGTTGGCCAAGCGTTTTGGCGCCATTGTCGCGGATCGCCCGATGTACGTGACGTGTCAGTAAAGACTGCGCGTAAGAAGTTGTTGTACCCAGCAATGCCACAGCCGCGACGAACAACCAGAATAGACTGATCCTCTTGACCACCAGCCGTACCTCCTACTTTTAGATACTGTTTTGGGATTTCCCAGATTTAGATAAGTTTTTCAACCTATTTTCATGCTGTCAAGGAAAGATAACGATAGAGCATAGTAATTTGTGCTGGATGCGAAGCCTATGCCGGGTTTCTTGTGGTTTTCGGCCTGTGATGAATTCGGCCTGTGGCGTTTAAGTTGCTCGAACTGCGGAGGCTCGGCCATTGCCGTCGTTGGCCCTGCCATGCAAGCCTCCATAGAGGAGATGGCCCTCAGCCTGGGTGCGGAATTCGTGCTCAACCGGTAGCCCGCTCACCTTTATTAAACGTTGGCACACCTGGGCACCGTTGGTCTCACCATCAAACTCTACCTCATCGGCACTGGACTCTCGCGGCAGACGCTCATGCAGGTTGGCGTGCGTCCGCTGCCCCAGGGCCCTCTGCTATGGGCGCTGGTCGCCCCCATCATGCTGATACTCATCCGTAGTGGCTGGATTCATCTATAAGACTTGCCTCACGCCGCAGGATGTTCCTCATTGGCATGGCGCGTAGCTTTTATGTCTGATTTTCGAGCACAGCCGCGGCTGTAGCGGGTGCACCCGCTGCAGCATTGGACTGGCGTGCGGGCCAGTATCACGTGCGATATCATTGATATGTGTCTTGGGAGGTTGTGCCCGCAATGAAAAAGTTTGAATCCTGTCCCCCGGCCGGCGAAGGAACCACACTCGATGTGACCGCTAATTCCTCTGCTGTCATGGGGCTACGCCCTTATCTGCCGATTGTGTTGCTGCTCTTTGTCGGTAGCGGTTGTGCCGCTCTGATCTATGAGGTGGTCTGGTTCCAACTGCTGCAACTGGCCATTGGATCCTCGGCAGTTTCGCTTGGTGTACTGCTGGGAACATATATGGGCGGCATGTGCGCAGGCAGCCTTCTGCTCTCAAAATACGTCTCTTCGCGCAGGCATCCACTGCGTGTTTACGCGACAATCGAGTGTGGAATTGGTCTGTTCGCGATGCTGGTATTGTGGGCCATCCCCTACCTGGACAAGATTTATGCTGCGGTCGCGTCGCATGGGATGCAGGGAATTGCCTTGCGGGCAGTATTTGCTGCTGTCTGCCTGATTCCCCCTACGCTGCTGATGGGAGCCTCGCTGCCGGCGATGTCGCGCTGGGTGGAGGCCACTCCGGAGGGCCTCTCATGGCTTGGATTCCTTTACGGCGGTAATTTGGCAGGAGCTGTCACCGGTTGTCTGCTCGCGGGTTTTTACCTGCTGCGTGTATTTGATATGCCGACCGCAACTTACGTTGCGGTGCTGATCAATTTTGCGGTTGCCCTCACCAGTTGGTTGCTGGCCAAACGTACAGAATTCAAAGCATCTCCCGAGATGCAGCCATCGGAATCCAAGCCCCATACTGAAGATGTGCGGTTTGTATACGTTGCGATCGCACTGTCCGGCATGACCGCTCTTGGGGCCGAAGTGATCTGGACGCGCATGTTGTCGATCATGATTGGCGCGACGGTTTACACTTTTTCGCTCATTCTGGCCGTCTTTCTCATCGGGCTGGGCATTGGCAGCGCCGCGGGTTCTGTTGTAGGCAGAAAAAATCCGCGTGCAGCGCTGGGCTGGTGCCAGTTGCTTTTGGCGGTTGGCATCGCCTGGGCCGCATACTCTGTAGCCGACTCTATTCCTTACTGGCCCATCCTGCCGCCGCTTGCTCCCAGCCCGTGGTTCAACTTCCAGGTGGACCTGTTGCGTTGCCTCTGGGCAATTCTCCCCGCCGCTGTTCTGTGGGGCGCAAGCTTTCCATTGGCATTGGCTGCCGCCGCCGCAGGACGCCAGGAAGATCCTGGCAAATTGGTTGGCGAAACCTATGCCGCCAATACCGTTGGCGCGATTATCGGAGCAGTCGGTTTCAGCCTCATCTTTATTCCGTGGATGGGGTCGCGCAATTCCGAGCGGCTTCTTATTCTGTTGGCTGTCACAAGCGCATTGCTGATCCTGTTCCCGCTGGCGAGGAATTGGAAGAAAGGCGCTGTGTTGGCTCTGGCAGCGTCCTCGGTCTTTACCATAGTGTTGGCGTGGAGAGTTGACCCAATGCCCTGGCTTGCATATGCCTACGGGCGGAAGATGCTCATAGCCGAGGATCGCGGGCATCCGCTATACCAAGCCGAAGGCATGAACTCCTCGATCGTTATTTCGCAGCGCGATTCAGGTCGCATCTCTTTTCACGTCAGCGGCAAGGTGGAAGCCTCCTCTGAGTTGATGGATATGAGGCTGCAACGCATGCTGGGCCACCTGCCCGCGCTCATTCACCCGAACCCGCACTCAGTGCTCATAGTGGGATTTGGGGCCGGCGTAACCGCAGGCACTTTTGTCTCGCATCCGGAAATTCAAAAAATCGACATTTGCGAAATTGAAAAAATGATTCCGCCCGCGACATCGTTCTATTTCAACCGGGAGAATCACAATGTGTTGAACGACCCGCGCACGACCATACACTACGACGATGCACGGCACTTTGTCCTGACATCCCCGGATAAGTACGACATCATCACCTCGGATCCGATTCACCCCTGGGTCAAGGGCACTGCCACTCTCTATTCGCGGGAGTATTTCCAAATCGTGAAGGATCACCTGAACCCTGGCGGCGTAGTCACGCAGTGGGTCCCGCTCTACGAGAGTGATTCCGATACGATCAAAACCGAATTGGCGACATTTTTCGCGGTGTTTCCAAACGGCACAATCTGGGCCAATAACGTGGGCAACAAGGCCTATGACATCGTCCTGCTTGGCCAGAACGGTCCCGCAACGATCGATTTAGACCAGATGGCGCGGCGCTGGAATGGCACAGTGGCGCAATCGCTGGGAGAAGTCCAGTTCTTGTCGCCGGTGGACTTGATGTCTACATATATAGGCCGCAACGCAGAGTTGCAGAAATGGACTGCAGGCGCGCACATCAATGGCGACATGGACCTGCGTTTGCAATATATGGCCGGGATGGGTCTGAACTCCGATATCCTGAGCACCGTTCGCTGGGAAATTAAGGACTTCTATATATTTCCAGAGGGAATGTTCATAGGACCGCCGGAAGCGCTGGACTATCTCCGACGAGTGCTGCAGTAATACGCACAGCATGACTAATCAGAAAAATGTACTTTTGAACTGCACGATAGACGGCGCAAGTATTACGCCCAAATACAGAAAGCCCTTCGACATGATCTTCAATAGGGCTATAAGAAAAGAATGGTCGGGATGGGCAGATTTGAACTGCCGACCCCTCGCACCCCAAGCATGGCCCCTTGCGCCCAAGCTGTAAGGCCTACCCATCAATAACGTAGTAACCATTAGTTATCTTCAACGATTACAAGCGATTGGCTCGATTCATGTGTTACCTACCCATACTGCTGTTAACGGGGCAAATGGGTCGTCAGTCCTTTGAGAAATCCCCAGATAACAATTATATTATTTAGCCGTTTCATGCACCCATCCCTTTGTTATCACCTGATGCCATATGCCTCCACGTACAACCCATGCGATGCGTTATTCTCACTTGTACCACAACTTATTTTGACGTTACGTATATTTCATGTCACAATCCAACCCGTTATTCAAGTAATTTAACAGGAAACATCGAGGCGCACGGTGTCGCTTTTCAAATATCCCAACTCTCGCGTTTGGTGGTACGACTTTATCTTCAGAAAACGCCGCTATCGAGCAAGCACCAAGACGAGATCGAAGAAACTCGCTCAGGAAATCCAGACGGCGGTTAAACGTCAGTGCGAAGAGGGTTCGTACGATATCAAGCGGATTCAGGCGAGTAAGACATTCTCTGTGGCATGTCAGGAATACCTCGAATCCAGAAAGCTGGACGTCACCCCAACAACCGCATCCATAGCGATCTATGCGGCCAAGCACCTCATCCCGGCATTTGGCCGCAAACTGCTCGACGAGATCACAGATCATGATTTCAAGAAATACCAACAGGCTCGGCTACAGGAAGGGGCCGGTCCCCGCACTGTCAACATCGAGTTTGGTGCGTTCCGCGGAATCCTGAAGCAGGCAGGGTGCTGGAACGCACTCCAGGGCAAGATCCGTCCTCTAGCAGAACCGGAAACGGTCGGAATGGCGTTGAATCCTGACCAGGAGGATCGGTTGATATCTGAATGCGAGATAAGCACTTCGAAGTCTCTCGTTGTAGCAGTGACAGTTGCCCTATCAACTGGTATGCGCTCTGACGAAATCAAGGAACTGACATGGAGCATGGTAGATCTGAAGGGGGCCACGCTAAGGGTTGGTAAATCGAAAACCAAGTACGGACGCAATCGGATCATTCCTCTCAATGAACGCGCACTAAATCGCCTTAAGGAGTGGGCAGCCAAGTTCCCGGACCGGCAACCAGACCATTTTGTGTTTCCTACACAACGCATCTACATTAAGGGCAAAGGAACAAATAAGACGCTCGTTTGCATTAGCAATCCCTTAAAGCATATCGGAGGCTGGAAGCGCGCTTGGTCTACAGCACGTAAACGTGCTGGTGTAACTTGTCGTTTCCACGATCAGAGGCATACGTCGGCCACAAAAATGCTGGAAGGAGGAGTCCCTTATCCAGTTGTAGCAAGTATCCTTGGCTGGAGTGCTTCGACCATGGCAGCAATGGTAAAGCGATACGGCCACATCGGGCAGAAGTCGTACAAAAAAGCTGTCGATATCTTGAATGGCTCCAAGCCTTCAGCAAAGAAGCGTACCCGTAAAGAGTAAGTGGCTGTTGGCAAATCCCGAATTCCTACGGGTCGACTTTTAAGCGATATGCCGTGGCCCTGTCCTGTGGGCCGATCACAAGTGTGCAACCGTATTTCCCAGCTACTTTCACTAGTGCCCCAATAAAATGTAATTCCTCATCACTTAGGTCTGAGACTGCTGCTGCTTCACAGATGAAAACCAAGCGATTTCTCGTTTTCAGGTTTTCGGTCGAACCAGGGCATTGGAGCTCAATAATTGCCTCCAACTCTTGGTATCTTGATTCTCTGTCATTCACAGCGGCCTCCTCGTCAGCGCTCCACTTCCGGCGGAGTGGTATTGTCGTCGATTAACTGTTGGACTGATCTCTCCGTAATACGCACACAGCGGCCAATTCTTACGACTTCTAGTTTCGTTCTCTTGAGAATCCATGAACGAATGGTCGCTGGTTTAACAACTAGACGCTCCGCAGCTTCCTTTACGGTAAGCAGGCGTCCCACAGGCTCCTTTTGTTTCATTTGTACTCCTCTATTTTTAGTTATTACAGGTTTTACAACACTTGCAAAGAGAAATATTCTTGCCCTTAGCAGACCAGGTCGTTAACACATGCTATGACTGTAGATTAGTTACTGCGACATACTACGAAGTGTTGGATTAACTAACTATTTGTTACACCGAAACGCGGGGGTGACGTGGACATTAGTCCGCTATAACACACTTGTAAAACTGACAAATATCTTCGTAAGCGAGATATCACACATCAGGATGCTCCGATGCGGCTGGGCTAAAACGTAATGGCGGCATGGTATTGTCGTCAATCAGTTGCTGAACTGAATGTTCAGTGATGCGTACACAACGGCCACCCTCACGACTTCAAATCTCTTGCGTTTGAGAATCATGATCAAATTGTTGACGGTTTAATACCTAGACGCTCTGAAGCCTCATTAACGGGCAGCAGGAACGCAGCTGGCTCTCTCTGCTTGATTGGGGCAACATGTCTTAGGCATTTACTGCATGGAATTACAGCGTTTGGAAAGGGGACTTTGTATTGCCTGGTAGCGTGGCTAGGCAGTGTTGACTTTCGTTGTCTATCAATTACGCCAATTACTGCCCACTGCACAGGCAACAAACAGTGTGGCATGTAACTGCATGCAATCATTAAAGATAGAGCATTAGCCCGCTCCCGGAAAGTCACTAATCTAATTGGTATTTGAGCACGTCACTGAGATCGGAGGCGCGCCTCAAACACTTGTGCTACTGGCTACGGTCGTTGATTATTGACTGCTATCAAGCTACTCTTTTTATAGTGCAAGGCCGATGCAGCCTAGAGGAGTAGCATGAGCTTTCAACGACCGCTTGAATTATTTGGTTTTCCGACCCATGATGCTTGTCCTACTGGAGAGCCGTGGGACAGGTTGCGAACTGAGTTGGCGAATGCACCTGTACGAGACGCCAAGTGTCCGTTCTGTGAAGAAAACTGCAACAAGATAAGGAAAGCTAAACCAAATCCACTGATCGGTAACTGCACAGCAGGATTGATCCGAAAAGGAGAGCACGCTGCCTGGATAGTCTGCCCTAAGAGGTTCGAGCAGGATGACATTATTTTCAAAGATGCCGCCGCTGCGTTTGGCCTGACCGGAACTACTGTCTACTTGGCTAAGGAACTCAAGCTTGGCGGCGCTGGCAATCTTGATTTCGCGCTAGTCACTCTGAAAGACGATAAAGTGGATGACTTTATTGGAATCGAGGTGCAGTCGATGGGTACGAGTGGCAGCGGCTCGATCTGGACTGCGCGAAACGACTATCTGGCTGGAGCACTGAAAGAACAATATTCATATGGGATGAACACGAAGGACGCATCCAAGAAGATCCTTGTTCAAATGTTGCATAAGGGTAGGCAGCTCTCAAGGTTGAAAAAGAAGTACCTTTTAGTAATTCAAGACCACCTGCTGGGACAACTGAGAAGTCAATTCGACCTGAGCCATTTTCGTCCAGCAGATGCCGGAGATTTCGTCTATATCCATTCGTACAAACTTGAATGTGTGAACGGAAAGTACCTTCTAAAGCTTCAAGAGAAGATATCCATTGACTCCATGACGTTGCCCAGCATACTTGCTCCCAATCCTGACCGCGATAAATTGGTGACCGAAAAGAGCCTTCAGAAGACGGTTTCCGACAAGAGAAAACGAGGGAAAGTGCGAGAACTTCCAGCTACGATTTAAGGGCGCGTAGAATTTCCTTCGCAACGGCCCGAGCCAATAACGGCGGAACCGCGTTTCCGACCTGCCGGAAGCCATGCCACTTTGTGATGTGAAACCGGTGCCAGTCAGGAAAACTCTGAAGGCGGGCACCCTCCCGGACGGTTACGACCCTAGGTTGTTCGGGGTGAATTGGCCTAGGCGAAGAATAGGAACCCCGCTCGGTTGGTGTTCCCGCGCGTAGCGTGTTGGCGATGTTATCCCATTGAAGCTTATACAGGCGGCTTATCGGTAGCGTTTCTCCGGGGGGTGTCTCCGCGCAGCGCTTAGCTAGCACTGGCCCATGCACGGTCCTGCGACATCCTGTACAGATTGAGGAGTTCCATGACTTGGGAGGGCGCAGCGCGCTCCCCGGGTCTTTCAGCAACCCCCGCATCATCCGCGCGTAGTCTGAAAGTGGCTCAATGTCGTAGGGAATCTCGTCGGATACTATTAGCTCCTCATAGTCGTCGACCCTGGGAAGGTCGGCGATTGCGTCCCGAACCGTGGGTGTAATCGGCAGCGAGTGATCAAACAGTCCAGAGTCTGAGGCGTTCCCCTGATTTTCCCGAGGAGATATGTGCGACTGAATTGGGTACTTTGGGTTGAAGGCAAGGTCATTTCTCACTCCGAGAATGAAAACTCTTTGCCTATTCTGTGGAACTCCAAATTGCGCCGCGTTCAGAACCCTTACCGGGCTGACAACCCTGTATCCATCTCTCTCCAGCAATTTGATCAAACTATGAAAGAACTTTCCCTTATGCGCGTTAAGAATCCCCGGCACGTTCTCCATGACGAAGAACTTGGGCTGTATCTCGGTGACTAATCGGTGGAACTCAAACACAAGGCCGCTTCGCGCGTCCTTCGGGTCCCTGAGTCCAATCAGGCTGAAGCCTTGGCAGGGAGGTCCTCCGGCAACGACATCTACCTCCCGGCCTCCCAATCCCGCCTCGTTCAGGATGTCTTTCCCGCTAATGGATCTAATGTCCCGGTGTATCACTGCGGTCTCCGGGAAGTTCACGCGGAGGCAGTCAGCACAGGTCGCGTCGCTATCAAGCGCCACCGCCGTCGAGAACCCCGCCTGCTCAAAGCCCAGCGCAAGCCCTCCGGCTCCGGCGAAGAGGTCTATCACGACTGGCCTGCTCTTTTTGGTTGTGCCCCCCGGTTTGGTCCCGTTCTTATGTAAGGAAGATTTCATCATTTCAGGTATTCTACTTCATCCCCCCAAGCTTCTCTCCGACCTTTTGTGCCAGCAGCAGCCGTCGCCACGTTTACACGCTCCTTTGGATTTCCCCCAGAGGGAGCGTTGCCCTCGTTTGCGATGGTTTGTGATGGGGTTTTGCAAGTGCAAGAAAAGAATGGTCGGGATGGGCAGATTTGAACTGCCGACCCCTCGCACCCCAAGCGAGTGCTCTACCAGGCTGAGCCACATCCCGACGGTTTACAGTGCAGGCGCACTGAAGGGGTAAAACAATTTTAGCACTCTGTGGCCGGTGGCGTACAACTGCTCGCCAGGGGCCATCGCAGCCGCGCGCCGGAGCCCTTCTGAATGCAGCTCCGGTGCCTTAATCCCGATATCTATTGAGGCTTGTAGCCCTCGGGAGCCTGCCCGCCCTGGCCAAAGAAGTACTGCTCCATCTGCTGCACGATGAAGTCCTGGTGCTCCTTTTTCCACGGCTGCAGGCGATACTCGTTGAGCAGCATTTTCATATGGTTCTGCCAGTCTGCCCAGGCCTGCTTGCTTACGTTCTCGTAAATTCGCTGCCCCAGCGGGCTGTCAAAGGGAGCCTCGTCAAGACCTTCGGCCTCGCGTCCCAGCTTTACGCACTTCACCATGTGAGCCATGTTTCCTGATCCTCGCAAAACTTATGCTTAAGAAATTGTACTGGAAGACGGCCCGGCGCCCAAGTGCCGTGACCGTCAGTAGTGGCGACGCTTGCCCTGTCGCTTACCCTGGCGTCCCCGGGGTGACGGCCGCGCCTCCATAAAGGCAAATTGCAGCTTGCGCTCCACGCTATCCACGCGGTCCAGCAGCACGCGCACGCGATCGCCAAGTGAGTACGTTTTCCGCGAGCTGCGACCGATAATCTGCCGTGTATTTTCGTGGAAGACGTAATGATCGTCGTGCATGGCGCTGAGTGGCACCAGCCCCTCAACGAAGAGGTCCATCAGCTCCACAAATATGCCGTACTTGGTAATGCTGATGATGAGCCCGTCAAAGTCCTCGCCCACGCGGTCTGCCATGAACTTCAGCTTTTTCCACTCGATCAGTTCACGTTCAGCGGCATCGGCTCGGCGCTCGGCAAAGCTGGCGTCCTCGGCCTGATGGCGCAGCTCGTCCTCTGTGGAAGGACCAACGGCCTTCGGCCTGTGGCGCGCTTCCGGCATCGTTGGCGCGGCTCCACGCGAGGGCCACAACCGCTCGGCATGCTGCTCCACGTGGCCGCCGGAGCCAATCGGCACAGCAGAATCCATGCGCTCCGGGCTATGGGCCAGCACATGCTTCAGGATGCGGTGGATGAGCAGGTCCGGGTAGCGGCGGATGGGCGAGGTGAAATGCGTATAACAGGTGGCGGCCAGCGCAAAGTGTCCATCGTTAATCTCGCTATAGCGCGCCTGCCGCAGCGAACGCAGCATCAGGTAGCTGACGATGCGCTCCTCGGGCTTGCCCGTCAGTTTGGCGGCCAGATGTTGATACATCATCGGCGTGATTGCAGCTTCATGTGGCAGTTCAATTTCTTTGGGCTTCTGCCGTCGGGCCGTGCCGCGACGCTCAACCCGATGCTCCGGCTTGAGGCGAAAGCGCGCCACAGGCATGGCTCCCACGCCGAGCGAGTAGCCAAAGGCCGCAGCAAGGTTCTCAAACTCGTAGACGCGCTTGGGATCAGGCGGCTCATGCACGCGGTAGAGCGAGGGCACGCCCTTCCCTTCCAGATGCGTTGCCACGGTTTCATTGGCGGCCAGCATGAACTCCTCGATAATGCGGTTGCTGAAAAGACGCTCGGAGCGCGTGACGCCCTTCATCAGACCCTCGGCGTCGAACTCGATCAGCGGCTCCGGCAGGTCGAAGTCAATAGAGCCGCGGCGCTGGCGCTTGGCGTTAAGCACCTCAGCCAGTTCGCGCATCAATTCAAAGCTCTCGATGAGCGGTGCGTAGCGCGCGCGCGCCTCGGTGTCGCCATCCAGAACCTTTTGCACCGCCGTGTATGTCATGCGCTCGGCGCTGCGGATGACGCCTGGCATCAGCTCATAGCCGATGATTTCGCCCTGGCCATCCATCTCCATGACGCAGGACATAGCAAGCCGCTCCACCTGCGGGCGCAGTGAGCAGATGTCGGTAGAGAGTTCGATGGGCAGCATGGGCACGGCACGGTCAGGAAAATAGACGCTGGTGCCGCGAATCTCCGCCTCGTGATCCATGTCCATGCCAGGCTTTACATAGTGCGCCACGTCGGCGATGTGGACTTGCAATTCGTAATGTCCGCCCGCTAGCCGGCGCACATGCACCGCATCGTCAAAGTCGCGGGCGGTCTCGCCATCAATGGTCACAATGGGCAGTGCGCGGAAGTCGCGGCGGCCAACAAGCTCTTCGCGCGGTATCTCCCCGCAGGCTGCCTTCGCTTCGTCAATCACCGAGGGCGGAAAATGATGCGGCAGGTGATGCTTGCGGATCATGATCTCCACATCCACGCCGAAATCATCCTCGTAACCCAGAATCTCCACAACGCGTCCACGGGGATTACGCGAAGCCGTGGGCCAGCTGGTGATCTCGCAATCCACCACTACGCCTTCCAGATCGCTCCACTGGCGCTCGCTGGCCTCCGTGCCAAGCACGCGGTCTTCACGGCGTCGTGCCAGGCTCTCCGCCGGACGCGCCTCCAGCTCTTCTCCTTCAGGGATGAGGATGTCCATCTTGATGCGATCGTCCATGGGACGTACAAAGTTGCCGCGCGGGCCGTAATGGAAGGTTCCGACGACGGTAGCGTGGGCGCGCTCCATGACGCGCACGATGCGGCCTTCTCGGCGCGACTGCCGCTGATGTGGAGATAACTCGACCAGAACCTGGTCGCCGTGCATGGCCTCGCCCACGTCAAAAGGAGAGATGAAGACGTCGCCCTCCAGCCGCTCGCGCACCTCGCGTTCCAGAGGACGCACAAAACCAAAGCCGTCGCGATGCATGGTGAGCGTGCCGACGACGAGATTGCGATTGACGGCCGCCGAGGCCAGCGCGTAGCGGTCCCGCGCCACCAGCACCAGCTTGCCGCGCACCACAAGCTCGGCAAGCATGTGCTCCAGTTCCTCGCGCTCGCGCCCGCGCAGGCTCAGCTCGCGGACGAGCTGCTTGAATCCGGCGGCGTGCTGCGGCTGCCCGGCAATATGTTCGAGGAGGTCGCTTTCGCTGATCATCACTGCTTGAGATGGTATCGCGATTGATGCACCGGTTGCGAGTTAGCGCCGCAATCCAAGCCGCCGATACAGGCCTTCGGCCGCTTCCGCCACGCCCATCCACTGCGCCAGCAGCAGGTATGCCACTCCATAAACGCCCAGCACTAGAATGCCTTGCAGCAGCGGATGACCCAGGTGCAGAAACCATTCGACGCCGATGGCCAATACTGCGGCCAATAGTGCAGCGGACCACAACTTGCCCAGCCTCGCCGGGGAGCTCTCGACATGGCCGATGCGCTGCTGTAATCCCCGGCGCAATAGGACGAACTCCACCCAGCCGGCCACACCGGCGGAAGCAGTCAAGCCCGCTACGCCCCAGTTTGGGTCGATGCCCAGAAGCCGCGGCAGCGGCAAGGAGCACAGGTAGCCCAGGGCTAGCGTCAGAGCCACGCGGATGACAGCATACTTCAGCGGCGTGCGCGTATCACGCAGGGCATAAAACGTGGAGGAGTATAGGCGCGCCATCGTCTGCGCCATCATGCCTACGCCACTGCCTGCCAGTGCCGCCCACACAAACATGACGTCCTGCTCGGTAAAGCGTCCCGTGCGGTACAGCGTGGAACTGACCACGTTGCCAAGTAAAAAGAAGGCTACCGCCGAGGGCACGACGAAGAAAGATATCTTCTTCAATCCACCGCTCAACCTTCCGCGCAGAGTGGCCGCAACCTCTCCCACTGTGCCCGTGGCGCTGGACATGGCCGGCAACTCGGCGGCCGAGACCGACATGCCGAAGAGCGAAACCGGCAGCATATATAAGGTCTGCGCGTAGGTGAGCAGCACGTTGCCCTTGGGCAGAAAGCTGGCCAGTTGCAGATCAATAAAGCCTGAAATCTGCATGACGCCGCGGCTGATAAGGACGGGAACGAAGGCCGTCAGCACGGCAGCCACGTGCACCGAGCGCACATCCACCTTGAGCAGCAGTGGTCGCAGATATCCCAACACCGTTGGCAGTTGCACGCCAAACTGCAGCAAAGCTCCCACTACCGAGGCCCAACTGATGGCGAAGGCCACCGATACCGGACCCTGCCCGCGCACTCCACCCTGCCAGATGAGAGCCGCTATCAGCGCGACGTTCATCACCACGCCGCTGGCGTAAGAAAGGAAGAATCGCCCGTGGCTGTTGAGCACGCCCAGGCACCAGGCGGAAAAGACCAGCAGCCCGGTACCGGGAAAAACAATGCGCACCAATGCAATGGTCAGTGCGCGCTTTTCTCCGTGGAAGCCCGGCACCAGCAGACTGACCAGCAGCGGTGCACACAGAATCCCCAGGGCGACCACCAGGCTGGCCACCACGGCCAGCAGGGCAAATGTGGCCTCCGCCAATTCGCTGGCCTCCCGGTTGCGCCCTTCAGCGCGCAGCTTGGCATAAACGGGAATAAATGACGCGGAGAGCACGCCTTCGCCCAGCAGGTTTTGCAGCATATTGGGCACGCGGAAGGCGGCGCGATAGGCATCTGCTGCCAGACTGGTACCAAGATAGTGGGCAAAAATACGCTCGCGTATAAGCCCACTGATGCGGCTGAGCAGGATGCCGGCAGCCACCAGTGCGGCGGCGGCCTTGCCCCTTCGGGGCGCGGATTGGTCAGCGCTCAATGAGGTGCTCATGGCGGTCAAGTCTTGATCCAGCTTGATTTTACACGGTGGTGACCACGCCCGATGGAAGGGAATTCGACTGGTCAATGGGCAACGGAAGACAGTATCTCGTTTTCTACGATTGTCCCCTAGAACCCGCTAATTTGCGTAAAGGTGTCGATAATGTGAGGTAGAATCCCTGCCTACCCATGCCGGAAACCCCGGCCACATGTGAGGAGATTTGAATGCCGAAGTTCATTATCGAGCGTGAGATTCCTGAGGCAGGAAAGCTGACGACCGAACAACTGAAAGCTGTTTCGCAAACGTCGTGCGGTGTTTTGCGTAAATTGGGCCCCAATATCCAGTGGGTTCAGAGCTATGTGACCGACAACACGATTTACTGCGTGTACATTGCCCCCGATGAGGCAACGGTTCTGGAGCATGCCCGGCAAGGCGGCTTTCCGGCGAACAAGGTCTCACAAGTCAGAGCTGTGATTGATCCAACAACGTCCGAGTAGCTTGGATGGCTTGCTCTATGCCTGACGCGAGAATGTCACAGAGCGATGGGCGTTCTGGGGGTTGATTCGCTACAATAGGTCTTCGACCCTACTATCTTAAAGAGGCCTACGACTTCCATGATCCATGCCTGGCACGACATCACCCCCGGCGAAAACCTCCCCCTAGAGTGCAACGCTGTCATCGAAATCCCCTTTGGCTCCAGCGTCAAATATGAGTTGGACAAGGCGAGTGGTCTCATCAAACTGGACCGCATTCTTTATTCGGCCGTCTATTACCCGGCGAACTACGGCTTCATTCCGCAAACGCTTGCCGAAGACGATGACCCGCTTGACGTGCTGGTCTTCTGCCAGGAGCCGGTGGTGCCACTCACCATCATCCAGGCCCGCACCATCGGCCTGATGACCATGATCGACGGCGGCAAAAAGGATCACAAGATCATCGCCATCGCCAGCAAGGATCCTGAATTTAATAGCTACACCGACGCCGCGCAGATGCCGCCGCACCGGTTGAACATGCTGCGCCGCTTCTTCCAGGACTACAAGATGCTGGAGGGCAAGGCCGTGGAGGTTGACGAAGTGCTGCCGCCTTCGGAAGCCTATCCGGTCATCGAAGCCGCGCTGGCCGCGTACAGCAAGCAGCGCCGCAAGGGTTTTGCGGCAAAATAAATTCGTGTGAAAAGAAAAGGCCCGGGCAATTGCCCGGGCCTTTTTGTTGACTGCGCCACCGGATTCTGCGGCGTTTACCGACTTGCGGCTAGAACCAGCTGATGGACTTCTTTTTCTTCGGCCCTGTATCAGTATCGTCTTTGCCCTTGCTGCCAGTAGTGGAGGTGACGGGCTTACCCTGCTGCTTGGCGGCCTTGTGCTCCTCTTGTTGCTTTTTGCGCATTTCCTTGCGTTTTTTAGCCTGGTAGCGCTGCCGATCCTTCTTGGACATGTGGCTGAGCTTTTCCTGCTCAGCGGCCAAGGCGGCGGCATTTTCGGCTACCTTCTTATCCATCTCCTCTTTGCTCGGCGCCGGTTTGGGCGCCGGCTTCGCGGCCTCCTGCTTTACCGGAGCAGCTTGCGCAGCCGGCTTGGCAGCACCCTTCTTGCCCTTGGGAGAAGTCTTTTTCTCCTGCTTCGCTTCCTTGCGAGATTCCTTCTTCTCCTGGCGGCCTATCTTCTTGTCCTTTTTGGCGGCCTTGCGCGCATCCTTCTTCTTCTGCGCCAGGTAGTGCTCGCGCTCCTTTTTGGACATGTGGCTAATCTTTTCTTTTTCAGCGGCCTCGGCCTTGGCCTTGGCGGCTGCGGCCTGTTCAGCAGCGGCCTTATCGGCAGCAGCCTTGCTCTTGGCATCCACATCATTCTTGGCGGAACCCAGTTCGCTGGTGCTGCCGGTAGTCTTATCGTGCTTATCCTTGCCCACCACCACCACGGTCTTCTTCTTGCCAACGCCCATCTTGCCACGCACCTGCTTGGTCTTTGGGCCGGTATCCGAGGTAAAAACCAGATGCGACTGGTTGGGGCTGGCGCCGGCGTCCACATAGCCCGGCTTGATATCGATATAGGCGTCTTCGCGCAGCTTCGTTAAAAAGTCGCGCAGTGCAGGTTGCACTTTCTGGCTATATAACTGTTCGTTGATCTGATCTCGAACGTTTTCCAGCGTAGGCGTACCCGCCTGAATATGGTCGCTGACCTTGAGGATAATGAAGCCTTGGCGGGTGCGGATGGGGTCGGTGTACTCACCCGTCTTCAGTACGAAGGTCTTGTCCTCCAGCTCTCTTGCCAAGTCCTTGCGCTTGAAGTAGCCCAGGTCGCCGCCCTGCTCGGCCGTGGAGCCATTGGATTCCTTGCGGGCAATTTCATCGAACTTTGCACCCGACTTAAGCCGCTGGTGGATATCTTCGGCCTTGGCCTTGGCGGCCTCCACCTGCGTCGGCGTAGGCTCCTGGAACTTGCTTTCCTTGCCCGGCTCCGGCTTGGGAGCGTTGGGGTTGTTGGAAACAAGAATCTCGCTCAGGCGCACGCGCTCCGGTTGCGAGAGCTCGCCTTTGTGTTCCTCGTAAAACTTCTGGATCTCATCGCGAGTCACCTGGATGTGGCTGCCCACCTCCGAACCGATGACCTTCTGCGTCAGGATGCCGTTTTTGGTGTTGGACTTGAATTCCTCCCAACTGACACCCTGCGACTCGGCAACCTTTTGCAACTCTTCCATCGAGCTGGCTTTCAGCTGCTTACGCAAATCGTCCAGGCGCTTGACCAGGTCAGCATCGGCCGAGATGCCGAGGTCGGCAGCTTTCTGGATGAGCAGTTGCTGATCAATCAGATCGCGGAGTGCGTTCTTTTCACGCTCTTCCACCTGTGCCTGCGTAAGGTTCATCTCGCGTGAATCCTGCGCGGTCTGTTCCTTGTTGCGACGCAGGTCGGCGCGCGTGATGATGGAATTGTTGACGCGGGCGACGATCTCCTCCACCACTGTGTCCTGTTGGGCAAAGGCGGGGGTGAGGAACAGTCCTAGGGCGAACAGCGGCAAGAATAGCTTTTTCATGCACATCCGGGATGCCCGGCCTCCGCCATCCGGCCGGCGGAGGGTCGGAAAAGGCGCGGGAAAATTTGGCGATACAAGACAAGCTATTGTACCTCCCCCCAACCCGTGGGGCTAGCCGCCATGTGCTTTGCCAAGCCGCGATACCACTTGCCCAGGTTGACGCGCCATTGCACACCGGCCCTGTTATCCCGCAACGGACGCCGACTAATCGCACTCCTCGGCCGCTAAACGGGCATACTTTATCTGGGATTCCACACTACTTTCGCCCCTCTCGACGCCCAGCCAGGCCACCGCAAACGCCGTTACAACAGCATTTCCACGTGCAATAGTGCTGAACCGTGCAATGGAGCCTGGTGAAAATACGACTGGCATAAGCCCATCCAGCACATGGATAAGAAAAACAGAGAGTGTCGCATTCCATTAGGCGAATCCTGCCGCCGTCCGATATAATGCCGACAGCAACCCTCGCGGAGAGATGGCCGAGTGGCTGAAGGCGGCGGTTTGCTAAACCGTTGTACGGGCCTAAACCTGTACCGGGGGTTCGAATCCCCCTCTCTCCGCCATCACCTTTACAAACAATAAGTTAAGCGGTCTACGGGCGACCGTTGGTAATTTATTTGCATGTGCCTTGGTGAACATGGGATGCAATGCTAGCGCGGATCCCGGCATGGCGTTCAGAGCACGATGTTTCTGCGGTTGGGGTTGCGGTTTTCGGTTTGAGATCATGTGACAGCACCAAATCTTCTGGATCAGTTTTTCAATTTCAGATAACAAGTCATGTTGTCTGCAATGCACAGCTTCCTGTGCATTTTGACTTGCGTTGACTTTGCCCTGTACGAAGCATAGGGTTGGAAATGAGCGAGTATCTGCTCTCTCTTTCAGATTTACTGAACTAAGTCAGCTCGTCTGAAGTGCCCCCCTCCTTAGCGCTGACGCTCGATGACCTCCCGGAGGTCCCATGTTTGTTCGCAACGTTTCCATGAATGTGAAGCCGAATTCCATTGAGGCTTTCTCCAACAGCTTCAAAACACAGATACTTCCGATGCTTCAAAAGCAGCCCGGTTTTTGTGATGCTCTTGCCTATACCAACGATAGCGGCACGCACATCACCGGCATCAGTTTGTGGGAGAGCAAGGAACTGGCTGATGCCTTCCATGCCGCGGGATACGCCGAAGTTTTGAAGAATCTGGCTTCCGTGATTGACGGCACCCCGAAGGTGCGCACCTCCTGCGTGATCGACTCGACCATTCACTCTGCGGTTCCTACCGCCGCCTAGCAGGCCGCTACGACCGCCGCTGCAACTCTGTTTCCTGTTCCCTGCGCAACTAATTGCGGCCACTAACTCTCAATGCTTTTTACCGTGGAGTGTGCGCAGCATTGAACGTTGCCGGGGGAGACCCCGGGGGCTCCGCTTTTTACTGGCGGGCAATTTTTTCAGCCCGCTTTGCAATAAGCAGTTGCTGGCCTTCCTTGCATGTTGTGCACATCATGCAGCGAGGAATTAGCCATTGGCAATTGCAGCAATACGAATTTATCCATCGGGTCCTGGGTTCGAGCGCATCGAGGGGCGCAGCGAAGACCATGACTGCACGCACCACTCCCCTGCCCTCGATTCAGGAGCCTTTCATGACTTTCCCGGAATCCGTTCAATCGCGCGGAGCACTCGCGCGGATTAAATCCCTGCCTCTTGTACTGGAAGAAAAACTCAACAATGTTCTGCGCCTGCGGCCCAGCCGCATCGCCGTCGTAGGCAACCACCTTCCCCGACAGTGTGGAATTGCCACCTTTACCACGGACCTGTGCAACGCCATTGCGGCTGAATATGGTCCGGCGGGGCTGCTGGTGGTGCCGGTTACCGATACTGATTCGCATTACAACTACCCTTCTCGCGCCCGCTTTGAACTTACCGAGGGCGACCTGTCGTCCTATCAGGATGCTGCGGATTTTCTGAACTTCAGCAATGTCGATCTGGTTTGCCTGCAGCACGAGTATGGAATCTATGGCGGCCCGGCGGGCAGTCATATACTGCGCCTGTTGCGTGGACTGAAGATGCCGCTGGTGACGACCTTGCACACGGTTCTGCGCCAGCCGGATGCCAACCAGCGCGCCGTGATGGAGGAGATCGCCAAACTCTCCGACCGCCTGATTGTGATGAGTCACCAGTCGGCACGCGATCTCCATGAAGTGTTTGGAGTTCCGGAGAACAAGATTGATCTGGTGTTTCACGGTGTTCCGGCACTGCCCTTCAGTGATCCGAACTTCTACAAGGACTCCTCTGGCACCGAGGGTAAGTCGGTACTGCTCACCTTTGGCCTGCTCTCGCCGAACAAGGGTGTTGAGACCGTGATTGAAGCCATGCCGCAGATTCTGGCAAAGCATCCAAACGTGGTCTATCTGATTGCCGGCGCCACTCATCCCCACATCAAGCGCCAGGAAGGCGACCGCTACCGTTTGCAGTTGCAGGCGCTGGCGAGAAAGCTGGGCGTCGGCGACAGCGTCATCTTCCATAACCGCTTTGTGACACCCGAAGAAATGGTTCAGTTCGTCGGCTCGGCGGATATCTATATCACGCCCTATCGGTATGAGGCTCAGGCCGTCTCTGGAACGCTGGCCTACGCCATGGGCGCAGGTAAGGCAATCATCTCCACCCCATACTGGCACGCCGCAGAGTTATTGCAGGATGGTCGCGGAGTGCTGGTGCCCTTTGAAGATCCACAAGCAATTGCAGAAGCCGCCATCGAGTTGCTGGACAATGAGGCGTTGCGTCATGCCATGCGCAAGCGGGCTTACCTGTTTGCCGGCGACATGGTGTGGAGCAAGGTCGCACAATCATATATGCAGAGCTTTGTTCGCGCTAAAACCGAACGCGCACAGAACCCAAGAATCGTTTTTCCATCGCGCTCCGGCCAACGCTCACTGGACAAATTGCCGGCAATCAACCTGGGGCACCTGCTGCGCATCTCCGACGAGACGGGGATCATTCAGCATTCGGTGTTCTCCATACCGAATTACAGCGAAGGCTATTCGATTGACGACAACGCAAGGGCGCTCATCAGCATGGTGCTGCTCTCACAACTGGGCGCTCCTGCTGCTCCGCAGGGAGAGAGCCTGGCGGCGCGCTGCATGGCATTCCTCTGGCACGCCTACAATCCGGCGACGCATCGCTTTCGGAACTTTCTCAGCTACGAGCGGCACTGGCTGGAGCCGCAGGGCTCTGAGGACAGTCATGGGCGTGCCCTATGGGCACTGGGCACCGTGCTTGGCCGCTCCAAGGACGACGGGCTACGCGGCACCGCGGGAAGACTGATGGAGCTGGCGATGCCCGCTACGCTGGAATTCACCAGCCCACGGGCCTGGGCATTTTCGCTGCTGGGAATTCAGGAATACCTGGATCACTTTCCTGGCGACAGAAACGCCCGCAAGACGAGCGATGCTCTCGCACAGCGGCTATTAAATGCCTATATGGCAAATCGATCTAATTCCTGGCTTTGGTTTGAAGATGTCCTGGCTTATGACAACGCGCGGCTGCCACAGGCTCTGCTGCGCTGCGGTGTACGCAACGCAGACACCGCCATGACGGCCGCTGCGCTGGAAGCGCTTGAATGGTTGGTCAGTGAGCAGCGCAGCGAGAACAAAGCGCACTTCGTTCCTATTGGCTCGCAGGGTTTTTATCGCAAGGGTGGAACAAAGGCCCGCTTCGATCAGCAACCCGTTGAGGCCAGCGCAACTGTTTCCGCATGTCTGGAAGCGTTCCGCGAGACGGGCGACGAGCGCTGGCGCAAGGAAGCATGGCTGGCTTTTAACTGGTTCCTGGGCGACAACGATCTGCAGATCGTGCTCTACGATTCCGCCACGGGGGGCTGCATGGATGGCCTGCATCCCGATCGTGGCAACGAAAACCAGGGCGCTGAGTCCACCCTTGCATTTCTCATGGCGCTGCTAGAGTTGCGTCTGCTTGAGGAGTCGGAGATTCCTTTGATTAAGCATGACGCGCGGCAGGCAACCATGGATTTTAACGCTAATCGAGACACTGCAACGCCAATCACTCGTAATCAGCCGCAGGAGGCTTCTTGAACGCAAATACACCTTCCGATGGATCGCCGCAGCCCACAGCTCAGACCGTGGAGTTGCTCCATCGTCATCCATCCAACCCCATCCTCTCCAGCCGGGATTGGCCCTACCCCATCAACAGCGTCTTCAACGCAGGCGCAACGCTACTGGCTGACGGAACAACACTACTGCTTTGCCGCGTGGAGGATCGTCGCGGAATATCGCACCTCACCGCCGCCCGCTCACCCAACGGCATCAATGGCTGGCAGGTGGATCCCACTCCTACGTTTGCTTCTAAACCTCTGGAATTTCCTGACGAGTTGTGGGGCGTAGAGGATCCACGAATCACCTACGTTCCTGAGCTGAAGCAGTACGCGATTGCCTATACTTCCTACTCGCGTGGTGGCCCGGGAGTCTCGCTGGCAATGACCACCGATTTCCGCAGCTTCGAGCGCTATGGCGTAATCATGGCCCCCGAGGACAAAGATGCCGCGCTGCTGCCGCGTAGAATTAATGGCTACTGGGCCCTCATCCACCGCCCCATGACACCGCTGGGTGCACATATCTGGATTTCTTATTCGCCCGATCTACGCTACTGGGGACGCCACCGTATGATGTTGGAGGCCCGGCGTGGCGCATGGTGGGACGCCAACAAAATCGGCCTCTGCCCGCCGCTCATTGAAACCAGCGAAGGCTGGCTGGCGATCTACCACGGAGTCCATCAGAATGCGTCCGGCGCGCTCTACCGTCTTGGACTGGCCCTGTTTGAGCTGGACAATCCTGAAAATTGCATCCTACGCGGCGACTCATGGATATTCGGCCCCGAGGCGGAGTACGAGAGAAGAGGCGATGTCCGCGATGTTGTTTTCCCCTGCGGCTACACATTGTCGCCGGATGGAGACACGCTCAACATATACTACGGCGCTGCAGACTCCTGCATTGCCCTGGCACAGGCAAGCCTTGCCGAGTTGCTTGCCTGGCTGAAAACCAACGGACATGCTGCCGAAGAGACAATCAGTACTGCCGCGAGGAGCGACCGATGACCAATCAGAAACTGCAAGCTGCCCACGATGAAATCCAGCGGCTATGCGAGACCGTGAATGGATACAAGGAACGGAACAGCGGCCAGATGCCCAATCCCGACAGTGATTCTGGCCGGGCGGTCTCCATGCTGGAAACATTCACCACCGATTTGCGCAAGCTGGATATAGGGAAGGTACTCGGCCACAAAGTCTAGGACGGTATGTGGCCTGTCAGTGGGCAACTTGCACAAGCATCGTCGCAGGGTTCATACTGTCGCGACACATTATGGCGATGGAACAGTATTTACCTTCGGAATGCCTTACATGGAGAAAATGACTGCGGCTCCCAACTCCGAAGTCTTTCGCCGACTACCTTCCATTGACGAGTTGCTGCGGGTGGAAGAGATCGCCGCGCTTGTGCATGTCCACGGGCGGCAGAATGTTTTGGAAGCAGCACGCTGCGGGCTAAATGATCTGCGCGGCAGGATCGCAAGCGGTGCGCTGGATGCCACAAAGTTAGACGCAGAGTTGGATGCGCTGCCTCTGGCCGTGCAACTTGTAGTCACGCAATCCGCCAATTGCTCACTGCAGCGTGTCATTAATGCCAGCGGCATCCTGATTCACACTAATCTTGGCCGGGCTCCTCTCTCCCAACGGGCAGTTGAGCGCATTGCGGAAGTCTCCACCGGATACAGCAATCTGGAATTCGACCTTGACGCTGGTGAGCGGGGCGGCAGGAACGTGCATGCGCAAAACCTCTTCGCGCATCTCTTCTCTCGCCAGGGTATCGATCGCGCACAGACGGCGGTGGTGAATAACAACGCTGCCGGTGTTCTGCTGGCTCTGGCAGCGCTGGCGAACGGCGGAGAAGTCATCGTATCTCGCGGTGAGCTCGTGGAAATCGGCGGTTCTTTCCGTATTCCAGACATTATGGAGCGCTCCGGCGCCGTATTACATGAGGTTGGCACCACCAACCGAACGCGCATTGCCGATTACGAAAATGCAATCAATGAACGTACTCGACTGTTGCTGCGCATTCATCGCTCTAACTTTGAGATTGTTGGATTCACCGAGCAGCCATCGCTGGAAGAACTGGTCGAGTTGGGCCATCGGCGCGGCATCCCCGTTATGGAAGACCTGGGCTCCGGAGGGCTGGTGAACCTGGCTTCCTTCGGCATACAAGACGAACCCAACGTTTTCGATTCATTACATGCTGGCGTCTCGATGGTTACTTACAGTGGAGACAAGTTACTCGGCGGCCCGCAAGCCGGACTGATTACCGGAGAGCCTGCCCTGGTTGAAAAGGTCTGCAAACATCCACTCTACCGTGCCCTGCGCGTGGACAAAATCTGCTATGCCGCGCTGGAAGCCATCCTGTTGAGTTATCTGCGCGAAGAATACGATGAAATACCACTGCTGCGCATGATGCGCATGACGCCCGAACAACTACAGGCGCGCTGCCAGGCGCTTGCAACCGCAGCTTCCTCGCTTTCCACGCAGGTGATCGCCACGGAAACCATGATCGGTGGCGGCGCGGCTCCTGGAAAGAGTTTGCCGGGTTTTGCCGTGGCACTGCAGTCCGACAACATGAGCACAAATGAATTAGCGCTATATTTGCGCAAGCTGCCGGTACCGGTGGTAACGCGAGTTGAAGATGGGCGCGTACTTCTCGATCTGCGCACGGTTGATCCTGTTGATGACGCTTACCTGGCCCACGAACTCGCTGCAATAAACTGATCTTCTTCGGCGTAAATTGACCGATTATTGCTGCGCAACGTGCCGGCACTGTTGCCGGAGCCTGGTACTGGCGTCGACCTTTCTTCTCATTTACCATCACTCCATGTCTGAACAGAAAGCAATTCGGCTGACACAGACGGTCGCTGCCGCGGGTTGAGCAAGCAAGCTAAGTCCGGCGGTGCTGGACTCGGTGCTTGGGAAATTAGCCCGGCAGCATGACCCAAATGTTCTTGTCGGCTTTGATAAAGCCGATGACGCGGGTGTGTACCAGATCACGCCCGAGCTTGCGCTCGTCCAGACGGTTGATTTCTTCACTCCCATCGTTGACGATCCGTTTACTTTTGGCCAGATAGCGGCCACCAATGCATTGAGCGATGTTTATGCCATGGGCGGCACTCCACGCTCAGCACTTGCCATGGTTTGCTTCCCGGATAAGGCTGATACGGCAATTCTGGAACGCATCCTGGCCGGTGGGCTTAGCAAGATGGTGGAGGCAGATTGCACAGTGATTGGCGGGCACAGCGTGCGCGATCCGGAGATCAAGTTTGGCTATGCTGTTACCGGAACGATCGATCCGCGCCGCGTGCTGACAAACTCTGGAGCTCTACCGACGGATGCTCTCATCTTTACTAAGCCGCTTGGCACAGGCGTTATTGCGACAGCTATCAAGAAAGGCGTTGCGCAAGCGGAGTGGATTGAGGCAGCTACGCGCGCCATGACCACGCTGAACAAGACGGCTTCGGCCATCTGCCTGCAATTCGACGTGCATGCCATGACCGATGTCACAGGCTTCGGCTTCGTTGGCCATGCCCGCGAAATGGCCATCGGCTCTGGGGTTAGTCTGCGGCTGTGCGCCGGAGCCATCCCCGTATTACCCGGCGCACGGGAGTGTGTTGCGCGGGGATTTATGCCCGGAGGGCTGCATGGCAATCGTGAGTTTACCGCGGGCTGCGTGGAGTTCGACGCGGATGTCAGTGAGGAAATGATGAACCTGCTTTGCGATCCGCAAACCGCGGGTGGCCTTCTAGTATCAGTAAGCCGCACCGACGCCACCGCCCTGGTGGAGATGCTGAGGGGAGCAGGTATTTCCGCCGCAAAGGTTGGAGACGTGCTGGAGAAGACAAAGCCGCTGATCCACATTAAAGCGTGAATGGATTGTCCGCTGCGCTTTAGAGGATGATGCGTTCTTCTCCTGCGCGTCGAGTTACATGCTCACGGTCGAGGTACTCCAGCAGAGGAATTGCGTATTTGCGTGACACTCCGGCCAATTCCTTGAAGCGCGCTACGTCGATCCTCTGTGAAGTGGCCTTGTAACCGCGCACCAACTGCTTGACCCCTTCAAGCGCCTCACGATGAAACACCATCTCTTCGCCTATCTTAATCAAAACTGCTTCGCGTAGCAGCAGAGTGACCAGTTGTTGCGCTCTCGCACGGTCTATCTTCACTCCGGCCAGCGCCTCTTTCAGCGTGGGCACTTTCAGGCCTGCGGTGGCGAAGATAGACTCGATCTGACGCTTTGACTCTGCTTCCTCGTCCTGCATGACCACCCGGCGCCCTGCAAGATGAACCTGCTCACCGCTGACAGCCAACTTCTTCTCCGCAATCATCAACTCAAGCGCGCCGCCAAACACCTCGCGATCGAGATCGCTCTTCTCCAGCAACTCCTGCTTGTTGCAGCCGCCTGCCAGCGGGTTCGCTTTTTGGAATTGCTCCACAGCCACGAGCAATTTAGTAGCAACATGACGCAATGTGGCCGCGGCAATCATCCGATCGCCAAAGGAAAGAATCAAGCCGTTCTTGATAGAGGCCTTAATCGCTACGTTCAGCCTTTGCATCGTCCAGCCGGTTTCGTGAATCGCGTCCTGTATTTTCAGACCACGATGCTCACGGCGAGCTACTCGCAGTGTGAGCACTCCGGTATCGTCCGCCGTACTGAGAGCCTGTAGCATTTCCCCACGTTGCTTCGACTTCACTTTTCGCATTGGCCTTACATCGACCACAACTCCACCACCAATCGTGGTTACCGGCGATTGTCGCCGCACGATGAAGCGATCTCCGGGCACGCAGGATACCGGCAAAGCGGTGCGGATTTGTGCCCAGGCGCTCTCTCCTGGCCTCAGCTCTTCGCCTTCCAACAGCGCGATTTCGGCCATCGTCTCCGCCGTAAACATGTGCAGGCGAACACGCGAGTGGTTCTTCAATACTGTTGCACTATCCAGAATCGTGAGCTGAACATCCAGCTTGCGAGTAGGAAGCAGCAGGCCGCGCTCGGCCAGCATCATTCCGCGTTCCAACTCTTCCTGCGCGATGCCTGCCAGATTTACCGCAGTACGCTGTCCAGCAAGCGCTTCTTCCTTACTGCTGCCATGCACCTGCACTCCGCGTACTCGCACCAGTTTGCGGGATGGGAGAATCTCAATCTCATCTTCCTTACGCAATCGGCCGGAGATCAGCGTACCCGTCACCACGGTTCCAAAACCTTTGATGGTGAAGACGCGATCCACGGGCAGGCGGAATGGCGCTTGTGAATCCTTCTGCGTTATCTCATTGGCCGCCTTCGCCAATTCCATCTTCAACTGGTCCAGGCCCTCACCGGTGCGCACGCTAACTTCGATGATGGGCGCGCGGCTCGTATCCAGGAAGGAGCCACGTACAAATTCTTCTATTTCCATGCGAGCCAACTGGCGCGTCTCGGCATCCACCAGGTCGCATTTAGTCAGTACCGTGATGCCCCGTGGAATTTGCAGCATCCGGCAGATATCGAAGTGCTCTCGAGTCTGTGGCTTGATGGAATCTTCCGCGGAAATCACAAAGAGCACAAGGTCCATGCCGCCCACTCCGGCCAGCATGTTGTGCACAAAGCGTTCATGCCCCGGAACATCGACAAAGCCCAGTTGCACTTCGTCCTGCACCCCTCTCACGGTCATGTGCGCAAAACCAAGTTCAATGGTGATGCCACGCCGCTTTTCTTCTATCAGCCGGTCGGTGTCAATCCCGGTTAATGCGCGCACCAGCGCGGTCTTGCCGTGATCAATATGCCCCGCGGTGCCCACAATTACGGATTTCATGCGATAACGTTAGCCTCAGGCAGCGGTTCGTGCAAGAAGTTGAGATAGGGTTCGCAATCAGAAAGTTGGCGGAAGCGCATGTGAGTCGAACACATCAGAGGCGGGCTGAACCCGCCTCTCACCGGTTTTGAAGACCGGGAGCATCACCGGACACTACCCGCTTCCGCGCGTGCAGCTTGTTAATCACGGTAAAAGATATCACAGGCTGACGCAAACAACTTTGCGTACGGCGTCGTCTGTTCTATCCTGTCGCAACGCACTGTACGTTGTGTTCAGTGCATCACGAAAGGACGCCCGATCCATGAAGTATCTGTTCATCTTCAACGACTCACCCTACGGTAGCCAGCGTACGTACAACGGACTGCGTTGGGCACTCTCTTTGTCTCGCAAGGGTCCCATCCGGGTCTTCTTCTTTGGCGACGGGGTTACCTCAGCGCTGGCTGGCTTCACGCCGGCAAGTGCCGATTACAATCCGCAGGAGATGCTGGCGGCGATTGCCGCATCCGGCGGAGAGATCGCTGCCTGTGGTACATGCATGGAATCCCGTGGCATGACGCAGGCGCTCATTCAGCAGGTCAAGCGTGGTTCACTGGACGAGCTGAGCGATTGGGCTGCGGAGGCCGATAAGGTCATCAACTTCTAGTGTGACTCTTCGCTCAACCGCTTACTAAATCTCGTAGAGCGAGGCTCCCTTGCGCTCCAGCTTGTTCTCCCGGGCCAGAAGGTCGAGGTGCAAAGTCGACCAATCGGAGAGATAGAGCTGCGTGTCTCTTTCGCCAATATAGGTTTTCAGGTAGCCGTGACAAGCACCGCAGGCATCCAGCCGGAAGAGCGGTTCCTGTTCGATTGTAAGTACCGATAGCTGATTCTGGTCCTCGTTTTCGCAAAATGGACAACCGATGCGCTGGTACTGCCAGTTTGCCAGGCAGCAGCCGCAGGCCAGCGCGCGCGGCTGGTCATGGTGCACATGTGCCAGCGCAGGCAGCGAACCACACACAGGACAATAGGCCCGCAACCACTCCTCATCCTTTCGCATCTCGGCGTAGCTGGTGAGCACCGGTGCCATGGTGCGCCGGATAGCCGACCATGCCAGCAACCTCAGCAGCCCGGCAGCAGGTGGTGCGTCTTCCAGATCACCACTCTCAACCCACTCGATGGCCAGCATGCGATTTTCCTGGGATGCATGCAGGTAGTCCTGTAACACTTTTGCGGATGCAGCCACTGCCTCGGGCAAGTCACGCTTCAGCAATTCGGAGTTGCCGGCCAGCAACAACTCTCCAGCGGCAGCCGAATACTCCGACTCCGCAGGCAGGCTCTCCAGCATGGGAACTCCCTGCCTGTAGCCTGCGAAGATCATTTTCCAATCAGGAGTCGGAACTGGAGGCGGCGTCAGCTTCTTAAATGCTTCGGCAATCGTCTGCTGGAACTCCGCCACATTGCGAAGATACGGATGCGATTCAATCCATCGGTCCTGGGTTGATGACATGGCCAGATTCTACCCCATATGCTGAACACAAATAATTTCAGCGTTCGCGCAAGAAAAAGCCGGAGGAGGAAATCCTCCCCCGGCCTGGATAGATACGTCGTTTAGTCGGCAGCCACCGAATGCTCTTCCGTCTCCTTGGGCAGGATGGGCAGATAGGCCACACCCAGCTTGAAGAGGAAGATGGTCGCGGCAACCATTCCCACCGAGATACCCCATTCGATGATGGACGGCCGGTAGTGCAATGGTCCGAGCTGCGGCATGGCTCCTTTCAGATTCATGCCGTACACAACCGCGTTCCAGCGGTTCCAGATGACGCCGCTTACAACCAGCGCGCTGGCCCAGCCAAGCACCTGCGGATTCTCCCGCAGTTTGCTCACACTCAGCAGTAGCAGCGGAAGCGCTCCCAGCAGGACCACTTCGACCAGGAAGCCGATTCCATGCGCTCCGGTGATGTTGCCAAGTTCGCCGCGGTAGGCGACGTCGCCAATGCGCACCACCAGGTAAACCAGTAGCGCCCAGAAGTCGAGCTTGCCCAGGGACGCCAGCTCGTTGATGCGGAAGTGGCGCTTGTAGCCCTTTGCAATCGCCATCTCAACCAGCACCACCAGCGCAATTCCAGCCGCAATCGACGACAGGAAGTAGCAGATGGGCAGAATCGGCGACCACCACAGGTGGCTCAGCTTGTCAGGCATCAGCAGGTAGAGCGAACCCAGTGAGCTCTGGTGCATGGTGGAGAACGTAACGGCGCCGATGGCAAGCATGATCGGCTCCTTCTTCTCACCCGGCTTCGGCTTCAGCATGATGGCCATGATGGAGAACACGATTGCAGCCAGCGCCACCCACAACAGCTTGTGCGACAGGATGAACACAAAGGCCGCAACTGCGAAGACCACCCACCAATCCGAATACTGGTTCCACATCTCGCGGTACTTCTTGAGTCCGAACCAGTCAAGCGGCACGGGAGCGAACTCCAGGGCCAGCACGCTGAGATAGAACGCAATGCACCAGGAAACTTCAAACATGGCCGAGTGCTTGGGCGCGTACATTGCCAGGGAGTAGAAGTGCCATGGCAATCCCAGGTCGGCCAGCAACGTGATCATGACGAAGGTGTAACTCAACAGGCCCATGAGCACGGCACTTCGCCCAACCGCGTATAGATCCTGTCTGCGCAGCACGTAGATGATGCACGCGGTGGCAAAGGCGCCGGCCGCAATGGCAATCCACGAGAAGTCGAAGACGATCCAAAGTCCCCAAGCCCATGTGTCGGAAAGCCCAGTGGAGCCACCCAACCCGAGCGCAAAGCGCATAAGGAAGGAGAGTACGCCAAAGGCCATCAGGAACATCAGTACCTTGTTAGAGGTGGACTGCAAGTTGCCCGGTACGGGAGCAAATTCCGGATGAGCGTGCTCGACGTGTTTCGCCGAATGCGCAGCCGCCTCCGCCTCCGCCACCTTTTCGCGACGCTTGCTGATGGCGTAGGTTCCGCCCAGAGCGGCGCCGACTCCCACCACTGCCGGCGGCACCGCGCCCAGCGCGATGGCGCTCAGGCGCGGGAAAGCCTCCGACTGAACCGTGGGGAAGCCAATCTGTTCAAAGGGTACGCTGGACAGGTACAGCATGGTGGTTCCGCCTGCCTCGTACTCTCCGTAGATGTGATTGACGTACTTGTCCGGATGGCTCTTGATGCGCTGCTTGGCCTCGGCCAGGAGCGCGTCGCGTTCGCCAAACTTCAGGCATCCAGAAGGACAAGCCTTCACGCACGCCGGATCCAGGTGCTGTGCCGCCCATTTTGTTTTCTCTTCGCCGGTCAGCGCAACGCCGTTGTGGTATTGCGGAACCTCCGAAGAGAGGCGGTCGGCACAGTGCGTGCACTTGCGAATCGACGGATCAAGCGACGTCCACTCCGCGGTGGGAACGCCCCACGGACACGCCCACATACAGTAACGGCATCCGATGCAGCGCGACTTGTCGTACACCACCGGGCCGTCCGGATGCTTGTGCAGCGCCGTCACCGGACAGGCCGAAGCGCAGGCCGGCTCTTCGCAATGCATACACTGGCGCTTGATAAAGACCTGCTTGAAGCCCGGTCCGATGCCCGGAGTATCCACCAGCTTATCCGTGATGACGACATAGGTCTTGGCCGAGAGCAATCGCGGCTCCTGGTATCCCATGCCTTCTTCGCAAGATACGGTCTTCTCTCCCGGCAGATCGTTCCAAGCTTTGCAGCTCACCTGGCAGGAGCGGCAACCGATGCACTTTGTTGTGTCGATCAACGTTGTCTTAGGCATGGTGTCCTCCTTCTGCCGGCACCACATTCACCAGGCACGCCTTGGTCTCCTGCGTACCAGCCACGGGGTCCACTGCGTCGATAGTGATGTAGTTCGTGCTCACTCCTGTGCTCAATCCCTGGAAGCCCCAGTTGTAAGGCATCCAGACGACCGTCACCTCTTTCCCGTTGATTTGCAGGGTCTGCATGCGCCGCGTGACTTCGACTTTTACCGTCACGTCGCCGCGCGCGGAACTTACCTTGGCCATGTCACCGGTCTTCAGGTTAAGCTTGGCCGCCAGCTTCAAGGGAATTTCAATGAGCGGTTCGGGAGCCAGCTCATTCAGCCACGGCACGTTGCGAGTGACCGAGCCGGAGAGCCAATGCTCGGCGATGCTTGAGGTCATCAGCACGTAGGGAAAATCGGCAACCTTGCCGATAGGCTGCTTGCCCTTGACCCGGGGATACTTGAGAACGGGGCTGCTCTTCCTGTTGGGATGCAGCGCGTTTTCAGTCGGACTCTCCACCGGCTCATAGAACTCTGGCAGAGGTCCATCCTTGGGCGTGTAGGAAGCGTCGCGCGGCAGCTCCTTGTCCTTCTCCTTGGGGTCGAAGTCCTTGTAGCTGGCGGCGATTAACCTTCCCACGCCTTCGCCCGTCATACGGAACGCGCGCTGACCGTTAGGTGTATCGGGTCCGTCGGTGGCCACCGGAACATCGGGCGTATCAAAGCCTGCCCACTTCTTCAGTTCCGCATCCCACCACACCAGCTTGTGTGCGGGATCGAAGGGCTGACCCTTCTCATCGCAACTGGCGCGGTTGTAGAGCACGTGCATATTGCCCGGCCAGCACCATGCAAAGCCGGGGTAAACGCCCATGCCGCCCGGATCCGTCTTGTTGTCGCGCCGCTTGGAGAGGTTCTTCCCTCCCTTGTAGCAGCCCGCGTAAATCCAGCATCCGCAGCTGGTGGAGCCGTCCGGTTGGAGGTCGGCGATGCCGTTGACCGGCAGGCCGGTCTTCAGATCAAAGCCGTTGATCTCCTTCAGCACGGCCTCGGCCATGCCTTCCTTCGGATAGTTCCATACCGCAGCCTTCATGGCCTGATCCTTGGGATCGGTGGAGTCCTTGTAGAGATCGCGAACCTTGCGGAAGACCGCATCCAAAATCTCCAGGTCGCCTCTCGACTCGCCCGGGCCATTCAGCGCCTTGTAGCGCCACTGCACCATGCGTCCGGAGTTGGTAAGGCTGCCCTCTTTCTCCATGAAGTAGCAGGCCGGCAGCAGAATCACTTCCGTCTTGATCGACTTTGGATCGGTTCCCGGCCGCTTCCAGAAGGCCGCTGTCTCGGTCTCCCACAGCTCGTGCACCACCAGCATCTCCAGCCCGGCCAGCCCATCGAATGTCATCGAGAGGTTGGCGTTGCTGACCATCGGGTTCTGTCCGATGACGTACAGCATCTTCAGGTCGCCCTTGGCGGCCGACTCAAAGAAACCGTACACCGTGTGGTTCGCCTTTAAGCTGCGCTTGGGCAGCCATCCGTAGCCGAAATCGTTCTCCGGCGTCGCCTGGTCGCCAAACCAAGCCTTCAGATTGTTCACCATGAACTTGGCGCGGAATGTTCCGTTGTTCTTGGTCCACTCCTTCAGCGTTGGCTCATTGTGCGCGGGATAATTCAAGTATCCCGGCATGTAGCCGCTGAGCACCGCCATGTCGCTGGAACCCTGCACATTCGGCTCGCCGCGGAGGGCGTTAACGCCGCCGCCCGGCTTGCCAATGTTGCCCAGCAACAGTTGCAGAATGCCGTAGCAGCGAATGTTCTGCACGCCCACCGTATGCTGCGTCATGCCCAGCGCATACAGGATGGTGCCCGGCTTGTTGTTGACCATGGTGTCGGCAATCTTCTTGATCATCTCGCTCGACATGCCGGTGATCTGCGACGCCATCTCCATGGTGTAACGGCTGTAATGCTTTTTGAGCTGGGCAAAGACGCAATGCGGATCGTCCAGGCTGTGAGCCTTTTTCGGCTTCTTGTCCGCGCCGGTCTGGTAGCTCCAGCTCGCCATCTCGTAGTGATGCGTCGCCTCGTCAAAGCCGCTGAAGACGCCATCTTCAAACCCAAACTCCTGGCTGGCCAGCATCAGCGCGTTGGTATGCAGCTTGACGTAAGCCTCGTCGTAGAGCTTGTTCTGCAGAATGTAGTTGATCATCGCCCCGAGGAACGCAATGTCGGCGCCGGGACGAATGCACGCGTAGATATCGGCAATGGCGGAGGTGCGGTTGTAGCGCGGATCCACGTGGATGATGATGGCGCCTTTTTCCTGCGCCTTGCGGATCCACTTCATGCTCATGACGTGATTTTCGGCGGCGTTGCTGCCCTCAATCAGAAAGACCTTTGAGTGCTGCATATCCAGCCAGTTGTTCGTCATGGCGCCCCGACCGAATGTGGCCCCCAAACTGGGGACCGTGGGGCTGTGTCAAAGTCTGGCCTGGTGTTCCACGTTCACGGTGCCAAGCAGGCGGGTGGCCTTCGTGATCAGGTAGCACTCTTCGTTGGTGTTTTGGGCGGCGCCCAGGAAGGCGATGGCGTCGGTGCGATTGGCGACCAGTTGCTTGTCGCCATCCATCTCGGTGGCCTTCCACGTTTTCTCTCGCGTGTCCTTCATCTTGCGGGCAATGCGATCGTAGGCATCGTCCCAGCTGATCTCTTTCCAATCGCTGCTGCCCGGCGCGCGATACATCGGCTTCTTCAGGCGCTGCGGCGAATTTGGAACGGCGGCCATGGCCGCGCCCTTGCTGCACAGCGAACCCTGGTTGATGATGTGATCCGGGTCGCCTTCCAGATTGATTAGCTTGCCGTCCTTGACGTGGCAGATCATGCCACAGCCACAGGAGCAGAAGTTGCACGCTGAAGTGTATTCAGCCGTGCCGTTCAGCTTCATTCCGCGTGTTGCGGCATGCACCTGCTGGACGTTGACGCCAAGATCCGCCAATGCCAGTCCCGCACCCATTCCGGCAGCAACCTTAAACCACTGTCGCCGATTCATGCTCATTGAAAATCCTCCATTCGGTCTGCCGACCGAAAGACAAAAGGACGTACCATCCCGCGAAGTATTATTCGTCTCCATCTCACAATGTTCAGTGGCAACCCTCACTGGCAGTTGTGACGAGTGCACATCGCCATTCAAAGCCACTGAAAATTCACCATGTGAAACGCTGTTTATGCAAACTGTTGGATGCAAACGGAGTGTCGGCTATACTGAGGCGCTTTGTTTAGGAGGAGTCATGGCACAGCCTTCAGATCACAACGAGAACTTCCGCCTGCAATATCCGAAAGTATGGAGCGCATTCGCCAAACTGGCCGATGAATGCCACGAAGAAGGCCCGCTGGACGATAAGAGCCGCAGGCTTGTAAAGCTGGCTTTGGCCATCGGAGCCGGGCTGGAGGGCGCCACGCATTCCGCCGTGCGCCATGCGCGGGAGTCTGGGCTAACCAACGAAGAGCTGGATCATGTGGCCGTGCTGGCCATCACGACCCTCGGCTACCCCTCCGCCATGCGAGCCATGTCGTGGATTCACGATCAGGCCCCGCCGGCAAAGTGAACTTTCAGCCGCCGATCTGATTCATCGTAATATCGGAATCCATCGCCGGGGGCGGCTGCTTGCCTGCCATATAAGCGCGGTACTCCTCCAACGCGGCGGCAGGAGTCAGCTTCCTGAGCCTGGGCAGATCCAGTGTGACCGGGTCCATCAGGCAGCGGCGCAGGCGCCCGCGAGAGTCCATGCGAAGGCGTTCGCATGCGTCGCAAAAAGGCCGCGAGCGGGGTGCAATCCAGCCAACCTTAAGCGCAACGCCATTCCATTTGATCTGCACCTGCCGTGCTGGATCTGGTGCGGGCGTATCGAGTTCCGTCAGCGAGGTGCGCAGCGCTAGCCAACCCATCACTTCCTCCACGCTGACCATCTCCGACTCACACCACGCACGCTCGCTGCCCATGCGCATCAGTTCGATGAAGCGAATTTCCAACCCATGCTGCGCCGCCAGGTCGAGCAGCAGGGGAACCTCCTGCTGCCAGGTGGAGCGTTGCAGCACGGCATTCAGTTTGACGGGAGAGAGTTTGGCTTCGATGGCGGCATGAATGCCGGCAATCGTGTTTTCCAGTCGCGCACCGCGTGAGACCTCGGAGAATCGAGAAGAATCCACCGAATCCAGCGAGATATTGACCCGGGCCAGACCCGCGGCCTTCAACCGCCCTGCCCACTCCGGCAGCAGTGAGCCATTGGTGGTCATGGAAATTTCCTGAATACCTTTGACCGCTACAAGGCGGGAGATCAACTCCGTGAGCCCCGCCCGCAGCAGAGGCTCGCCACCGGTCAGCTTCACGCGGTCAATGGGAGCAAACTGCGTCAGCCAGGCCACGCTCTCCGCAAGTTCGGCAATGGAGAGCGGCCCCGCGCTGGAAGTACGATGCAGCCCCTTGGGCGGCATGCAATATTGACATCGGAAGTTGCAGGCGTCGGTCACCGAGAGTCGCAATTTCCGCATGGCAGGCAGGGCTTGCGCTACGGCTTCCGGAACCGTGCTTTGACCGAGTTGCACAAAAGAATCAGACAAACTGCCAACCTCTAACACGAATGCTCTAAAGTACCCTACTCCGACGCTTTCGTTGAAATTCTTTGTGGGCCGGAATAAATCACGAATCTGCGTCCACGCAGGAAACCCACCAGCGTCATGCCGAATTCGCGCGCCAGTTTGACCGCCAGATCCGAAGGCGCTGAGACCGAAGCCACCAGCGGAATGCCCGCCACCAATGCCTTCTGAATAATCTCAAAGCCCCCGCGGCCGCTCACCATCAGAATGCAATCCTGCAAGGGGATCATGCCCTTGGCAAGCGCCCAGCCAATGACTTTGTCCACGGCATTGTGACGGCCAATGTCCTCGCGCAAAACAAGCAGTTCCCCGGAGAGAGTGAAGAGTGCCGCTGCATGCAACCCGCCTGTCCGACCAAATATTGCCTGTCCCTCACGGAGCTTATCCGGCAAAAGGCAGAGCAGTTCCGGATCGACCGCATGACCGGTGGATAGCCGCTTGATGCCACGGACGCGGATTGCTTCCAGTGAAGCCTTGCCGCAGACCCCGCAGCTTGATGTTGTGTAGAAGTTCCGCTGGCTGGCACCGCTGTCCAGTGCGACTCCCACCGTCAACTCCACATAAACGCGGTTGCCATTCTCGCTAGCATTCTCTTCCTGCCCGGCCCGAATGCTGGCAATCTGCTCGCGGCCTGTAATCAGGCTCTCGGTAAACAGAAAGCCCGCCGCCAGTTCAATATCATTCCCCGGCGTGCGCATCGTCACACTGATGGCGCGCTCGCCCACCCGAATCTCAAGCGGCTCTTCCGCGGCAAGATAGTCGTCCGTCAGGCGAGACTTACCCTCGCTCCACTCCGTAACGCCCGTGGTTGATATTTTCCGGCCAGTCATGCTCGCTCCGTGCAGAATTCCTCGTACAGAATACATCTCCGCACCATCACCGCAGACAGTGATGCCGGGAAAGAACCGTGGGGAGTATTGATAGGCAGAGGAGTGCCAAGCGCAGCGACGGGAGATGTGATGCGCCTGCATACACAAATCCCCTGGCCCGCCCCGAAGGGTGAACCAGGGGAATCATGCGGTATTTTGCAGTGTTATTGAATATCTATGTCTACGACTTTGCCGGAGCGGAAGATGATCTTCTTGTCTGCATATTTGTAAATCTTCTTCGGCCCCAGGTCGATGATCGTCACCGGCTGACCCAGCATGCCAGTGATCTCATCAATGGACTGCCCCACCGCAATGGTTGGCGGCGGAACGGATGGATCAGGCTGCGCGCCCACGGCGGCACCTGCGTCCCGATCGGCCTGATCGGCCAGCGTGAGCTGCTGGTTAATCTGGTCGGCGGGGTTGGCCTCCGGCGGAGGGGCGGCCTGTGCCACCAGTGCCGGCACGGGCTTGGCCTTGGTGGAAGGCGGTGCGGCGGGAAGTCCACCGGTACCGGCCTTGGCCTGTAGCTCCTGCAGCCCCTGATCCACGGACTCGCGCATGCTGTTCTGCATCTCCTGCAGGTCTTTTACGGCTACTGTCACGGTGGCAGCACGCGGACACTCAACTCCACCCTTGCTGGCCAGAACGGTCAACTGTGCGTCTGTTGCGTTCGGATCCGGAGCCATGGCCAGATGCAGCACGTCACCATCACTGATGGCACACTCGTTGCCATTGGCATCCACCACGTCCAAGGCGGCGTTGGCCACAAAGACGTGCGGCTTGCCATCCAGGAACATGCGGTTGATGCTGCTGGAGGCCGGGTCGGGCTCCTGCTGTGCGGCGTTCTGCTGCGCCTCGGCGTTTTCCAACGCAATCTGGGCCTTTACCTCGGCCACAATCTCGGCCTTCACTTCAGGAGTCAGCATGGGCTGGCCTCCCACGGCAGGCTGCATCGCTTCCGTGTGCGCCTCCTGCTGCGCAGTAAAGGCCGCCGCAAGAGTGTTGGAGACTATGTAATCGGTCAGCCATTCCGCCGGCGTTGCATACACCGGATATGGCGCAAAATATCCGCCATAGAAGCCATACCAGGGAGCCGCTCCCCAACCCCAGCCAAAGGCCACCGGGGCTAACCACGGGTTATAGGCCCAACCGTAGAAGGCAGGGGCATAGTAGAACCCCGGCACATACACATCCATGTAAACACCGTGGTAGTAGTAGCCACGGTAATAACGATTGTAGGCATGCCCATGGTAGAAGTACGCGCGGCGACCGTAATCATGTCCGCGGAAGCCGTAGGGACGCTGCACATAGCCTGGGCGTCCACGCTCGGCCATGACGCGTGAGTGATCGGCGCGCTCCACGGAGACGCGGCGGCTGCCGTTCAATCCATGATGCACGTCCACGCCGCGTTTGGTGTCATGCACGTCGCTGAGGCGTCCGTTGGCGCGCCGCGTGGCGGAGCCATTAGGCGTGGTTGCGGTGTGTGCGTTGGCCGGGGCCACATGGCCCGTAGCAGTGCGCGGCGCTGTTGCCATGTGGCCGCCAGCACCGGCTCCAGCAGGCGTGTTGCCATGGCCTGCGGCTCCACCGGTCGTGGTGGTGTGGGTGGTCGTTCCACCGGTTGTTGGGCCATGGGTCGTCGCCCCGCCAGTAGTCGGCCCGTGAGTCGTCGGGCCGTGCGATGCCGTGGTGGCACCGCCAGTGGTCGGACCGTGAGTTGCGGTGGCAGGCTTGGCTGCGGGCTTAACCGCGGGCTTGGCGGCAGGCTTGGCCACAGCAGGTTTGTTCGCCGCAAAGGCGGTAAATGACAGCACGAACAGGATGGCGATGATTCCCAGGATCGGCCGTAACCATGCCGGACGACGCCCCTTCACAACAAACATGTTCTCCTCCAATATTTCTCTGCGACTCCCTATCCTAATCCGGTGTGCGCAGACTTTCCGCGCAAATCGCTGGATACGGGCATATTCAACGTAAAAAATCTACTTAATGTCTGCCACCTTGCCGGCCACAAAGAACACCTTCATGTCCGGATAGACGTACACCTCTTTGGTCGCCAGCTTGATAATCTGCTGAGGCTGTCCCCAGATGGCCACCACCTCGGCCTTGGTCTGCTTCAGGGCGATAGTCTTGGGCGGTGCTGGCGGTTGGTAAACCGGCGGTGGCGGCGGCTCCATCTGCTGTACCGGTGGTGCCGGGGGCGCGGCAGCTTCAGGTGCGGCCGTCTCTGGCGGATTTACGGTCAAAACCTCCGCAATTGACTTCATCATCTCCGCCGCGGGAGGCACGGCATTCTTCTTGAATGGAAACTTCAGCTTGCCGTAATAACGGACGTCGTCCACAGGATCGCTGACCAGCATCAGCACCACGCCATCCGGGTTCACGTCGGTGGCGGTGATCCAGAACATGTCTCCCGAGGAAAACTTGTGCTGTGCGCTCTGGGTGGTTTCTCCGGCGCTGTTGGTTTTGGCAACATCGCGCAACATGCGGCCCCATTCACGCCCGGAAGACTGTGTAATCAGCCCGCCTTTCACTACATTCATGGTTGCAATGCCATCGGTGATTGCCACCAACTGTAGACCATCTTTATGCAGCGTCAGCACCGCTCCCGGAGTGACAATTTCCGCTCTGTCCGCTGACATTTTGGTAAGCGTGAACTGGTCGTGAAGCTGTTTTTTCAATTCGGCAGAGGTATCCGCATCCTGGGCCATTACGCTCACCGCGCTTAAGCCCAGCACCAGTAGTGCAGACCAAAGATATGTATGAATCCGAGGCATGATTTTCTGCTTCCTTCCTTTGGTAAAGGCTGGCGAAATTTTCGGCCGGGGGAGCCGGGGGAGATACACCAAACCACTCCGCGCTCAAGGCACGCAAGCCGCTCAATAAGTTGACTGCATGAAAACAGCATCCTCCCGCGGGCTCTGGTGTTGCGGAGCTCAACAGGAGGCAATGCTCACCCGCGTACTGGAAACATGGAAACGCAGGCGCTCGCGCCGAAATGAATGGCGCTAACAGAATGGCGCAATTACTGCGGTAACTTATAGCACCTTATGAAATCCAGCAACAAGTACTGGCAAGCCAGTAAGAAAAATTTCTCGAATATTCACCTGCCCACTGCTGCGCGCCATGCTGACCAAGCACAGTCACATTGGGCCTGCGAGATTCATCTATTAACTAAAATGAAGGGGATAGGCGCGCGCATCACGCACATCGGTCAGGGCCTTGCTCACGCAATGTCTCCAGCAACTGCCCAACCATGGGAGAACCAAGACCGGTGCAGGCATTCCACCCGGCGGCTGCCTTGTAAAAACCATTGTTGCCCCGGGTGATGGCACGCAGCGCCCCGCTGCCCTTAGCCGCGTGATGATAGAGCAGTGGCGTCAGGTATCCGCAGCGACGGTCGAAATGATGATTGAGGCAGGCAATCAGGGCCGCCCACAAGGGAGCCACGGCACTGGTACCGGCCGAAGAGCAGCGTTTGCCGCCGGCAATGATCTCGCATCCCTGGTGCGGATCCGCCGGACCGGCCACGTCTGGCACTCCGCGCCCGCGCCGCCCCGTGGGTCCCAAGGGAACGTTGTGTTTCTTCTGCCACACGGGGGGCGCAAAGTGGCGGCTCACTCCTCCGCCGGTGGCGCCATGCATGCCATGCAGAGTGCAATTCCAGGCCGCCTCGCGCAACTCGCTTCCGCTCTCAACATGCACCGAACTGCCTCCGCAACTGAGCACGTGCGGGCTGCTGGCGGGAAAGTTCACCACCGGCTTGCCATCGGTCGCGCCGTTCATCGCGCCCTCGTCGCCGGAGCTGACGCAGACGGTCACACCCAGCATCGCCGCATCGCGCAGAGCCTCATCCACCGCCGCCATGTACGCCGGACTTACGCCGGTCTCCGGCTCTCCCCAACTGATGGAGAGTGCACAGGGGAGTTGTTTGCCATCACGCAGGGCACGGCTGACCGCATGGTAAATCCCCTGCTCGGTGGGCGGAGCCATGAAGACGACAATCTCCGCGCCCGGGGCCAGGGCCGATATCAGTTCAATGTCCATCGTGACCTCAAGCGTTGCCTGCGCGGCGGCCATCGCATCCTGCGGACAGTCGTCGAGCTTGCGCTTACCTTCGATCACGTCGAGCAGCATCTGGATGTCGCTGCCCGGCGCCGGATGGTTCTTCGCCCCGCCGACGCTGACCACGCGAATCCGTGGCATTGGCCGGCGCAGCCGCTTAAAGAACTTGTGCAGGTCTTCCTTGTGAAAGCCGCCACCAAGCTCTACCAGCGCGATGCTTTGCCCCCGGGCATGAAGCGAACGCGGAAAGCCATAGGCACGCGCCATCTGCGGCACCGTCCAATAGGGCTGCAATGTATTGGAGTGATGCGCCCGGCTGCGCCGCGCACAGTGCCGGGTTGAAAGACCAAGCACACTTTCCACCACACCGGCGAGATCTGCTGGCAGACTGACAATGCCCTCAGCCCGGCGATAGTCTCCACGCGGATGCTTCATCTCCAGCAACTTCACCGCAAAAGCTTTTTCTATCTCGCACGCATTGCCGCTCAACTCCACGGTACGGCGCGCCATATCCACTTCGCCCATTTGTAGATGATGCTTGCGCGCGAAGCGCTTGACCGCCGCGAGGTCTGCGGTGATGGCTCCATGCCTGCGCGCCAAAGTTTCTCGCGTCAGGTGCTCCCGCTGATGAATCGGCTTTACGCCAAGCGGGTGCATGCCAGGCAGGGCGCAGCGGCGGCGCAGCACTAGAGTGAGCTTCAACTCACTGTGCGGATCGGTCTTGCCC
This sequence comes from uncultured Acidobacteriota bacterium, assembly GCA_903851035.1. Lineage (GTDB taxonomy): Bacteria > Acidobacteriota > Terriglobia > Terriglobales > Acidobacteriaceae > TOLSYN. Next base: position 58,702 of record CAINND010000097.1, on the reverse strand, counting down.
GCTTCCTGTTCACCGGGCAGCGGGGGATGCGCGTGCTTTTTGATCGAAGTGCGCTTTTCTGTTTGCTGCCCAGTCTTCGTATCCGGCTTTTGCCTGCGCGTAACCATTGATTACACCTCAAAGGCTTCCCAGCGCTGGCGCGTGGCGCTGATCAGTTCGGCAAAACCCTCAGTCTGCCGCACGCCTTGCAACAGCGGGTCCAGATGGTGCAGCAATGGATAGTTGATGAAGCCGCAGTTCACTGCCGTCTGCAGCCATTCCAGGGCCATCGTGTTTTCGCCGATGAGGACAAAGCCTTGCGCCATCAGCCACGCATAGTTCATGTCAGCCCCGGCGGCCGCGGTCAATTCGTCATTGAGAGCGGCCAGCGCCTGCTCACGGTCGCCGCGAATGGCATGTCCGTAGAAGGTTCCAAGCTGTGCGAAGAAGTTTTCGCCGGCCAGCGCGGGTAGCGCCTCCAGCCGCACCACTGCCTCTGCCATGCGGCCATTCAGGGCCAGCACCTGCGAGTACGCCAGTTGCAGCATTGGGTTCTTGGGGTCGGCGGCAATGGCGCGCTCAAAGGGCGCCAGCGCGCGGCCAAACTCGCCGCTGAGCGTGGCCACGATGCCGGGCACCATCTGCCACATCGGCGTCAGCGGATCCACCTCGATCAGCCGCTGCGCCATCGCTTCCACGGCGTAACCCTTGCCGCTCAGGCTGCAGATGGCGCACAGCCAACTCAAAGTGTCGGGGTCGTTGGGGTTGCTGGAGAGCGATTGCTTCAGCAGCCGCACCGCCTGTTGCGTGTTGCCCTTCGCGGCCTCCACCAGCCCTTGCAAACGATGCCCATGGCCGCTCTTCGGCTCCAACTCCAGGATGCGGCGCGCACAGCGCTCGGCCTCTGCAAGGTACTTCGGGTCGGTGGAGATGCCGGCGTTGACGAACTGCCAGTACACCTGCCCCATGGCGGAGAGCAGCACCACATTCTCTCCGATGATCTGCTCACCCTTTTTCAGGTAGTCGAGTGCGCGCTCCAGCCCCTCGGCAGAGTAAGAAAGTATTTCGTGCTTGGCGCGCAGGTAGAACTCGTAGGCTCGCACGTCCGGGATAGGCTTGGCACTGAGCCGCACCGACTCCGTCGAACTCAGCGTGACCTTGAGAGCCTCGACGATTCTGCGCGAGAGGCTCTCCTGGATGGCGAAGATGTCCTCCAGCGTTCCGGAGTACTTTTCCGCCCACAGCAATGAATCTGTTGCCGGGTTGATGAGCTTGGCCGTCACCCGCAGGTTGCTGCCGCTGGTCCGCACCGTGCCTTCCATCACGTATTGCACCTTCAACTCAGCGGCAACCTTCTTCAGGTCGTATTCCGTGCCCTTCAATCGGCTGGCGGAGGTGCGGCAGATGACCCTGAGCTGGGAGATGGTGGACAGGTCGGTAATGATCTCGTCGGTCAGTCCATCGCTAAAGACCTCGCCGCGGGCATCGTTGCCCACCACGGTAAAGGGCAGCACCAGCACGGATTTCTCATTCGCCGCCGGCATATCCTCCACGACGGTTACCGCCGTGAGCCGTCCCTGCTCCAGCCGCTCCAGGTCTGAAAGAAATTCGGCCGCGCTCTGGTAACGTGCATCGCGGGCGCGGGCCAGCGCGCGCAGCATTACCGTGTGCAGCGCCGCGGGCAGTTCCGGACGATGCTGCCGGATCGGCGTAATCTCGTCATTCAGAATGGCGTGCATCAGCACATAGGAGTTGGCGCCTGCGAATGGCGGCGCGCCTGCCAGCATCTCGTAAAAAACAACGCCGTTCGACCACAGATCGCCGCGATGATCCGTCTCCTGCCCCTGCAGCACCTCCGGCGGAAGATACGCCACGGTGCCCAGCATCGCGCCCGTCTCGGTCAGGCAGTCATTGTTGCCGGATTGTTTTGCCAACCCGAAATCAACAATCTTCACGTCGCCTTCGCCGGTCAGAATCACGTTCGATGGCTTGATGTCACGATGGATGACGCCGCGCTGGTGCGCGTGTTGCAGGCCGCGCAGGATTCCGCTGGCCACTTCCAAGGCCGCCCCCAATTCCATGCGACCTCGTCCAATACGCTGGCTCAGGGTCTCGCCTTCGTAGTAGGCCATCACCAGCACAATCTGGCCGTCCGCTGTCTCCTCAATTTCGTGGATGGTACAGATATTGGCGTGATCCAGGCGGCTGGCTGCACGCGCCTCCAGCAGCAGGCGTTCGCGGCGCGCCTTGTCTTCCATCAGGTGTGCAGGAAGAAACTTGAGGGCGACCATCCGCTTCAGCCGGATGTCTTCCGCCTTGCACACTACACCCATGCCGCCACGCCCCACCTCGTGGAGGACCCGGTAGTGCGCAATCGTACTCTCGCTCAAGGAGATTCTCCTCTTACAGGGCTGTAGCGCACCCAGCGTCCTCGCCGCTGGAGGCAGTATCTTCCAGGATGCGCACCATGGACTCCAGGGTGGCAAAGGCACTGGTGGCGATGAATCGCTCGTCGGCCGCCGTCATTGGCAGAGCCAGCATGGTGGCCTTCAGGGCCGCCAGGTGATCCACATCATGCGCGGCGTGCAGATGCATGGAGCGAAAAACATCGGCCGGAAGACCGGTCAGCCGCCGTATTTCTTCTATGTGCTCACTCAGCGGCGGGTTGCCCTCGATGATACCGAGGTAGCCGAAGATGGCTGCCGGGTGAGCGTGCTCAATCCAGCAGTACTGCGCACCTGTCAACCGCGCCACGTTCGCGCTGGGAGGTCTGTTCAGCAGCGCCTCGCGTTCCATGCCTGCAGCCACCAGGTCATTCAGCAGCCACTCGTCGTGATGACGCTCTTCTTCAATGTGCAGCTTCAGATATCCAGCCGTTACCCGGGCCAGTTCGTCGGCGGAGGCCAATTGCTCGGCGCGCACCAGGGCGCGCTCCATCAGCGGCACGCTGCAGCGCACTATCAAGTAGAGCTCGACCAGAAAAGAGGGGAAGAAGCGCGGCATCTCCGGATCGCTCCAAAAGCGCTGTGCCGCCGTATTCAGCAAGCTTTGGGCAAGGGTGATCTTGAGCCACAGCGCGGCGCCATGGCCTGCCGACGAAGTCGCCTGCCGCATTGCCTCTGGAGCCTCTGCTCTCGGTGATGCCTGCAGGTCTTCAATCGCAGATTGCTTTGCGTCAGCCATCGGACACACCTCGTCCCTCAGGATCGGACGATTTTATCGCCTGGCCGGGTCTTGCCGGCTAAACAAATATGTTGGGGCGGATGTGATGCTTGTCGGCCGCCGGCGCACCTAGCCGGTTGCGCAGCTTCACCAATACTTCGATTTCTTCGTCGCTGATTTTGGCAACCAACGCCAGCTCTTCAGGACTGAACTGATGCTTTTCCAGAATCCCCGCTTCTTCCAGCTTTTTCAGCTTCGCCTGTTCGTCGGACATGAACCCTCCATTGAATTGGTGGAACACTTCCCCAAGGGAATCCAGCGGAATCCGCTGATTAGACAAGTGTTGGCTTAGATGTACCCTCTAAAGTGGGGATTCATTAATAAATCAGCTACCCCGCCATGGCCTCTGTCCGCCCCCGGGTCACGCCCGACCCGAAAGCCTTACGGATGTTCGAGGGAGTACTTCAGCAGCAGCGCCGTGCAGTCATCGGCCAGCGGAACCTCTCCGCGGTGCGCATCGAGTGCCGCAAATAATCCGGTCAGGGTAAACTCCCCGGCCAGCGTCTGCTCCATGGCCTCATCTCCAAAACCGACTCCGTCCTTGTCCTCGGCCTCGGCGATACCGTCTGTCATCAGCAACAGTTGGTCGCCCGCCTTAAGTTGCTCGCGCCCGCCGGTAAAGCCGGCATTGGCCAGCAGCCCCACCGGTACATTCCCGTTTTCCAGGTAGCGCATGGAATCCCCGGAGCGCAGAAGGGGCTTCAGATGTCCGCAGTTGATGTACTCCAGCTCGCCGTTTTCGTAGAGCCGCATCATCAACAGCGTGGCGTATTTCTGGCCGGCAATTTTGTTGTAGATGTAACCATTCAACGCGGCAGCCACCTGATCGAGCGACAGCCCCTGCAGCAGTTGCGGATACACCGCACCCTGCAGCACGGATGCCAGAAGAGCCGCCGAGATTCCCTTGCCGCTGACATCGGCCACCACCACGGCCACACAGTCCGCCATGCGCATCACGTCGTAGAAGTCACCGCCAACTTCCTTGCAGCTGATGTTGCGCGCCTCAACCGACGCAAATGAGACGGAAGGAATCTTCACCTCCATCATCCTCTGCTGGATGGACGAAGCAATCGCCAGTTCCCGCTGGTAGGCATGCGCCTCCTGTTCGCTTTTGGCAAGGAAGGCGTTTTCCACCAGCGCCGCCGCCTCGCGCGCAATGGCCCGGATCAGTTCATGGCTTACGCCCGTCAGCTTGCCATTCTCCACGCGGCTATCCAGGTAGAGCATGCCCATTACGCCCTGTCCGCCGCTTTCACGGAAGTGCGACTTGCGCAGAGGAATACAGACCACGCTGCGCAGATGCGGGGCAATCACGCTTTCCCGGCCATCCAGCCCGGGATCGCCCTCGCTCTTGATGAACTCCGATGAAGTGGCCAGCACCTCTTGCAGGATGGATTGCGAGATGCCGCTGGCTTCAGTCAGCACCGCGCCGGATTCGCTGCGTCCTGCCTCCAGCGCCAGGCTTCCATCCTCATTGCACAGGAAGACAAAGCCACGCTCGGCCCGCGTAAGCCGCAGGGAAATCTCTACCAAATTCAGCAGAATTTCCTTTAGCACAGAGGCGGCATTGATCGCCCTCGCGCCCTCAATGTAGAGATTCAGCAATTGAATGTCGCCCGGTTTCTCGCCGGCCAATCGTCCGGTCAGCAAGGTGGAAAGCGTTTCGTGCGTGGCTTCTGCGGCGCGCGCCGGTTGGTTGGGATTACGGTAGATCAGGTAGGTGCCGTCGGCCGAGCCCAGCGCAATGCGGTCGCCATCCGCCAGCAAACTGCGCTGCGCAGCCCTCCCATTCAGGAAGGTTCCATGACTGCTGTTTAAATCCACTAGAAAGTACTCTTCGCCGTGCCGCTCTACGCGGGCATGGCTTCGGGAAACCCATGTCTCGGCAACCACAATGTCCTGGTCCGGGCGTCGTCCAATGGTGACCAGCGGCTTCGATAGCGGAAATCGCCTCTGCACACCGTTGCTGACAACCACTAGTTCCGCGCCAGCCTTGCTCTCGCTCGACACACTGGACATCGTCATGCTCTCCGGCGCGAGTGTGCGCCCATGGCAGATCGGCCAATCTTGCAGGATGATATTACAACGCCCGCAGTCGCTTCCTCTCCGGTATGATAGGCCTGCTTGGCAGTACCATGAAGAACGGCGTCATCCTGAGGAGCAACCAGGAAAACTGACCGCCATACGATTACCAGCGGGGAGAGGCCAGCCCGTTCACCCCGCGCAACTGACAGCACCGAGTTACGCACAGGAGTGACCGCATGTCCAAAGAAGCACAGGCAGGATTGATTCTGAAAATGTATGACCTCCGCCGCGAGGAGACGATGCGCGTGGCGCGCGACTGGTTCTTCCGGGAGTTCAACCCCGCCACGCTGGATGACTTCCAGGCCGCGATGTTTGGCCCGCACAGCGGACATCTGCGCATGGTCATCAGCTATTGGGATATGTATGCCGCCCTGGTATTGCATGATGCCATTGACGCCAACCTCTTCCGCGACTGCAACGGAGAGCACATCGGCGTCTTCTCCAAGATCGAACCCATCCTCAAGGATGTCCAAAAGGCCTACACGCCGCGCTTTGCTGCCAACCTGGAAAAGTTGATTGATCAGACTCCCGATGGCCGCCAGCAGACAGCGGCGCAGCGCGAACGCATGAAGGCCATCATGGAAAAAATGGCCAAGAGCAAGTAGCAACCTAACTTCGCAAGGTATCTCAGCCGCCGGGCACACAGCCGGCGGCTTTGTTCTGCAACTGATAAAGAGGCGCACGCCAATGTTCGTCTCATACGCGGTGCGCTACCATGGTGCAACGGGCTCGACGCGCCATGCTGCCTGGTAATGCGCGGCGCAATGCGAGCCGGATGGAGGTGGAATGGTGACTCGCTCTAGGGTGATGCGGGCGGCGATGATTGCCCTGCTAACGTTGACGGCCGCAGCTTTTTCGCAGACTCCGGTACCGGCGCGCGTGGCTGCGGGATACAAGGCGATCCAGGAGAGCGACCTGCGTGCCGACCTTGGCTTTCTGGCCTCGGATGCCTTGCAGGGACGGCTCTCCCTGACCACGGGCGACGAAGTTGCCGTGCAGTGGATTGCCGCCGAGTTTGCCAAATCCGGACTGAAACCAGCCTTTGGCACAAGCTACCTGCAGGCGGTACCGCTGATTGAGTATCGCTCTGACCGCACGCAGAGCACGATCACCTTACGCCGTGGCGGCAGCGAGCGTGTCATGCGCTTCCCGGAGGCATATGGCGCTTACAAGAGCGACGTGGACATCACGGCCGACGTGGTCTTTGCCGGCTTCGGCATCACCGCCCCGGAGTTGGGCTATGACGACTATGCCGGGGTGGATGCGCGCGGCAAGATCGTACTGGTCTTTGACCACGAGCCGCAGGAGACCGATGCGAGCTCGATCTTCAATGGCACGGGCAACACACGCTATGCCACCACCCGGGTAAAGGCTCTGAACGCGCAGGCACACGGAGCCGTGGCCATCCTCGTGGTGGCCGAGCCAAATCGCAAACACCTCTCCAACCAGGAGCGGCAGGCGCGCATTGGCGGCTCAGCCGTACGCAAGATAACTCCGCCGTTGCAGGCGCTGGCCGAAGACGATCTGCAGATTCCGCTGGCCATCGTCAACGACGAGGTGGCGCGCACGCTGATGCTGACCTGCGGCACAACCCCCACCGACGCTCAGACTGTGATTGACCGCGACCTGAAGCCGCAATCGCGTGCGCTGCCGGATACACGGATCGCATTGCACTTCCGCAATCTGTACGCCAAGCAAGGCACAAGTTGGAACGTCGGCGCCATCCTCGAGGGCAGCTCGCCGGAGTTGAAGGGCGAGACGGTCATTCTCAGCGGACATCATGACCATGACGGGCAGACGGAAGAAGGCATCTGGCACGGCGCCGACGATAACGGCAGCGGCACGGTGGGCGTAGTGGAGCTGGCGCGGGCCTTTGCCGTCAACCCGCAGCGGCCACGGCGCAGCATTTTATTCGTTGTGTTCGCGGCCGAAGAGCGCGGACTGCTGGGCGCCTACTATTTGGCGGCACATCCGGTGCGTCCGCTGGCAACCACGCGCGCCATGATTAATTTCGACATGATTGGCCGCAACGAGGCTCCGAGTCCGCAGACCGATGGGCTGATCGAAATTCCCGCCGACACAACAAATCGCCTGAACCTGATCGGCAGCTATTACAGCCCCGACTATCGCCGCACGGTGGAAGAGCAGAATCGTCACGTGGGACTGGTGCTGGATGACCGCTTCGATCATGAGTCGGCACTCAACGTCTTCTTCCGCAGCGATCAATTCCCCTTCGTACTGCACAACGTGCCGGCCTTCTGGTGGTTTACGGGCTTCCACCCGGATTACCACCACACGACCGACACGGCGGACAAGATCAACTATCGCAAGATGGCGCAGATCCTGCGGTTGGCTTATCTATCCGCATGGCAGTTTGGGGACGAGGCGCATCCACCGCGCTTTATTGAAAACCCAAAGGGCGGACACTAACCCGCACATCGAATGCAAATAAAAAGAGCCGGCCCTGGGGCTGGCTCTCTTTATGCATGCTGCGCGGTTGTTGCGCGCATCGCAGGAATGTTGAGATTTAGAAGGGATCTTCCTTTTTGCCTCCGCCGCAAAGATCCACCGCGTGTGTAAGAGCTCGTGCCACGCGGTTGGCCATCAACTCGTCTGTGAATACGAAGGAGTTTTCACTGCGTCCGCCGCGGCGCAGCACCACCACCCAATGCGGCGGCGCTACATGTGCCTCCACCTGCTTCTGTCCGGCATCTTCGTTCACCTTCTTGAGATGATCGTCGCCGCTGCGAACCACAACTTCGCGCACGGCGTTCAGCATGAACCAATAATCGGAGTCGCGCGTCGTCTGGCCATCGCGCACGCTGCGCCAGTGATACGCGATTTTGCAACCACCGGCATCGGCTTCCACGGCGGTGGCCGCTACCGTGAACTGATTACTGCCGCTGGTATTGTCGGCGTGATTCTGCCAGGTGGCGGAGTAGCTGACTGGTCCAACCTCGTTGAGCTTGTCCTCAACAAAGCGCATCGTCACCTCGAGGGTGGGGCCGCTGTCAGCAGGCTTGGGCGGCGGAGCCACAGGCTGGCTCTGCGGTATGGCCACAACACAAAGGCTGAGAATAAATAGCGCGAGTGCCGCAATCTTACGCATGGAGTCTCCTCAACACGAAATGCCGCGGGCAGATAGTTCCGCACGGCTTCGGGCTTCACCAGCATATTACTGCAACTTGCGTCTGCTGACCGCAATTACCGGCTGCCCGGCGGAGGTGCATCTCCCATGGCGTTAACCGCCTGGGTGACGCCATTCTCCGCCTGGGTAGCCTGTTGGGCGGCGGCATCCAGCAGCGCCGGGGCATCGGATGGCGGGGGCGGCGGCGGGACGTCGGCCGGGGGTGGCGGAATGTCCGCCAGCGCGGAGGCTGGTGCCTTGGGCAGGCCATTCTGCCCCTGCTGGTCATGCAGGGTCTGCAAGCCCTGGTCGAGATTGGCGCGGAAGCTGTTCTGCATCTCCTGCAACTGATCCAGGCTGAGCGTGACTGTGGTGTGCACCGGGCAGTCACCCTGGCGGCTGGCGGAGACCGTAAGGTTGGCGGCCACGGCATCGGCTGCGGGCACGCCGACCAGTGCAATTACGTCGCCCGGCGACAGGCTGCAGGCCAGACCATCCAGGGTGGCAACATCCAGCGGAGCATCGGCCACAAACAGGTGCCCGGGCTGCAACACTTGCGGCAGGCCGGTCAGTTCGGCGGCCTGTACAGAGTTCTGCGAGGCAGCATTCTCATAAGCCAGTTGCTGGCGTACCTCGTCGGCAATTGCCTGCTTCAATTCCGGAGAGATGGGCGTATCCGCCGGCGCGGCAAGCTGGCCATAGTCGATTGACCCATCGAGTGCCGCATCGGGCGCGAGATTAGCATCGGCTGCCGCCTGCATCTGGTAGGCCGAGGACATCACCTGCCCCAGGTAGAAATCGGTCAGCCACAGTGCAGGTGAGGGATAGACGCGTGCGGCAACGAAAAATCCGCCATAGGCGCCGTACCAGGGCTCGCTGGCCCAGCCCCAGTTGTAAGGCGAAGGCCAATCCCACGGATAGTAGGCCCATCCATAGAAGGTTGGCGCAAAGTACGCCGCCGGCATGTATTGCGGCAACAGCATGCCGTGATAGCGCAGGCCGACGTAATTGCGCGTGAATACCCGGTCGCCAACGATGAAGGTGCGCTGGGTATAGCTGACGCCGTGATAATTCACATTGCGTTGTATGTATCCCAGGCGCGGTCCGCTGCGCACAACCAGGGTGTTATCCGGGCGGCGCAACACAACCGTGCGCTCTCCATGCACGCCGTGCTGCACATCCAGGTTGGCGGTGTGCACCCCCGAAAGGCGGCCTTCGGGACGGAAGCGCGCATCGGTGCCATTGCGGCTAAAGCCCGCCAGGGTGCCATTGGGACGCACCTCGTAGCGGCGTCCTCCACTGGCAGCGATGTTGATGTGCCCGTCCGGCCGTGTGGTGACTGTGCCCTGCGGCAGTGGCCGGGCATTCACCCCTTTGTAGCCCGCGCGCGATCCGTTCACCTGGCTGACTACGTCTCGCGATCCCGAGGGTGTGAGCACAAAACTGCCCGGTGTCGGTCCCTTTGCTCCCACGGCTCCGGAACTGATGTTATAGACCGGCTTGCCCACAGGATGCGTGGGCTGCGGCGAAGCCTGCGCCGCCGGAGCGCTGAAACCCGGCGCGGGCTGGGGATGCCGTCCGGATTGCGGTGCAGAGGGCTGTGCAGCTTGCTGCGCTGGGTGCGTCACGGGCTGGGCGGTTGGCTGTGATGCTGGCTGCTGCGCTGGGTGCGTCACGGGCTGGGCGGTTGGCTGTGCGGATGGTTGCGATGTGTTTGCCGGCTGGATTGCTGAGGTCGCCGCAGGCCCGCGCGGCATATAGGTAGGCTGCGGCGCCGGTGTGGGCCGGGGGGCAGGTGCGGAAGCAGCAGGCCGCGGCGTTGGCGCAGGCTTGGGTGCGGCCGGCTTGGGCGCAGGAGGGCATGCCACTTTTTTGCCATTCTGGATGCAATCCGCTGACGCCACCGAAGTAAACGCCACGCCCAGCACCACAACGTAAATTCCCCGCCAAAGCTGCTTCATCATCGCCACGATCTCCCGTTCTTTGATCCTTGCAAGCCCGTGAAACAGCCGATGCAACAGGCAGTGACGGGCCATGTTTCAGACGCTAATTAGAAGGCCGACCGCGTGTCAAATTCCCGGACGGGATAAGCAAAAAAAGCTAAGGCCTCCGCGTCTTAGAATGCAGCCGGAGGCCTTACTTAACTGTGAAGTGTGCCCGGGCGATTCAGGCGACGTTGCCGCCAGCCTGCTTCAACCCTTCTCCGCCGGAAGAGTTGCGAAAGCTTGCCCCCAGCGGGGCCTCCCAGCCGACGAATTCGCGCAGCAGGTGCACCAGCTTATCGGGCTCGGCCAGAAAGCTGTCATGCCCGTGCGCGCTCTCGATGCTCTCATACCGGCAATCGACGCCGGCGCTGCGAAGTTCCTCGGCAAAGCACTTTACCTCGGCATCGGGAAAAAGCACGTCGCTGCTGATGCCGAAGAGAAGCACCTTGGCCTGCACACGCTGCCAGGCTTCTCCCTGCCAGTCGCGCTGCGGGTCCCACAGGTCCATGGCGCGGATGACGGCCAGATAGGCATTGGCGTCAAAGCGCTGCCAGAAGATCTTTCCCTGGTAATCGAGGTAGCCGGCGATGTCGAAGCGGCCGCTCTCGCGCTGCCAGGGAGCTGTACCCTTGCGGTCGGGATGGCGGCCGTGGCGTGCATGGAAGAGCTCGCTCGACTTGTAAGTGGTCATGGCAATGCCGCGTGCGGTTGCCAACCCTGTGCGCGGGCCGGGGCCGTCGTAATAATCTCCACCGTGGAATTCAGGATCCAGGCGAATGGCTTCGCGCTGCAAGTGGTTGAGTCCGATGCCAAGTGCGTTGAGCGGCGTGGTGCCCATGGCAATGACCTTCTCCACCCATTCGGGATATTCGACCGCCCATTGCAGGGCCTGCATTCCGCCCAGCGATGGCCCGATGGCGGTGCGGATGTGAGTGATGCCCAGCTCTTCCAGCGCCAGTTTTTCCGCCCGCACCCAATCGCGTACCGTCACCTGCGGAAACTGGCCGCCGTAAACGCGACCGGTCTCCGGATTGATGCTGGCGGCGCTGGTAGAGCCGTAACAGCCGCCGATGACGTTGAAGCAGACGACGCACTCGCGCTCGAGGTCGAAGATCGTCTCCAGCAGCTCCGGCCACCACTGATCCACCCGCGAGCTGCCGCTGAGCGCGTGGCAGACCAGTGACACGTTGCTACAGTCCGCGTCGGGTTCGCCATACATGGCATAGCGCAGCTCGACCTTGGGCAGCGTGCGGCCAATCTCAAGGGCAAAAGGCGCCGTGCGTGTGATGTCCACCGTGCCTTGTGTGAGATGCAGACGGTTTTTGATTTCGATGGCCATGGCTACTTCCCTTGTACCGGCTTGCTGCCGTTGGCGGCCGTAATCGCCTGCTCAAGGTCGCCGATGATATCGCGTACGTCCTCAATGCCGATGCTGAGGCGAACCAGCTCGGGCGTAACGCCGGTGTCCTTCTGTTCCTCGGCAGTAAGTTGCTGGTGCGTCGTGCTGGCCGGATGGATGATGAGCGATTTGGCGTCGCCGATGTTGGCCACGTGGCTGAATAGCTTGATGGCATCAATCAGTTTGCGGCCGGCCTCGAGGCCTCCCTTGATGCCGAAGGTGACCAGAGCGCCCTGCCCGGTGGGCAAATACTTCTTGGCGCGCTTGTAGTACTTGCTCGACTCCAGCCCAGGATAGTTGACCCACTCCACGCCGGGATGCGTTTCCAGATACTTAGCCACGGCCAACGCGTTCTCCGAGTGGCGCTCCAGGCGCAGGTGCAAGGTCTCCGCACCCTGCAACAACAGGAAGCTGTTGAAGGGCGATAGCGCCGCACCGGTATCCCGCAGCCCCTGCACGCGCGCCTTCAGGATGAAGGCCAGGTTGCCAAAGGCCGTGGTGTAGCTGATGCCGTGATAGCTGGGGTCGGGATCCACAAAGTCCTTCTTGAAGCGCTCGGACTTGGTCCAGTCGAACTTGCCGGCGTCCACGATGATGCCGCCGATGGTGGTGCCGTGGCCGCCAATAAACTTCGTCGCCGAGTTGATGACGATGTCGGCGCCCCACTCGATGGGCCGGGTCAGCGCGGGCGAGGCCGATGTGTTGTCAATCACCAGCGGAATGCCGGCCTCATGCGCGATGCTGGCCAGAGCTTCAATATCGGCCACATCGAGCTTGGGGTTGCCCAGCGTCTCCGTGTAAAGCGCCTTGGTCTTGGGGCCGATGGCCTTGCGCAGGCCGTCGAAATCATCGGCGTCCACAAACTTGACGGTAATACCCAGCCGCGGCAGGGTGTAGTGGAAGAGGTTGTAGGTGCCGCCATACAGCGACGTCGTGGAGACCACCTCGTCTCCGGCTCCGGCCAGCGTGGTAATCACCAGGGTCTCCGCCGCCTGGCCGCTGGCCGTGGCCAGCCCGGCTGCGCCGCCTTCGAGGGCCGCAATGCGCTGCTCAAAGACGTCCGTGGTGGGATTCATGATGCGGGTGTAGATGTTGCCGAACTCCTGCAAGCCGAAGAGGCGGGCGGCGTGCGCGCTGTCGTCAAAAACGTAGCTGGTCGTCTGGTAGATGGGCACGGCGCGCGCTTTGGTGGTCTGCTCCACGGTCTGGCCGCCGTGCAGCGCCAGGGTTGCAAAATGCTGTTTCGTCTGCTGTTCCGCCATGATGTTCTTCTCCTCTTCGCTCTCGTTGAAATTTGTTGGGCTGGATAGATCGTTTGCATAAAACAAAACGACCCAGGCTCTTTGCCGTGGGTCGTCTGCAATCTCTTTGCTCTGCTTGGCCTAAGGTTTTACCTTGGCATTCGCGAGGTCTGGAGCGCGCCCACGGCGGTACGCATGCACATCATGTGCATGCACATGGCCATGGCCGTCAGCAGGATCGCGCTCAGTTGCATCCGTTGTTTGTACCTGAGTGACGCTGACAGTGTCAAGCGGCGAGTGAATTGCGCTAGTTTCATGTTTTCCAGCAGGCTGCCGATGTATAGGCAGGAGAGTGTCCCGTGAAACGCTTCTGCCTGCTGTTCGTCCTCTTCTGCTGTTCTCTGCCTGCCCTCGGCCTGGCCGGAGGCATGGAGCGCGCCATCGTCCACGTTATGCGCAAAGTGCCATGCGAGGATTCCGGCCAGGGCCGCGGCCTTCCGCCGGGCATGGCTACGCCAATGGTGGCTGCGAATGAAGGCGGTTGCCTGGAATACGAACTGCGCACCAAGAAGGTCAGTTACGTCATCCGCCCCCACAAACAGGTGCTGTTGATGGTGGGTGAAGAGGTGATGATCCGGCTGGCCGTCAGCGAACTTATCGTCAGCAGTCCCGGGTTGCCAAAAGAGGTTCGGTGCGGTGTGCACAGCATGATGCTGTTGACCGAGGCCGAGCGCGAAGAGCGCCGTGAGCGCGAGCGTCCCGTGATTGTGCGCTGTTATGAGAATGGCCAGCCGGCGCCCTGTCCGCGTTAACGTGCCGCCCTGGTCCTGCATTTATGCCATGCAATTAATGAAGGTTCAGCGCCACCGGGTATCCACCTAGCGACTGTGTGGCTTTTGAATACTTGATAAGAGATTTCAGGAAGAGCCCGAGCGCTTGCGGCTGGCGCGCCAGAAAGAACTCAATCCGAAATAGAAAAACATGGCGCTGAGGACCCCCGCCACAACAACCCGCTCCACGCCACTTTGATGTGCGGAGTACCTGTGCCATTCCCGCAGAAAAGTCGCGGCAATGGCCACCGTGAAGACAAGGAATATGACACCGCTGACTTCCAGAAAAAGCAGGTGCAGAGTATGACTGACCGCCTGCCAGAAGGCTCCGGCGCCGGAGCGCAAACCATGAAACCAGCGCTGGTTTCGGCCGGGCTCTCCCTTTGCCCTGCGGAATAGTTTCCCAGCCCCTTTGCCCAGCAGTTGGGACCAGGTCAGCGGACTCCGTTGTGGGCCTAGATCACTCATATGCACATTGTAACGCCCTCGCCAGCCGCCCCGGGAGTGCCAGCGTCACATTCATCAGCCACCCAAAATCCCATGCCGGACGTGGTGGAATTCCTGTGCTACCATCCTCTGTTGCTCTCCGCAGTGCCGGTTCGCGGATTCATCCGCAAAGGCTCGCTGGCAGGCATCACTCTGATGTTGCAGTACTGTTTCATACGCTCTTTTATCGCCGGCCGCGGCCGGCCAGGACAGGATGATGAAAGACACACTGGGAGTATTACTGGCGGGCGGCGCGGGCGAAAGGCTCTTTCCGCTGACCCGCGATCGCGCCAAGCCGGCCGTTACCTTCGGCGGCATCTACCGCATCATTGACGTCACGCTTTCCAACTGCATCAACTCCAACCTGCGCAAGGTTTACATCCTCACCCAGTACAAGGCGCTTTCGCTCAACCGCCACATCCGCGAAGCGTGGCAGTGCGTGGCCAGCGAACTGGGCGAGTTCATTGAAATTCTGCCGCCGATGAAGCGCGTCAGCGACGACTGGTACAAGGGCACCGCCGACGCCGTTTATCAGAACATCTACTCCATCGGCAGCGAGCAGTCCAAGTACACGCTCATCCTCAGCGGCGACCACATTTACAAGATGAACTACGAGCTGATGCTTGAGCAGCACAAGCAGTCCGGGGCGGACGTGACGCTGGCCACCATCCTGATCGACCCCAGCGAGTCGCGTAACTTCGGCGTGGTGGAAGTTGCCAAGGATGGCCGCGTCACCGGCTTCCAGGAGAAGCCGAAGAAGACCGACCTGCGCTCGCCTTACAACTCGGAGATGATCTCGGCATCGATGGGCATCTACCTGTTCAACACTGACGTGCTCATCCCCGCCCTGCTCAAGGACGCCGAGGATCCCGAGTCACGCCATGATTTCGGCTACAACATCCTGCCCCACATGGTGGATGACCTGAAGGTGTACTCCTTCAACTTTGTGGACGAGAACCATAAGGAAGCCCTCTATTGGCGCGACGTGGGAACCCTGGAAGCCTACTACGAGGCCAACATGGACGTGGCCTCCGTATCGCCGGTCTTCAATCTGTACGACCAGAGCTGGCCCATCCGCGGCTACCAGCGGCAGTATCCCCCGGCCAAGTTTGTCTTTGCCGAGGCCGGACGCGCCGGCGTGGCCTATGATTCGGTCATCAGCCAGGGATGCATCATCAGCGGCGGCGCCGTGCGCGACAGCGTGCTCTCGCCTGACGTGCGCGTCAACAGCTACGCCGAGGTGGATTCCAGCATTCTGTTCAGCCACGTCAACATCGGCCGCCACTGCCGCATCCGCAAGACGATCATCGACCGCCACGTGGAGATCCCCGAGGGCACGGTCATCGGCTATGACACGGCCGCCGACCGTCAGAAATACTTCGTCACCGATAGTGGCATCACCGTGGTCACGCGCGATTACTCGCTCTTTGAGCACCCCATCGCCGTGGACTACTACACCAGTGACTAAACGACTGACAACCTCAAAGCTCAGGCCCCGGAGCAAATTGCCTCCGGGGCTTTCTTTTTCGCGTCAGGCGTTCACTTTGTCCTCATTTCTTCACATTCGGCTGGTATCTTGGGGAGGAAAGATTAAGTAGGCGGCTGCGGCCGCAACTCATTCCTGCACCTGAGGATGCAACACGAGGCATACGATGCCGGAAGCCATCATCCAGGCCGAAAAGATCGAGAAGTTTTACGGTGAGCCGGTAGCCGGCGCGCCTCCCACCATCTCCGTCGACAGCCTGGCCATTGAGCCCGGCAAGATTGTCGCCTTGCTGGGCCCTTCGGGCTGCGGCAAAAGCACTCTGCTGCGCATCATGACCGGCCTCACCCAGCCGACCAGCGGCCGCGTGCTGTGGCACGGAAAGCCGATGCAGGAGTGCGCACCCAACGTCGGCATCGTCTTCCAGAGCTTCGCGCTCTTTCCCTGGCTCACCGTGTACGAAAACGTCGAGGCCCCGCTCAAAGCCCACGGTGTCTCGTCCTTTGAGCGCCGCAAGCGCAGCCTGAAAATCCTGGACACGGTCGGACTCGATGGCTTCGAGCAGGCCTACCCCAAGGAACTCAGCGGCGGCATGAAGCAGCGCGTCGGCTTTGCCCGCGCCCTCGTGGTCGAGCCCGAGGTGCTCTTCATGGATGAGCCCTTCAGCGCCCTGGACGTGCTGACCGCAGAGAACCTCCGCGGCGAACTGCTGGAGCTGTGGGGCAAGAAAGCCATCCCGACGCGCGCCATCTTCCTGGTGACGCACAACATTGAGGAGGCGGTGCTGCTGGCCGACCGCATCATTGTGCTGGGTAAGAATCCCGGCGGCATCCGCACGGACTTCGACCTTGTGCTGCCGCGCCCGCGCGACCGCAAGTCCCCGGAGTTCACCAACTACGTGGATTACATCTACAAGGTGCTGACCTCGCCCTCGCAAAAGGCCACCCCACAGTTGCCCAGCGAAGCTCTGCTGCACCCGGCCACACCAGCGCGCACCTATGAGATTTTGGCTCACGCCCGCCCCGGCGGCATCGCCGGCCTGTTGGAACTGATTGACGAAAGCCCCAACGGCCGCGAAGACATGTATCGCCTGGCCGATGACCTGAGCTTCGAACTCGACGACCTGCTGCCCATTGTGGACGCCGCCCGCCAGCTCGGCTTCCTGAAGGTGGAAGAGGGTGACGCGCAGATTACGCCTGAGGGCCATGACTTCGCCGCCGCCGAAATCCTCCGCCGCAAGGAGCTTTTCCGCCAGGCCGCGCTCACCAACGTCACCCTGCTACGGCAGATTACACGCACCCTTGAGGCCAAGCGCGACCACTCCGCGCCGGAAGAGCTTTTCACCGATCTGCTCGACGAGCACTTTACCCCCGAGGAATCCAGCCGGCAGATGGAGACGGCCATCATCTGGGGCCGCTACGCTGAGCTCTTTGAGTACGATGCCGACCGCCAGCGCCTGTATCTGCACACCGCCGAGCCCGTTACGGAGGCCCCGGCACAGTGAGCAGCCGCCAGCGAACCTTCGCGCAGTCCACGGCCGGCGACCGCAACTGGCCCGTGCTGATGGATGCCGCCGTCTTCTGCGGTGTGGTTGCCATTTTCTACGCGCTCTCGTTCGTCACCCGCTACTGGTTTACCGCCCCGGTGGCGGAGGCAGTGATTGAGCGTTCGCCGCGCTACCTGCCGCTGTATGCCTTTTACTCGCTCGTCAGGATGGGCGTTGCCTACGTCCTCAGCCTGATCTTCGCCCTCAGCTACGGCTACATCGCGGCCTATCACAAGCGCGCTGAATCCTTCCTGATCGCCGTGCTGGACATCCTTCAGTCCATTCCGGTGTTGAGCTTTTTGCCCGGCGTCATGCTGGCCACGGTGGCCATCTTTCCGCATCGTCAGTTGGGGCTGGAGCTTGGCTCGATCCTTTTGATCTTCACCGGCCAGGTGTGGAATATCGCCTTCAGCTTCTACTCCTCGCTCAAGGCCATTCCGCGCGAGCTGCGCGAGGCCACGGAGATCTACGGCTTCAGCCCGTGGCAGCGCTTCTTCCAGTTGGAGCTGCCCTTTAGTGCCATCGGCCTGGTGTGGAACTCGATGGTCAGCATCGCGCAGGGCTGGTTCGCCCTGATGCTGTGCGAGATGTTCGTGCTCAACAACCGCGATTTCCGCCTGCCGGGCATTGGCAGCTACCTGAAGACAGCAGCCGATCACGCCGACAAACCGGCGATGTTCTGGGGGCTGACGGCGCTGATTGCGGTCATCGTCATGCTTGACCAGTTGGTGTGGCGGCCTTTGATTTCCTGGAGCGACAAATTCAAGTTCGAGCAGGTGGAGCAGTCCACGCCGCCCCGTTCGCCGCTGCTCTCCATGCTCCGCAACTCCACCATGGTGCACGCCTTCCAGCGCCGCGTGGTTGCCCCTATCGGGGAGAGGCTGATACAGCACTTTGCCAATCGCGGCGTGGTAAGTGAAGAACCGGCGCAGCAGGGCTGGCTGCGCCGCGCGTTGCCCATCGTGCTGTTTGCCGCCGCTGGATGTGTCTCCCTCTACGCCACCGGAAAAGCCGTCATCCTGCTGACCTCGGTGACCCACGCCGAGTTGGTGTTAACCCTGCGCGCCGCCGGAGCTACCTTCACGCGTGTAACGCTATCTCTTCTACTGGCGCTGGCCTGGTGCGTTCCTGCGGGCGTCGCCATCGGCTTCCAGCCAAAATTTGCACGCTATGCGCAGCCGCTTGCGCAGATTGCCGCCAGTGTTCCGGCCACCGCCCTGTTTCCGATGATTCTGCTGGCCATCATCGAGATGGGCGGCGGCATCAACACGGCCAGCATCGTGTTGATGCTGCTGGGCACGCAGTGGTACATCCTCTTCAACGTCATCGCCGGAGCCCTGGCCATCCCCAGCGACCTGCGCGATGTCTCCAGCATCTTCCGCTTTGACCGTCGCGAGCGCTGGATGACGGTCATCCTGCCTGGCATCTTCCCTTACCTGGTTACCGGGCTCATCACCGCCAGCGGCGGCGCCTGGAACGCCAGCATCGTTGCCGAATACTTCCGCATGAACGACCACACCTACACCACACTCGGCCTCGGCGCGCAGATCAGCCTGGCCAATGACAGTGGCAACGGAAGGCTTCTGTTGCT
The DNA here is from genome assembly GCA_903851035.1 of uncultured Acidobacteriota bacterium. Lineage (GTDB taxonomy): Bacteria > Acidobacteriota > Terriglobia > Terriglobales > Acidobacteriaceae > TOLSYN. The sequence continues at coordinate 39,728 of CAINND010000097.1, read as the reverse complement.
CTCCACCGTCGTGATGGCCGCCCTGGTGGTGACCGTCAACCGCCTGCTGTGGAAGCCGCTCTTCCGCCTGGCCGAGGGCCGCTACCGCCTGGATAGCTGAGCCCGCCTCAAGCCATGGCGCCCACCCGCCGATAGACCCCCAAGGGGAGGCTAGCTACTCACTCCCCTTTGGGAGTACCCGATGAAATTCACTATCGGCCGCAAAATCTGGTCGCTTACCCTGATTGTCCTGCTGCTGGCAGGCATTGCCAACGTCAGCGTGTACCTGCATATGCGTGACGCTCTGACCTGGCAGCAGATGGTTGTGGACATTAAATGGCCCGCCGCACAGAACTTCTCCGATGCCATCGCCTCGATGAACCTTTATCGAATGGTGCTGCGTGACACTGTTCTTGACCATGACAACCCGCAGCAATTCGCGCTGGACGTGGAGCGCTACGAAAAAGCCGCAGCCATAGTGGATGCGCGCGCCGCCAAACTGGTGGAGATGTCCAAGGGCTTCCAGAAGGAAGACAATAAAAAGCGCGCACACGTTATCGCCGAAAACCTGCCCATCATGCACGAGGCTGAACACCGGGCCATTGAGGCCGCACGCCGCGGCGACGGCAAGCAGGCCCTGGCCATTATGCGCAGCGTGCTGCCGCAGGCCACTGCCGTGCGAAATGCGCTGACCGAGTTGCAGGAGCAGAATAATTCGCTCACCGGCAAAATATTCGGCGACATCCAGCAGGACATGCAGACCTCCATCCTCTGGCTCTTTGGCAGCATGGCGGTGATGATGCTCATCAGCACGGTGGTGAGTTGGCGACTGGCAATTGCCGTCAGCCGCAACGCCGCCGCGCTCCGTGAGCGGGCACAGCAAATCGCCGAAGGAGATTTGACGGGCGAACCACTGGCGGAAGCCGGTGGTGATGAGTTTGCCGAACTTGCCGCCTCGGTCAACCGGATGCAAAAGCAGTTGCAGGAGCTGCTGCAGCGCATCTCGGCCACATCGGGCGAATTGGCCGAGGCCAGCGAGCGCATCTCCCAGGGCACCGCGCACAGTGCCGAAACCAGCCGCCAGCAGACCGACCAGACCAACATGGTGGCCACCGCCATTCACGAAATGTCGGCCACTGTCATGGAGGTGAGCCAGCACTCGCAGGCCGCCGCCACCGCCGCCGAAGACGCCAACAGCACGGCCAAGGAGGGCGGCACGCTGGTCAGTCATACGCTCCAGGTCATGCAGCGCATAGCCGACAGCAACCATCGCATTGCCGATCGAGTCACCAAGCTGGGCGACAGCTCGCAGCAGGTCGGCAAGATCGCCGCCGTCATTGATGACATTGCCGACCAGACCAATCTGCTGGCTCTCAACGCCGCCATAGAGGCCGCGCGCGCCGGCGAACAGGGGCGCGGCTTTGCCGTTGTAGCCGACGAGGTGCGCAAGCTCGCCGAGCGCACCACCAACGCCACCAAGGAGATCGCTCAGATTCTGGAGGTCGTGCTGGAGGAATCACGCAACACGGCACAGGCCATGAACGAGGGGCGGCAGGATGTGGAAGAGGGTTTGGAGGGTTCGCGCAAGGCCGGTGAGTCGCTGGAGCGCATCATCGGCATGGCCACCCGCGTGGGAGACATGGTGACCCAGATCGCCACGGCGGCCACCGAACAGGCCAGCGCCACCGAAGACATCCAAAGCAGCGCACAACGTATTGCCGGCATGGCCACCGACGCCAGCCAGGCCGCCAACTCTTCCGCCGAGGCCTGCGAGCACCTGAACGCCCTGGCGCAGCGCCTGCAGGAGATCGTCAGCGTCTTCCGCGTCTCCAGCGCGCAACTCTCCCGGGCGCGAAAGTCGCGGCAGGAGTGGATTCCGACGGCGCATGCACCGGAGTATCGTCCTCACGTTTAGTCCGGGCAGCGGGCGCAAAAACACGGCGGGGAAGTGGCAATCATTCTGCCCTTCGCCGCCTTTTTGTCTCTGCCTATAGCGCGCCAAAAAGAACACAGCCGCAATTTCGAATAACTAGTTAGCTCGATGCGCAAAGCTGTGTTTGGCTAGCAACTGCTCAAGGTAGCGCGACTTCATCTGCCGGCTGGCCATCACCTGTTTGATCGGCGGCAGCTTGAGAATGACGCCAAGAATGGCCGCCATGGCGCGATGGCTGGCCAGCGCATGGTTATCAAAGATCAACTCCTGCAGCTTGCCGCGCTCAATGGCCATCAGCACCGTGCGATGCGCCGTGTTCACCGGGGTAATCACGCGCCGCTCGCGCGCCTTAAGCTGTAAGGAGTTCGTCTTGCAGCCGCGCACGCACACGCCGCAGCCCAGGCACAGTTCCTCATTCACCCGCGCCTTCTTGCGCTTTGGCTTGTGCGGATCGCCGGCCGACACCATTCCCATGGCCTCCACCGGGCACAGCTCGGCGCACTTGCCGCAGCCGTTGCACTCCTCGGCATTCACTTCAGGCAGATAGTTCGTCGTCGCAATCGGATTCAGCACGGCAAAGCGCTTGGCCGCCAGCATCGCCTCACAGCAGCAGCCGCAGCAGTTGCAGATGAAGCTGACCTGCTCGCGCACGTTCTCGCCAAACTGCACCAGGTTGTGCTCCCTGGCCTGGTCGAGCAGCTCGCGTCCTTCGCTGGCCTCCACCTGGCGGGCGATGCCGTGCTTAATCAGCGAACGCGCCGTGCTGTTGAAGGTCATGCAGATATCCATCGGCGCTGCGCAATTCTTGCCCATGTGCTGCATCTTGTGGCGGCAGTAGCAGGAGCCGATGCCGATGTGGCTCGCCGTCTCCACCACTTCGCTGGCGCGCTCGTAGTCCAGCACATGCAGCGCGTTGTCGCCCAGCGCTGGCTCGTTGACGAAGGTGCGGCCCAGCTGCGTCTCTCCGCCGGCAAATAGCGCCTTCACAAAATCCTCTTCCACGTTCAGGTACTGGTAGAAGAGTTCGGCCAGCAGCTTCTGGTCATACTGGTTGCCGATGCGCATCATGGAAAACTCAAAGAAACCGGCCATCGGCGGAGGCATGACGTAAGCCTGCTCGCCTGCGATCTCCGTATCCAGCAGCATGCCGCGCGAGGCCAGCGCGTCCAGTACAACGCGCGATTCGGCTTCGCTCTTCTTCCACGCCGCGGCCGCCGCCTTCACATGAAAGGGCTTGATGGGCAGCAGCGCCACCAGTTCCGCCTCTTCCGGCGAAAACAGTACGCCCAGAATCTGGTAGAGCAATTCGCTCGGCGGCGCTCCCTGCGGAAAGCGGTTCAGCCGCTCCGTCAGCTTGCGATAACTCTCTCTAGCGGTGTTGTGAGACATAGAACGCTCCCTGCCCAGCCATCTACCGTAGAATGATGCTGATTGCCATGCGTCGCCGTGACCGTCATCACACTGGAGAACTGTTTTTTGCCGCCGCGCTCTTTATTGCCAGCGCGGGCTTTGTGCTGTGGCAAAACGCGCACCTCACCGTGCTGTGGGACCTTAGCTACATCCTGGAGAACGCCGCGCGTATCGCAAAGAGCCAAATACCCTACCGCGACTTTCCCTTTCCCTACGCACCGCTGACGTTTATTACCCAGGCGGCCATCATCCGCATCTTAGGCCGCGCCATCTGGCATCACCAGCTTTATTCCGCCTTCGTCGGGGGCCTGGGCACCATGGTGACGTGGCGGCTGCTGCGACATCTGCTTGATGAGATCGGAATCTCAGCCGAATGGCTGAGCCTGCTGCTGGCCGCGCCGCTCATCTTCCTGGGCACCAACAGCATATTCCCGCATCCCTTCTACGATTCCGATTGCACGGTCTACATCCTCTGCTGGCTGTGGCTGTGGCGGCGCTGCGAACGTGAAAATTATCCGCGCCCGCTCACCTTCCTCTGTGGCGCGCTGATGGTCGCACCCATCTTCATCAAGCAGAATACGGGGTTGGTGTTTTTCGCCGCCGCCGCAACATGCGCGACGTGGATGCTGCTGCGCGGAGTTCGCCGCTCATGGCCCGTGCTGGCCGGTGCCGCTGCGGGCCTCGCGGTTTCCGTGACGCTTGTCCAACATTTCTTTGGAGTGGGTAATTACCTGCATTGGACCATCGGCTTTGCCGCCAGCCGCCGTCTGCCCGGCTTGTCCACCATGCTCGGCGTCTATCAGGACCCATCGCTGCTATGGCCGGCTGCCGCTTTCTTCGCAGGAATGGCGCTGTGGATGGGTGCGCCAAAGATCGCCAATCGCATGGCAAACCGCATTGCGTATTATGTGGCGCGCTGGCTGGCCGCGTCCCTGCTGCTCTATCCCTTTGTGGCCGCCGTGGCCGCGCTCTTTCTCCAGGATAACGACAGCGATCGCATTGAGGCCCTGTTGCGCCTTTGGCCCATCGTGCTGATTGCAGCGCTGCTCTTCGCATTGGCCAAAATTATCCAAGACCTGCGCCAGCACCGTTCGCCCAGAGCGCTCACGCTCATGCCCGTCATCCTGCTGGGTACCGTGCACGGAGCCTTCCTCTCGCAGCAGCTTTGGGGCTCTACCTACGCCTTGTGGCCGATGTTTATGTTGCTGCTGGCCGGCGTATTAACGGCACTGGCATACAAGGTCAATCCTCTGCAAGGCACGTCCAAACTACTGGTGATCTTTACTGCCATCCTCGCACTGCTGCTCACCGCCAACGGAGCCTACTACGCGCTCTGCCACGAGCGGCTGAATTACGTCGCACTGGGTTCCACTACGGAGAATGCTGCTTCTGAAAGCTCTGCAAATGGAGATTCGGATTCCGCGGCAAAAGACTCCGCTTCCGCCCCAGATGACCCGCTGCGTCACAGCCATTTGCCGGCACTGCGTGGGCTGGCAATGCGCGGCCCCTGGCTTGGCAACTTCGACGAGCTGGCCGATTACGCTGCGCGCAACATCCCAGTGGGCGATGCCATTCTCGAAGTCCCCGGCGAAGATCTTTTCTACTTCGCCACCGGACGCACGCCGCAATTTCCGGTCATCCTGATGGACAACACGGTGAACCCATACTCGGCCACGGAGCTGGCGCACCTGGCGCGAGAGAAAAATGTGCGGTGGGTCATCGTGAAGCGCCAACTGCAATTGCAGGAAGAGCCCATCCCCTTCCGCGCGCAATTAATCGAGCTGCTCTCCGCCGATTTTCATCGGGAAAAACAGCTCGGGGATTATGACATCTACCGCCGTCCCTAATTTCTACACCCGGCGCAGCCACACCTCGCGCACGCGGTGGTCGCGACCTTTCTGCATTACAACCTGGGCGCGCTCGCGGGTCGGAGCCACGTTCTGCTGCAGGTTCACCAGGTTGATGCTCTCCCACACCTGCATGGCAAAAATCCGGGCTTCGTGGTCATTCATCTCGCCATAGCGGTGGAAGTAAGAGCGGGGGTTGCGGAAGGCTGTGTTCTTCAGCAGCATGAAGCGCTCCATGTACCAGCGTCGAATGTTGTCTTCCTCGGCGTCCACGTATATGGAGAAATCAATCAGGTCGCCGGCCAGCAGTTTGGGCGAGCGTGCCTCACCCAGCAGGTTCAGCTGCAAAAGGTTCAGCCCCTCCAGGATAAGAATCTCCGGGCGGCGGATTTCCAGAAACTCGCCGGGCAAAATGTCATAGCTGTCATGCGAGTACACCGGAACCTTCAGCGTGCGCGCCCCCTGCCGCAGGGCAATCATAAAGTCCAGCATCTGCCGCAGATCGTAACTCTCCGGAAAGCCCTTGCGATCGGCCAGGCCGCGCTCTTCCAGCACCTTGTTGGGCAGCAGGAATCCGTCCGTGGTCACCAACTCCACCGAAGGATGATTCTGCCAGCGCGAAAGCACCTGCGCCAGCACGCGGGAGAAAGTGCTTTTGCCCACGGCCACGCTGCCCGTAACGGCGATCACATACGTCGGCCGCGGCGATGGCCGCCCCAGGAAAGCATCCTTTACCTGGCCGCGCCCCAGCGCCGAACCAATGTGGATATTCAGCAGACGGCCCAGCGGCAGGTAGATGGCCTCAACCTCGTCGAGCGAGACGGGGTCGTTCAATCCGCGCAGTTCGTCCAGGTCTTCGTGGCTGATCTCAAGCGGCATGTTGGCCCTGAGCTTGGCCCACTGCCGGCGCGAAAACTTTTCATACAGATTGGCAAGGTTAAGATGCGTTGCCCGCAGAAGCGGCTTCTTCGCGGGGGTCTTTTGGGGTGCCTTGGCCTTCTGGCCACTGTGCGGCTTCTGCTTTCCCTTCACCACGGGTTCCTCAACGCGGAGTTCGTCCGCCACTCTTGCCCGGCGCGCTTGCCCCCGCGCCTTTTTGAGTCTATTCGAAGCCGGCCCCGGGCGCCACGCTTTGCCACGGAATCTCATCCCGGACGCATCAATTTCCGCTGCCCGCCGCCAGCCTATATCATCTTGACTGTCGGTACCTATGTCCTCTTCCACTACCCAGAACGGATCCAGTTGGCGCCTGGTGTTGCGCGCCCTCGATCACCGCAACTATCGCCTGTACTTCACCGGCCAGGGGCTGTCGCTCATCGGCACCTGGATGACGCGCATCGCCACCAACTGGCTCATCTACCGGCTTACCGGCTCGGCATGGATGCTGGGCATGATTGGCTTTCTCGGCCAGGTGCCCACCTTCCTGCTGGGTCCATTCGCCGGCGTATGGGTGGATCGCTGGAGCCGGCACCGCACGCTGGTCTGGACGCAGGCGCTCAGCATGATTCAGTCCTTTGCCCTGGCCGCCCTGGCCTTCAGCGGACACGTCGCCGTCTGGCACGTCGCCGCCCTCAGTGTGCTGCAAGGTGTCATCAACGCCTTTGACACGCCCGCCCGCCAGGCCTTCCTCATCGAAATGGTGGAAGACCGCGCCGTGCTGGGCAACGCCATCGCCCTCAACTCCACCATGGTCAACCTGGCGCGCCTTGTCGGTCCGTCCGTTGGCGGACTCATCATCGCCCTCTCCGGAGAGGCCTGGTGTTTCACCATTGACGGCATCAGCTACGGAGCCGTCATCGCCAGCCTTTTACTGATGAAGATCGCGCCCATGGCCGCCCGCCACATGGAGGAGGAAAACCTGTGGCGCGAGCTGCGCGAGGGCTTCGGCTACGTCACCGGCTCGCTGCCCATCCGCTCGATTCTGCTGCTTCTGGCCGTGGTCAGCCTGGTGGGAATGCCCTACTCGGTGCTGCTGCCCATCTTCGCCTCGCAGGTCTTTCACGGCGGAGCCCACACCCTGGGCATCATGATGGCCGCAACCGGCGTCGGAGCCCTGATGGCCGCCCTCACCATGGCCGCCCGCCGCAGCATCCTCGGCCTGGGGCGCAAACTCGGCCTGGCAGCCCTGCTCTTTGGCGCCGGGCTGCTCGGCTTCGGACTCTCCAGCAACTATCCGCTCTCGCTCATCCTGCTGCTGGTGACGGGCTTTGCCATGATGACCCACATGGCCTGCTGCAACACGATCCTGCAAACCATCTCCGACCCCGACAAGCGTGGCCGCGTGATGAGCTACTACACCATGGCCTTCATGGGCATGACGCCCTTCGGCTCGCTCTTTGGCGGCGCCGTGGCCAGCCGTTTCGGAGCCCCGCGCGCGCTCATCGTCAGCGGAATTGTCTGCGTCGCCTGCGCCGGCTTCTACCTCAGTTGCCTGCCCATCATCCGCCGCGCCCTGCGCCCCATCTACATCGAGCTCGGCATCCTGCCGCCGGAAGTGCAGGAAACCATGCACCATTCCCACTAAACAAAAAAGGCCACCGGACGCCCGGTGGCCAAGTCGCAGAGTTCAGAGCTTTTGAAAGGTGCTTCCCGAATCACTCTCGTCTGTTACTGCGGCGCGGCTTTTGCCATCGTCGTAGAACAGGCAGGACCTAAGTCCCGCACCTTTTAGCTCACTTATTACTGTTGCAAATGACAGTCCAATTTTTTCCTAATCATCTAGGTGGCTCATATAAAAAGACTTGACGGTTTTTTGTCACACCATGAACCAGCGTAATTCTATGGAAAGCGGAACGACAGCACCCAGCCATCTCCGTTTTTCAGTAGATTAGCGCAGCGTATTGCCGAGCATTCGCTCCAGAGATTGCGCCGCCGTCAATACCAGCCAGTCCCGGCCCCAGGCCGCGCTTACCTGCACGCCCGTCATCGCCGAGGTGGGCAGGCTCACCGTCGGCCAGCCCAGCACGTTGAAGGGCCGCGTGTTGCGCAGCATCACCAGTTCCTGTCGGCGAGCCTCCGGGGTGGCAAAGCTCTCCAGCGTCGGCGGCAGGATGGGCGAGGTCGGCGTCAGCACCACGTCCACGCCGGGCAGTCCCGTGCGATTGGCTTCACGGTAAAGCTCCAGCGCGCGACGCGCCTCCACGTACTGCTCCACGGTCACCTTGCGGCCGTTGACGATGCGCGGCAGCGTGCCGGGATCGTATAGCTCACTGCGCTCGGCTACCCAGCGGGCGTGGAAGGCCCAGCTCTCCGCGTTGCTGGCCTTGCGGTCTTCGTCGTGCGCCAACTCGACCTCGTGCAGCTCCCAGCCCAGCAAACGGGCGGCATCCAGTGTCCGCGCAAAGCCCGCGGCCACTTCCGGCGCCAGATCGTCGCAAAAGTACTTGCGAACCACGCCGCAGCGCAGGGCCTGCGCTGGCTGCCAATCCATGCTTTGCCCACTGAGCACGGCAAACATCGCCGCCGCGTCTTCCACCGTCGCAGCCAGCGGCCCGGCATGGTCGTACGACCACGCCAGCGGAATAATTCCCGCCACCGGCACCGCGCCATACGTGGGTTTGAAGCCGACCACTCCGCAGCAGGCGGCGGGCAAGCGGATGGAGCCGGCGGTGTCCGTGCCGAGCGCCGCAAAACACATCCCTGCCGCCACCGCCGCGGCGGAGCCTGATGACGATCCGCCGCAGACGCGCTGCGGGTCGCGCGGATTCCTGACCGCACCGTAGGCGCTGATGGCTCCGCTGCCACCGTAGGCAAATTCGTGCAGATTGGTTTTGCCGATAATGATCGCCCCAGCCGCACGCAGCCGCCCGACGCACTCGGCGTCAGCCATGGCCGGAGCGGCATCGTGCAGTACACGGCTGGCAGCCGTGGTGGGCAGACCTTTCACATCGGCCAGGTCTTTGATTGCCACCGGCAGACCAAAGAGTGCCCCCGGCTTATCGTTTATTGAGGTAGCCGCGCGCATGGCGTCCAACTCGCGGGCGACGCTCAGTGCACCCTCGGCGTCCACGGTGATGAAGGCATTCAGCGATTCGAGGGCCGCGATGCGCTCCAGGCTCATACGCACGGCGGCTTCGGCCGTCAGATGGCCCTGCTGCAACTGCCCGCGCAACTCACTCCAGCTTGGATTATTTGCGCTCTCCGGCATGATGATCCTCAGCGCAGCGACATACGATTAGTGGTGGGTGTGTACCGCTTCTTCGGCCACAATGCAGATGCCGGCCTCGTCGGCGGCGGCGATGACTTTTTCGCGCTCCAGCATCAGGCAGCGATTGGCATCCAGCGCCAGGCAAACGGCGCCCGCCTGCTTCATCGTCTCAATGGTGCGGAGTCCCACCACCGGCACATCAAAGCGCATGTCCTGATTGGGCTTAGCCACTTTGATAACCGTCAGCGCACGGCTCAGGGTGCTGGCCTCGCCGTGTAGGCTCTGCATCAGCTTGCCCGCCCGCAGGATGGCCTCGTCCGTGCCTTCCATGGCCTCAATGGCCACGCAGGCGGCCTCGGCGATCACCACGGTCTGGCCGATGTCAAAGCGCGCCACATGATGCGCCACCGCGCGTCCGTAGGTGATGTTGGTCTGCTCTTGATCGGTGGGCTCGCGTTTGGTCAGCACGCCAACGGGCGCCAGCATCGGCTCCAGCAGTGAGGTCGAGTTCTGCAACTGGATGCCCTCAGCGGCCAACACTCCGGTCACCGCGCCAATCAGAGAATCGGTATTGCGCGTGGCCAGGCTCAGCAGCAGCTTGGCCAGCCGCCAGTCCGGCTTGATGGCGCTGAAGATCTGCTTGTGCTTGACCTGCCCGGCCATGATGGCCTCAGTGACGCCGGCGGCCTTGAAGACCTCGATCAGCCTGCTCAACTCGCCCAGGCTCAGCCAGTGAACCTCGGCGGCGCCGCGATGCTCGATGACCGGATCGGCCTCCTCGCGAATGGCCGCCACCACCACCTCGTAGCCCTTGGCCTTGGCAGCGTCCAGCACCAGGAAGGGAAATTTGCCGTTGCCCGCGATCAACCCCAGCTTTGCGCCCATCGTCTTGCTCCTAATGCTCCAGGAATTCTGCTACGGTAGCCCGGCAGACAGCTTACCAATCCACTCGCCGGTGGTCATCACCTGACTGAAGCGGGCCTGTTGCGTTACCAGGATGGCACGATGCAACTGCTCGGCGCTGACCTCTCCAGCCGAATTCTGGAAAGCCAGCGTGCCGGTGGCATCAGAGAGAAACTCTACATGGAAACCCAGGTGCATGGCCTGGCGCGCCGTGGTGTCACAACACATCTGCGTCATATAACCGGCGATGGTCACCGTGTGAATGCCGCGCTCGCGCAGCCAGGACTCCAGCTCTGTGCCGGTAAAGCTGCCGGGCAAAGCCTTATGCAGGATCAAACTGTTGGGGCGATTGGCTACCTCGGGATGCAACTCCCACTCCGGGCTGCCTTTGCGGAATACCGGGGCATCGGGCTGCGGGGCGGCATGCTGAACGACCACTACGGCGACGCCAGCGGAGTTTGCCTCATCCATGGCACGCAGAATCTGTTGCAGGCTGCCCGCTGGATGAGTGACCGGAAGCTTGCCCGTGAAGTACTCGTTCTGTACGTCAATCACCAGCAGTGCGCGCCCTGTTCCGTTGATCTCAGGCATGGTCTTCCTCCGCGCAGCGAAACCTGACAATTTCTCTACTTGATGACCCCGCGCTCGCTGGTGCGGATGAACTCAACCAGTTCGCGCACGTCTTCGGTCTGTTCCACCTCGTCCTCAATGCGCGCCAATGCCTGCGTGGTGTTCAGCTTGGCAGCCAACAGGATGCGGAATGCCTTATGCAGGGCGCGTACGCGCTCCTTGCTGAAGCCTCGGCGTTCTAATCCAACGCTGTTGGCGCCGTAGGAGTGAACCTCGCGCACCGAGCTGGTTTTGGCAAAGGGCAGCACATCCTGGGTAATGACCGTGCCGCCGCCAATGTAGCTGTGTTTGCCGATACGTACGTACTGATGCACCGGGCTGAGCGCGCCCACACCGGCAAAGTCTTCCACCGTGACGTGGCCTGCCAGCGTCGCGGCGTTGGCCATGATCACCGAGTTGCCGATCTGGCAGTCGTGCGCAATGTGCACGTAGGCCATGATGAGGCAGTCGTTGCCCACCCGCGTGATGCCGCCGCCTTTGACGGTGCCGCGGTGAATGGTGACGTACTCGCGAATCTCGTTGCGGTCGCCGATCTCCAGCCGCGTAGGTTCGCCTTTGTAGCTCAGGTCCTGCGGCCCGGCGCCGACGACGGCAAAGGGATGGATGCGGTTATGGCTGCCAAGTTTGGTCGGGCCGCTGAGCACAACGTGCGAGATCAACTCGCAGTGTTCGCCCAACTCAACCTCGGCGCCCACCACGCAGAAGGGGCCGATGGTGCAGCTTGCGGGAATCTTCGCGCCGGCATCTACCAGCGCGCTGGGATGAATCGGCATCTGTTACTCCGCGGGGGCCGTGGGTTCGGGCTTGGCTTCGGCGCGCTTCAGGTCCACCAACTGGCAGGTCACCGTCGCCTCGCTTACAAGCTTGCCATCCACCGTGCACTTGCCTTGCATCTTGACGGCCAGGGTGCGCCACACAATGACGTTGACCTCGATACGAAGCTGGTCGCCCGGCACCACCTGGCGGCGGAACTTGGCGCGCTCGATGCCGGTAAAGACCGTCAGTTTGTTGGCGCGGTCGGGAACCTCGGTCATCAGCAGCGTTGCGCCGGTCTGCGCAATGGCTTCCACCATCAGCACGCCCGGCATGATGGGGTTGCCCGGGAAGTGGCCGGTGAAGTACGGCTCGTTGAGGGTGACGTTCTTGATGGCCACGATGTGCTTTTTGCGCACCAGTTCCACCACGCGGTCAATCAACAGAAAGGGATAGCGATGGGGAAGAATCTGCTGGATGGTAACTACATCCAGCGGCAGGTTCTCCAGCACATCGGGCGTCAAACTAGTGTCATTACTGTGAAATTGGCTCATGGATTTACCGTGTAAAAAGTATAACAGCCTGCACCCGGGCACCTGCCCCACAAAAGAACGGTAAAACAACTGCGTGGCGGAACCTCCGCCGTCTCGTGGCGTACCATCAGGCAGCAGGATTCCACCCAGCGGGAGAGTCATTTGCACGCCGTTACCTTTGCGATCACCGACGCAGGCTCCGCGCGGACTGGATGGCTAGCCCGTCATTGGCCGGTGCTGGCCATCGCGGCCGCCATCGCCCTGCTGCACACGCTCACCAATGGCCGCTACGGCTTCCATCGCGATGAGTGGCAGTTCCTCTCCGATGCCCGGCACCTCGACTGGGGCTTCGTCGCCTATCCGCCGTTTACGCCGTTCATCCAGCGCATAGGCCTGGAACTCTTCGGCCTCAACATGATCGCCCTGCGCATGGCCAGCGTCGTGGCGCAGGTGGCGGCCATCCTGTGCACGGCCTGGATGGCGCATCGCATGGGCGGCGGCCGTTTTGCGCAGTTCACCGCTGCCACAGCCATAGCGCTCTGCCCCTACGCGATCTTTCAGGGCACGGAGTTCCAGTACTCCAGCTTTGACTACCTCTGGTGGATTCTCGCCGCCGCCGCGGTCATCGCCTTGCTGGAAACCGACGACGTGCGCTGGTGCCTGGCCGTCGGAGGCTTCATCGGCCTGGGCCTGATGACCAAGTACGCCATCCTGTTTTTTGCCCTCAGCATCGTGGCCGGCCTGCTGCTCACGCCCGCGCGCAAGTACCTGCGCACCCGCTGGTTCTGGCTCGGTATGGGGCTGGCCCTGTTGATGTGCCTGCCGAACCTTGTTTGGCAAGCCCGGCACGGATTCATCAGTTGGGAGTTCCTGCAATCCATCCACGCCCGTGACGTGCGCTGGGGGCGGGCCGAAGGCTACATCGCAAAACAATTCTTTATCTGCAACAACCCCATGGCAACTCCGCTCTGGATCGCCGGACTGGTGGCCGCCATGCGCAGCTCCAAACTGCGAGCGCTGGCTTTTATGTTCCTGCTGCCCGCCGCATATTTCATGATGGCGCGGGCGCGCTTTTATTACGTCGCCCCGGCCTATCCCATGCTGATTGCACTGGGCGCCGTGCGAGCCGAAGCCTGGCTGCCCAACCTGCGAAGCTGGCCGCGGAGGGTACTACAAACAGTCTTCTGGCTCGGGCTGGTGGGCTTTGGAAGTCTCGCTATATGTGCGCTGGTTCCGCTTGCCAATCATGGTCCTCTGCACACCTTCGCCCTCCACCATAGCGATGATCTGGGCGAGGAACTGGGCTGGCCGGAGCTGGTGCGCAACGTGGCCTCCATCCGCGACGCGTTGCCACCCGAAGAGCGCGCCAATGTTGGCATTGTGGTGGGCAACTACGGCGAGGGCGGCTCACTCGAACTGCTTGGCCCCGCCTATCATCTGCCGCCGCCCATCAGCCTGACCAACTCGGCCTGGCTGCGCAGCTATCCCACGCCGCAGCCCACAACGCTGATCGTCATTGGATTTGACCGCAAAGATGCAGATAAGGCCTTCGATGGCTGCCGCCTGGCCGGACACAACGGCGACCCCAAGGTTGTCAGGAACGAGGAGAGCCTGTGGCATCCGGATATCTTCGTCTGCGGCCCGCCACGCCTTGGCTGGCCCGCCTTCTGGACAAAATACAAGAGCTTCGGTTAGCCGCATTTCTAATGTGATTTGGCGCGTGGGGTAAAGTGACATTTGCGCTCGCGCATACGTCTATGTGCACGCGCTCACCCAAAGCGTTACCATAGCGCCCAGCGAAATCTTATGACTATCTCTTCCCGCTCTCTTCTCCGCCGCTTGCAGTCCGAACAAAAGGCCATGACGGCCACCCTCGCGCGCTACGTTGAACTGGAATCGCCCTCGGGCGCGCCGGAGCCCATCGCCGCACTGGTGGCAGAGATTGCGAAGGACTTTGCCGCCATTGGCGGACGCGTGCGTCTGCACCGAATGAAAGGCCACGGCCCGGCCCTGCAAGTAGATTTCTCCGGCCCGCGCCGTTCGCCTCGCCTGCTGCTGCTCGGCCACGTGGATACCGTCTACCCACTGGGAACCCTGCGCACCATGCCCTGGCGTGAGAAGGCCGGCAAACTCAACGGTCCCGGAACGTTCGACATGAAGGCCGGCATCGTACAGGCGCTCTACGCCCTTCGCGCACTGCTCGCCGAGGGGCCACTGCCCTGCAACGTCAGGATGCTGCTTGTGCCGGATGAAGAGATCGGCAGCCCCGCCTCGCAACCGTTGACGGAAAAGCTCGCGCTACAGGCCGACGCCGTGCTGGTGCTGGAGCCCGCTGCCGGCGAAGAGGGCGCTTGCAAGACCAGCCGCAAGGGAGTGGGACGCTACACGCTGCGCATCACAGGTCGCGCCTCGCACGCTGGGCTGGACTTTGAACGCGGCGCCTCGGCCATCGTCGAAGCCGCCCGCCAGGTGGAGGCCATTCACGCCCTCTGCCAGCCGCAGAAAGGCCTCACCCTGAACCCGGGACTCATTACGGGTGGCACGCGGCCCAACGTCGTGGCCGAGCATGCGGAGATTGTGGTGGACCTGCGCTTCTTCAGTGCCGCGCAGGCAAAACGCGCTGATGCTGCCCTGCACCGCCTGCGCCCGCATGATCCGCGCTGCAAATTGGAACTGACCGGCAGCGTGGAGCGCTGGGCCTTTGAACGTTCACCGGCTACGGTTCGCCTTTATCGCGTGGCGCAAAAGGCGGCGCGTGGCGTTGGATTCGAGTTGGCGGAAAAAGCGGTTGGCGGCGGCAGCGATGGCAACCTGACGGCCGCGCTCGGCATTCCTACGCTGGATGGGCTGGGCGGCGTAGGCGATGGCGCACACGCTCCGCATGAGTTCGTCTTTGCCCGTGAACTGCCGCGCCGCGCCGCCATGCTGGCCGGAGTGATTACGGCACTGGCCGCAGGCGAAGGACTCGCGCGCGGTTAATCCATTCTGACTTGGTTGCGCCTATCGAGTCGCTTCTTTCGCGCGCTCCAGCATGGAGCAGACCCGCGCCACGGGCAGCCCGACTACATTGAAGTAGCAGCCGCGCAGGCGTGGAATCCAACGTGAGGCTCGCCCCTGTATGCCGTAAGCGCCGGCCTTGTCCATGGGCTCGCCGGTAGAGACATAGTCGGCAATCTCGCGGTCGCTCATGGCGGCAAATTCAACTTCGGTCACCTCAACTTCGACCAATGTTTGCGGCCCCTGCGCACCCTGCCATGCCAGGCAGACGCCGGTCATCACGCGATGGCTGCGCCCGCTCAGCAGTTGCAGCATCCGGCGCGCATCGGCCTCGTCGATAGGCTTGCCCAGGCTCTCGCCGTCGAGCACCACGGTCGTATCCGCGCCAAGCACCAGTGCGCCCGCTGGAGCCTTGGCCAGCGCGGCCAGGGCCTTTTCCCGCGCCAGGCGCTGCACATAGGCCAACGGCTCCTCGGTGGGCAAAAGGCTCTCATCCACATCGGCCGGAGCCACGGTGAAATCCATGCCTGCATTGCGTAACAACTCCGAACGCCGCGGTGACTGCGAAGCAAGTATCAGCATGGGAACATTCTAAAGCCCAGGGCTTATTGCGGCTCGTGGGTGTGGCTGTGCGTGTGCCCGTGTTGCGGTGCGCGGTCATTCAGCGCGCGCTCAATGCGGCGATCCGGCACCGTCCACAGCAGGGCCACCAGCACGTAGCAAGTTTGCGCCGCAGCGGTCACGTAGTAGGCCAGGCCGATGCCGGCAGCATAGAGCGCCATGGAGAGATGCTCCTTGCGGCCGGCACCCAGCAAACTGCGCAGCAGGCTCTCCTGCCCCTGCAGGCAGATGATGGAGTGTTCGAGAACGGTGTAGCTGACGGCCGCGGCCAGCAGCAGCACACCGTAGAGCAGGGTCGGCGCCGGTGCGCGATAGTTCTGCCCCATCCAGGCGGTGGCAAAGGGCAGCAGGCTGAGCCAGAAAAGTAGATTCAGATTTGCCAGCAGGATGTTGCCTGAGATCCGCGTAACGGTCTGGAAGAGATGATGATGGTTATTCCAGTAAATGCCGACGTAGGCAAAGCTGAGGCCATAGCTGAGAAAAGTGGGCCACAGCGGCCACAGCACACTGAATAGCCCTCCGGTGGGAACGTGTAACTCCAACACCATGATGGTGATAATGATGGCAAAGACGCCGTCGCTGAAGGCCTCCAACCGGTTCTTGTTCATATCCTCCTCCCCCTTCGGCTCATTGGCCCCGTGCGTCGCCGCCGCTCACCGGTGAGCCAGCACCGGATGGGCAAATATAACGCAAATCTGGCCCTTAGCTCCCCAATGGACGCTCCAGCTGGGGGTGAATTTGCGCGCCTGTGCTATACTCAAGGGGAAATCGAAGCAACTGCTCTGAAGGCGTTAATGGCGCCCGTGGGCTTTTGCGCGTTTGTCGGGCGTTGACAGCCGCTTCCGGCATGCGCTAACGTAAAGGTTCGGCTGTCCTGCGGTTGCCCGCCTGACGGTGTCCCGTCGCCGCGAGTTTTCGGCCTCACCGGCCGGATATCGCTAACGGTTCTGTGGACGGAATTGCCCCGCACGAAGGTAGAAGCTCCTAGACCAAAGTCTTGGGTCTTCCACTCCTCGACGCTTTTTTAGGCCGGGGCGCACGGCGGTGCCTGCCGCAATCAGGCCGAGCAGGGCTCAAAGCAGCCCGCTCATCAGTCGGTTTCTACATCTGGGAGAGTTTGGAATGTCAACCTATTTCCCCAAGGGGGAGATTGCGCGCAAGTGGTATGTGGTAGACGCCGACGGGCAGACGCTCGGGCGGCTGGCTTCGCGCGTGGCTCGTATCCTCAGCGGCAAGGACAACCCCCGCTATACGCCGTTTCTCGACACCGGTGACCACGTCGTGGTCATCAATGCCGCCAAGGTCAAGCTGACTGGTATGAAGGCCGGCTCCAAGGTGTATCGCCACTACACGGGCTTTCCCGGCGGTCTGCGCGAGGAAGAATTCACCAAGCGCCTGGCCCGCAAGCCGGAACTGATCGTGCAGGAGGCCATTGAAGGCATGCTTCCCAAGAGCAAGCTGGGCCGCGCCATGGCCACCAAGCTGAAGGTTTATCGCGACGACAAGCATAAGCATCAGGCCCAGAAGCCTGAAGCGATTGCGCCGGTCGCCTAAAGGATCAAGATCGCATGGCTGAACTGGTTCAATACTACGGAACGGGCCGCCGCAAATCGAGCGTAGCCCGCTGCTTCCTCCGCCCCGGCACCGGCAAGATGACGGTGAATGGCAAGGACTTTGAAGTGTACTTCGTCACCGATGTGCAGCGCATCATTGCGCGCTCATCGCTGATCCTCACCGAGACTGCCAACAGCTTCGACGTGATTGCCAACTGCTCCGGCGGCGGCATCACGGCACAGGCCGGCGCGGTCCGCATGGGTGTTGCCCGCGCGCTGCAGGAGTTCAACCCTGAGCTGCGCGCCAAGATGAAGGCCGAAGGCTTCATGACGCGCGACTCGCGTCAGAAGGAGCGCAAAAAGTACGGTCAGAAGGGCGCCCGCAAGCGCTTCCAGTTCAGCAAGCGTTAATTTGCATGGGCCCCGTTTGCGCGGGGCCCGCGCTGCTGTTCCCTCTGGCTGCATTCGGCTGCTATTTGTCCCCTGTCACGGGTTCCGGTGACACGGTGGCAACGCATTGTGTACGCGGAACCAAAAATCTTCCCGCACCCGCTCAAACGGGTCGGGCAACGGGAATTGAATTGTTCGGCGCCCGATGGGCGCAAGCGGGCAATGCAAATCCATCGAAGGAGGTACAGTGGCTAACATCACAATGAAAGAGCTGCTCGAAGCAGGTGTTCACTTCGGGCATCAGACCAAGCGCTGGAATCCGAAGATGAAGGAATACATCTTTGGCGAGCGCAACGGAATCTACATCATCGACCTGCAGAAGACGCTGAAGATGTTCAAGGAAGCCAGCAAGTTTGTGCAGGACAACGCCCTTGAGGGCCGCACCATCCTGTTCGTCGGCACCAAGCGCCAGGCACAGGAAGCCATCGCCGAAGAGGCCAACCGCTGCGGGATGTTCTACATCAACCAGCGCTGGCTGGGCGGATTGCTGACCAACTGGATCACCGTGCAGAAGTCCGTGAAGCGCCTGAAGGACCTGGACGAGATGGCCACCGACGGCCGCTATGAGCTGCTGCCGAAGAAGGAAGTCGTCAAGCTGGAGCGCGAGCGCAAGCACCTGCAGGCCAACCTGGCCGGCATCAAGAATCTGAACCGGCTGCCCGACGCCATCTTCGTGATCGACTCCAACAAGGAAGCGATTGCCGTCAAGGAAGCGCGCAAGCTGGGCATCCCCGTGGTGGCCGTGGTGGATACCAACTGCGACCCGAGCGAAGTGGATTACATCATTCCGGGCAACGATGACGCCCTGCGCGCCATTCGCCTTTTCGCCAGCAAGATCGCCGACTCAGTCGTGGAAGGCTCACAGGCCGCCACCGACAAGCAGAGCGCCGAACTGGCCGCCGGTGTAAGCGCCGCGAGCGAGGAAGCAGCCGTCGAGCCGGTTGCCGCCGAAGTTCCCGTGGCGGTTGTGGCCGAGGTTGCCGTCGCTGAAGTTGCTAGCCCGGTGGAAACCGTTGCCGAGGGTGTTCCCGAGGCGCAGTAAGCCGGCCGGCCCCGGATGCGGGGCATTCGCGAATCTTTCGTGAAAAGCGACCCGCGCCGATTGATTGCGCGGGTCGTTTTGCGAGAATTGAAGTTAGACAGACAAGTCATTCCCAACGTAACGCCCCACGATGGGCGCAGGCACACAGGAAAGGTTTGAGAGCAATGGCAGAAATCACCGCAAGCATGGTCAAGGAGCTCCGCGAGAAGAGCGGCGCACCGATGATGGATTGTAAGAAGGCGCTCACCGAGTCGAACGGCAATCTGGAAGAGGCAATCGTCGTACTCCGCAAGCGCGGCATGGCCTCGGCGGCCAAAAAGGCCACGCGCAGCACCAGCGAAGGCGTGGTGACCAGCTACATTCACGCCGGCGGAAAAATTGGCGTGCTGCTCGAGGTCAACTGCGAGAGCGATTTCGTGGCCCGCACCACGGAGTTCCAGACGCTGGTGCACGATATCGCCATGCACATCGCCGCCGTGGACCCGCGCTACGTCCGCAAGGAAGACGTGACCCCGGCCGACATGGAGCGCGAGAAGGACATCTTCCGCGCCCAGGCAGCCGCCACCGGCAAGCCGCCCGCCGTCATCGAGAAGATTGTCGAGGGCAAGATGAGCAAGTTCTACGAGGAAGTCTGCCTGCTGGAGCAGCCCTTCATCAAGGAGCAGAGCGTGACCATCACGCAGCTGATCGCAGCCGTCATCGGCAAGCTGGGTGAGAACATCACCGTGCGCCGCTATGCGCGCTTCAAGGTGGGCGAATCCACTGAGACCATCGCCACCGTCAAACAGGCGGCGGCCACCGAAGCCGAGTAGTTTTCGGCAACGCGCAAAATACCTGAACGGGGCGGAGAAAATCCGTCCCGTTTTTATTTTGCACACAGCGGCCCGGGCTTCTCCCATGTGGGAATTACGCTCTTTATCAGCCATCTCACCGTCGCGCCCCCGGGCGCTATCGTTTACACTGATACGGGAATAAAACCATGGCAGAACCTACCTTCAAGCGCATTCTTCTCAAACTTAGCGGCGAGGCATTGGCCGCCGGCCAGGGCTTTGGCGTGGACAACACTCGCGTGCACGAAGTTGCCGCCGAGATAGCCGAGGTGCATCGCCTGGGCGTACAAATTGGACTGGTTGTAGGCGGCGGTAACTTCTTCCGCGGCGTCGCCGATCAGGCCAAGGAGATGGATCGCGTCTCCGCCGATCACATGGGCATGCTGGCAACGGTCATCAACGCGCTGGCCCTGCAGGACGCGCTGGAAAAACAGAACGTACACACACGCGTGATGAGCGCCATTGAGATGAACCAGGTCTGCGAGCCCTTCATCCGCCGCCGCGCCCTGCGCCACCTGGAAAAAGGCCGCGTCGTCATCTTCGGCGCCGGCACGGGCAATCCGTATTTCTCCACCGATACGGCAGCCTCGCTGCGGGCCATGGAGATCAAGGCGCAGGTCATCATGAAAGCCACTAAGGTGGAAGGCATTTATGACAGCGACCCGGTGAAAAACCATTCGGCCAAGATGTTTGAGAGCATCTCGTTTACCGACGTGCTGAAACTGGGATTGAAGGTGATGGATGCCACGGCCATCAGCCTGTGCCGTGAGAACAATCTTCCGATCCTGGTCTTTAACCTGAACACCTATGGCAACATCCGCCGTGCGTGCCTGGGCGAAAAGGTCGGCTCGATCGTCACTGCCTGAGACGGCCGCCCCGGATTGCCTGCCGCTGGAGTGGCGGCTGTCTCCGGGGCTTTTTCATGGCCGCCATCGGCAATCATTCACAGCTTACGCCGACGGGTTTATAATCCTCTGGCTTGTAGGGAGCAAAATTATGGCAATGGTCAATATGGCGGCACTACCCGCGCTTAAGGACATTTACCTGCAACTCAAGACGCGCATGGACAAAGCGGTGGAGGCCTTCCGCAAGGAACTGGCCGCGCAGCGCACCGGACGCGCCAACGTTCACATGCTGGACAGCATCCACGTGGAGGCCTACGGCTCACAGATGCCGCTGAGCCAGGTGGGCAACATCAGCGCGCCGGAGCCGCAGATGATCACCATCACGCCCTGGGACGGCTCACTGACGGCGGCCATCGAAAAGGCCATCCGCAGCTCCGACCTCGGCTTCAATCCGCAGAATGACGGCAAGGTCATCCGCATCCCCGTGCCCGCCCTCACCGAGGAGCGCCGCAAGGAGATGGTGAAGCACCTGAACAAGGTGCTGGAAGAACACCGCACCGCCGTACGCAACATCCGCCGCGATGGCAACGACGCCATCAAGAAGGCGATGAAGGACAAAAAGATCAGCGAGGACGAGGAGCGCGGCGCACTGGAGCAGATGCAGAAGGTGACCGACGACGAAATCAAAAAGATGGAAGAGATGTTCAAGGCCAAGGAAAAGGAAGTCATGCAGGTCTGAAGCATCCCCATCCATCACAATATGTGGAGCCCGGCTAGACCCGGGCTCCTTTCTTTTGCGCGCTCCTGTTTTTGGATACGGCCCAAGGCAGGTATCATCTCAACATGTCTGCCCTGGAAATCTTCGGCGTCGCCACCGGCGCCATCTGCGTGCTGCTGGCGGCCAAGGAGAACATCCTCACCTGGCCCATCGGCATCGTCAACAACGTGGCGTTCTTTGTCATGTTCTGGCGCAACAAACTCTATGCCGATGCCACGCTGCAAATCTTCTACATCGTCATCAGCGTTTACGGCTGGTGGCGCTGGAGCCACTCCGACACAGGCGCCGGGCAGTTGCCGGTGCGCAACACCAGTCGTCGCACTGCCTTGCTGCTGGCGGTGGTCACGCCGATTGCGTGGCTGGGCATTTACCAGTTGCTGCGCCACTACACGGATAGCACGGTTCCGGTGGGCGACTCCATGGCCACCGTGCTGAGCCTGGCGGCGCAGTACATGGCCGGCCGCAAGCTGCTGGAAAACTGGATCGTCTGGATACTGGTGGACATCATCAGCATCGCGCTGTTCACCTACAAGCATCTCTACCTGACGGCGGGCTTGTACGCGGCCTTTATCGTGATGTGCGTGATGGGCTACCGTGTATGGCAGAACACACTGCGGAAGCAGCAGGCCGCGGCCGCCGCGTAACGCCAACAGGAAATCGCCGATGAAGCCAACTCGACAGATTCTCGTTTTCAGCGTTGTAGCCGCCTTGGCCTGCGCGGCGCTGTGGATGGCACGCGCAAATCAAGAAAGCGCGAGGCAAGCATCCGAGCGCGAGGCAGGTTACGCCGCCCGTTTGGAACACTATCAGCGTGAGCTGCCAACGGGGAGCTCGCTGGAGCTGGTGAAGCAAAAACTCACTGAAGACGGAGTCAGCTACTCACAGCAAAATACGCGGAGAGATGCCGCGCCTGTTTACCGGGTTCTGCTGGACAGCTACAAGGGAAACGAATTTGTTTGCGACCATTGGGATATCTATCTCGACTTTGAGTTCGATGCCAATCAGCGCTTGATGCGTATCCATCCCGGCCGCCAGGGCCACTGCCTTTAAGACCCCTCTGACCTTTAATCGCCGCGGAAAACGGGCCTATAATGGCCTATGCCCCGGGTGGTTTACTCCGCTTGTACCCATGATTGCCCCGATGCCTGCTCCGTGCTGGTCACGGTGGAGGATGGCCGTGCCGTGCGCATACAAGGCAATCCCGAACATCCGGTGACGCGCGGATTTTTGTGCGGCAAGGTGGCCAAGTATCTGGATCGTGTTTACTCTCCTGACCGCGTGCTGCACCCCTTGCGACGCGTGGCCGCCAAGGGCGTCAGCGGCCCGGGGGCTTTCCGGCAAATCACATGGGATGAGGCGCTCGACGAGGTTGCGCGCCGCCTGAAGCAGGCCGCCGATGAGTTTGGCCCGGAGTCTGTGCTGCCCTACTCCTACGGCGGCACGCTGGGGCAGATTCACGGCAACGGAATGGATCGCCGCTTCTTCCACCGCATTGGCGCCTCGCAGCTCGACCGCACCATCTGCTCTGAGGCGGGCACCGTGGGACTGACCAGTGTGTACGGCGCGCGCTATGGCGTGGAGCCCGAAGATTACGCGCACGCGCGGCTCATCATCGCCTGGGGCGCCAATATCCACGGCAACAATATCCACCTGTGGCCTTTTATCGAAGAAGCCCGCCGCAAAGGCGCAAGGCTGGTGGTGATCGACCCCTTTCGCACGCGCACCGCAAAGGTCGCCGACTGGCACCTGGCCATTCTTCCCGGCACAGACTCCGCGCTGGCCCTGGGGTTGATGCACGTCATCTTTGCCGAAGGCCTGGAAGATGGCGACTATCTTGCCCGCTATTCCCGCGGCGAGCAGGAGTTGCGCGCAAAGGCTGCCGAATTTCCTCCAGCGCGTGTGGCACAAATTACCGGCCTGGCAGAGGCGGACATAGTGCGACTGGCCCGCGAGTACGCCACCATTCAACCTGCGGCGATTCGCTTGAACTATGGCGTGCAACGCTGCGAAAACGGTGGCATGGCCGTGCGCGCCATCTGCATGCTGCCGGTGGTGACCGGAGCCTGGCGGCGGCGCGGCGGTGGGCTTACGCTTTCCACAAGCGGAGCCTTTGGCATTAACAAACAACGGCTACGGCGGGAGGATTTAATGACCTCCACGCTGGGTAGGCCGGCACGTACGTTGAACATGAATCAACTGGGACGGCTGCTGAACGATGCCACGCTCGCACCGCCGGTGAAAGCGCTGTTTGTGTATGCCAGCAACCCGGCGGCCGTCTGCCCGGATCATAATCAGGTTGTAGAAGGGCTGAAGCGCACGGACCTGTTCACGATTGTGCATGAGCAGTTTTTGACCGACACCTGCGATTACGCGGATATTGTGTTGCCGGCGACTACCTTTCTGGAAACAAAGGAGTTGCTGACCAGCTACGGACACATGCACCTGCAACTCTCCGAGCCGGCCATTGCCCCGCAGGGTGAGGCTGTAAGCAACGCTGAGCTCTTCCGGCGGGTAGCGGCACGCATGGGGCTGAATGACCCCTGCCTCTTGGCCACCGACGACGAGCTGATTGACGATGCACTGGCCAGTGGACATCCCCAGATGGAGGGCATTACCCGGCAAAAGCTGGAGCAGGCACACTCGATACCCGTGCCGGTTCCGCGGAATGCAGATGGCGCGTTCCTGCCCTTTGCCGAGGGCTTTGCCACTCCAGACGGACGGGCGGCGCTGTATAACCCTGAACTGGCCGCCGAAGGTCTGGACCCGGTGGCCGACTTTGTGCCCGCCGCTGAGAGCCGCCACAACCCGGTCAAAGGCAGCTTTCCTTTGGAGCTGCTGAGCCGCAAGCACGACAACTTCCTGAACTCGACCTTCTGCAACCTGGAAGGCCATCAGCGCATGGAGCACCGCTTTGGACTGACGCTGCACCCGGCGGATGCCGCCGCCCGGGGAATAAAAACCGGGGATTTGGTGCGGGTTTACAACGCCCGTGGCGAGGTGAATTTGACCGCCCTGGTGGAGGATTCTGTGCCATCAGGGGTTGTGGCGGCGCACTTGGACTGGGCGCGGCTTTCGCCCGGCGGCCGCAACATCAATGCCCTGACCAGCGACCGGCTGACCGACCTGGGTAGGGGGGCAACTTTCTACTCGGTTACGGTGGAAGTAGAGCGCCGCTAAACCCCGGCAGGGCAATTACCAAGGCCGAATAGCGTATACCCGGAAACGCATGGCAGCCGAATGGCTTTCTGAACGCCCCTGCCTGTATAATTGAGGCCTCCGCGCGCAACGATTTACGCATGAGGGTCTCGCCATTTTTCGCCTTGATCGAGTATGTTCTACGCCCCGCCGGACCCGCCCTGTAAAGGGCGGCGTGAACGGTTTGCTTCGCCTCTTTGTAGTCCTGCTGCTGTTGGGCGGCTTTGCCTTTGCCCAGCAGGGCATCATTGAGGATATCCGTGTCCACGGCAACCGGCGCATCCCGGCCGACACCATTCGTAGCCGCATGTTTACCCGCGCGGGCGATGTTTATGACCCCAACGGCATGGAGCGCGATTTCAATTCGCTGTGGAACGCCGGCTACTTCGACGATCTGCGCATTGAGCGCGAACAGGGCCCCAAGGGTTGGATCCTGCACATTTATGTGAAGGAAAAACCGACCATCCGCGAGATCAAGTACATCGGCCTGAACGCCGTCTCGCAGAGCGACGTCCTTGATAAGTTCAAGGAGCGCAAGGTCGGCCTGAGCCAGGAAAGCCAGTTCGACCCCACACGCGTGAAGAAGGCCGAGGTCGTGCTGAAGGAAATGCTGGCCGCGCACGGCCGCCAGTACGCCGTCATCACCACCGAGGTGCGGCAGATTCCGCCGGCCGCCGTAGGCATCACCTTCAACATCAAGGAAGGCCCGAAGGTGAAGGTGGGCGTCATCAAGTTCGAGGGCAACAAGAAGGTTAAAAAGCGCTATCTGCGCGCCTCGATGAAGAACTCGAAGCCGATCGGCATCCCGCGTTCGGTCCTGCTGGAGAATCTTTTCGCCCGCACCTACGACGCCACCAAGCTGAGCGAAGACGCCGAGCGCGTGCGCTTTGCCTACCAGGACAAGGGCTACTTCAAGGCTATCGTTGAAGACCCGAAGACGAAGACACGCGACATTCATGGCATCAACTGGTTCGTCCCCTTCAAGAAGCACCATGGCAAGGCCGTTGACATCACCGTTCCGGTGGAAGAGGGCGAGCGCTACCACCTGAAGGAGATCACCTTCAGCGGCAACAAGACGCTTACCAACACGGCCGCCATGCGCAAGCTGTTCCGCATCAAGGACGGCGAATGGTTCAACCGCACCCTGATCAGCAAGGGTCTGGAGGAGTTGCGCAAGGCCTACGGCTCGATGGGCTTCATCAATGAGACCAATGTGCCCAACACCGAGGTGGACGAGGAGCATAAGTCGATTTCGATGAAGATCGATATCGACGAGGGCAAGCAGTTCTTTGTGCGCCGCATCGAATTCAGCGGCAACACCACCACGCGTGACAAGGTCATCCGCCGCCAGATCGCACTGGAAGAAGGCCAGGTCTACAACTCCCGCATGTGGGAGGTGAGCCTGCTGCGCCTGAACCAGCTCAACTACTTTGAAACGCTCAAGCCCGAACAGGACTCCGAGGTACATCAGGACGTTGCCGAAAACACGGTGGACATCAACCTGAAGGTGAAGGAGAAGGGCAAGAACTCCATTGGCCTGAATGGCGGCGTCAGCGGCCTGGCCGGAGCCTTTGTGGGCCTGAATTATCAGACCAACAACTTCCTCGGGCTGGGTGAAACGCTTTCGGTTTCCGCCTCGCTTGGCGCTTACCAGCGCGACGCCGTTTTCGGCTTCACCGAGCCGTACTTCCTGGATAAACCCATTCAGTTGGGCTTCACGGTCTTCACGCGCAACTTCAAGTACAACCAGGCGCGCCAGGCCTCCATCAGCTCGGGTCGCAAGCTCTCCCTGCCGACGGCCTACCTGAACTCATTGCAGAACTACTCGCAGCAGAGCACCGGCTTCACCATGTCGGCCAGCTATCCGCTGCACAAGTCGTTCAAGCGCTTCGGCCTGACGTACTCGTTTGATACGTCGAACATCACTACTTACTCCGAAGCGTCGCAGCAGTACTTCGAGTATCTGGCCTTCCGCAACGTGGGCGGCGCCAACGCTTTGCAGGGTATTGTTACCAGCAAGATCGTGCCCAGCTTCAGCAGCAGCACGATTGACAACCCGATGCATCCCCACAAAGGCCGCAGCTACTTTATCGGCATGGACATCGCGGGCCTGGGCGGCAACGTCAGCGACATCCGTCCTGTAACGGAAATGAAGCAGTTCATCCCGATGAAGGGCCTGCATCCCAACAAGGAAGGCCTGCAGACCCTCGGCTTCCGTCTGCAGGGTTCGTTCATTACCGGTTTTGCCGGCAAAACGGCACCGCCCTTCGAGCGCTTCTTCCAGGGCGGAGACACCGACCTGCGCGGCTTTGATATGCGCGCCGCCGGCCCCATCGCCTATATCGCCGATAAAACAACAATACCGCTCACCAACCCCGACGGCAGCACGGTACTGGCCGATCCCGGTAACCCCAGGGCAGGCTCCTGGCCGGTTACGATACCGATCAACCGCGTGGTGTACCCGGGCGGCGATCTGGCATGGGTCAGCAACATTGAATACCGCATCCCGATCGTCGGACCGGTAACCGTCGCGCTGTTTGCCGATACCGGCATGAACATGGCCATCCGCCAATCTCAACTGCGCCTTAGCGACGTACAGGTAAGCGCACTGGACAACCAGCCCTTTGGCTGCCCCAACCAGCCGCTGGTCACCATCAGTTCGAGCGGCACACCGGTTGTAACCTGCACTACCGGTGTGCAACACCTGAGCTTTAACCAGAATTTGTCGCCCATCGACCACACCAACTATGCCCTGCGCATGTCCACAGGCATGGAACTGCAGGTCATCCTGCCGGTGGTCAACGCCCCGTTCCGCATCTACTATGCTTACAATCCGCTGCGCGTTGATACCACCAGCCTGTCTCCGGATCGCATTACGCGGAATATGTTCCCGGTGGGCGGCGCGGGCGACTACACGTACCTGAACGCGATTGCCACCTACAACCCCGGCTACAAATTGTTGGAGCCGCGCAAGACCTTCCGGTTTACGGTGGCAACTACGTTCTAGGAGGCTTTTTCGACATCCACGGGAAAGCCCGCGCCGTTTGACGCTGGTTTTCCCACAACCTATAATCGGGGCATCCGTCAGAGGAATTTTTCGATCAGGGCTGGAGCGGTATAGTGTTTCGCTCGCCCGCCTGCTGAAAGGTTTCCGCGGAATCTCCGTGCATAACCAAGAGGATTTGAGGCTACCTTCCATGAATCGCAACTTTGCTCGCTTCATTCCGGTCGCGGTGCTGTCGCTGGTGTTTGGCGTTGCCGCCACCGCCCAGACCACTCCTGCCGCAGCTCCCGAGCCCACCATTGCCAAGGTTGGCATCGTCAACATCACGGCTGCCATCATCAACACCAACGAGGGACAGCGCGATCTGGAGACCCTCCAGAAGAAGTTTGACCCTAAGCGCGTTGAGCTGGAGAACCTGAAGAAGGAAATGGACGACCTGCAGAAGAAGTTCAACACGCAGGCCGACAAGCTGAGCGATGAAGCCCGCGCTGACCTGCTGAAGCAGATCGACAGCAAGAAGAAGACCCTGCAGCGCAGCTATGAGGATTCCAACGCCGACTTCTCGGCCCAGCAGGACGAGATCGCCGGTCGCATTGGCCAGAAGCTGCTGGAAGTGCTGTATAAGTACGCCAAGGACAACAGCTACACGGTGATCCTCGACGTAAGCGGCCAGGCCAGCCCGGTGGTGTATGCCACCCCCTCGGTTGAGATCACGCGGCAAGTAGTGGAAGCCTACAACGCTCAGTCCAGCGTTGCCGCTCCCGCCAAGCCGGCTGCCAAGCCTGCTACCGCAGCCCCCAAGAAGCCGTAACAATGTTTTCTTTCAACAAAATGCCGCCCTCAACAGGGCGGCATTTTTCTGCTTCGCATACTCATTCGCCATCCCCCGGAATCGACAGTCATTCCATACTTCTTTTCCGATGGCTCTTTTCTGTGGAAAAACTGTGCGGAAAACAGGGAATCCCATTTGTGAACAAGGGGTTTCAACTCCAAGACGGGAAAGCCCGCCTCAGAAATGTCTGTATCAACAACTAAATAAACAGTTTAAGAGAAATCAGAAGCCCATCTTGACACGCGACACTTGCTGTAATGCTGCCGCAAGAGAAGGGCTGTTTTGCACATACGGGTAATCACATAAACATTTGCCAATCTATTTCAGGAGGCGAGGAAATGAGGCTTGTCGATGCTCCAGACGGGCAGCGGCGAGCAACTAATTTTCGTCCTCGCTGACGCGCAGGACGGCCAAGAAGGCTTCCTGCGGGATATCTACTTTGCCAATACGCTTCATGCGCTTCTTGCCTTCCTTCTGCTTCTCCAGAAGTTTGCGCTTGCGGCTGATGTCTCCGCCGTAGCACTTGGCAATGACGTTCTTACGCAGGGCGGCGACCGTTTCACGGGCGACGATGCGAGCCCCAATGGCAGCCTGGATGGCGACCTCGAACTGCTGCCGCGGGATCAACTGGCGCATCTTGTGAACCAGGGCCTTGCCGCGCTCGTAGGCCGCGTCACGGTGGATGATGATGCTGAGGGCGTCCACCGGCTCACCGGCGACGAGGATGTCCAGCTTGACCATCGGCGACTCCCACCAGCCGGAGAGGTGATAGTCGAGCGAGGCGTAGCCGCGTGAGACGGTCTTCAGCCGATCATAAAAGTCGAGGACGATCTCATTGAGCGGCAGTTCGTAGGTCAGCATGACGCGGCTGGAGCCCACGTATTCAAAGTTTTTCTGCTTGCCACGCTTCTCTTCCACCAGCTTCAGGATGCCGCCAACGTACTCTTCCGCGGTGAGGATGGTGGCGGTAATGATGGGCTCGCGGATGGTGTCAATGAGCGTGGGATCCGGCCAGCGTGAGGGGTTATCCACCTCAATGGTCTCACCGCTGGTAAGGGTGACCATGTAGCGCACGCTGGGTGCGGTGATGATGAGATCGAGGTTGTACTCGCGCTCCAGCCGCTCCTGGATGATCTCCATGTGCAGCAGGCCGAGGAAACCGCAGCGGAAGCCGAAGCCGAGAGCCGTGGAGCTTTCCGGCTCAAAGAAGAAGCTGGCGTCATTGAGGCGAAGCTTTTCCAGGGCGTCGCGCAGCAGGCCGTGCTCGTGGCTGTCCACCGTGTAAAGGCCGGCAAATACCATGGCCTTGATGTCCTCAAAGCCGGGCATGGCTTCGATGGCCGGATGGTCGGCATCGGTGATGGTGTCGCCAATCTTCACATCGCCCACGGTCTTCATGGTGGCAAAGAAGAAGCCCACCTCGCCGGCCGTGAGTTCGCCAATCTCCTCCGCCTTGGGCGTCAGTACACCCATGGAATCCACCAGGAATGTGGTTCCCTTGGCCATGAGCTTGATCTTCTGGCCTTTGTAGAGGCGTCCGTTGACGACCCTGGCCAGAATGCCGACGCCGCGATAGCTGTCAAACCAACTGTCGAAGATGAGCGCCTGCAAAGGGGCGTCAATGAAGCCCTTTGGCGGCGGGACGCGCTTGACGATCGCCTCCAGCACCTCATGGACGCCCATGCCGGTCTTGGCGCTGATGGAGAGAGAGGTGCTGGCGTCGAGGCCGACGGCGCTCTCAATCATCTCCTTGGTGCGCTCTACGTCTGAGCTGGGCAGGTCAATCTTGTTGATGACCGGGATGATTTCGAGGCCGTGATTGATGGCGATGTAGCTGTTGGCCAGGGTCTGCGCTTCCACGCCCTGGGTGGCGTCCACCACAAGGAGCGCGCCTTCGCAGCTGGCCAGCGAGCGCGAGACTTCGTAGCTGAAATCGACGTGGCCGGGGGTATCAATCAGGTTGAGCTGGTAGGTCTGGCCGTCGTTGGCCAGATACTGCATACGCACGGCATGGGCCTTGATGGTGATGCCGCGCTCGCGCTCCAGGTCCATGGCATCCAGTACCTGCTCCTGCCCGGCCATTTCACGCGCGCTAAGCGAGCCCGTAATCTCCAGCATGCGGTCGCTGAGGGTCGTCTTGCCGTGGTCAATGTGCGCGATGATCGCGAAATTACGAATCAGAGTGCGGTCCATGCCCTGCTTTCAAAAACCCCTGGCGCCCGCACTCTTGGAGAGGCTGCGCTTATGTAGCGATTACATTCAATTTTACCATTGGCGCGGACTTTGCCCCGGACGGGATCATGTCTGGCGCGCCGGGTGACCCGGAAGGTTCCGGCACACACATTCTGCAGGCAAAAGCATGCAACCCGGCAGATACAATGGTAGTGTTCCCGGAGAATTTCGCAATCCGGCGGCGGCAGGAATGATTCCGGCCCCGACCGGCTTCCGGTACACTGGGTGCATCGGCAAAGTGAGGGAGGCCAACTTGGCAAAACGTTTTGCAATTCTTATGGCGGTGCTGCTGCTGGCCGCGGTGGCCACGGCGCAGGTACCCACCGCCGGCAACGTGTACTTCGGCTGGACGATGAATCACGCCAACGCGGGCTTTAACACCACCGGCAACATCAACGGCTGGCAGATTTCCGCTGAAGGCAAGATCGCGCCCTTTGTCGGCATGGTGGCCGACATCAGCGAGAGCTACGGTACTATCCCCATACCGACTTCGATTCTTTTCGGCGGATCGGGTAACACCCCGGCACAGGGTCGCGTTTACACCTACATGGTTGGACCGCGCGTCTCGGTCTCCATTGGCAAGTTCCGCCCCTTTGCACAGGTGCTGGTTGGCGGAGCGCATCTGCATCAGGACACCCCGCAGTATGAGTCGTCCTATGCCTGGGCGGAGTCCCAGGTGGCAGACGCCTTTGGCGGCGGAGTGGACTACAAGCTGTTGAAGATTCTTGCCGTGCGCGTGCAGGGCGACGTGCTGCAGACCCGCTTCCACTCCGGTCACCAGACCGATGAGCGCATCAGCAGCGGCTTGGTAATTCGCTTCTAAGTTCAATGTGCGCCGCAGGCTGATGCAACAATCCGAAGGGGCCGGTGCAAGTGCATCGGCCCTTTTCATTTTGCCAATGAGCAGGCAAAAGAAAGGCCCCGGATGTGCTCCGGAGCCTTATGTAATTATGCTGCGGATTAATTATTCGTAGGCCAGCGCTTCGATTGGATCCTTCTGTGCGGCACGCAGCGCCGGATAGAGACCGCCGAGCAATGCTCCCAGGATGGCTAGGATGGCGGCGCGGATGGCCCAGTGGTTATCCCACACCATCTTGTGCAGCGGGTAGCGGTGGTTGATAACCGTAGCCCCCAGTGCGGTGATGGCCATACCCATCAGCACGCCACACACCGCCAGCAGAAACGCCTCGCGCAGCACCACGTTCAGGATGTACCAGCGCGTGGCGCCCAGGCTTTTGAGGATGCCAATCTCGCGGGTGCGCTCCATAACGGCCGTGTACATGGACTGGAAGATGACGATGAAGCCGATGACCAGTGCGATGCCGATGACGATATCAAAGAAGGTGGCGAGGAACGGAATGTTGTTCACTGTCATCAGCGAGGCGTATTCGGCCAGCGAGCGCGCCACGTACTGATCCATGCCGGGAATTTGCTTAACCGCCTGCACAATGGCCTCGGCGTTCTCCGGCGAATCTGCCTTGACGTAGAACATGCTGGCCTTGCCCTCGCTGCCCAGCAGGTCCTGCAGGGTGGTGATGGGCAGGTAGCGGCGCGCGCCCTTGCCGTGCTCCACAATTCCGCAGATCCGGAAGTCCTGTTGCAGGACCGTGAAGTGATCGCCGACCTTGGCGCTATGCTGCTCGGCAAACAGGTCATCCACAATCATGTCGTAGGGGCCGGTAAAGCCGCCGCCGGAGATGTACTGGAAGGGACGCCCCATTTTGTCGAAATTGTTTGGCGAGTTGGGATCAAGGTCAATGCCGTCAATCACCTCAAGGTTCTTGGTGGTGATGAAGTGCATGACGATGGGCGCCACGGCCGCGACGTGCGGCACAGTGCGAATCTTATCCGCTACCTTGATGGAGACCGGAGCACCGGTGATGCCGGTGAAAAAGCTGGAGCCCGGAGGCGAGACCATCACGTCAAAGCCGATGCCTTTCTGGCGTTCGGCGTTGTCGTTCAGCATGCTCAGGCACATTCCCACGATGAGCAGGATGAGCGTCACCTCCATGGCAATGGCGATGACGCTAATCAGGGTGCGCAGCGGGCGGTGCACCAGGTTGGAAATAACTAGTCTATTCACCTATTCAGGATAACAAATGACGTGCCCCGGCCGCTGTGACCGGGGCGAAAACCACGTCATTTCCTGCTTATCCGCGCTTGTGCACAAACTCCAGGGCAGCAGTAAGAATTGCCTCCACCGCCTCCGGCGAACCCGCCTCGCAATAGACACGCAGGAGCGGCTCCGTTCCGCTGCCACGGATGAGCAACCAGGCCTCGGCCGCATTCGGCTCGGGAGTCTTACTGGCCGGGGCGTCGAGGAAGAACTTGAAGCCGTCCATATCCTCAAAGCGCAGCACCTTGTAGGGGCCAATCGTCGCAGGCTTGGCGGCGGCGCGCGTGAGGGCGCTCTGCTTAATCTCCTCGGTCAGGTGCAGGTCGCGGCGTCCGTAGTAGTGACGGCCGTACTTCTGCTGCAACTCCTCTACAAGCTGGCCCATGGTCTTGCCCTCGTCGGCCATGACGTTGGCCAGCAGCAACGCGTTGAGCGTGCCATCGCGCTCCGGTAAAAAGCTGGGAACACCGATGCCGCCCGACTCCTCTCCACCGATGAGCACCTGCTTGCCACTGAGGACGATGTCTGCCACATACTTGAAGCCCACGCCGTGCTCGATCAGTTCGCGTCCATAGGCCTTGGCGATGCGATCCAGCATCTTCGTGGTGTTGAACGCGCGCGTAATGGCCCCCGGCCACTGCTTGCGTTTGAGCAGCCATTCCAGCAATACGGCGTAACATTTGTGGGCATCTACCAGCGCACCATCTTCACTGACGGCGCCGATACGGTCGGCGTCACCATCGGTGGCCAGGCCGGCATCGCAATGGTTGGCCACAACAGCTTCTTGCAGACCCTTCAGATGCGGCAGGATCGGCTCCGGGTTGATGCCGCCAAAGAGAGGATCGATTGTGCCGTGAATCTCTAGGTGCGGCACGCCCAGCTCGGTGAAGATATCGTGGAGGATTCCACGCCCGGTGCCATACATTACATCCACACAGAACTTCTGTTTGGCGGCAGCAATCTTCTTTAGATCGACAAAGGCCTTCACGGCGGCGATGTAATCGGTCTTGAAATCGGCCTCGATAACCGAGCCGCCGGGCTGCTCAATGTGCGGAGCGTCGATATAGCTCTCAATCTTTTTGATGATAGCCGGCGATGCCGAGCCACCGTAGCCCGCCTTGTACTTCACGCCATTCCAATTCCACGGATTGTGGCTGGAGGTGATCATCACTCCACCGGCGGCGCCAAGCTTTTTAACCATGTAGCTGAGCGCAGGCGTTGGCGTGATCTCCCGCGCAAGCTGCACGCGAATGCCGCTGGCGGCGATGGCTTCGGCCGTGATCTCGGCAAAGCGGCGCGAGCCGTAGCGCGTGTCGTAGGCAACCAGCACACCGCGCGCGGGGTCTTCATGACGATGAACATAGCAGGCGATGGCATGTGCCACGCGGCGGACATTCTCAAACGTGTAGTCGTCGGCGATGATGCCGCGCCAGCCGTCTGTGCCGAAGCTAATCTTCTGTGACATTGCGAACCGTCTCCATCTAAGTAAGCTTGCTGTTCTTTTCGGCGTCCAGGTATTTGACGATCTTGCCCACGTCCTGCGCGCGCTCCAGCGTGGTGATGAGCAACGCGTCCGCGGTCTCCACCACAACCAGTCCGCTCACTCCAACGGCAGCCACGAACTTACCCGGGGCGTGCAGGTAGTTGCCATGCGCGTCATGGGTAAAGCTGGACGCGGCTTTGATCACGTTGTCCTTCTGAACGCCCTGCGCCAGGCGATGTTCAAAGTGCGCCGTCCACGAGCCCAGATCGTTCCATCCCCAATCGGCGGGGATGCAGTAGATGCCAGCACCGTCTTCACCAGCCACCGAGCGCGGTTCCAGAATGCCGTAATCCACGCTCTTATCCTGGCATTTGGGGTAGAGGCGCTTGAGAGTGCTTTCGAATTTTGCCGTTCCCCACGCGGCAGCGATTTTCTCCAGCAGCGCGGCAGTCTCCGGCAGATATTTCTTCAACGCGTCCACCAGCGTTTGCGCCGACCACAGAAAGATGCCGCTGTTCCAGTAGAAATTGCCTTCGGCTACAAACTGCCGCGCCAACTCCTCGGCTGGTTTCTCGCGGAAGCGGCGCACACGCAGCACACTTTTTTCACCCGTGGCCGCGCCGGTTTCTATGTAGCCATAACCGGTCTCCGGACGCGTGGGCTTTACGCCCAGCACGACGATATTGTCTCCGGCGGCGGCCAGCTTGATGCCCTGCTTGAGATTGCTACGAAACTGCGCTTGCTTGGCAACAACCTGGTCCGAGGGAAACAGTCCCAGCACGGCCTTCGGATCCTTGCGATGGAGCAGGAAGGCAGCCAGCCCGATGGCCGGAGCCGTGTTGCGCCCGGTGGGTTCGGCCACAATCTGACGCTTGGGCAGCTCTTTCAGTTGCTTCACAATCACCGGGCGCAGGTCGTCATTGGTGATGACCCAGCAGTTCGCTGCCGGAGCGAGCGGCAGCAGCCGCTCCACCGTCTCCTGAATCATGGATTGCTCACTATTCAGCGGCAGCAGTTGCTTGGCGAACTTGCGACGGCTCAATGGCCAGAAGCGCGTTCCGCGTCCACCGGCCAGAATGACGGGATAAAAATTAATCTTGGAAGACTTGGCCACTATTGCACCTCAAAACCATGTACTCAATTCAAAATTATTAATCAATGCTGATGTCCCGCGTCTGAAACGGGCATCTCGGTCTCCGGCTCTGGTGGCTTCACCGCAGGTACGCACATGTGCAGCAGCTCGGCCGCCCACTGCGGACGCAAGCTGACACCACGAACGCTGGCCGGGATAATCACGGCATCACCGCGCATCATCGTGATGGAATGCGGGGGGATCGATGCCGCGCTATCGCACTCCACCACCGCGCCACCCTCCAACGCCACTAGCACTTGCGCACTGGCCTCATTTGTGGGCAAGGCCATGCATTCTTTCAGCGCGATCTTTTCCACCACAAAGCTCGGAGCCGCCACCAGCACCTCGCGACCCTCTACCGTGCGCGGCAGTACGCGGCCGGCATGTGTCTTATCGCTGATGGCCGCCAAGCCTTTCTCCAGATGCAGCTCGCGGGGGCGGCCGTAATCGTAGAGACGGTAGGTTACATCGGAGTTCTGTTGCGTTTCCACGTAGATGGCGTTGGCGCCGATGGCGTGTACCGTGCCAGCGTCCACGTAGAGCATCTCCCCGGCCTTCACATCCAGCCAGTTCAGCATGTGCTCGGCCTGGCGGGACTCAATGGCCATGCGGAACATCTCCCGGTTGATGCCCGCGCGCAGACCAAGGCCAACCTGTGCTCCGGGCAAAGCGCGCGCCACGTACCAGCACTCGGTTTTGCCACAGGGCTCGCCCACCGCCCGCGCCTCTTCGTCCGTGGGATGCACCTGCACGCTGAGCTTTTGTTTGGGATAGAGAAACTTGATCAGCAGGGGAAAGCGATTGGGTTGCGGTGCGGCTGTGCCGATAAAGTCGGCGCCGAATTCCACGGCCAGTTCGCCGAGGGTGCGGCCTGCCAAAGGTCCGCCGGAGACCTTGCACTGGTCGCCCGTCAGCCAGACCTCGCCAATGGGCGAGCCCTCGACCACGCGCGTGAAGTAGGGACGAAGATCCTTCGTCCCCCACACGCGCTCATAAAACTCCGGCACTACAAGAAATGGATAGAGACCCGGCATGGCATTGACGCTCTGCACAAGATTACAGCAAAGCCCGCTTTCACGGCGCGCAAGAAATTTCGTGCCCCATGGACGGACGGAATAGAAAAGCCGCCCGCGGCGGCGAGCGGCTCTCCAGTAAAACTCCTGCTTACAGCTTGGCGAAAAAGGACTTCACGCGCTCCAGGCCGCGATCAATCTCCTTGGCCGAGGTGGCATAGCTGAAGCGGATGTGACCCGGCAGGCCAAAGGCTTCACCCGGCACGCCCACAACGTGCCCCTCACGCAACAGGCGCGTGGTCAATTCCGCGGTGTCGATGCCGGCCTTTGCCGCCACGGCACTCACATCCGGGAAGGCATAGAAGGCGCCTTCCGGCATGGTGCACTTGACGTTCGGAATGGCGCGCAGCCCTTCCACAATGCGATTGCGCAGTTCGATGTATTCAGCGCGCATATCGGCCACGCACTGCTGCGAACTGGTCAGGGCCACCAGTCCAGCCTTCTGCACAATCGAAGTCGGATTCGAGGTGGACTGGCTCTGCAACTTCTGCAACTGGCCCACCACCGACTTGGGAGCCAACGCAAAACCCAAGCGCCAACCGGTCATCGAGTAAGTTTTCGACAGCGAGCCCATCAGCAGCAGGTTGTCCTTGTACTCGGTCAGCGAGCCGAGCGAGAAGGGCCGGCCCGTGTAGTCCAGATAAACGTAGCACTCGTCGATTAGAACGTAGATGCCGCGCGCGGCCGCCAGCTTGCAGATGGCCGCCAGGTCCTCCGGTGCCACCACGGCGCCCGAGGGGTTGTTCGGCGAGTTCACCAGGATGATCTTGGTCTTCGAAGTCAGAGCTTTCTCGATCATGGCGACCGTAAGGCGGAAGCCATCCGTGGCGCTGGTGGCGACGAACCGGCACTTGCCGCCGCAGTATTCCACCTGATCTTTGAAGCTGACCCAGTAGGGCGCGGGGATGATGACTTCGTCGCCGTGGTCGATAAGAACCTGGAAGGTGTTGAACAGAGCGCTCTTGCCGCCCACGGTCAGGATTGCCTCCTCGAAGCTGTAGTTCGAGTTGAAGTCCGCCTTGTGGCGCGCGGCCACGGCCTCACGCAGATCCTTTGTGCCGGCCACCGCCGTGTACTTGGTAAAGTTCGCGTGGATGGCGTCAACAGCGGCCTGCTTGATGTGCTCCGGCGTGGCAAAGTGCGGCTCTCCTGCGCCAAAGTCCACCAGGTCCACGCCCTGCGCGCGCAGGGTGGTGGCTTCGTTGTTGATGGCCATGGTGGCTGAGATTTCAATGCGGCCAATACGGGCGGTAAATGCGTTCAACGACACTGGCAATTCCTTTCCGGTTGTTGTAATGGATGATGATTCCTGATGCCCCAAGCCGAGTGTTACGGCCTCCGCGGGGCGACGAATGTTACTTCCCCGCTGTGGCTTTTACGCCCAGCCGCTCGCGCAGCCGAACCTCCACCGAGGGCGGCACCAGGCCTGTCAGCGGCCCGCCCAGCGAGGCAATCTCACGCGCCAGGCGCGAGCTGAGATAAGAGTAGGCGCCGGCCGGCATCATAAACACCGTCTCCAGGCCACTATCGAGCTTGCGGTTCATCCACGCCATCTGCAGCTCGTACTCGTAATCGCTTACGGCGCGGATGCCACGCAGCACGGCCTGGGCATTGCGCTCGTGAGCATAGTCCACCAGCAGGCCGGAAAAACTCTCCACGCGCACGTTCGACCACTGGCTGCAATTTTCCCGCAGCATCTCAAGACGCTCGTCCACGGTGAACAGCGGCACCTTGTCGCTGTTGCGCAGGATGGCCACCACCAGCTCGTCAAAAATCTTCGCCCCCCTCTGGATCAGATCCAGATGGCCGTTGGTCAACGGGTCGAACGAGCCTGGATAGATGGCGATGACTGGCTTCAAAAGGCGCCCTCGTGGCAGTGAATCAAGGGGATAGCTGATTTTAAGCCGCCCGACGGGACAAAACAACCCGGAAAACCCTCTCCCATCACACACCGGCTCATCCCGCCTATTGCTATCCAAGACACCTTTTCTTCCCCTTTACGGACTCTTGACCAGCTTTTCATCCCCTGGCAACGAACTTTCTTTATGGTTGAACCGTTTAACAAGTGGACGGATTCGTCCGATAGGGATGGTTATGGACCTGGTGTTGGAAGTTCGCACGGGACGCGAGCGAGTGACGATGACCTGCCACGGCAAGCTGGTGGGAGGCAAAGAGGCCGAGGCCTTCCGCCGCAGTGCCATGTTGTTGATGGAGGGCTTTGACCGCATTGTGATCAATCTGGCAGGCATCCGTACGATGGATTGCGGTGGGATGGGCAGCCTGGCAGCAGTGCTGCAGGTGGCCGCCGACAAACACAAACAGGTACGCATCCTGCATGCCACGCCCCTGGTGGCCGAACAACTTCGCCTGACGCGCTTGGACGAGTTCCTGGCCCGGCCAGAGAGCGCAGCGCAGCCCGATCCTTTTCTGCGGACGGTGCAGCAACCACCGCACGCCGCCGTCGCCTAGACGAGCACCCTGGCACCGCGCAACCTTCAGCCATGGGAAGGGTTGGTAGCCTCTGTGCGCCAAATGGCCGCAGCGCTTAGGGCGCAAATATATCGAGGTTGATTTCCCCAAGTACTACCGGCGGAAATGAGAAGGGGCGGAGATGATCTCCGCCCCTTGCTTTGCATTGATTGCTGAAAACTATTTCTTCGGAAGCACAGCTTTTGCCGCCGCAACTTCCTTCGGTGAAACCGGCGCGGGCTCGGGCGGTGCCTCAGCGGCGGCCTGGTCCAGCCCCAGAGCCTTGCGCACCGTAGCTTCAATCCTGCCCGTGATGTCCTTGTTTTCCTTCAGGAAGTTCTTGGTGTTCTCGCGGCCCTGGCCAATGCGTTCGCCCTCAAAGCTATACCAGGCACCGCTCTTTTCCACCAGGTTGCGCTCCACGGCCTGGTCCAGCAGGTCGCCTTCCTTGCTGATGCCCTCGCCGTACATGATGTCGAACTCGGCGTCGCGGAAGGGTGCGGCCACTTTGTTCTTGACGATTTTTACCTTGGTGCGCGAGCCTACCACCTGGTCGCCTTCCTTGATGGCGGCGATGCGGCGGATATCAATGCGTACGGAGCTGTAGAACTTGAGAGCGCGCCCGCCTGTGGTGGTCTCCGGGTTGCCGAACATGACGCCGATCTTCTCGCGAATCTGGTTGATAAAGATGAGGCACGTCCGCGACTTGCTGACCGTGCCGGTGAGTTTGCGCAGCGCCTGCGACATCAGGCGCGCCTGCAATCCCATATGGCTGTCGCCCATCTCGCCTTCCAACTCGGCCTTGGGCACCAGGGCAGCCACGGAGTCCACGACTAGCACGTCAATCGCTCCGGAGCGCACCAGGGCCTCGGTAATCTCCAGCGCCTGCTCGCCGTAGTCCGGCTGGCTGACCAGTAGGTTGTCCACGTCCACGCCGAGCT
>CAINND010000096.1 GCA_903851035.1 uncultured Acidobacteriota bacterium | reverse complement strand
GGCGAGGTCAAAGAAGAGCGCGAGGCCGGCATCACCGAGGATGTTCTGCGGCGGCAATGCACGCGGGCCTTTGCGGGCATCAGCACGCGCAAGGCAGCCAAGCTGGCCGTGGCATATGAGCCGGTATGGGCCATTGGAACCGGGCTGACGGCGACTCCGGAGATGGCCGTGGAGGCGCATGTGCTGATTCGCCAGGAGGCGGCCAACGTGTTTGGCGATGATTTTGCCAAGCAGTTGCGAATTCTTTACGGTGGCAGCGTGAAGCCGGAGAATGCCCATGCCCTGCTCAGCCAAGCGGAGATTGATGGCGCACTGGTGGGCGGCGCCAGCCTGAAGGCCGAGAGCTTCTCGAAGATCGTGAAGTGGTAAACCTGAGCCTGTGGAAAGCCTGAGCCCGGTGCCACTGGCACTGGGCTTTCTTTCGGCGGCGAGTTTGTTATACTCAAAGTGCGTCTGTATGCGCTCTTTGGAAGTTGAGCAACCGTTGCGGTGATGGGCTTAGGCCCGCATGGCACGGAGCCAGTGCGGAAGTGGTGGAATTGGCAGACACACCATCTTGAGGGGGTGGCGCCGAGAGGCATGCGGGTTCAAGTCCCGCCTTCCGCACCATAATGTTCCCTGCCGTAGGCATCATGGCGAACAGGGCCTTCCAAGTGCTCCCCTATAGGCATGAAGATTTGAAAATCCCGGCGTGAAATGCCGCCGGAGAGGAATTGCACAATGATCATCCTGGTCACCATCGTTCACGTTATCGTCTGTCTCTTTTTGATTGCCGTGGTGCTGCTGCAGAGCGGCGCCAGTGCCGACCTGGCCGGCGCCTTTGGCGGCATGGGCAGCCAGACCGCCTTCGGACCGCGCTCCGGCGCCAACCTGCTGACCAAGCTGACCACCTGGGCGGCCATCATCTTCATGCTCACCTCGTTCACGCTGGCAGTGCTGAGCGTGCGCGGCGGCAACAGCAACGGCAGCGTGCTGGGCAACAGCAAGAGCCTGCCCACGCAGAACACTCCCGCCAAGTAAGTAATTTAAGTTCAAGAAAAAATCCCCGCCACGGCGGGGATTTTGCTTTGCGTGGAGAAATGCTTATCCCTGCAGGAAGGGATTGTCCTCGCGCTCCTCGCCGATGGTGGTGAGTGGGCCGTGGCCGGGAACGACGATAGTCTCATCGGGCAGATCAAGTACGGTGCCGTGCAGCGAGCGCAGAATCTTCTCGTAATTACCGCCGGGCAGGTCGGTGCGTCCAATGGAGCCGGCAAAGAGTGTGTCTCCGGCGATGAGCTTGTGCTGGTCCTCAAAGTAAACGCAGAGCGAGCCCTCGGTGTGGCCGGGGGTGAGCAGGATGAGGCCGCTCAGCTTGCCGGCCGTCACGCGCTCGCCGGTCTGCGGGCTCTGGTCAATCAGCACCTTGCCGGGGTCATCCATGCCGAGCCAGCGGGCCTGCATGGGCAGCATGGCCACCAGTTCGGCGTCATTCTCATTCAGCAGGATAGGCGCGCCGGTGGCCTTTTTCAGCTCCATGGCACCGCCGATGTGGTCGAGGTGCGCGTGGGTGACGACGATCTGCTTCACCGTCAGGCCGTGGCGGGCGACGATGGCGAGGATGTCGCTGACGTCGGCGCCGGGATCAATGACGATGGCCTCGTGCGTGAGTTCGTCTCCAATGACGGAGCAGTTGCACTGCAAGGGGCCGACGGGGAAGATTTCGTGAATCATGTTAGCGATGATAGCCGCTTGGCGGGGGTAAGGCCAAGCGTGTAAGGAGAGCCTATACGAAGCTCTCTATGCGGTGCAGCAGGCGGCGTATGCCCTCGGCAAAATCTTCAGGCGGTGTGATGAGGCTGAGGACGAGATAGCCCGCGGCTGGAAAATCAAAGAAGTGGCCGGGGTGGACCAGCACGCCGTCTTCTTCCAGCAGAAGGATGGCCAGCTCTTCGTCGCTGCGCGCGGCTGGGGTGCGGAGGACGGCGTACCAGCCGGCGTCAAAGGCGAGGCGGGTGACCAGGCGCGCGGTGGAGAGTGCTTCATCGAACGTGGCGAGATTCGTGGCGACCCGCTGATTGAGCTGGCGCTGGATGCCAGGCCCGGTGGAGAGCAGCTCCGGAATGGCCCACTGGATGGGCGCGTTGGGCGAAAGGTAAGTGTCGGCGATGACCTCCAGCTTGGCCATGGCTTCCGCGACCAGTTCGCTGGGGCCGCTGGCGGCGAGCCACGCAACCTTGATCTGCGGCAAGGCGCAGATCTTGCTAAGGCCGCTGAGAGTGAAGGTCAGCGCACCCTGATTGTCGGCAAAGCTGAAGGGCGCTGGCGCGCTGATGGGATTGTCGAGAAAGACCTCGTCGGCGACGAGCGCAAGCTCATGTTCGCGGCAAAGATGGTTTAGGCGGTCGAGCTCCCACGGACGTGTGAAGTGGCCGGTGGGATTGTTGGGATGCACCACCATGATGGCCCGCGAGCGCGGCGTGATGGCGCGGGCGAGCGACTCGAACTCAATCTGCCAGCCGTGGTCGTAAACCAGCTCGTAGGGGACGAGGCGGACGTCCTGTATGTCGGCAAGAAAATCAAAGAGCGGATAGCTGGGCGAGGGGACAAGCACCTCGTCACCGGGATCGCATAGCAGGCGGAAGCAGTAGGTGTAGGCCTCGCTGGTACTGACGGTGAGGACGATGTGCTCCGGCGGCAGCGTGACGCCGTGGCCCGCATAATAGGCGGCAACGGCCTGGCGCGCGGGCAGCAATCCCAGTGGGGCGGGCTCATAGGTAAGCGCCTGGGGATGCTGCAGCGCGGCGAGGATGCGTGCGTCCTCATAGGCGAGGCCAACGGCCGTGGGGTTGCCGGCGGTGAGGTCGAGCAGCGGACAGCCGGATAAGCGGGCTCGCTCCACGGCCTGTGCGTGGCGATTGGTGGCCAGGTTCCACTGTGTGCGGCGGGCAAACATGCTCCTTCACGTTATCGCCCCGGGAGGATTGCCGCAAGCGTGGCGTTAGAAGAGTTGTGGTAATTCCCTGCTGTGCGCGGTGCCAGCGTTGACCCACCCATCCACAGGCGTTACGCTGGGCGTACGCGACAACCTGGACCACGAGGAACAGTTTACGGTGAACATCATCACTACATTCTTGCATCACCACTTCCACATGGATGAGCGCGGCACGAGCGTGCGGCGCGAGCTGCTGGCCGGACTGACGACCTTCACCACCATGTCGTACATCATCGTGGTGAACCCGGCGATTTTGAAGGCCGCAGGAATCCCCGCCGGGCCATCGCTGACGGCAACCGTGCTGGTGGCCGTGGTGGGATGCCTGCTGATGGGGCTTTACGCCAACCGTCCCTTCGCCATCGCTCCTTACATGGGCGAGA
Organism: uncultured Acidobacteriota bacterium; assembly: GCA_903851035.1. GTDB lineage: Bacteria > Acidobacteriota > Terriglobia > Terriglobales > Acidobacteriaceae > TOLSYN. The sequence continues at coordinate 32,207 of CAINND010000096.1, read as the reverse complement.
ACGCGTTCATCGCCTACACGTTATGCCTTGGGCTGGGCATCCACTGGCAGGTGGCGCTGGGAGCCATCTTCTGGGCGGGCGTGGCGTTCTTGCTGCTTACCGTTCTCAAGGTGCGCCAGCAACTGGTGGAGGCGATCCCCACGAGCCTGCGATACAGCTTTGCCGTGGGCATCGGATTTTTTCTCACGTTCATTGGACTGAATCAGACGGGGCTGGTGGAGCTGGGCGTGGCGGGCGCTCCGGTGAAGGCCGGCGCGCTGACCACGGCTCCGGTGCTGGTGGCCATCTTCGGTTTCCTGCTGATTGGCGCGCTGGTCATCCGCAAGATTCCTGGCGCGATTCTGATTGGCATTGTGGTGACGGCGCTGGTGGCCTACGCGACGAAGGTGGCTCCGTGGCCGCAACAGTTTTTTGGGCGTCCGGAGAGCTTGGGGCCGATCTTCGCGCAGTTGGACCTGCGTGGCGCGCTCAGTCCCAAGGCGCTGCCCGTGGCCCTGACCATCTTCATCATGGCCTTTGTGGACACGATGGGAACGCTGATTGGGCTTTCGGCGCGCGCGGGCTTTTTGGATGAGCGCGGCAACCTGCCGCAGATTGAGCGTCCCATGATGGCCGATGCCTTGGCCACGACGCTGGCTCCGCTGCTGGGCACCACGACTTCCGGCGCGTTTGTCGAATCAGCCACGGGTATTGAGGCAGGCGGGCGCACCGGGCTGACCGCCGTGGTGGTTGCCGCCGGTTTCGCCCTGGCGGCATTTGCCGCGCCGTTCATCGGAGCCATTCCTCCGCAGGCCTACGGCCCGGCGCTGATCATCGTGGGGCTGTTCATGCTGGCGCCAATTACGAAGATTGATTTTGCCGATTATACGGAGAGCATACCGGCCTTCGCCGTGGTAACCCTGATGTGCTTCACCTTCAACATCGCAGTGGGCATAACGGCGGGATTTGTGCTGTGGCCATTCTGCAAGCTGGTGCAGGGCGAGGGGCGCAAGGTGCGCTGGGGGATGTGGGTGCTGGCCGCACTTTCACTCTTGTTCTTTGTGTTTTATCCGTACAAGTAAGCGCTACTCGGTCTGCTCCAGTTCCTCGCTGAGTTCGGCCCACTCGGCTTCCAATTGCTCCAATGCCGCGCGCTTCTCGGCCATCAGGACGGTCAGGCGCTGTGTCTCCTCGACGCTCTCAAAGCTGCCTAGTTGCTGCTCGCAATCGGCGATGATGGCCTCGGCCTTGGCGACCTCTTCCTCCACAACGGCCAGGCGCTCTTCCATCTGCTTACGCTTCATTGGATTGACGCGGCGGCGGGGAGTTGCCGCCGGATCGTTTTGATTCGCCGCATCGGATGCAGTGGCCGTCACACTTGTGGAGGATGAATTTGCCGCCGCTGCGCGCGGGCTGAGCGAGGCGCGAAGGTTCTCCTCAAGCTGCTCGGCGCCATTCTGCTTGCGCCACAGATAGTCCTCGTAATTGCCGGGATAGTTGGTGACCGCACCGTCGGCGACCTCGAAGACGCGCGTGGCTAGGCGATCGATAAAGTAGCGGTCGTGGCTGACGAAGACGCAGGTGCCGTTGAACTTCTGCAAAGCGTCCAGCAAAACGTCCTTGGCGCGCAGGTCGAGATGGTTGGTTGGCTCGTCGAGCAGAAGGAAGTTTGATGGGTGCAGCAACATGCGTGCCAACGCGTAACGGTTGCGCTCGCCTCCGCTGAGCACGCCAATTTTCTTGAAAACATCATCCTCGCTGAAGAGGAAGCTGCCGAGCAGGTTGCGCAGCTCGCTCTGCGGGCGCCGAGTGACCCGGTCGAGATCGTCCAGCATGCGAGCCTCGGTGTCGAGTTCCTTGTACTGGTCTTGCGCAAAGTAATCCACCTCGACATTGTGGCCCAGAGTGTAGCGGCCAGAGGTCAACCCCTCGGTTTGCGCCAGCAGTTTGATGAGCGTGGATTTGCCCGCGCCGTTGATGCCGACCAGCGCCACCCGCTCGCCGCGCTCGATGTTGAAGCTGACATTCGTGAGCACCTGCTTGGGGCCGTAGCTTTTGCTGACGCCATTGAATTCCGCCACGACGCGGCCGCTGGGCTTGGGCTGCGGGAAGGTGAAGTGGATGGTCTTCTCCTCCTCGGGCAGCTCGATGCGCTCGATCTTCTCCAACTCCTTGATGCGGCTTTGCACCTGTTTGGCCTTGGTGGCCTGGTAGCGGAAGCGGCTGATGAAGGCCTCCAGCTGCTCGATACGTTCGCGCTGGTTGCGATAGGCGGCGACGAGAGTATCGCGGCGTTGTTCCTTCTCGCGCAGATACTTATCGTAGTTGCCGTGATAAAAATGCACACCCTTGTTCCAGATTTCGACGATCTTCTTCACCGTCACATCAAGAAAATAGCGGTCGTGCGAGATGAGCACATAGGCGTAAGGGTAGTTGTTGAGATAGCCCTCGAGCCAATTGCGCGTCTCCAGATCGAGGTGGTTCGTCGGCTCGTCCAGCAGCAGCATGTTGGGCTTGGCCAGCAGCAGCTTGGCCAGGGAGATGCGCATCTGCCAGCCGCCGCTGAACTCTTCGGTCTGGCGCAGCCAATCCTCACGGCCAAAGCCTAAGCCAGTGAGCACGGTTCCGACTTGCGACTCCAGGTTGTAGCCGTCGCGAGTAATAAACTCGCTCTGCACGCGGTGAAAGCGCTCGGTGACCTGCGCATATTCCTCGCCCGTGGGGTCGAGCTCGCTCATGCGGCGAGTCAGCGATTCGAGTTCGCTCTCCATGGCATAGACGTCATCAAAGACGCTCAGGCATTCGGCAAAGACGGTGCGGCCACGCAGGCTGAGGCCATCCTGCGGCAGATAGCCGGCGCTGACGGCCTTGCCGCGCGAGATCTCGCCATAGTCCAAGGTCTCAAGGCCGGAGAGAATTTTGAGCAGGGTGGACTTGCCCGTGCCGTTGGCGCCCACCAGGCCAATGCGGTCCTGCGGCGTAATCAGCCAGTTAAGGTTCTCGAAAAGGAGTTTGTGGCCAAAGCGCTTGCCTGCGCCAGTAAGCTGAATCATGTGAGAAGAAACCGCGCAATCATTTGTCTTCTCATTCTCTCATGTGCCTTGCACCGAGGCTATTTCTGCCGGTAGAGCGCATCATTTGCCATCGCCGCATTGCTCTCCGCTGTGGACTGGGCCGCCTTGCCTTCGGCCGCATAGACCTTGGCCAGCGTGCGCAGCGCCTCGCTGGAGTCGCTGGCGGTGACGGCGCGATGCGCCCACATCTCGGCCTCCGGCAGATGGCCGCGCTGCAACTCCACCTGTGCGATTACGTCGAAGGCTGCCGGCAGGCTCTTGCTGAGCGGCCTCATGGAGATGGCTCGCCGGGCGCAGGCCTCGGCCTCTTCCGGCTTGTCATGATGCAGGCAGAAAAGAGCCAGGCGCGTCCACTGCCGCGAGCGCTCTGGGAATTCTGCCACCGTGCGGCGCAGCACCTGCTCGGCGTGCACGTCATCGCCACCCGCAATGTAGGCATCGTAAAGCACTTCCAGGTTCAACACCGTGTGCGGCTGCACATCGATGGAGTGCTGGAAAAGGCTGATGTCCGTGGCCCAATACGCGGTCTCTCGAGAAGCCATCGGTACCAGGATGAGAACAATCGCCAGCAGCAATGCAAACTGGCGCTCCGGGTGTTCACGCAGCATTGGTGCCCGGCGCAGCAGCACGGCAGCGCCTATCGCGGCGGCAACTCCCGGCAAGTACAGGTAGCGGTCATGCAGTTGCAGCGCCTGCACGGCGGCGATCACTGGCAGCAATGTGGCGGCAAAGAGCACGACCAGCATCTGTCCCGCGCGCGAGCGCCGCACAAGCCACACGGCCAGCACCAGTACGGCCAGAAGAAACAAAACGCTGCCTGCGATTTGAAGGCTCGTCAGGCTACCCTGCACGAGGGTGGTGTAGTGCGCGCTCACCGGGAATGGCACAACCTGCTTTTTGAGATACCACCACAGCGTGTAGGGAGCAAGCGACGCCGCCGGTTCAAATGCACTGCCTTCCATGCGCACACTGCGCTGCGCCAGGATGTGCGACTGCCAGGAGAAATGAAGCACCGTCAGCACAATGAACGGCAGCGAGACGTAAATCGCATGAATGCTGCGGGAAAATATATCCATGCCGCGAGACTGGCGGAAGCGGTCCAGCACGATGAGAACCAGTAACAAGGCCGCCGCCTCCTTGGAGAGCAACGCCGCCTCCAGGCACAGCAGAGACGCCAGCAGCCAGTGTCCTCCACCGTCATCCGACCAGCGCAGATAGGCAAGCAACGCGGCCAGGAAGAAGACGGCGCACAGCACATCGCTGATGCCGCTGATCCACGCGACGGATTCGATATGCGTGGGATGAATTCCGAAGAACAGCGCGGCCACGGCACCCACCACGGCATCTTTCGTCAGGCGGCGGCCGAGATAATAAATCTCAATCATCACGACCAGGTGCATCAGCACCACGGCAATGTGAAAAAATCCCGGGGCGCCATGCCCGACGCGATTGACCAGGAAGAGCCAGAACATGGTCAGCGGACGGTAGAAGTTTGCCCCGCCCGCTGCCTGGTAGTTCATAAAGCCCCAGAAGGTGTTGGTGAAAATCGCGTGAATCTGATTCCAGCCGCGCATCCAGGGATTGAGCAGGATGAGCGCTACATCGTCGTACACGAAATCGAAAAAGACCGTGCGCGCGTAAACGATCATCATGCCCACAAAGGCCAGCCGCAGCAGCCAGTTTTCGCTCATGGCGGAGCGGGCAAGGCGCTGCCAGTGTGTCGACAAGGCGCGATGGGGCGCGAATTTTTCGGTGGGCATGGTTGGCTGCACGCCTCATTGTAGCAACAGGTTGCGGCGCAAAAGGCTGACAAGTTGGGTGCCGCGGCGGCCCTCAGGCTATAATGAATACAGGTTGTCCGAGCCCAGGTTCCCCCCGCTTCCGTAAAGCAAAGGTGTGGAGGATGGTGCGGCAGAATTCGCTGCCGCCATGGCCCGGGAGTGCGTCTATTGACCGGCAACCCCAAGGACAGGACTTTTGAGCACACAGATTCGCAATATCGCCATCATCGCCCACGTGGATCACGGCAAGACCACACTGGTGGATTCCATGCTGCGCCAGAGCGGTGTCTTCCGCGCCAACCAGGAAATGGTGGATCGCGTCATGGATTCCAACGACCTGGAGCGCGAGCGCGGCATCACCATTCTCGCCAAGAACACGGCCGTCTTCTACCACGACCTCAAGATCAACATCGTGGACACGCCCGGCCACAGCGACTTTGGCGGTGAAGTGGAACGCGCCCTGAAGATGGTGGACGGCGTCATGCTGCTGGTGGATGCCAGCGAGGGTCCGCTGCCGCAGACGCGCTATGTACTGAGCAAGGCACTGGAAGCCCGCCTGAAGCCCATCGTGGTCATCAACAAGATTGACCGCCCCGACGCCCGCTCACAGGAAGTGCTGAACGAGATTTATGACTTGTTCATCGATCTCGATGCCGAGGAGTCGCAGTTGGAGTTCCCCGTGCTGTACACCAACGGCAAGTTGGGCACGGCCACCACGGACCCCGACGTTCCGGGCACCGACTTGCAGCCCCTGTTTGAAGCCATCGTAAAGACCATTCCTCCGCCTGCGGGTGATCCCGCGGCACCGTTGCAAATCCTGGTGGCGAACCTGGATTACAGTGACTACCTGGGACGGCTGGCGATTGCGCGCGTCTTCAACGGCACGCTGCGCACTGGCGAAGAAGTTGCCATCGCAAAGTTGAACGGCAGCATTGAGAAAATCAAAATCACCAAGCTCTTCAGCTTCAATGGGCTGAAGCGCACTGACATCACCGAGACCGAGCTGGGCGACATTGTCGCCGTTGCCGGCGTCACGGGCATCACCATTGGCGAGACCATCACCAGCTTTGAGACTCCCGACCCGCTGCCGGCCATCCTGATTGACGAGCCGACCATCGCCATGCAGTTCGTGGTCAACACCTCTCCCTTCTGCGGACGAGAAGGCCAGTGGGTGACCAGCCGCAACCTGGCCGAACGGCTGGAGAAAGAGTTGCTGACCAACGTCAGCATTCGCGTGGATCAGATTGCTCCGGACGTCTTCACCGTGATGGGCCGCGGCGAACTGCAACTGGCCATCCTCATCGAAATGATGCGCCGCGAGGGCTTTGAGCTGGCCGTTGGCAAGCCGGAGATTGTGACCAAGACAGTGGACGGACGGCTGATGGAGCCCGTCGAAATGCTGAGCGTGGACATTCCGGAAGAGTACATCGGCGTGGTCATCGAAAAGCTCGGCGCGCGCAAGGCAGAAATGCTGAAGATGCACAACCACGGCTATGGCCGCGTGCGCATCGAATTCCGCGTGCCCAGCCGCGGGTTGATTGGCCTGCGCAGTGAAATGCTGACCGAGACGCGCGGCACCATCGTGATGAACTCGCTCTTTGACGGTTACACCGAATGGCTGGGTGCGATTCCGCACCGCGCCGCCGGTGTGCTTACCTCCGACCGTAACGGATTGACCACAACGTATGCGTTAAATGGATTGCAGGAGCGCGGCGAGCTATTTGTCGGCCCCGGCGTGGAAGTGTACGAGGGCATGATCGTTGGCCAGCACTCACGCGAGAACGATCTTGACGTGAACGCGGTGCGCGAAAAGAAGCTCACCAACATGCGCGCCTCCACCTCCGACGAAGGCATCCGCCTGATTCCCTTCCGCACCCTGAACCTGGAGCAGAGCCTGGAGTTCATTGCCGACGATGAACTGGTGGAGATTACGCCGAAGAGCCTGCGTCTGCGCAAGAAGATCCTGCAGGCCAACCGGCGTCCGCGCAAGGGCACGGAGCCGACGGCTTCCGACGCTTAGTACTTTCGCGCGTTCTAACAGCTTGGCCCCTCCCTGTGGAGGGGCTTTTGCTTTGTGTTTGTCGCGAATATCTTTTGTTTTGACTCCTGAAGGCTTCCACACTATCTTTCTTGCATCGCGTTGGTTGGCTCCGGCAAGGATGGAGCCGTGCCAGACCGCGCATCTCGTATTGAGGGGAACAATCAGTGAAGAAGAATCGTCTGGGCCTGGCCATGCTGGCCCTGCTTACCTTTGCCCTGTTTGCCACACCGGCGGCGCGGGCACAACAACTCAACGAGAAACTCCAGTACGCCATCGGCAAGTGGCAGGTTATCAACAGCGACGGCGGGCTCGGCGGCCAGGTGGAGACCTACCTAGTCAATGGCGAGCTCTTCGGCAAGGTGTTACAGCTTCGCCCAGGCCGCACACCCAGTGACGTGTGCGACCGCTGCAGCGGCGAGCTGAAAGGTCAGTTGATTCTTGGCATGGTTTTCCTCAAGGGCTTCCACCCGGATGGCGACGATTGGGTTGGTGGCAGCGTGGTGGATCCGGAAAATGGCAAGCAGTATCACGGCAAAATCTGGAGCGCCGGCAAGGACAAGCTGTATATGCGCGGTTATATTGGCGTCAGCCTGCTGGGCCGGACTGAGAGCTGGCGACGCATCCAGTAACAAATGGCATAGCAAAAGGCCCCGCAATGAGCCAGAACGCTCAGTGGGGCCTTTTCTTTTGCTCCTGATTGTTCAACGGCTGCCCCACTGTTATCGATGGGAGGCGGGTGGATCGACTGGCATACAGCGCGACTTGCGATGCTCCAGCATGATGCGAAGGATGTAGAGCACCACGCCGATGTTGATGATGAGCACTACCAGCTTGGTCCAATGGGGATGGGCGACGAGGGTGTAAATCTCCAGGGGAAGGTATATGGCGCCGGAGATGACGGCAAACCACTCCGCCCATAGCCGCTGATGCCACAGGCCGTAGCCTTCCACAAAGCGGCAGGTCGAGTAGAGCAAGCCCACGGTGAAGGCGGTCCATATGCCGCGGCCGGTTGTGCGGTCGGCCATTTCGTAAAAGAGATCGGCGATGTGCGAATCTGGGTTGATTCGCAGCCACTCCATCAGGCGATCCACCACGGTGGTCAAATCCTGATGCAGCAGGCTGAGCAGGGCAAAGCACAGCACCAGCACGGCCAGCCCCTTCAATGCCTCCAGGGCACCCACCATGCGCAAACCGTACTTGTGGCTGAGTGTGTAATCGCCACAGGTAATGCCAGAATTATCCTCGTGCTCCACAACTCCAATGTACACGAGGAGGACGGAAGTGGGCACGGAAAGAAAATCACCCGTTGCAATGTGCCGAGACCTGAGATGGATAGGCTAAGATAGCTGCATGAAGGTACACACACGATTCCTGCTGTCGGCGTTCGCCCCGGAGCACTTCCCCGCGCCGGAGTTGCCGGAGGTTGCCTTCCTGGGACGCTCGAACGTGGGCAAGTCCAGCCTGATCAACTCGCTGGTAAGCGCCAAGGTGGCCAAGACGAGCAACACGCCGGGCCGCACCCAGTCCATCAACTTCTTTGAGATACGCTGGCAGGGCCGCCCCAAGGCCGAGTTGGTATTTGCCGATCTGCCTGGCTACGGCTACGCGCGCGTTCCGCGAGAGATATCACAGACATGGCCGCAGTTTATTGAGCCCTACCTGGTGGGTCGCCCCACCCTGGCCCTTTGCCTGTGCCTGGTGGATGCCAATATCCCTCCGCAGGAGAGCGACACGCAGCTAATCAAGTTCCTGCGCAATGCGGGCCGGCCGCTGCTGGTGGTAGCCACCAAGGCGGACCGCGTGGGCACCAAACTGCAAGCTTCGCTCAGCGCGCTGCGCAAGGCGCACGGAGAAGAGCACGTCCTGGCGTACTCCAGCAAGAGCGGCGCCGGGCAGACAGAATTGTGGAAGCGTTTGCGCGCCGCCTGCCAGCCGGATTCCCTTGAAGGCAGCATTTGATAGTGTATCGAGAAGCGCGAAAAACCTGTCTGACAAGATATTTTCCAACTTGAGGTAATGCGTTTTTGTAATTGAATATAAACGACTTACTTTGCAATCAATTTGCGCAGCCGTACCCGCCAACCTCTGTTATATGGGATTTATATACGGAATCATGGTAATATGAATTGCTCTGGTGACTCGTCTGACTCATTAAGCCGGGTGGGCTTAGTGGAAAGCGGGCAGAGCCAGCAACTCGCTCCTCCGGTAGCAAAGCCTTTCGCCTGACATTCAATTCTCAGGCGCTGCGCAATCCGCAGAATGAGGCGGTCACGCCCTTACGGCACCTTCACCGGATGAGCTCAAACTTCTCGCAGAGGTAGGAACTTTCATGGCAAAGCGACGCGGTAATCCCAACTGGGGCAAGCCGGAACCGATCGGCCCCGTTACTCCGACGATCACTGAGTTCGAGCAGGTGGTGCGCGAATTCAAACTGACTCCCGACCAGTACCTGCGCTCAACCCGTCTGCGTGAGTGGGCACGGCGCAACAAGAATTCGAAGTACATCCCGGAGACTCTGCTGGAAGCCTGGGGCTTTGAGATCGAGTCCACGCTGTAATTCGCTGCTCACAGTCAGCATTCACTGGCCGCCCGAGGGGCGGCCTTTGCATTGCCCTGCTAACGACATGCTGCAAAATCCCCGCCAGTCGCTACCCACAGATTGCTGTTATCCGGTCATTGACTGGCACATATGGCGGGTGCGATAGTCAATTGTTACAGTTTGTTGAATATATGGTTACAACGCCGGCCTGTGGAACGCAGCCGGCATGTTCCGTAGGAGATTCCCCCTCCATCATGGTCCGTCTGATTCCACGTGAAACCAAGTTCTTTGATCTGTTTGCCGACATGGCACGCAACCTGACCCTTGGCGCGCAGCAACTCAGCGATTTGCTGCACAACTACACCGATGTTTCAGCCGGTGTGCAGCGCATCAAGGGCACCGAGCACAAGGGCGACGAGCTTGCCCACCAGCTCTTCGTCAAGTTGAACTCCTCGTTTATCACGCCCTTCGACCGCGAGGATATCCACATGCTGGCCAGTTCGCTGGACGACGTGCTGGATTACATCAACGCCGCGGCCGACCGCCTGACCACCTACAAGATCAGCGAACCACCGGCTGCCGCCGCCGAGCTGGCAACGATCATCCTGCGGCAGGCCGAGGAACTGGCCAAAGCCGTCGGGCTGCTGGAAAAAGGCGATGCCCTGATTGAGTACTGCGTCGAGGTGAACCGGCTGGAGAATGAGGCTGACGGAATCAGCCGCGCCGCCATCGGCCGCCTGTTTGAGACCGAGACAAATCCCATCCAGCTCATCAAGCACAAGGAACTGCTGGAGGTGCTGGAGATGGCCACCGACAAGGCGGAAGATGCCGCCAACGTGCTGGAAACAGTCGTTCTGAAGAGCGCCTAGCGCCGCTGCTGACCGCGGGGCCAAGTAGCCTCCGCAAGAGGTATGTTTTGACTACTGGACTGTTGCTGGTCATCCTCACCTGCGTGGTGGCGCTGGCCTTTGACTTCATCAACGGCTTTCATGATGCCGCCAACAGTATTGCCACGGTGGTATCCACACGCGTTCTTTCCCCGCGCCTGGCGGTGGTATGGGCCGCCTTCTTCAACTTTGTTGCTGCATTTATGCTGGGTACGGCCGTAGCCAAAACCATTGGCAAGGGCATGATCGAGCTGAGCATCGTCACGCAGTATGTGGTGCTGGCTGGCCTGTTTGGCGCAATCGTGTGGGACCTGCTGACCTGGTGGCTGGGGCTACCCACATCCAGCTCACACGCACTGATTGGCGGCTATGCCGGGGCGGCCGTGATGCGCGCGGCGCTGCTGCGCGGCTGGAACCACAGTCTGGCCGTCATTATCCCCGGCGGCTGGACGAAGACCATTATCTTCATCTTTGTGGCACCCGTAATGGGCTTTGTGCTGGGCTTCTTCTTCATGGTGCTGACCTATTGGATCTTCCAGCGCAAGTCGCCGCGGCAGGTGGATAAGTGGTTCCGTAAACTGCAATTGCTCTCGGCGGCGGCTTACTCGCTGGGACATGGCGGCAACGACGCGCAAAAGACTATGGGTATCATCGCCGGCGCGCTATACACCGGGCACATCATCACCGAGTACGACCTGAAGCATGACTGGGGCGGCTATCACTGGCCCATCATTCTGTGCGCCCATGCGGCCATCGCCGCCGGAACCTATTTTGGCGGATGGAAGATTGTGCAGACCATGGGCAGCAAGATCACCAAGCTGAAGCCGGTGGGCGGCTTCTGTGCCGAGGCCGCCGGGGCCATCACGCTCTTCGGCACCGCGCTGGCCGGCATTCCGGTCTCCACCACGCACACCATTACCGGCGCAATTGTAGGCGTGGGTACTACCAACCGCCTGAGCGCCGTGCGCTGGGGCGTGGCGACGCGCATTGTGTGGGCCTGGGTGCTGACCATTCCCTTCTCAGCCGCCGTGGCCATGGGCGTCTTCTACTTGATGTACCTGATCAATCCGGCGGCGTAGTCACATTCAAGATAAATTTTGGGGAGCCCGCAATGGGCTCCCCAATTTATTGCTTTGAGTTGGTTGAGCTCCCTACCAGACGCGGCAGGCGGGCTTGGACAGCATCTTCTGGCCGGGCTTGCAGCCAAAGGCGCGGCCAAAGCTGGGCTCATTACCGGCTGGGATGTTGACGCGATAACGGGCCAGCGAGTGCGGGTTCGTGAGGATCTGCCGGCGCTCGGCGTCTGGCCGCGTCTGCTCGCACCAACTGAAGGCGTAGGCGGCGAAAAAGCGCTGGCGGGCGGTTATGCCGTCGTCGCCCACATCGTCCAGGCTTTTGCCGCGAGCCTTGTAGAGGTTTTCCAAGGCCATCACGGCCAGGTGCAGGCCTCCGTTATCGGCCGTGTCCTCGCCCTGGGTGAGCTTGCCATTGGTCTTAACGCCGGCGCCGAGTTCGGGCACGTCGTGTGTGTATTGCGTGCTTAGGCAGTTGCCGCGCTCGTCATAGGCTTTGGCGTCGTCCGCCGTCCACCAGTCGCGCAGGTTGCCCTTGGCGTCGAACTTGCGGCCCTGGTCGTCGAAGCCGTGGATGATCTCATGGCCGATGACCATGCCGATGCCACCGTAATTCTCCGCATCACCCTGCGCGGCGTTAAAGAACGGGAACTGCAGGATGCCGGCCGGGAAGTTGATGGTGTTGTTCTGCGGATCGTTGTAGGCGTTGATGGTGGGAGGCGTCATGCCCCATTCCATCTTGTCCACCGGTTGATTGATTTTGTTAAGCTGGCGGCGCACCTCGAAGGCGTTGGCGGCCACGGCGTTGGCCAGGAAGTCATCCGGCACAACCTTGACCGAGGAGTAGTCGCGCCAGGTGTCCGGATAGCCGATCTTCTGGATCATGGCGTCGAGCTTGGCGACGGCCTGCTGCTTGGTGGCCGAGGCCATCCAGTCGAGCGAGTTGATGTCCTGCTTGAGAGCCGTGCGGATGCCGGTCATCAGCTCGACGGCCTTGGCCTTGCTCTCCGGCGGGAAGGCGATTTTGACGTACTCCTGGCCGAGGGCCTCGCCAAGGCGGGCATCCGCCGAGTCAACGCAGCGGCGCCACTGCGGCAGCATTTGCGGCGTGCCATTGACGGTGGTGCCGAAGAAATCGAAGTTGGCCTGCTCCAGCTCCGGAGTGGTTTTGTTGGCCGCGCTCATGATGACCCACCAGCGCAGGTAGCTCTTGATTTCCGCCAGCGAACGCGTCTTGATTTGCTCATTGAGCGCGGGCAGGAACTCCAGGGTGCTGACGATGTAGAAGGGCGGCACGGGCGCCTTGGTCGCCTTGAGGTAGGCTGCCACGTCGAAATTCGGCAGCGCGGCCTGAATCTGCTCCAGCGAACGCTTGTGATAGGTCTTCAGCGGATCGCGGCGATCGACGGCCGTCATCTGCGCCTTGGCCAGCGACTCCTCGATGGCGTAAACCGCAGCGGCCTCGCGGGCGGCCTCCTCGGGCGTGTCCCCGGCGAGGATAAACATATGGACGAGGTGCTTCTTGTAGGCCTCGCGAATCTTCTTCTGGCTCTCTTCCGTGCCCAGGTAGTAGTCACGCGAGGTCAGGGTCAAGCCGCCCTGATCGAAGCCCGCTACCATCTTCGAGCTGTCTTCCAGATCCTGCGAGGGACCGAAGCCGAAGAACGCCGAGCCGGTTTGATTGTCGTTGCCCTCCCAGGCGGGAATCTGACCGCCATGCAGGCGGGCCAACAGGCGAGGCAGCTGATTCTTGCTGTGCAGTTCGTCCACGGGCTTGAGGGCCGCGGACAGCCAATCCTTGCCGTGGGCAGCGCGCCCCTTCAGATCCATGCAGCTCTGCCAGTAGGCTCCTACCTGCTGCTCGGTGCCGGTGGCCTTGGCGTTCGCAGCGGCCTTCTCCATAGTCTCGCGCAGGATGGTCTGGTTCCACAGGTAGAGCGGTTCCCAGGTGCCAACGCCGGGCAGGTCGTTGGGAATGGGATGCGCGGCCTGCCACTTGGTGCAGGCATAGGCGTAAAGATCCTCGCAGGGGTCCTTGGACTTATCCAGCGTGGAGGCGTCAAAGCGGTCGAGTTTGGGTGCTGAGGCTGCGGGTGTGGCGGGTGCGGCGCTCTGCGCCATGCAGGCAGAGGCAGCCAGCACGGCTACCAACGCCAGACGAGAAATCTTGTTCAACATTCGCTCTCCTGATGAACGTCGAGATGGGACGGCCCTGCGATTCTAACGCGCAGGCCGAATTGTGACAAAAGGTACGCAATTAATTATCGATGAGTTCCATAATAAGAAAAGGCCACGGCTCGCACCGTGGCCTTTCTTTGCTCGAAAATCCTTAAACCTTCTTGACCCTCAGGTCGTGGCCGGTCATCTCCGCCGGCTGCGCTACGCCGAGGATGCCGAGCACAGTGGGTGAGATGTCCTGCAAAGCCCCATCCGGACGCAGGTTGAATTGATTAGCCTGCTCGGCGATGTAGATAAGCGGCACCGGGTTGGTGGTGTGCGCCGTGAATGGACCGCCGGTGACCGGATCAATCATCTCCTCGGCGTTGCCGTGGTCGGCGGTGATGAGCAGCACGCCGCCGCTGCGTTTGACCGCCGCGTAGATTTCACCGAGGCAGGCATCCACGGTCTCCACGGCCTTGACCGTGGGCGCAATCTTGCCACTGTGGCCCACCATGTCAGCGTTGGCGAAGTTCACCACCAGCACGTCAAAGGTGTTGTCCTCAATGTGTTTGACCACCTGCTCGGCGATGGCTGCGGCGCTCATCTCCGGTTTGAGGTCGTAGGTGGCCACCTTGGGCGACTGCACCAGCACGCGATCCTCGCCGGGAAATGGCTTTTCCACTCCGCCGTTGAAGAAGAACGTGACATGCGCGTACTTTTCGGTCTCCGCCACGCGCAGGTTGCGCATATTCTGCGCAGCCATCACGTTGGCAAGAATATTGTTGAGCCGCTCCGGCGGAATGACCGTGGGCAGCTTGAAGCGCTGGTCGTATTCGGTCATGCAGAGGTAGTGCAGATTCTTCGGCAGTTCGACGGCAGGAATTTCTGCCTCGAGCTTGTCGGCGTCGGGCAGGTCGCGGCCATGCTCGACGGTGATGCCGCTCTCGCGGGTGAGCACCTGGGTAATCTGGCGGGCGCGGTCGGCGCGGAAGTTGAAGTTGATGACCACGTCTTCGTCGCGGATGCTGCCCACGGGTTCGCCGCGCTCATCCACGCAGACGAAGGGGATGATGAACTCATCGTTGACGCCGCGGTTGTAGCTCTCCTTGACGCTCTGCACAGGATCGGTGCTGGTGCCGCCCTCGGCCTTGCCGGGCACCATGGTGTCAAAGGCCTTGCGCTCGCGCTCCCACTTCTTGTCGCGATCCATGGCGTAGTAGCGGCCGCTGACGGTGGCGATTTTTCCGATGCCGTACTCGCGCATCTTCTGCTGGAGCTGCTCGATGTAACCGGCGGCCGAGTCAGGAGCCGTGTCGCGTCCGTCCAGGAAGGCGTGTACGAATGCACGCTCAACGCCGTTCTGCTTGGCCATGCGCAGCAGCGCGTACAGATGGTTCTGGTGGCTGTGCACGCCGCCATCGCTGAGCAGCCCGATGAAGTGCAGGCGGCGCTGGTTCTTCTGCGCCTCCCGCATCGCCTCCAACAGCATCGGATGCTGGAAGATCGAGCCGTTTTCGATCATCACGTCGAGCTTAGTGATGTCCATGTAAACCACGCGGCCGGCGCCGATGTTGAGATGGCCGACCTCGCTGTTTCCCATCTGTCCGGTGGGCAGGCCAACATAGCGTCCGCTGGTGTGGATGAGCGTGTTGGGAAATTCGCGCAGCAATTTGTCGTAGGTAGGCTTACGCGCCAGAGAGATGGCATTGGACTTCGAGGGCGGGGCGTAGCCCCAGCCATCGAGAATGATGAGTACGAGCGGTTTTGGACGGGCCATGATTGCCTTGCACTCCCCGGTAATAGTTGTGACGCGCTAGCTTTTGGGCGCGGGTTTGGCAGCCTTGTCGCCACCTGCAGGCGCGGACGGATCGCCCGTTGAAGGTTGTGGACGAGTCTCCTGATCGAAGGCCTGCAGTTTGCGCGTCAACGTGTCGGCATAGGTTTGCAGCTTTTCCTGCACAAGGGCCTGACTGGCCTCGTTGGCCTCGCGGATAATGGCGTTCACCTTATGGATAAGGCGCTGCCCGGCTGGTGAGGTGTAGAAGTCGATGCCGGCCTGCACGTCGGCGGCATCCAGGTTCTTCTGGTAAACGCTTACAAGGGTCTCCGAGATGTCATCAAAGCCGAAAATCGGCGTGCCATCAAATACGTTGTCGAGCTTTTTAAGCGTGGCTGCGTCTGCCTTGGGATTGCGCTTGAGATAAGCGGCCTGGGCGCTGGCCTTGATGCGCTGCTGCGCATTCTTCAGCGAGTTCTCCACGGTCTCCCGGATGCCCATGGCGGTGAGCAGGCTAAGCACCTGTGCGCGCGAGGGCGGCGTGGGATCCATTTGCAGGGTCTGCGCGGCAAGCGCGCCGGAGCAGACGACAAAAGTGAGAACGAGAGTGGCCAAGCGGCGAAGCATTTTACGATTTCTCCCAGAAAAATGTTGCATACCCGCCCCAAGGGCGCAGGCTGGAGGCGACAAGGCGCCGCAGGCGGAGTTGCCCACGGCGCCAGGCCGGAAAGGTTATTCGTCGCCGGCCGTGTCCATCAGTTCGCCATGATAGTTAAGCGCACCGAGGCCGAGGAAATTAGCGCCGGGGCCGAGCTCTTCTTCAATGCGCAGCAACTGGTTGTACTTGGCAATGCGATCCGTGCGGCTGGCCGAGCCGGTCTTGATCTGACCGGTGCCGGTGGCCACGGCGAGATCGGCAATAAAGGTGTCTTCGCTTTCGCCGGAGCGGTGGCTCATGACGGCCGTGTAGCCGTTGCGGCGCGCCATCTCAATGGCCTCCAGCGTTTCGGTGATGGTGCCGATCTGATTGACCTTGATGAGAATCGAGTTGGCTACGCCGGAGTCAATGCCGCGCGCCAGGCGCGAGGTGTTGGTGACGAACAGATCGTCGCCAACGAGCTGGATTTTGCCACCAAGTTCATCAGTCAGCAGCTTCCAGCCATCCCAGTCGTCTTCGGCCAGGCCGTCCTCAAGCGAGACAATCGGATACTGGCGAACCCACTCCGCCCAGTATTTCACCATCTGCTCGCTGGTCTTGACGCTGCCGTCGCTCTTCTTGAAGACGTACTTGCTGCCGTCGTAGAACTCGCTGGCGGCGGGGTCGAGCGCGATGGCTATATCGTGACCGGGCTTATAACCGGCCAGAGTGATGGCCTCCAGAATGACCTCCAGGGCCTCCTCGTTGCTCTTGAGCGAGGGCGCGAAGCCACCCTCATCACCAACGGCAGTGCTGTAACCGCGCTTCTTGAGCACGCTCTTCAGCGCATGGAATGTCTCCGCGCCCCAGCGCAGCGCCTCGCTAAAGCTGGGCGCGCCAACCGGCATGGCCATAAACTCCTGGAAGTCCACATTGGAGTCGGCATGGGCGCCGCCGTTGATGATGTTCATCATGGGCACTGGCAGGATGCTGGCATTGACTCCGCCCAGGTAGCGGTAGAGCGGCAGTTCGAAATGATTAGCTGCGGCGCGGGCGGCGGCCATGCTGACGGCGAGAATGGCGTTGGCGCCCAGCTTTTCCTTGTTCTCCGTGCCGTCCAGTTCGATCATCTCAGCGTCGAGGTCGCTCTGCTTGCTGGCGTCCAGGCCCTCCACATGGGGACCGATGATGTTGTTGACGTTCTCCACGGCCTTGAGCACACCTTTGCCCAGGTAGCGCGACTTGTCGCCATCGCGAAGCTCTACGGCCTCGTGCTCGCCGGTGCTGGCGCCGCTGGGGACGATGGCGCGGCCCATGGCGCCGCTGCTGAGAGTGACTTCCGCTTCCACCGTGGGGTTGCCGCGCGAATCCAACACCTCGCGCGCGTGTACCAGATCAATCTCGGTCATAAGATCCTCGCTAGGTTCGATGAAATATGTGGGTAGCCTGACTGCTGCGGGCGGCCGTTAAACCGCCCGTGGAGTAATCGGCAATTGCGAAAATGGCGAATGAATACGCGCCGCGCGCTCGGCAATCCGGCGTGGAAGACCAGGCGGCGAAATGGATGCAGTTCACCAAGCCAACAGAATTATAAGCTACTTACGGCGGGTCGGCAGGGGCTACGTCACAGTCGGCTTTGGCCGGGCGGAGGAACGCGCTCCATAACGCCTTAACTGGCTTGGTACGGCACGGTTGCACCCCCGGCCGGGTGGCTCTACGCTTAACCTGCGTGGGCTTTGGCCGACGCCCAGGAGTGCTTTTATGAACCGACTCTGCCAGCTCCTCTGCGTGGTGACGTTTGCGGCTGCGGCCTATGCCCAGTCCTCGTCACCGAGCTTTGTCACGCGCGATCCCTCGCTGGCCGGAGAGATGCCAGCCCGCACAACGGCTTCCGAGCCAGTAGCCAAGCCCTCGGCGGCTACTCCGAAGCCTTCTGCACCCATTGCACCGGCGCCAAAGAGTGCCGAAGTGCATGTGCTGCCCGCTGCCCTGCCCTCCGAACAGGTGCACGATCTGCAGATTCGAACTCGCGAAGACTCCGGCGCGCTGCCGACGGCCACCGTGCTGCGGGTCAAGTTGACGCATCCCATCACAACGGCCAAGGCGCGCCCCGGGGAACAGATGTGGGCCACACTTAGCGCACCCGTTACAGTGGATGGCAATATCGTGGTTCCCGCAGGTGCCGTGGTGCAATGCGAGATGAAGAACGCCCATGGTGCGCGCCGCTTCCGCGGCAAGCCGCTGATGACGATCCGGGCGCGCAGCCTGCGCATGCCGGACGGAACCGAGATGAGCTTTAATGCCACGCTGGTGGACACCGGCAACCCGAACCACCTTGACGTGGATCAGGAAGGCCGCGTGCGCGGCACGAATCACAACCCGATGAACAACTTAGAACTGGCCACGCTGGCAGGAGTTGGCGCCATCGCCGGTACGGTCATCGCCGGGCCGGAAGGCTTGCTGTTTGGCACCGCCAGCGGCGCCATGCTGGCCGCCGGACACATCATCATCAAGCATCGTGAGCTTACGCTGCCGGCCGGTACCGAACTGATCTTTGAGCTGGATGCCCCGGCCATGATGGTTGGTCCGCATACGGCGCAACTGACAGGCGAGCGTAACGAGGCCAATCTCCGCTAACCGCTTCCGGCAGCAAACAACCGGCGCAGGCCACATGGCCCGCGCCGATTTCATTAGCGTAACTTTTCTGCCGGTGGTGAAGGCTACTCGACGACTTTGGCAAGAGCCTCGAAAAACTCCGGGAAGGAGACGGCAACGGCCTCGGCATGGCGGATGGTGCTGTCACCTTCGGCGCGCAGGGCGGAAACGGCAAAGGCCATGGCAATGCGGTGATCGTCGAAGCTCTCAATAACCGCGCCGTGGAGCTTCTGGTTGCCGGGAATGACCATGCCATCGGGACGTTCCTCCACCTCGGCGCCCATGGCGCGCAGGTTCTGCACGCAGGCGGAGATGCGGTCGCACTCCTTGACGCGTAACTCGGCGGCGTCACGGATTTCAAGTCCCTTGACGCTATAGGGCGCAATGGAGGCGATGGCGGGCAGTTCATCAATCAGGGCAGCCGACTGTGCGCCTGCGATGACTCCGCCCTGGAAGATGCCGCCTTCGGCCTGCAGGGTGCCGATCAGCTCACCGAATTGCTCTTCCACCTTCAGGAAGTTGACGCCAACGCCCATTGAGGCCATCACGTCCAGCACAACCGAGCGTGTGGGGTTCAACAGCACGCCATCCACCAAAATGTTGGAACCTGAAAAAAGCGCTGTGGCACAGAGGAAGAACGTCACTGAGGAGAGGTCGCCGGGAACGTAGGCCTTGATAGCCTTCAGCTTCTGTCCGCCGCGCAGGCTGATGCGCTCGCCCGTGCTCTCCACTTGTCCGCCAAAGGCGCGCAGCGCAAGCTCCGTATGGTCGCGGGTGCGCACCGGCTCGATCACCGTGGTTTCGCCCTCGGCGAAGAGTCCCGCCAGAAGCACACAACTTTTCACCTGTGCGCTGGCCACAGGAGGCTGATAGGTGATGCCCTTAAGATGCGCACCGTGGATGGTGAGCGGGGCGCAGCCATCGTGCGAGTCAATGTGCGCGCCCATCAGGCTGAGCGGCTCAATGACGCGGCGCATGGGGCGTCGGCTTAGCGAGGCATCGCCAATCATCACGCTGTCAAAGCTCTGCGCGGCCACCACGCCGCCCAGCATGCGCATGGTGGAGCCGCTGTTGCCGCAATCGAGCGGCTGCGCCGGCTTTTGCAGTTGACCACCCGTGCCGGTAACAAGCACGCGATTTCCCTCGCGCTCCACCCTGGCGCCCATGGCGGCCATGCAGGCCAGGGTGCTGGCACAATCGGCAGAGCTGGAAAAGTTCTCGAACTCCGAGGTACCTTCGGCGAGACCGGCCAACATGCCATAGCGGTGCGAGACCGACTTGTCTCCGGCGGTGCGAACGCTGCCCCGAACGTTTTTTGCGGCCCTGACCTTTACATCCATATCGTCATCCCCAGCATGATTGCCCGCCCAGACTCTAGGCCTGGCGCAGCACGTTCTTAGCAATATAAATGTTCCCGCATGACGGTCGGAAGCAGCACGGATGCCACACCACCGCCGCCAGGCACCTTATCAACGCGCGTGGCGCTCAAGAAAGTCGCGCAGCAGGCGGCCTACCTCTTCAGGCTGCTCCATGGCGGCCAGATGGCCGGCACGAGCAATAATCTTCAGCTCTGCCCCCGGGATGCCGCGCGCCAGTATTTCCAACTCGCTCACCGGCGTGGGCTGGTCGTCTTCTCCACCCAGCACAAGCGTGGGTACGGTAATGGTGGCTAACGTCGGCAGGCTGTCCGGGCGCTGGGCCATGCCACGCTGCAAGGCAGCCATACCCGCGGAGCTGGCGTGTCGCGTGGTGGCCTTTACCTGCTCCACCACATCGGAGCGTGATGCTATGGTCACGGGAGAGAGCAAGCGCGGCAGCATCTGTTCCACCGCCCACTCGGTGCCGCGCTCAAGCGTCTCGTCGGCGTTCTTCAGGCGGGCAAGGCGGCCCTCGTCAGTGTCCAGCCCGGCGCGCGTGTCCAACAGAGCCAGGGCGTTGATGCGCTCTCGCGCCTGTCGCCAAAGCTCAAAGAGCACATAGCCGCCCACCGAGCAGCCCACAAATGTCGCGCGCCCAATGTCGAGTGCGTCACAAAGGCGCAGCACGTCCTGCGCAATCTGCCGCATCGTGCTGGGGCCATCACCCACGCCGGAACGGCCCAGGCCACGCAGATCGGGCGACACAAGCCGGAAGCGAGCTTCCAGTATGGGCACAATGGGCAGCCAAAAGCTGTGGTCCGATGGATAGGGATGCAGCAGCACGACCGTAGGCCCGGTGCCGCGCACCTCGTAGTACTGACTGACTTCGCCACCTTCAAGAATCATGCTGCCATTGTATTCGCCTTGGGGATTCCCATGCTGACGGGCATTGGCGGCCCGCCGTGTCCTATAATCGAGCCATCGTAACCAGTATCAAATAACGGCTTCGAACACTCGAACAATCTCCCTGGGAGCGGCGATGCGGATTCTCATCACGGGCGGAGCGGGCTTTATCGGCTCGCACTTAGCGGAGCATCTGCTGCGCTCCGGGCATGAGGTGCTCGTCCTCGACGATCTGTCGTCGGGCTCGCTGCTTAACGTGGAGCGCCTGAGCGCGGCACCGGGTTTTGCCTTCCATCGCGGCAGCATCTTTGATGCGGAACTGGTAAGCGCCCTGCTGGCCGGCTGCGACACCGTCTATCACATGGCAGCCGCCGTAGGCGTCAAGCGCATCCTACAGCAACCCGTACAAACCTTGCATACGAACGTGCTGGGAACGGAAAACCTGCTGCGTGTGGCTGCCACGCGCGGCATACGCACCGTAGTGGCCAGCAGCAGCGAGGTGTATGGCAAAAGCATGCAGGTTCCCTTCCGCGAGGATGATGATCTGCTGCTGGGGCCGGCACATGTTGTGCGCTGGGGATACGCCTGCTCCAAGCTGATGGATGAGTTCATGGCGCTGGCTTATCACCGCCAGATGGGGCTGCCGGTGACCGTGGTACGGCTGTTCAATACCGTGGGCGCACGCCAAAGCAGCCGTTACGGCATGGTGCTGCCCACCATGGTGCGCCAGGCCTTGCGGGGCGAGGATGTGACCGTGCACGGCGACGGCGGCCAGACACGCTGCTTTACCCACGTCTCCGATATAACGGAGGGACTGGCGGCTCTGCTGGAGAGCCCCGCCAGCATTGGCGGCATCTACAACCTCGGCAGCACGGAAGAGATCACAATTCTCGCGCTGGCGGAGCGCGTGCTGCGCGCCACGGATTCCGTCAGCAGCATTCTCTTTGTGCCTTACCAGCAGGCATACGGCCCTGGTTACGAGGATATGCCACGCCGTGTGCCGGATATCAGCCGCGCTCAGCATGACCTTGGCTTTGTGCCGCGCCGTAATCTGGAGAATATCCTCGCCGACATCATTGCCTACGAGCGTGCAAGCTCCGTACTGGCCGCACCTTTTCGCGCCACCGGAGATTAGTCAACTGGCATTGTGTTGCTGCCTGTGGCAGGCGATTTTTTCTTTAGCCGTCCGGTTGATGGAAGCGCAGCCAGGCTCTCCAATTAGGCAGTGAATTCAATTTGGGCTTTGCCGCTTTGGGAAGTAGCCTTCGCACGCATGGAATTCGCCTTTCATGCAGTGCCCCGTGATACATATCGAACTGTGAGCACTACGCCAAAGCCCGTTGTGCCGGAGCCGGGCACGCCTGAGGTTTTGGGTGCTGCTCAGCCGCCCCTGCGTTATATCGCACGCCAGCCCATCCTCAATCGCGAGATGGGTACCTTCGGCTATGAGCTATTGGCGCGCTGCGGGCCGGAAAATCTCTTCCGCTGTAGTGATCCCGATGCAGCCACCTTCCGGACGATTGATTTTTCTCTGCTGGCGACGGCCTCTTCGCTGACGGCCGGGCTGCCGGCATTCATCAACTGCACGCGCAACATCCTGTTGCAGGACGCCATCACGCTATTGCCGCGCGACCGCGTCATTGTGGAAGTGTTGGAGGATGTGCCCGCCGACCCTGAGACCATGGCTGCCTGCGCGCGCTTGCATCGCGCCGGTTACCGTATTGCGCTGGACGACTATATGCTCGATGGTCCCGCTGCGCCGATGCTGGCCTATGCGGACATTGTGAAGGTGGACTTTTTAGCGACGAACGTGGCACAACAGGCGCGCCTGGCGGGCGAAATGCGCCGCCGCGGCATCCGTTTGCTGGCGGAAAAAGTTGAGATGCGCGAACAGTTCGACCTGGCCTGCCGCCTGGGCTACGAACTCTTCCAGGGATATTTCTTCTGCACGCCGCAGATGGTCACCATGCAGGACATTCCGCTTTCCAAACTGGCGCATATCCAGGTGCTCAATACCGCCTACCAGGATTACTACGACGTGGACGAGCTGGAGCGGGCCATCCTGCGCGAGCCGGCCTTGTGCTACCGGCTGCTGCGCTACCTCAACTCCGCGGCCTTCGGACTCTTTCCCATTCGCAGCATCCGTCATGCCCTGTCTCTGCTGGGGCAACTGGAGATCCGCAAGTGGGTCAGCATCGTGGTGGCCATCGGTATCAGCAGCGACCGCCCAAGCGAACTGATTGCCAGCACGCTGGCCCGCGCACGCACCTGTGAAGTGCTGGCCCCCTCATGCCAGGGCGATGCCAGCGAGGCATTTATGACCGGCATCATGTCACTGATGGACGCCATCCTAGACCGTCCGATGGATTCCCTGCTGACGCAACTGCCGCTGACCAAGGGGTGCAAGGCCGCGCTGCGCGGAGAGGATACAGTCATGGGAAAACTGCTGCGGCTAACCGTGGCCTGCGAGCGCGGACTGTGGGAGCAGGTGAGTGAGATGGCCGCTGAGTTGAAGCTGGAAGAGGAGCGAGTGTGGGATGCCTTTTCCGCCGCCCGCCGATGGAGTATTGAAATCCTAAAAGAACCAAAAGAAGAACGGACGCAGATTTAATCCGTGCGCTTTTTGCGCGGCTCACGGCCGGGCAGCGCCGCCGGATTTTCATGCGTGCGCTCGCGGAAGCGCGCCTTCATGCCGCTGGCCAGCGATACGGATTTCTCGCCGAAGCGGTCGCGCAGGGCGTCCACCGCGCCCATCGCCTGGCGTAGACGCGTCTCCGGCGTGGCATCCAGCAACTCCATTTGAGCGCTGGCCGGGCTCAGGTCGCCGGCGTGGACGCCCAGCAAGCGCAGCGGCTGTCCGCGTCGCCAATGCGCGCGGAAGAGTTTCCGCGTGGCCTCCAACACCTCGGCATCAAGCTGTGTGGGGCGCTCCAGCGTCCGGGCGCGCGTGAAGGTGGAGAAATCCGAATAGCGCAGCTTGATTTGCACCGTGCGGGCATGCAGTTCATGCTCCCGCAGGCGGCGGCACACCATCTCGGTCAGTCGCGAGAGCATGGATTCCAATGCTTCCGGGCTGGCCTCGTCCACGTTGAAGGTGTGCTCATGGCTGATGGACTTGGGGTCGCCGCCCTCGCCGACGTCATCGGCAAACCAGCCTCCGGCATCCAGCCCCTGCGCCTTGGCAATCAGCGATCCCAGCCCGTCTCCGATGCGGCGGCCAAGCTTTTCCTCCGTTAGCGCGGCAAGCTGGCCGATGGTCTCCACGCCCATGGCACGCAGGTTTTTCTCCGTAAACTCGCCCACGCCGGGCAGTCGTCGCACGGCCAGCGGCGCCAGGAATGCGGCCTCCATGCCGGGCAGGATGCGCAGCACGCCGTTGGGCTTGGCCTGGTCGCTGCACACCTTGGCCACCACGCGCGCTCCGGCAATCCCAACCGAGCAGTTCAGCCCGGTCTGGCGCTTCATGGACTCATGCAGCCGATGCGCGGCCTGCATGGCCGGTCCATGCAACCGCTCGGTGCCCGTCATGTCCAGGTAGGCCTCGTCGATGGATGCCATTTCGACCAGCGGCGAGAACTCCAGCAGCACGCGCCGTACCTCGGCCGACTTCTCTCGATAGCGCTCGGGATGGCCGTGTAGAAAGATCGCCTGTGGGCAGAGCTTGTAGGCCGTGCGCAGCGGCAGCGCCGAATGCACTCCGAACTTGCGCGCAGCATAGCTGGCCGCAGCCACCACGCCACGCTGATTGGCCTCTCCGCCCACCACCACGGGCTTGCCCTTCAGCGAGGGGTCGTAGAGCTCCTCCACCGAGACGAAGAAGGCATCCATGTCGACATGGAAGTAGGTGCGCACGCAGGATGATTGTAGTGTATTTTCGCTCTTTGTTCGCCATATATTTCAGCCAGAAATTCGCTCCGGAGCCCCATAAATAGAAACCGCCCAAGGCGTGGCGGCCCCGGGCGGTTTGGTGATGCTGAGAATCCAGCTACTTAATCTGGTGGCCGTTAATCAGCTCATCGGCCAAGGCATCGGCGTGGTACACCTTGCGGATTGACTCAATAATCGCACGCGAGTCCACGCTGACGGCGCGGCCCTGGCGGTCATCGTAGGCGAAGTCCCACGGCAGCGACTGGATGTTGCCGTCGAAGATGATGCCCACCACTTCACCCTTTTTGTTCACCGTCGGCGAACCGGAGTTGCCGCCGATGATGTCCGAGGTATGCACGAAGTTAAAGGGCGTCCGCAGGTTCAATGTGCCCTTGGCTGCATCCCAGGTCTTGGGCAGCTCAAAGTCACCCTTGTTGCCGTTAGCAGCCGCATGTTTATAGGCGCCGCCCAGGGTGGTGTATGGCGGGATGCCCGTTCCATCCTGCTCGTAACCCTTGATGGTGCCGTAGCTGAGGCGCAGCGTGAATGTCGCATCGGGATAGCTGTTGGCGCCCTCGACGGCGAAGCGCGCCTTGGCAATGCGAGTGGAGTTGAGGCGAATAACGGCCTCTACCTGATCGTCGTACTGCTTGCGCAACTGGCGCCCGCGGGTGTCAATATCACGCATCAGCACGATCAGCGGATCCGTGCTGGCGGCGATGGCCTTGCTGCCACCCTCGTAGAGAGCTTTGCGAACGGCCGGATCGTCGAGCTTGCTGCCGTCAATGTAAGCCTTCGCGGCCTCTGCCGGAGTCCGTCCGCCGAGTGCACGCTCGACCGTGGGATCGCTGGCTCCGAGCTTCTCCCGCATGAAAGCCAGAGACTCGGTCAGTGTGGCCACGTCCAACGTACGATAGACCGGCGCGGTGGAGAACAACCCCTGCTCCAGAGAGGGCAGGCGGGCGTCGGTGTATTCACGCAGACGCTGCGGATTCGCCTTTTCCTTTTCGGCCGTCACGCGCACCAGGGTGCGTGCGTATCCGGTCATGCTGGCATTAAAGCCGCCGGCGCGTTCGACAAAGACAAACGGGAAAAAGATATTGCGGCGAACCTCGACGGCCTTCGCAACCTCCTCCCAGGCAGAGGCGTATTGCGCCTTGAGCTTGGGATCGGCGTTGACGGCCTCGCGCAGCTTCTTTTCCGCCGCGGCCTTCTTCGCCATCAGATCCTTGTCATCCAGGCCACCCTTGCGGCCCTTGTAGGCCTTCAGGGAGTTTTCCACGCCGAAGATGTCATCGGCGCTGACACGGGCGTTCTCCGCAGACTGCGCGGCAAAATCGTGCAGCGTCTTGTCCATGCGGGTCAGGCGGTCAATCACGTAGCTGGTCTGGAACTCCTTGAGGAAGTTCAGCTCGGCCATGGTCAGCAGGCGCTCCGTGCCGCCGGGGTGACCGCTGACGAAAACCAGCTCGCCAGCCTTGGTGCCCTTGGGCGACCATTGCAGATAATTCTTCAACTTCACCGGCTTGCCGTTTTCATATACCCGGAAGTAGGTGATGTCGAGGTCGTAGCGCGGATACTCAAAATTGTCGCGGTCGCCGCCGAAGAAGGCCATCTGTGCCTCCGGAGCAAACACCACGCGCACGTCGGTGTACTTCTTGTACTTGTACAGGTTGTACATGCCGCCGGCGTACAGGGTAACGAGGTCGCAGCGCAGGCCGCTCTTCTCGCTGCATTCCTTTTCGATGGCGCTCATCTTCTGGCGCTGGGCCTGTGCGGCGTCGGCGTCACTCATGCCAGGCTGGGCAGCGCCCTGCACATCGGCCGTCACGTCCACTATCTCGACGAGCTGGTTCAACTCAAGGTCAGGACACTTGCCTTCCTCGGCCTGTGTTTTGGCGTAGAAGCCGTCCTTGATGTAATCCTTCTTTTCCGTGGAGAGCTGCTGCAAGCAGACGCGGCCCACGTGATGGTTGGTGAAGGCCAGGCCGTCTTCGCTGACGAACGAGCCTGAGCCGCCGTTGTTGAAGCGCACCGAACCCAGGCGAAGATGCTCCAGCCACGGGTCGGTAATGGTGAAGTTGTAATCCTTCTTGATCTGATCCTTGGGGGCCTTGTTGTACAGCCACATGCCTTCATCGGCGAAGGACAAGGCAGCCAGGGCGCAGAGCAGCGCCAGAATGGCAAGAACGCGACGGGTCATAACGTACTCCTGTTAGTTGAACAGCAAACGGAACATCATAGCAGAGGGGATGCGCGGAGCGCGCTATTTCGCGTGTTGCAAGGCCCGGCCCATCTCTCCACGCAGGGCAGAGAGCACGAGACCTGGCTCGGCAAAGAAATTGATGAGCATGTGACTGATAATGCAGGGAGCAAGATTACGCATACCAACCACAAAAACGACGGCGAGCAGCAAGCCCAGGACACCGGTTGCCACCATGGCGCCCAGTGCGGCGCGCAGGTTGCCGCGGAACAAGCCCCAGATGGCATGAACCGCCCCGAAGGCGAGTGCGGAAATTGCCACCTGTGCAACGGCCGTCCATCCCAGGTGCGCAAAGTGATCCATCAGCATCTTGCGGAAGACCGCCTCTTCGCAGAAACCGGCGGCAATACCCACTCCGACGGCGAGTACCTTCAACCCATCCAAGCGCAGCAGGTTGGCGCGTACAGAGGGGAGGCGCGCGGAGTGGTAGACGAAGAATGCGGTAACAATGAGCGCCATGCCCCAGGCAAGTAATCCGGCAGACGAAGTGAAGCCGCAGTAACGCAGAAAGCCGGGAGTTGAAAAATACAGATTCACCGCAAGCCACGCACCCTCTGAAAGAAGGATGCCGCCGAGAATCAATGCTGCTTTACGTTCGCTGGACAATTTCCCCCCACAAGAGAACTGCCACTGCGACAGCATAGCGCATCCGGCCCCCATGTAGCTCCTTGCCGGATTACGTTTCGAGCAGCAGGCATTATGCCGGAGGTGATTGCAAAAACGAAACCCCGCGTAAGCCAACCGATGGCATACGCAGGGTCCGGGTGTTGATTCGCTATGGTCAGTTCTACTTTACGGAGTAGCTGGAAAGCACTCGCATGTAATTCGACCGCTGGAAGGCCTTCGGGTTGGGCACGTTCTTCTGGCTCATGCTGCCCTGCATCTGCTCCACGCTCTCATACTCGCGCTTCTCCAGCCATGCCTCCAACTGGTTGCGCAGAGGGCGCAGATACCCGATGCCGTTCTGCAGCAGCGCCGATGCCAGCATGGTCACCTTGGCTCCGGCCATCATGGACTTCACCACATCCTCGGCCGTGTGCACGCCTCCGGTAATGGCCACGTCTGCCTTCAGATGTCCCCACAGCATGGCCGCCCAGTGCAGCCGCAGCAGCAATTCGCTGCTGTTGCTCAGCGTGACCGCGGGCTTCACCTCCATGGCTTCCAGGTCGAAATCCGGCTGATAGAAGCGGTTAAAGATGACGATGCCATCAGCGCCGGCCTCCTGCAGCCGATGCGCCATGTTGGCGAAGCTGCTGAAGAAGGGGCCAACTTTGACGGCCACCGGAATCGTCACCGTCTTGCGCACCTCGGCCACCAGGTCCACGTAGAGCTGCTCGATGTCCTCGGCGCTGGCGCCGCTTTCGGCGGGGATGAAGTAAACATTCAGTTCGAGCGCGTCTGCGCCCGCCTGCTCAATCTGCTTGGCATAGGCCACCCAGCCGCCGCGGCTGACGCCATTTAGCGAAGCGATCACCGGAATGCCAACTGTCTGCTTGGCCTGGCGAATGTGCTCCAGGTAACTATCCGGCCCGATGTTGTAGTTGCCCAGGTCGGGGAAGATCGAAGTGCTTTCGGCGCTCAGGTCGAGCCCGTCCCATAGGAAGCGATCGAGTTCGTTGGACTCGATGTTGAGCTGCTCTTCGAACAGCGAGTGCAGCACCACGGCCGATGCGCCGCAGTCTTCCATGTGTCGCAGGTTGGTCACGTCCTTGCACAGGGGAGAGGCGGCCACCACCAGCGGGTTGCGTAGTTTGAGGCCAAGATAGTGAGTAGACAGGTCGATCATTATTCAGCCTCCTTAACAACCTTCAGTGCCGGCGCGGCAAATTCATGGGACAGCGCCTCGTAGCGTCCCCAGCGGTCGCGCACATCCTGCTGCGCCTCGGACAGCAATAATTTGGCCGCTTCGGGATCGCTCTGCCGCAGCATGGTATAGCGGGTTTCGTTGTAGATGTACTGCTCCAGCGGGATGGCTGGAGCCTTGCTATCCAGCGCGAAATTCGCCTGCCCGCTGGCAGCCGCCGGATTGTAGCGGAATAGCGGCCAGTAACCACTGCTGACGGCCAGCTTCTGCTGCTCCAGGCCATGTACAAGGTCATAGCCGTGCGCAATGCAGTGGCTGTAGGCCAGAATCAGCGATGGCCCGTCGTAGGCCTCCGCCTCGTTAAAGGCCTTCAATGTCTGCATGTCGCTGGAACCCATGGCCACGCGCGCCACATAGGCGGGGTAGCTGAGGGCGATCAGCGCCAGGTCCTTCTTAGCGCGAGGCTTGCCTGCGGCGGCAAACTTTGCCACCGCGCCACGCGGCGTGCTCTTGCTCATCTGGCCGCCGGTGTTCGAGTACACCTCCGTATCCAGCACCAGGATGTTGACGTTGCGTCCACTGGCCAGCACATGATCCAGTCCGCCGTAGCCGATGTCGTAGGCCCAGCCGTCGCCACCCACAATCCACACCGAGCGCTCGACCAGGTTATCGGCCACGTCAAGCAGCGCGCGCGCCTCAGGCTGATCAATCTTCGGCAGCTCCTTCTTTAACTCAGCCACACGCTCACGCTGTGCGGCAATAGCCGCCTCGCCCTTGTTCGGCGAGGTCAAAATACCCTTCACCAGAACTTCCGGCAGTTTGGCCGCAAGCCGGACCAGCAGTTCCAGCGCGTAGTCATGCTGCTTGTCCATGCTCAGGCGCAACCCAAGTCCGAACTCGGCGTTGTCCTCGAACAGTGAGTTCGACCATGCCACGCCGCGGCCGTCATTGTTGACCGAGTACGGCGTAGTGGGCAGGTTGCCGCCATAAATAGATGAACATCCCGTGGCGTTGGCGATGATGGCGCGGTCGCCAAAGAGCTGGGTCAGCAGCTTGACGTATGGCGTCTCACCGCAGCCCGAGCAGGCGCCGCTGAATTCGAAGAGCGGCTGCATGAGCTGCACATCTTTAATCTGCGAGACGGCAAGCTGTTCGCGCGGCGCCTCCGGCAGCTTGAGGAAGAACTCCCAGTTATGGGCCTCGCGCTCCCGCACGGCAGGCTGCGGAACCATGTTGATGGCCCTGTGCTTAGCCTCGCTCTTGCTCTTGGCCGGGCAGGCTTCAATACAAAGCGCGCAGCCGGTGCAATCTTCCGGAGCCACCTGCAGGGTGTACTTGTAGCCCGGGAAGCTCTTCCACTTGGCGTCCACGCTCTTGAAGCTGGCGGGCGCGCCCGTCAACTGCTCCGGCGTATACACCTTGGCGCGGATGACCGCATGCGGGCAGACCAGCACGCACTTGCCGCACTGGATGCAGAGCTTCTCGTCCCACTCAGGCACTTCCAGTGCTATGTTGCGCTTCTCCCACTGCGCGGTGGCCGTGGGATAGGTGCCGTCAACCGGCAGCTTGCTGACCGGCAGGTTGTCGCCATCGCCAAAGATCATCGGCGCCAGCACGTCCTGCACAAAGGCCGGAGCCTCAGCCGGAACCGGCGGACGCAGCTCCACCTTGCTGGTGGCCGTGGCCGGCACTTCTACCTTGTAGAGGTGTGCGAGCGTCTGATCCACGGCGGCAAAGTTCTTTTCCACCACGGCCTCGCCGCGCTTGCCATAGGTCTTCTTGATGGCCTTCTTGATGGCCTCGATGGCCTCCTCGCGCGGCAGCACGCCGCTGATGGCGAAGAAGCAGGTCTGCATGATGGTGTTGATGCGCTGCCCCATGCCGGTTTCCTTGGCAACCTGGTAGCCATCAATCACGTAAAACTTCAACTTCTTGTCAATAATCTCCTGCTGTACCGGGCGCGGAAGCTGATCGAAAACCTCGTCCTTGCCAAATGGGCTGTTCAGCAGAAAAACCGCGCCTTCGTCGGCCAGCTTGAGAACGTCAATGCGCTCCAGGAAGCTGAACTGATGGCAGGCCACGAAGTTCGCCCGCGAAATCAGATAGCTGGAGCGAATCGGTTTGGGGCCAAAGCGCAGGTGCGAAGTGGTGATGGAGCCGGACTTCTTCGAGTCATAAACGAAGTAGCCCTGCGCGTAGTTTTCCGTATCCTCGCCGATGATCTTGATCGAGTTCTTGTTGGCGCCCACCGTGCCGTCAGCGCCCAGACCGAAGAAGAGAGCGCGAATAGTTTTCTCATCCTCGGTGGAGAATTTCGGATCGTAATCGAGCGAGGTGTGGCTGACATCGTCGTGGATGCCCACCGTGAAGTGGTTGCGCGGCTTCGCGGCGGAGAGGTTGTCATAGACGGCCTTGATCATGGCCGGCGTAAATTCCTTGCTGGAGAGGCCGTAGCGGCCGCCCACCAGGCGCGGCATCGCTGGAATCAAACCGGCGGTCAGGCCCTCGGCCAGCGTGGTCAGCACCTCCTGGTACAGCGGCTCGCCCGCGGAGCCCGGCTCCTTGGTGCGATCCAGCACGGCCAGCGAGCGGGCGCTCTTGGGCAGTGCGGCAAAGAAGTGCTCCGGCGAAAAGGGACGATACAGGCGCACCTTGAGCACGCCCACCTTTTCACCCTTGGCCACCAGGTAATCCACCGTCTCTTCCACAACGTCGCAGCCGGAGCCCATCAGCACGATCACGCGCTCAGCGTCCGGCGCGCCCACGTATTCATACAGCTTGTACTGGCGTCCGGTGAGCGTGGCGAACTTGTCCATGGCGTTTTGCAGGATGGTCGGCACGGCGGTGTAATACGGGTTCACCGTCTCACGCGCCTGGAAGTAAACGTCAGGGTTCTGCGCGGTGCCGCGCAGCACGGGACGATCCGGCGAAAGTGAGCGATTGCGGTGGGCGCTGATGAACCCGGCGGGCAGCATGGCCCGCATATCGTCCATCGTCAGCTGCTCCACCTTGGCCACCTCATGCGAGGTGCGGAAGCCGTCAAAGAAGTGGACGAAGGGCACGCGTGATTCGAGCGTCGCGGCCTGCGCGATCAGCGCCGTGTCCATCACCTCCTGCACGTTGTTGCTGGCCAGCAACGCCCAGCCCGTCTGGCGCACGGCCATCACGTCCTGGTGGTCGCCAAAAATAGACAGACCCTGCGCGGCCACGGCGCGAGCGGCAACATGAATGACGCACGACGTCAGTTCGCCGGCAATCTTGTACATGTTGGGAATCATCAGCAGAAGGCCCTGCGAGCTGGTGAAGGTGGTACCCAGGCTGCCGCCCTGCAAGGCTCCGTGCAATGCCGCCACGGCTCCGCCCTCGCTCTGCATCTCCATCACCTGCGGTACCGAGCCCCAGATGTTGG
>CAINND010000095.1 GCA_903851035.1 uncultured Acidobacteriota bacterium | reverse complement strand
GCCTTCCGGGAAGAGCGGGCGGATGGGGCGGTCGATCTGACGGCTGGTCAGGGTCTCGCGCTCGCTCATGCGGCCTTCGCGCTTGATGAAGCCGCCGGGGATGCGTCCGCCGGCGTAGGTGTATTCACGGTAATCCACCGTGAGGGGGAAGAAATCAATGCCGACGCGGGGTTCCGCGTTGGCGCAGGCGGTGGCCAGTACGACGGTGTCTCCAATGCGGACGACCGTGGAACCGTGGGCCTGCTTGGCCCAGTGACCAGTCTCAAATGAAATGGTTTTACCGCCGGAGAGAACTACACTTGTTTCCTGTTTCATATTCCCTTTCAATCAGGGGCGCGTCCACGATAGGAGCACCGAACCACAGCAAGCGCGAGCAGTTCGCGACAAGCCGCAGTACTTGGTGCCAAACAGCTACAGTTCCAGCCGCTTGTTGCTTCCCTGCTGTTCCTCTCTCTCGGGCGTCCCAGGCGGGGCCAGCCAAAAAGGAGGAAGTGTGCGCCGGCGCCGTCAACACAGGGCGGACACCGGCGGAATGCACAAGAACCCGGTCTTAGGCGACCAGGCTCCAGCGGAAGTTATTTGCGGAGACCCAGCTTCGCAATGACAGTCTTATAACGCTCGGTGTCGTACTTCTTCAGATAGTCCAGCAGGCTGCGACGCTTGCTGACCATCATCAGAAGTCCGCGCCGCGAGGCGTGATCCTTCTTGTGCGTACGGAAGTGCTCGGTCAACTGGCCGATGCGCTCGCTCAAAAGGGCAATCTGAACTTCAGGGCTGCCGGTGTCGGAGGTGTGGGTCTTGTACTTCTCGATGACGATTGTTTTCTGCTCGGGTGCTAACACTGGAAACTGACGCGCTCCTGCTTCTGCTTTTTCATTGTTGTAACCACTACAAAATAACATATTTGGAGAAGATAAAGCAAAGACTTGAAGCTGTCAGGCATGCGTGGACAAGCTCCATACTTTTCCGTCAAACCTAATCTCACCGCGCTTCTTGAGAGATTGCTGAGCAATCCTCACATGGTGTTTCCACTTCTTGCCGAAATGTACTCCATCTATTACACGGTCAACAGAATCGTCACAAAAATCAGGATTGAGGTCTTTTACAAGCGGATGCAGGTCCTTCGTGGCAATAGGGCCTCGTTGCAGAAGGAATCGGATGGAGTCTGAGAAAACTGAATTTAGAGTTTTCCCTATCACCCTTTGTTTCATTAACTTAAGCTTTGCATGCTCAAGGCGTTCATTGAATATTCGACGCGCTTTTACTCTTGTTGAATTTTGGTATTGCCTAAAGAGTTTGGTGAGTTCAGTCATCTCAGCAGCGAGCGCCGGGAGATCGGAAGGGTTAATGCTTGTCCCAATTGCCGCAAATGCCTCCACGTCACACCGCACTGCATTGACCACATTCTGATTAGTGAGCGCAACTCCGTACTCAACGTTTCCACGCATACCCGGCTCAGTTAGGTTTCCTGACGTAATTACTGCAATTTTGCAATCTGCAATGTAGACCTTTGCATGGACGCTAGGTAGATGAACTAGCTTGAATCCTTCGAGCTTTTGACTTAGAGCCGATATGGCATCCAAATCCATAGAGCCCGCAAGAGCGCTTTCGGGTCTCATGTCTGTCACGAGTTTGACTGCAGGGTGTATCGCTGCACATTTTTTCAGCAGTGTTTCTGATATTTTCTCGGTCGCGAAACGCTTTACATATGGACTAGAAATTAACAGGTCATTTTCAACCTGCTCTAACAGCGATAGAAATGTATCAGTCCAAGGACTTGGTAGTAGTGATACTCCATTTTCAAAAGGTTTCATTGAGGACACCACATTGCACGTCCCTTCTTGTCGTAAAGAGCCCTACCCCCTATCAAAGTCGAATAAGCCATACATGCCGATTCGTCGGAATAATAACGTTGGCAGGCATCACAACGCTCCACCACCCTATTCCCTGCCGCATCGGCGAGACTGATTAGAATTCCGGGTATCCCTGAGTGAATATCACCTGTATCCTGACACACACACTTTGCACAGGACTTATGCATGGCTTATGTCTTCTCCCTTCAATTTGCGAGAGATACCAACACCCACAGACTGAATTAATGCCTCTCGTTCTCCACCATGCGCAGGAATTCCCCGTGCACGCGGGGGTCTTCGCTCAGCTCGGGATGGAAGGTTGCGGCCAGCACTTTGCCCTGGCGGACGAGCACGGCGTGGCCATCCCGGCTTGCCAGGACTTCAACCGTGGGGCCGGTGCGCTCGATGCGCGGGGCGCGGATATAGACCTGCTCCAGCGGCTCCAGGCCGAGCAGGCTGGGGCCGGTGAGGATGGTCGAGTCAATCTGGCGGCCGTAGGCGTTGCGGCGCACGGTTACATCCAGGGCTCCGATTCCCTTCTGCGCTGGGTTTTCCACCTCGCGGGCCAGCAGGATACAGCCGGCGCAGGTGCCGAAGACCGGGCGCGAGAGGACGAACTCCGAAAGATGCTGAAAGCCTTTTTCGCCCAACAGATGTAAAAACACGGAGCTCTCACCGCCGGGGATGACCAGGCCGTCAATCTGGCCGAGCTGCTCCATTTTGCGCACTTCCACGGCCTGGGCGCCGAGCTGCGCCATGCGGCGGCCATGTGCGTCAAAGTCTCCCTGCAAGGCGAGGATGCCAATCTTGGTCATTACCATTTACTTTAACAAAGAAGCATTGTGGCTTGCCGGAGGTTGGTGGATGCGGGATTTGCGCGTGGGGCGGATTGTTTTGGCGCGGAATGGCTTTGGCCGTGTTCTTCGACTGTGCTTGATGGCTGCGCTGCTGGGCGCGGCCAATTTCGGCTATGCCCAGGATGCTCCGGCTCCGGCATGGCTTGACGAGGTGCGCGGCCAGGCCGAGGCGGCCATGACGGCGCAGACCTTGCCGAGCATCAGCGTGGCGGTATGGAGCGAGGGCCGTGTGGACGCCTTTGCCCTAGGCTGGGCCGATGTGGAGAAGAAGGTGCCAGCCACGCCGGAGTCGCTCTACCGCCTGGCGTCCATCAGTAAGCCGATTACGGCGGTGGCCGTGATGCGGCTGGCGCAAAGCTACCGCCTGGGGCTGGACGCGCGCGCCGAACTCTATTGCCCTGCCTTTGCCGGGCATCCCGAGGTTACGGCCCGAATGCTGCTGGGGCATCGCTCCGGAGTGCACCGCTACAAGAGTGACGAAGCGGCGCAGAATACGCGTCACTTTGCCAACTTGAGCGATGCGGTGCGTAACTTTGCCGCTGATCCGCTGGAATTTACGGCGGGCCGGCATCAGCTATACACCAGCTATGGCTATACCGTGCTGGGCTGCGAGATCGAGGGCGCATCGCAAACCGACTATGCCCACTACGTGCAGCACAAGGTGCTGCGTCCTCTGCACATGAAGCAGACCATCGTGGATAACGAGCAAATCGAGCAGCCGGGGCGCGTGCAGTTCTACACGCTGAAGGATGGACATCTGGCATCGGCGCATGCGCTGGACGCCAGCGACCGGTTGCCCGGCGGTGGCTGGCTGAGCACGCCCACGGAGATGGTCGGATTCGCCAGCGGCGTGGAGCACCTGCTGGGTCCGGCATGGACGCGGCTGATGTGGCGGGAGACCTCGAAGGCGGGCGATGAGCTGCACTACGCCCTGGGCTGGGAGCTGGGCACGGTGCAAGGTGAGTTTATGACGTTCCACAGCGGCAGTCAGTCCGGGACCGGCACATTCCTGCTGCTGGTGCCTAAACGCAAAGTGGCCGTGGCCGTCTTCACCAATCGCGATGGGGCCGACGTGCGTACGGTGGCGCTGCAGATGGCTGAGACCATCCTGGGCCCCGGTGAGACAAAGAAAAAGCCCGCAAAGAAGGCCACAATCCACTATGCCGGCACGGTCAAACCTGCGGCGGGAGCGCGGTAGCCGCCATGTCTCTTAAGTTGATTCTCGCGCTCTTTGTGGTGCTGGTTGCGCTGCGCATGTTTCTGCTGCGGCGCTTTGGCAGCGAAGCGCAGAAAAAGAAAGCCGCCATCCGGCTTACGCAGATGGCGGTCATTCTGGTGATTCTGCTGGTGGCCGAGCACTTGCCCTTCCGCGGCATGATGATGCTGGCCGGAGCGGGCGCGGTGGCCGTTTTCGTGCTGCACTACATAGGGCAGTAAAACACCTGGTTGCCGATGTTGGAGCGGGTTACTCGCCGATCAGCTTGCAGCTCAGGTTGATGGTCTGGTCCTGGATGACGAAGAAGCCGGCGTCGTAGGTGTTGCAGCTAAGCACGTTGGCCGGGGCGGAATCGTGCGCGCTGAAGATGTTAATCAGCAGGTGGAGGTCATCTCCGGCGGCGTGCTTGACCAGCTTGGGCGCCAGGTCAAAGGAGAAGAAGAGCGCGGGCTGGCCGACAAGAACCTCGACCTTCTGCTGCGCCAGGTCAATCTCACCCGTCGTGTTGATGTCCTTTTTGGGGGCATTCGGCTTGGGCTTGCCCGTAACAGATGCGGCGACGATCACCGTGTCGTTCAATTCCTTGAGCTTGGCCTGGGCCTTTTGTGAGTAAGCAATGTTCACGGTAAAACCCGTGGAGACACGGCCCTCCAGCCCCGGGGTAGAGGCAGAGACGGCAGGCGCGACAAAAAGAACAATGGCGACAAGTGTGGCGGCAAGCTTCATGCGGACTCCTTGTGTAGATGGGAGATTACAGGTTATTACAATTTGACGACTTCGTGGTGAGAAAAGATGCAAAAAGCGCAGCCCGAAGGCTGCGCTTTCCAATGCGGAAAAACTATTAACTAGTAGCCGCGCGTCTGGAGGAGGTCTTTCTCCTCGATATTGCCGATGGCCAGGCCCTTCATGCTGCCGGTCATCTGCTCGCTGACTTCGGCCAGCACCTTGGGATCGCGGAAGTGCGTGGTGGCCTGCACGATGGCCTTGGCGCGGCTGATGGCCTCCTCGCGCTCGCGGGGGTTCTTCAGGTCGAGCGGCGTGGCGCCACCCTTCATGAAGATTCCGCTGCCGACGAAGACGGCCTCGGCGCCAAGCTGCATGACCAGCGAAGCATCGGCCGGAGTGGCAATGCCGCCGGCGCTGAAATTGGGCACGGGCAGTTTGCCGGCCTTGGCCACCATGCGAACCAGCTCGTAGGGAGCCTGGTGCGTTTTGGCCGCCAGGTAGAGCTCCTGCTCGCTCATCACGGTGAGTTGCAGCATCTCCGAGACGATCTGGCGCATGTGCTTGACGGCGTGGATGACGTCTCCGGTACCGGCTTCGCCCTTGGTGCGGATCATG
>CAINND010000094.1 GCA_903851035.1 uncultured Acidobacteriota bacterium | reverse complement strand
TCCCCTAAAGACACCGCTCGATCTCATCAGAATCGCACTGTTTCCTGAGCTCGGCAATTTGAAGGTGACTGTAAGATAAAGCTCAAAATCATCTCTCCTGGGCTCCCATAAACACAGGCCAGAAAACGGCTGCATAGCCCGCTTCGGCCAGGGTGCAAAGGTATAGGTTAGATCACGGCTTTGATGCGGGTGAACCACTCGCTCCAAACGGGTGACAAGACTTCATAAATCGCATTCCCGGAGACATTGGCGTTTATGGGGACTGACTGCCGCTAAATTGTGGCGTCAGCGGTGGCTGGGATCTTTACTGTGGGGATGGGAGAGTTAAGCGTCACCTAGGTCAAGGTACTGGAACGAACTTCTGCGCGGTACTGCCAAAGAAACGCGGAATGAGTTCTGAAGATTCCTTGCGGGCCTCAAGGTAAGCCCAAGCAGCCAGTTCAGATATTGAACTGGCTTTGTCCAACTCGAACTTGTGTTGCGGGGCTGCCGGATTAACACGTTTAACCCTTTCATGTCCTAACAAGGAGTAGGCGATCCCCAGACTCCCGCCGGATTGTCCTCGAAGAGCTACCTCAAGGGCCGGTAGCATCCAGTCCTTTCCGCCTTTCAGATCGTTGAACGCGACTGGGAATTGAGTGCAGCCTAAAGACAGCACATTGATTTGTTGCGGACTCTTTCCGAGCCAACTGATCGCTTCCACCACCGCATTCCCAACAGGGTTGTTTGCCCATAATCCACCATCGATATAGATTGCAGCACCTGCGCCCCGGTGTGCCGGGAAATATGTCGGAGCAGCCGCTGTAGCCATGGCAACGTCAACCATGCGAACTCGGAAATCTGTTAAGAATCTCTCGTGATGACGTGTCTTGAATATATGAATCTCGCCAGTGTTTACATTGAAGCTCGGAATCAACAAGCGGACCCTCGATTCACCCAGAAGGGCGTCTTTGAACACACTCTCCAATGCAGTCTGAAGCGGCCGCGCAGAGTATTTGGCGGAAAAAAGCCTCCCGATCCATCTTTTCGGTGCGGACAGCGGTGCATTGGGAAAGATGTGTGGGCCATGGTCTTTGTAGAATTGCGTAATCTCAGCAGCCTTAAGGCCCATTCCAAGGCCAAGCGCAACAATAGCGCCTGTGGACGTTCCAGCAATCAGATCAAAGTAGCGATAGATTGGCTCAGAGAGGGACTTTTCTAGCTCTGCCAGAAAGGCCGCTGGAAATACTCCTTTTATTCCCCCTCCGTCAATCGACAGAATTCGAAATTCCTGAGCGTTGGCCGCCCTCACTTCGTTCATCCTCATTCTCGGTCCTTCCAATAATTGCGAAACCAGGTACGGCTAGCGAGCTGTCGCATCTTGTGAAGCTTTCTATTAAACGGACATCTTCCCACTCGTTGTTCACAACCACATGGACACATCGCCTTGTTTGCACGTCGTTTCTTCATTCCTAGCAGCCGAATTGCCTGCCCTACTTGTTCTGGATGTGTCAGGGAAAACAACTCCATATAGTCCTGGAATTCACCATCCCGTCCGTGCTTGAGCTCGCTGAAAGGCAACGGTCCACCAAATCTTATTTTGTGGCTGATCGCATACAAATAGGGAACCAGACACCGAGAGACGTAGCCTGGTAGTGTCGGCGAACTTGACAACTTCACGAGTAATCGGAGAGGAGAGCCCAAACATAAGCTGCCATCCGAGTTAACATGATAGAACCCGTTTCGAGGGATCTTGTTTCCGATCTCCGTGACCATTGGAAGGTCAATTGGAAAGGTTTCTGGAATTTCTATCCGCAATCGATAGGAGTCGGATATGTCGGGGCGATCCTTGGCTCTCGCCAGAAATGCAAAATCACCCAAAACAACTACTCTTGAATCCGTAATCGGCAGAAGACTCATGCCGGGACATTGCAGCAAGAATTCTTGCAGTCCCGGGATCATAGTTGGATTACTCAAGGCTACTTCTTCCATGGCCTTGCTGGCACCTCTTGGATTATATGTGCCTTTGGAGAAGCAATTACGGCTGGCGCAGAATAGACCACCTGCTCTCCAAGGAGCTTTGGGCTCAGCCGTGTTCCGAACTTCTTTTGCACCTGTTCCGCAATGAACCCTGAGTCCCTTGAACTCATAATTGTAGTGAAATCCACCTGTGCTTGTGCGAGCCAGGCTCTGAAATTCTCTTCCAGTCTCTTTTTTTTGCCCTCTTCTGTATACCATTTGTCGGCAAAATCTTCTGCCGGGTTGACTGGATTGGGAACCCGCGGATTGTCGGGGTGCACTAGTTGGCCCATCTGTCCCAGGATTTGCTCCATCGCATCGCCAAGATCGCTTTCTCCCCGATATGCACGAGCAGCTAGCGTTGTTATGATTATTGAGATTGGATGAACGTCGGAGTTCGTCTGAAACATGAGGTCGCGGTGGCGCTTTAGGAGCTGAACACAGCGCTGCAATGGGGTCTTCCAACGGAACACAGGCAACTCGTCGATCTGCGCGAGCCGAGCGTCCGCCGCACGTTTTTCGAGCAGTCCAGCTGCGAGCTTCATTCTCGTTTCAAACCATTGAGCATAACCCTCAGGATTACTGAGTTTCCAAATAGGACTGATTTGGCGATAGCTGGGGTGCCGGTTATCGGTGATTGAGACGGCCAGGTTCGCGACTCGTTGGGAAAGTATCCGATCGGCGCCGGCTTTAAGCATTGCCTCTTCGACGGTCTTTCTTGCGGTTGTTTCCTCAGGTATACAGGGCACGATATCCATGTGAAAGCTAAGTTGATCAGCGTAGATCAACCTCCAGCAACGGTGTTTTTCTCGTGTCGGCTCGCTGATTCCGCGCGCGTTTCGATAGCTTTCGACATCAACACCCACCAGGACCTTCAGCTGTTCCTGCGTAAATGTCTGTTTCGTGATGCCGTTTTCGAGTTTGCAGCTCAGGTCGAGATCGTAGGCGGTATTTTCGTCCAATGGTCGATTTACCGTTCCCAGGCGAAACGAGCCTTGGGGCAGAATGTGGGGCTCAAATCGACCGCAGTTGGAGTCCTGTCGGCCAAACCAGTTACCGATGTCTTTGTAACGAGCTTCGGCTGTATCGTAAGCGGAATCCGGAATCTCTATTGTCTCCATGATCGCTTCGATGATTCTGTTATGTGCGACTGGAACTGCTGCCATCGTGGATCTCCTCTCATATGAAGCAGCCCAGTGAGGCACTCTGGACATCAACCCTGCTTCGCAGTTGAGTCCGATTGCCCAGAATTCTTGGTTCTGAGCAGATAATTACAGCTGATTCTGTCGTTTTATTGACTTATTGTCAATATCAATTGTTTATATAACGACTAGAATTGACTGATTATTTCAAATAATAAACTGATGTGGCCACATATTGTGCGGTATGCTTTATCTGGTGGCACATATGGAAGATATAGAGAAAATTGAGCTTAGGGGGCGGCTGTCAGAGGGATTCACGCCAACGTCGCCAGCTAGGGGAGAATTTTTTTCCGGTAGAGCAGAAGAGAAAACCCGCCTTATGGATGCTGTTTTTCAGCTCGGACAGCATGTGCTGATCTACGGAGAGAGAGGCGTCGGGAAGACGTCTCTCGCAAATCTCTTGAATGATTCCTTGCGGTCTTTAGAAAAATGGAATTATCAGGTGGTTCGCCTGAACTGCGACGCTACAGCAAATTTTGTGACGATTTGGCAGGGAGTGTTTCGAGAGCTTTTCTTCCTTAGGAATCTGCACTCTGGCGATACAGGTGAAAACTTGACTGCCGCCGTTCGGTCCAAGGTGTCATTTCCGGAAGACGGAACAGCGGAGGATGTGCGCTTTCTCCTCAAACAGCTTGGTTCACCTGCAATCATAATTATCGACGAGTTCGATAGAATCGAAGATCCATCAACTGCTACCCTTTTTGCCGATACCATCAAGAGCCTCTCCGACCATGCTGTCGACGCAACCCTGATTATCGTGGGCGTGGCTGATTCAATAGACGAACTGATAGCTGAACATGCATCCATTGAAAGGGCACTCGTACAGATTCAGGTGCCTAGAATGTTGGAATCGGAGCTTGCAGAGATTGTTGAAAGGGGATTTCTGCATGCGAAGTTGAGCATCGATAAGGACGCTGTTGTTCAGATTGCGGCTTTATCTCGTGGGCTTCCACATAATGCTCATGAATTAGGAATGTTTACTGGTCACGCAGCCCTGGACGATGGAAGACTGATTGCTGTCTGCGCCGATGTCGAATCAGCCATTCGTCGTTCATTAAAGAGTGCGCGTCAAACGCTTGTTTCTTCATACCTCAAGGCAATAAGCAGTCCGCATCCAAACATTTATAAGGAAATTCTTCTTGCTGCGGCACTTTGTCCAACTGACGAGCTTGGGTATTTCACAGCTGGGGATCTTCGCGCTCCTCTTCTTGCAATAAAAAAGAAAAAATACGGCATTGATGCTTATATGCGCCATCTCAAACAGTTCTGCAGCGAGGGGCGAGGTGCAGTTCTTGAAAGCAGAGGTGAGAGGCGGCGATATCGCTTTCGGTTTAGTGACTCGTTGTTTGAGCCCTATGTGATCATGAGGGGAGTTGACGAGAAGCTCGTGTCCGAAGATGACGTGCTCTGCCTTCAATCTCGTCCAGTCGAGCGATTCTTGATGCCGGTAAAATAGGCCAGATGTGTTGAGATAAGGCGTGTCACGGGGCCCGAGGAGAGAAGCTCCTTTCCTCACAGAGCATCCACTCTGTTACTTATGCGGTTGGATAAGACAGGAGACGACTCTGGACCATGTGCAGCTAAAGGCGTGTTTTCCGATCGGCTTCTGGCCGGATTAATTCGAGTTTCCATCATGTAACCAGTGCAACACTGCAACCTCGAAGTATGTCATTATCTTTGGATTTTATCAATGCTTCTCGGCTGGCTTAGACCCCAAGTCGGCTAGCGTTCGGGATTCCACCTCTCCTTGTTTACTCCCAATTGCCGGCCGGATGAACATTTCAGGAGATAAATCCGCTGGAGCCGCTCGTGGGGCTCGCAGGTTGTGCCGGATGATTGTTGGCCCCTATCTCCATCGTGTAGCCTCACGCGTTATTAATGCAGTGATCTGTTGCTCCGGCAATCCAATATGCAAGAGAAGAACCCCTCGAAGTAATGCTCGAAGCTTCTGATTTAGAAAGAATATAGGTACTCCCGATAAAGGAAGGGCTCGCCAGTGAGAGGAAATCTTGTTTCCCGCGTGAGTGTAATAGTTTCTTGTCGCCACAACCTGAGGGATAAAGCTTGCTGGCTCGATGCCCATATTATGCAACGCAATGTCTGACAGGCGACTACAGAGGTCCGTTAGGCGCGCAGCGAATGTTGGATCATTAGCGTGAGCCATAGCGGAGCACAAACGCGATGCCAGTGCTTCTTCGACCCCTTCCTGCCGCAACAGGGCAGCATACGATTTTCTAATCCTTCGGAGCGTTGCTTTATCTACCGGTATCGCTTCAGAGGTCACTCGATGGAACCCTTCCAGCGCTTGTGCCAAAGACAACAGTTCCGTTTCATAGAATAGGTCTCCCTTACGGAGTACGCCGAGAGCGAGGCTTTCGACCAAGCTAAACTCATCAGGTTGACTGAGCCATATAGCGATTGCCTGAGCGAGTTGGCTCGTTGTGCAACGCACACAATCGAATACTCCCACTTTCTCAACCACGCGTTTGCGTTTACTGACGACGTGGCCCACCTCATCACCTCTAAAAACGAACATTGTCTCCATCGCGAGCGAAGCCCCGAGCAGTAAAGAAAAGATGTTCTCTATGCGATTGCCGATGGCAAGGTACCAATTCAAAGATTCCGGCTCGTAGCTCTTGATCTCTATGAATGCGACCGGGCGCGTGACGCGGCCTCCATCGTCTCCATTGGACTTGATCTCCGATATGACCTTCAGACTGACATGCACATGCGTCTCGCGAACGCCAAGGCTGAACACCTCCTTTTCGGTCAGGGGAATCTTCAGCACAATATGATCGGTCTCCCAGACCTCATTCAGTGGCCCTGGGAGCCACTCACCAATTCCGGTGAAGGTGAAATGTGCGGACGTGAGGGATCTGTCATCTATGCCGCCTAAATGGATTCCACCAACAAAAACCGATGCACGATAGGAGTTTGCTTCGATCCAGTGGCCTGAAGCTGTGTCATTGAGGCCGGGATGCGCAATCTCTATGAGTTGACACAGGGTGCAAATGCCATCCGCGGAGAATCCGTGCATCACCTGTATTCGAGGAACCGCATCGCCTTCAGACAGCCTCATCAGTGAAGCAAGCGAGTCCACGCGAACACGGTAGCTATAGCGCGGAGATGTGGTGAATGTCAGCCCATCGTCGTCATTTGTCAGCGTGCCTGTGAGGACGTGCTGGGGTATTTGCGGCTTCCAAAAGGCGCTGACAATGCTGAATCGAGAATCCAGTCGATCGTGTTCGTTCGTCATCGTTTAACGCTGTACCATAGGCGGCAATTGTGGTGTATCGGGTGGCTACACTCGGTTGTGGGAAGCAGAAATCACTCTCGTGCAGGCTCGGCGTTTTCATGCAACTTGCTGACATGGGTCTCTCTTGGGACTCGCAAGCCCGACAGAACCTGGACCGCCTCGTTCGCCCGGCGCGCATGTTCGACTAGCACTCTTCGCCTTTCTGGGGAGAGTGATCGGATATTGTCGGGATGTGATTTCTGGACGATCCCGCGGCGGGATTTCTCAATTGTCTCCCAAGCCGCTCCTAAGGTGACTTGAAGCACCTTACTTGCCTCTTCGGGGGACATAATCGAGTTGCCAACTTCGTGTCTAAGTTCTACGAGGGCAGATAAAGGTAAGGGCTCGCCACCAGAAACCAGCGGAGACGGAAATATCATAGGTTGGTTCACCGACACAGGTTGAGGCGCTTGGTGAGGCTTCGGTGCCAATTCAGGTGTGGAATCTGCTCGTTGCGGCGGAGTTGGATTGACCAAACTGGTGGGAATGGACGGTGGGCCGAAGAGAGAAGGATCCATCGCACTGTCGCTGAACTGCGGTAGTGATAGCTGCTTTCGTACAACCTTGAGCAGGCTGACTGCCCGAGGCG
Source organism: uncultured Acidobacteriota bacterium (assembly GCA_903851035.1). GTDB lineage: Bacteria > Acidobacteriota > Terriglobia > Terriglobales > Acidobacteriaceae > TOLSYN. Next base: position 59,268 of record CAINND010000094.1, on the reverse strand, counting down.
TTGAGCGGTGAACGAGTTCATTCTCAAGCGCCTTAAGTGTCAGAAGTTCCATCCCCGATGACTTGAACATCACTTCCATTTCGTCGACTAGCTTACTGATGAACGGCCGCTTCGCCATAGTCTTCCTCTTCCTCCTCCGCTTCCTCTTCCAGTTGGACGGCGTAGGGATCAACCTCCTTAGAATGGACCCACGCGGTATTGTCTACCCCATCCGAGCCGAGTGGCTCGATTCCAAGGTTCCCTATGGTGGCGAAGAGGTCTTCAAGGACTGCGGCACGCCGGCGCAAAAAGTTGGAAGCGAAACAGCGCCAGAAGGTCCAACCGGCGCGCTCGAGGACGCGCTGACGTGACATATCCTCGGCCCATTGGCCAGGACCATGAAATCGGTCTCCATCGCACTCTACGGCAATCCGCCGACCTTCCCTTCCCTCAACTACTAGATCTATTCTGAAACCACCGCAGCGCACTTGCGGTTCGACGCGATAGCCCCTCTTTACCAGCGCATCAAACATGTCTCGTTCGAAATCAGACTCGCAGCGTTCACGGAGCACATTGGAAGTGCGAGCGTTCTGCCGGAAAGGTTCCCGGAAATGCCGGATCAGCCGACCATTGAGAGTGTCGTCGGCAAAAGCACTGTAATCCACGGAACGGAAGAGATACTCCCTGTCTCTTGCGCGCGAGAGGGCCACGTTGAAGCGTTGTTTCTGATCATCTCGATTCTGAGCGGAATGGTCGCCCGGTGCGAGGACCATGGAGATGAGCATGATGTCTCGTTCTCGGCCCTGAAATATGGGCGGCGGGCCTACTGAAATTTGCCGATTCAAGATATCCAATGGCGAGATGTGTGTGGTGACTAGTTTGTGGATGTAGGCAGACTGATCCGTTCCGAGAAGTGTGACCACGCCGATGGTGCGGCCGCCAAGGGAAGGATTTGCGAGAATCGCCTGAATCTCCTGCAAGATGGCCTGCGCCTCGGGGTCGTTAACGTCTCCCTTCCGGAATCCGCCTCTTACATACACATCAATGAGTGGCGGATCAAGCCGTTCGCTTGGATGAGGTATGCGCAGCGGAACAATATCATTTTGATAGAACTCACGATTCGAAAACTCAATAATTGCCGGAACACAGCGGAAGTGTTCCTTCAGCATGACAGCGTTTGAGGCGAATATGACGCTGGCTAGGTCGTATATTGACTTTTCGGGAGTCATCTCGGACCCGAAAGGCTGATTCTGCAGGAAGCGGCTGATCAGGTCCGTGATCCTCTGTTCAGCCATTCCGATCGCAGATGGAGACACCTGCTTGCGGTCTCCTACAATTAAGAGCTTCTTACCCCGAAGAAGAACGGGAAGCGCCCATATGTCCGACTGGGACGCCTCATCAATGATGACGAGGTCGAAGAGCCCGACCTCGGATGGGATAGTCTCGCTGACGCGCCACTGGGGCAAGACCCAGCAAGGAACTGCGCGATAAGCGCGAGTCATAGCTTCCTGTGCGTCTTTCCTATAGCGCATCGCGCGCAAGCCAAGCCCGGTCCCCATCGCTTGAATGGCATTTAGGTACCGTTTGAGATCCTGCTGCACTGAATCTGGCGAATTGTTGAAAACGTTTAGCCAGCACTTTTCGGCCACGAGTTCCTGATACTTGTGGGCGAGAGAGCTCGTGTGCGTTCGGCGTTCATCGGAGAGATTCCTAAGTAGATGGTGAATGTCAATCGAATCCAGGAGCGCGACCGCACAGCGCCATTCGATGGCTTCTCTCCAGTCGGAAGGCACAACCGGGTCGTGGTCGACTTCAGCGGCTTGCGTTCGAATGCGTGCGGCCCAATGCAGAGCACTGGACCTTTCGATCTCGGCTGAGATGAGGGCAATCTGGTCGAGGTCCGGACGAATGCTACCCAGGCGGATTAGTTCTGATACCAGCGCATGCCACTTCGTCTGCAACCTTAAATCGTCTTCTTGCTTGTTGCCGAGCGAGGACGTGAAGAACTCGCGAACCTCGTCTACGATCGGCCCCTTCCGGCCAATTAGCTTCTGACGAATGGTCTCGATCCGGAAGAGCGTGGATGCAAGATTACCCCGGTCAATATGGAACTGCAGGCAGGTGATGACCTCCTGCACAAGTTTCTCGCCTTCGCTCTTAAATCGAGCGGCAACGCGCTCTCCGAATACCTTCTGGGTTTCGGCGACCAGCTTTGCGTCGTAGTCGAACACGAGACTGTGCAGTTCCATGACCTGGGCCTGAAGCTGGGCGGCCCCACGGAATACGTCTTCGAGTTCGCCCGTCCGGGGCTCAAACCCGAACTCTCTGGCGACTGAGTTCCACCGCGCGAGACACTTCTTAACAGACATGCGCCAGGAAATCATGGCGTAGGCATCTTCCCACTGCTCCGCACCTTCCGGAGAGGACCCGAGAACCGCTACACCCTCTACTAGCTTGCGGGCTGCCGACTTTCCGAATGGAAAAGCGAAGGCGCTTTTGCCCTGCTTGAGGCGCACGATAGCCGAAAGGAAATCATCATCGTCTTCGGCGCCTGTAGGGAGGACGATGGATTTCGGGACAAGATCACGCCTGGTGCAGTCGAGCAAATTGATGTCGCGGCAGACCTGCACGAGGGAGTCGAGCAAGATATCGTCTGGCTTCATCTTGGCCAGATGCTCGCGCAGAACGTTCAGGCCGACTGTAGGATATGAGGCGACCCGCTTCTGCAGATCTGTCCGCTCTGTTAAGAATCTAAGCAGCGCCACGGCCTTCTCGTAGGTCCCGGGTGTTGAATCAATTAAGTCCAGAATGGTCCCGTCGGAGACTCGCGCATCAAGGTCCTTGGCCTTTATCAGGTCGCGATGCAGACTGAGGAGGTAGGGCCAAGCAGGAAAATCATCGCTAATTGGCAGAGAGGAATCTAGGTAGATGATGTCCTTGCCCACCCTCAGCCGCGCTTGGCGCAGCGCGCCAATTGAGCGCTCATCAAACTGGAGATGTTCCATACCATTGGCCGGAAGCGCATCGTCCATCCAGTTGTGCGCTTCCTCGTGCTCAACGACGTACTTCGCAATCTCTTCGGGGGTGGATTCCCGTCCTTGGAACTTGTAAGAGCACATGTGCTTCGTGGCATGTGCTCTTAGCGAAGAATCGATCTGCGAAATTTTCGAATGAAGGCGATTGACCTGATCTTCGAGCCGGTTGATCTCCCTAGCGGAACGCTGAGGATTAAGTGCCGTCACGGTTGACGCAATTGTCTGGATTGAATGCTCAAACTGCTTCATTCCTTCACGTTCGTTCGATAGAAGGCCTACCGCAAGCGGGCGAATCCGCTCCGGCAGCTTGCCAATCACCTCGGTAAGCGCAGTCTCTCCCTTCGAGGAGACCAATACGCGTTTGCCTGCTGCCAGGTAATGACAGATTATGTTCGCGATCGTGTGCGTCTTGCCGGTACCCGGTGGGCCCTGCACAACGATGCCATCACCATGCTCGAGCTTTTGAACGATAGAAACCTGTTCATCGTTGTAGGGGAGAGGGAAGTAGAGTTCCGCAGCATCGGAGGGAGCTTCGCTTGATAACAGGCCGCGGAAGACGCGCTCAGTTCGGGTTCGCACCTCCTCGTCGCCACGCACTACAAAACTGCGGATCACAGGCGGAAGGGAGCGGGCCTCTTTCACTTTCTCTCTTAAGCGTTTCACGTCTTCGAGGAAGATCGTGGCCGTTCGCTTACGGGCGAACAGGACCCATGTGCTCATGATCTTGAGCTTGTCCGATGGTGCTGGCAGGGTTGGGTCTTCGGCGAGGACCTCATAGGAGCCGGAGGGGTCGAGAAAACCTACGGCAGTTTTGAGTGTTGGTTCAAACGTCGAGAATTCAAACGGATTGACCCGATTCGTGGCGCTGTCGATGGCGCTTTTCCAGAACGCTTCCACCTGCGTCACGCCGGACACTTCCATCTCGGCGTAACAGTCCAATTCGATGCGGGCATCGACGTTGCGGGGTCTGATTTCCAGATCGAATGTGTGGCGATTTAGGTTGATTTCGCAGCCTTGCGTAATCAGAGGGTACTTGAGCGTGCTTGCATTGCCTTCCTTATTCCAGAGAGCCATGCCGATGCCCCAGACCAGCTCGAGGGGCATGTCAGCACCACCGCTTGCGATCGCTTGTTGGATGGCGAAGACCTGGTTGTAGCGGTGAATCGTCTTGCGGCGTGGCAGTTCCGCTGCCGCCCAAGGCATCCACTGGTTCTTGATGTACCAATCGAAGAGTTCACGGATCTCGGTGCGATCTGGAGTTTCCGGGCTCGCAGGTGTCTCAATCGCGGGTCTCAACTCTGGCGTTCTCGTCGGCGTCCTGTAGATCGTGATCCAAGGGGCAAGTTTCTCATCGGGCGAGGGGGCCTGTATCTCCTTGAGTCGCGGGATACAGAGCCACACGTCCTCGCCATCCGCCTGGATGTTGAACCGGATTTCTGGAAGGCCCTTAAGCTCGTGCTGGTAGGCGGCAAAGTACTCAGTCGGAACGGAGAATGCGGGTTTGACCTTGAGCTTTTCGACTTGCTCAATGTATGTGAGGAGATCGACTACGAGGTCGTTGTCGAGAGCCATTGTCAGTTCCTAGGAACAGGGATTGATGGGTGGAAAAAGATCCAGAAAGCACACATACTGAGCATAGCTGCTCGAACTAGCCAGTGAAGGAATCACTCAGACAGGGTAAGCGAAACTGCTACGAAAGTAAACGACTGCAAAGAGTTCGGGATGACACACGTAATAAGAGCACTAGCGCTTGTTGCAGAGAGCTATTGTTGGCGAAAGCAGACGGTGGCCACTTGGTGGAGCAAACATGGTCCGGTCGCATTGTCGGCTTAACCTTATCCTGGATTTGTCTCGACAAACGCCATGCAGAAAGGCAGACAGCTAAGGTCGGGCTGGCGTGATCTAAACCATAGGTTTCCACACACAGCAAAACGGGCTAGGCAGTCGTTTTCGGCCCGCTGTTTACGCGGGTGCCAGAAGGCTGCTTGGGAGGCATTTCCAAACAGCTTTTGCTATCTGGTGTAGGTTCCAAGCGTGAGAAAAGGGTTAAGAGCCCACAGCAGGTCTGGATGCCATTATGCACATGGCAATCGGAAGAGGAAGCCGCCTCGAACACGAATAGAAGGGCTGCCAAACCCTTTAGAGACAGCCCGACAATGCCTAGGGCCAGACGACTATATTTTTGCCCCATGATGCGCATTCGGCTCGGACGACTATCCATGTCTGCTGGGCGCCGCAGCCCCTCATCACCAGTCATGTGTCTAACGATCTTGAAATGGCCAGACCCGGCGGAATGACAACATCGTAGAATCCGAAACATGCAAATTCTTAATTGAGTTATGTGAATCGTTATATATCCGTTATTCTCTCTTGCCGCCCCGCAGCGAAATACATGTGGTCGCGCATTAGGACAATATTGTCTATCATATAGATTAATAAGAACATAGATACACTTTGTCTGATATAGGTATTTATCATGATATAATCATGACATTGTAGAGAATCGTCATTTGAGACGAATCCCTTAGCCAACACGGAGCCAAGCTGTAGGCGGCTCCCCACTTCGCCGGGACCAGATGTTGGCGGTCCAAATAGCCGGGACTAGAAGTCGGCAGCCCCAAATCCCAAGAATTAATAGTGAAAAAGCGTGCAGCAATGCACGTCAGAGTTCCATGTCTATGCGGGCAGCATTTGCTGTGCGCATAGGCATTGATTCCCGTTCTACCTGGGAGCGTAGCTTTCCTGTGCTTCCAGGATCAATTTTGATTGGAGTTTTATGACTACATTTGCGTTTTCCGCGGGCGACACAGTACCGATCCGCGCAACATCCAGTGATGCACGACGGAAGCAACCTACCGCTAGTCAGGCCGGGGATTCCCCGGCTGTACTGCCGGCTCCGTCGGCGATTGAAGGCATGGCCCGCCGGGTAGTGCTTCCCGCCCGCTACATGCATCTCGAACCACCCATCCCGCTCTCGGCCATCAACGACGACCCCGTCTTTAATGATCGCTCAGCCTCAACAATTCTTGGTGTCACCGTTGCTGCGATGAAGAAATGGCGGCAACGCCACCAGGGTCCTGACTACTACCAGTATGGCGACAACGGCCCGGTTCGTTATGCGCTCAGCACTCTGCAGGCATTCAAAGAAGATCACCTCATCATCGTCGGAGGGTTGGAATAGATGACCCATCTCTCTGTAATTGAATTAGCGATTTCCCCTGTCAACAGCAGACCCTATCTGCAGCAAGCAGAAGCTCCATGGGTAAGCTAAACCTCATTGAAGGGGGACGTTCCTGCCGGACGTCCCCACTGGAGCGTGTGGAACGCCACTACTCCGTTGCGCAGGTCGCTGAGCGGCTTACGTATTCTGATGACAAAGTACGCCGGTTATTTGAGAACGAGCCGGGAGTCCTGAAGATCGGCAATCCATCACGCAGGATGGGACGGGCCCTCAAGAGAAGATATTACACTTTGAGGATCCCCGAATCAGTGGTGATTCGTGTTTTGGCGAGATACCGCAACCGATGATCAACGATCGGACAAGACAAGGGAGCCTTCGGGCTCCCTTTCTGATTCTGCTGAGTAAATTTACTGCGTGAGTCTTGGCTGGCGTTTGCGCGTTGATTTTGAATTGGGAGCTGCTGGTGCATTCACCGGCTTCATCACCGTAAATACTTCACGAATATGTGCCTCATCTCTCTGCTTGCACCAGGGTCCGTAATGTTCACGCACCATCTCGACAGACTTATGGCCTAACATTTTTGCAACAGTCTCCTCGCGTATTCCAGCAGACAGGCTTCCCACTGCAAAAGTATGACGAAGCATCTTGACGTTGGGCCGTTTCATAATTGGCGCGCCATAGCTGTCAACTGCAGGACGTCCATCTTTGCCCATGAGCTGGATTGCATCCACGCTGGCAAGTGGAAACAGTACTTTAACTCTGCGTGCCCAATTATGTGCATCTGAGCGTATGAGTGTCTCCACATAGCGAAATGGCATCCCGGGCGCCGACTGCGGGACCGCAGGTGTCGCCCTGATTTTCTCTGCAAGTTGCGGGGTTAAGGGTATGACAGCTTCGACTCCGGTTTTAGTACGCATGTACCTCAACACGGGAACCAAATCGTCGTCTACCAGCTCATATGTGATCTGTAATGCCGGCCGAAGCTGTACCGCGTCGATGATGTCCATGCCGGTGTGCCGGAGGACTTCGATGAAATTGTGCAGACGCGTGCAGTACACTTCGCGTTCGCCATTCCGCACTCGATCATCTACATACCAGTCCGCCTGCTCCAGGATCAGCTTGTACTGTTCAGGCGTAAATGGAGCATTGGCATAAATGTTGTTTGCCGGCGGAGCCTTGATGGACGCCACAGGGCTACGCTCAATCACATCCACCCCAACCAGAAAATTGAAGAACGAACGCACAGTTCCCCATCGCTGATTTCGGGTTACCGAACTCAATTTACTGAACCATTTAGAGGAGAGCCACTCCTGGCAGATCAGGGTCGTTATCTCATTGATCGCTTCAATTCGTTCTTCGGGATGACTCAGATTCCAGTTTTCAATAAATTGGAGAAGAGAGCCATGAGTAACGCCGTCCCCGTCTACCCATCCGAATGTGCTCTTGTATTGCTTAACGATGGTCGAGTCTTCGCCATAGGCTGTACGCGTGCGATCCAGCCAGAGATTGATGGCCTCAAGCACTGTACGCGAAGCGCGCTTCTTCCTCTGCTTGGTCTCGCGTGCCTCGGCAATTTCAGGATCGAATACCCGTAGCGCTTCAGCCGCCAGTTCCTTTGCTTCGGACCAGGAGTTGGTGTTCAGTGCATAGCGAGTGGGTTTTTCGCCGCGTTTATTGACATAAAGCCACTTCGGACATCGGCAGGAATTGAAATTTGTGTTTGCTGTTTGGGAGCAGTCAGATATGTGGCGAGTGTAGGGATTAACGCTTCCCCATTGATTCTTCAGCAGCGTTTCCCTGTTCATCCTGTCTCCAAACTATTGATAGAAAACAGGATATCATGGTATGTACAAATTTTGTACACAATATCGATAACCATTCATATGTCGTTGATATATTTACTATTTACTCCTGATTGTCTTTCCATTCCTCGTACCAGGCCATCTGGATCGCCTCCAGCTTGCCTTCGCTTGATGCCTGCGGATCGTCGGTGAAACCCTTCAGCTCCACCACCATCAGACGCAGTTCCGTAAAGCGCACGGTCAGCGGATCCTTGGCCGGAAACTTCTCGTACAACTCAATGCCGATATCGCCTGCGTCATCCCACGATAGCTCAAGCATGCGTCCACTCCCGGGCAGGCCTTACCGAGCCCAGCCCGCAGCCAAAGAGTTTACAACGTACTGCCGCCGCCTTCGCGCACATAATTTCTATTCCAGCTGGGAATCTCCACCACCACTTCGCCCGGCTTTTCAATCACCGCCATGCAGCCCAGCCGCGAGTGCAGTTGCAGATCCGCGGCCGTATCCAGACGGTCGGCTTCTTCTTCGCTCACCTCGTTCAGCAGCTCGCGTCCTTTTTTCACCACCACGTGGCACGTTGTGCAGGCACAGTTTCCACCGCAGGCATGCTCCAGGTGAATCCCGCTGTTGATCGCCACATCCAGGATCGATCCCTGCTTGCCGTGCTCCTGGTAGGGCAGCTTTCCTGCCTCGAACTCCACGCTCTCATTGCTGGGCAAAAAAGTCAGCCGCACCATGTTCGGTGCCAGCGTCTTCTGCTCTGCCGCATTCGTCTTCTTGATCTGCTCAGTCGTTTCCATAATTTTTCCGCCTCTATCTCGCCTTGCCTGGCCAGCCGTTATTCAAACTCCGCTTTGCCAATCGGGTGCGGAGCCGCCGGTCCTTCTTCCATGCCGGTATCGTCCATGGTCTTGCCCTTCAATGCGCTGCCCACGGCGTCGTCCATCATCATCTCGGCCAAACGCATGGTGCCCTGGTTCAGCTCGTCAATCGCCCGGCGGATCAGGTTGTGGTCTGTGCCGGTCATGGCCTGCCGCAGTGCCGTCTCCTGCTCTTCCACCTTGCGCTGTTCGCCAAAGCCGAGCTTGCGCCACGCCGCGCCGCCGCGAGCCTTCGCCAGCGCCGTCAGGATGGTCTCCGCCTCGTTGCGCGACTCCACCAGTTGGCGCTCCATCAAATCCGTTTCAGCGTTGTCGAACGAGTCGAGAATCATGTTCTCCACCTGCTCGTCCGTCAGCCCGTAGCTCGGCTGCACCTGTATCTCAGACTCTTTTCCGCTGCGCTGCTCACGGGCCGAAACGTGCAGAATGCCGTTCGCGTCAATCAGAAATCGCACCTCGATGCGCGGCAGTCCGGCCGGCATGGGAGGAATTCCCTTCAGGTCAAAGCGCGCCAGCGAGCGGCAGTCCTTCGCCATCTCGCGCTCGCCCTGCAACACGTGAATCGCCACCGAGGTCTGTCCCTCGACGCCCGTCGTAAAGTGCTCGGTCGCCGAAGCCGGAATCGTCGAGTTGCGATGGATGATCTTCGCCGTCACTCCGCCCAAGGCCTCAATGCCCAGCGAGAGCGGCGTCACATCCAGCAGCAGCATGTCCTTCGTCTCTTCGCTGCCGCCGCCAAGAATGTTTGCCTGCACCGCCGCGCCCAGCGCCACCACTTCATCGGGATTCAGCTCCGTGTGCGCCTTACGGCCAAACAGCTCTTCCACCTTGCGGCGCACCAGCGGAATCCGCGTGCTGCCGCCGACCAGCACCACCTCGTCCACCTGCTTCGGCTCCACGCCGGCGTCGCGCAACGCCTGCCGGCACGGCCCCAGCGTGCGCTCCACAATCGGAGAGATCATCTCCTCCAGCATCGCGCGAGTGATGGTGCGCAGGTAGTGCTTGCCGCCCGGCAGCTCCACATCAATCTTAGTTTCTTCCGATTCCGACAGCGCGATCTTGGCGTCAATCATCGCCTGGCGCAGCCGCTGCACCGCCTCAGGGGATTGACGGATATCAATCTTCAAGTCGCCGGCAATGTCCTCTGCCGCCACGGCAATCAACAGGTTGTCAATATCGTCGCCGCCCAGGTGCGTGTCGCCGTTGGTGGCGATGACCTCAAAGATTCCGTCGCGCAGCTTCAAGATGGAAACATCGAACGTCCCGCCGCCAAAGTCGTACACGGCGATGGTGCCGTTCTGCTTCTTGTCCAGCCCATAGGCCAGGCTGGCGGCCGTCGGCTCGTTCACCAGTCGCAGCACGTCCAGCCCTGCAATGCGCCCGGCGTCCTTGGTTGCCTGGCGCTGCGCGTCGTTGAAGTACGCTGGAACGGTGATTACCGCCTGCTTCACCGGCGTGCCGAAAAATCTCTCCGCGTTGCGCTTGAGCTGGCGCAGTATCTGCGCGGAAATCTCCGGCGGCGTGTACGTCCGCTCTCCCAAGTGAATCCTTAGCACCTCGCCCGGCGCCAAATCCTCGGCCAGGTGAAACGGAAAGAGCTTCAACTCCTCCCGCACATCCTCCACGCCGCGCCCCATCAAGCGCTTCACGCTGTAAATCGCGCGTTCAGAGCGCGTCAGCAGCACCTTGCGCGCGCCGTTGCCCACCAGCATGTGTCCGTCGTCGTCCACGGCCACCACGCTCGGCACCAGCGGCGAGCCATCTTCGCCGGGAATAATGAAAACGCCCTTGCCCGGCGCGTCAGGATGCGCCAGCGACGGGCCAACGCCCATGTACGCCACCAGCGAGTTCGTTGTGCCCAGGTCGATTCCTACAATCTTGTCGTCAGCCATTTTGATTGCGCTTAGCCCAGTACTTCATGAATGTCCCGCAAAAGATTGCGCAGATAGCTGCGCCGGTTCAGCACGTCCACCATCGCCTCGGTCGCTGCGGCATCGCCCTCGTCCCAGCGCCGCCACGCCGCCTGCAGCTCCTGGCTGAGGCCTTCCATGCGTGCCGTCAGCGCATCGCGCGTGGAAATCAACTGCGCACGGACGTCATCGTCCACGCCGCCATGCTTGGCCTCTTCCAATAGCATGTTCAGCTCAAAGGCCTCTTCCAGCAACTCCGCCGGAACCGTCTGCTTCTTCTCCACGCCGAATGCGCGAGCCTGCTCCGTGGCAATCTTGCTCTGCTCTTCCAGTTGAATTCCCTGCAGCATCAGCAGGTATTCCGTGCGGCTGATCGGGTCCTTCAGTGTGCGGTAAGCGTCGTTGAGCTGGCTGGTCTTCTCCAAACTCCACTGCTGCTCGCGGTCGCTGGCCCGGCTGTACACATCGGGATGCAGCTTGCGGCTCAGCTTGTAGAACTCGGCTTCCAGCCGGTCTTCGTCCAACTCCAGCAGCCGCGGCAGCCCAAAGAACGAAAAGAAGTCCGTCGGCAGCGCCGGCTGCACGTGTCCACACTCGCCGCAAAAATGTTCGGCCCGCATGTCGCCGCAGCTCCAGCAGCGGTGCTGCACCGGAGGAGCCTGCAGCACATTCAACTTCGGCCCGCTCATCGGCTTCGACTCCGTCTTGATGGCTTCGCTCATCGCGTCCCTTTTAGCTGAAGCTGCTGCCGCAGCCGCAGCTCTTCTTGGCATTCGGGTTCTGGAAGACGAAACCGCGATGCATCAGCGTCTCTTCCCACTCCACTGTCATGCCGTTCAGGTAGATGAATGATTTCGGATCCACAAACACCCGCACGTCGCCATAGGTAAAAATGCGGTCCCGCTCTCTCGGCTGCGTGTCAAAGCGAATGTTGTAGCTCAGGCCGGAGCAGCCGCCGCCCTGCACCCCCAGGCGCAGTCCACCCTCGGCCGAGGAGATGCCTTCCTTCTCCATCGCCGCGCGGATGTGCTCCAGCGCCTTCGCCGTGATGTTGATACCCGTTGCTGTTGCCGTCGTTTCCGTCATGATCGGCGGGCTGGTTGGCCCGCCACCCTCCCTGGCTCGGTTAGCCGTTCTTCTTCTTCCAATCGGAGATCGCCGCGCGGATCGCATCCTCGGCCAGCACCGAACAGTGAATCTTCACCGGCGGCAGTGACAGCTCTTTCACGATGTCCGTGTTCCGTATCTGCAAAGCCTCGTCCACGGTCTTGCCCTTCACCCACTCGGTGGCCAGCGAGCTGGACGCGATGGCCGAGCCGCAGCCAAACGTCTTGAACTTGGCTTCTTCAATCACATTCGTCGCGGGATTCACCCGTATCTGCAGCTTCATCACGTCGCCGCACTCCGGAGCTCCCACCAGTCCCGTGCCCACCTCGCCGCTGTTCTTGTCCAGCGTGCCCACGTTGCGCGGATTCGTGTAGTGATCCAGTACCTTGTCGCTGTATGCCATCGTAAATTCTCCTTGTTCTAGCCCGTCCGCTGCCCCACGCAGCGCTCGTCTTGCTCAATTTCTTCTCAACTTCAGCGCGGATTAATGCGCCGCCGTCTCCGCCTGCCACTTCACCTTGCTCAGGTCGATGCCTTCCTTGTGCATCTCGTACAAAGGAGACAGTTCGCGCAGCTTCCTCACCACGTCCACAATCTTCTTTGCCACGTAATCCACCTCGGCCTGGGTGTTAAAGCGCCCCAGCCCAAAACGAATCGAACTGTGCGCCAGCTCGTCGCCCGCGCCCAGCGCCTTCAGCACGTAGCTCGGCTCCAGCGTGGCGCTGGTACAGGCCGAACCGCTGCTCACCGCAATGTCGTTGATGCCCATCAGCAGGCTCTCGCCTTCCACATACGCAAAGCTGATGTTCAAACTCCCCGGCAACCGGTGCTCCATGCTGCCGTTCACGAACACCTCGTCCAGCTCCGAGAAGATCTGCTTGCGCAGGCTCTCGCGCAGAGCCAACAGCCGCTTGCTCTCCACGGCCATCTCTTCGCCGGCCAGCTCGCAGGCCTTGCCCATGCCCACAATGCCGGGCACGTTCAGGGTTCCGCTGCGCATGCCGCGTTCGTGGCCGCCGCCGTCCATCTGCGCCACCAGCTGCACCCTCGGATTGCGGCGCCGCACATACAGCGCGCCCACGCCCTTGGGTCCGTAAATCTTGTGCGCCGAAATTGACGCCAGGTCAATGTTGTCGTCAATCACGTTGATCGGCACTTTGCCGATGGCCTGCGCGATGTCGCTGTGGAAGATGATGCCGCGCTCGTGACACAGCTTGCCAATTTCGCGGATCGGCTGCAGCACGCCAACCTCATTGTTGGCCGCCATAATGGAGACCAGAATCGTCTCCGGCGTCATCGCCGCTTCCAGCTCCTTCACATTCACCAGCCCGTCAGTCTGCGGAGCCAGGTACGTCACGCGATAGCCGTGCTTCTCCAGCCGCTTGCAGGTGTCCAGCACGCACTTGTGCTCGGTCATCTGGGTGATGATGTGGTTGCCCTTTTCGCGGTACATCTCGGCCACGCCTTTAATTGCAAGGTTGTTGCTCTCCGTGGCGCCGCTGGTGATGACGATTTCCTTGGCCGTGGCGCCAATCAGCTTGGCTACCTGCTCACGGGCGGTCTCCACCGCCTGCTCGGCCACCCAGCCGAACTCATGATTGCGGCTCGCCGCGTTGCCATAAATCTCGCCAAAGTACGGCAGCATTGCCTCGATCACACGCGGGTCTACTCGCGTCGTCGCGTGGTTGTCCATGTAAATCGGTAGCTTCACTTCACTTGCCATAATCGCCTCCCAATGCTTCGATCTTTACCAGCTCATCCTCCACCACCGGAGGAGCTGTTTCCTCAATGCCTTCGCGCAGCTCCCAAACCGTCAGTCGGCCCAGCACATCTTCAATCGTGCGGCTCACCTTTTGCAGGGGCTCGCGCACGGTGCACTTCGAACTCTGGCTGCAGCTCTTCTTCGCCGAGTTGCAACTGGTGATGAACAGTGGCCCTTCTATGGCCCGGATCACCTCCAGCGCGCTGATCTGCCGCGCGTCGCGTGCCAGCACATAGCCGCCGTTGGTTCCTTGCAGCGATGTCAGCAGCTTGTGCCGGGCCAGCCGCTGCAATATCTTCGCCAGCGCCTCCTGCGGAATGCCGTACATCTCCGCCAGGTCCTTGGCGCTGCACGCCCCCAGGTCGGCGTGCTCGGCCAAATGACGCATTGCGATGAGCCCGTAGTCGGCCTTTTTCGTCAGCTTCAGCATCGCCTGCTCATCCTTGTCTAAGTAATGACGCCCTGCTAATTGCGACCACACTGGTCGCCAATATCTACGACCATTTAAGTCGCCAATAAGAGTATAGCCACAGCTCTCCCCACGGCGCAACCCAAAGCCCCCATCAAAAGAATTTATGTGATTTAGATACAATAGGTTATGGATTGGCGATTTTTTTGGTCGGATAGCCCGCTCCAGCTCCCTCGCAGCTTTTCGCATTCCGCGCTGGGCGGTATATACTGCCCGAACACAAATCCACGCTCTTTTCAGCGCCCGTTGAGGTGTCTTCCATGCAGGGTTTTCGAATGACGCAGGATATTCTCATGACTAAGCGTACTCTTCTGATTTTCGCCATCCTTGCCTGCACGCTCCCACTGCTGGCCCAGCCCATGGCGCCGCCGCCGGATGTGCAGGGCGACTGGCTGGGCAGCCTCACCCTGGGCAACGGACTCTCGCTGCGGCTGCTCTTTCACATCCAGAACACTCCCGGCGGCCTCACAGGCACGATGGATAGCGTCGATCAGGGCGCGCGCGGCATTCCCATCTCTTCGGTGGCCGCGCAGGGCGGCGATGTCACCATCAATGTCACCGCAATCGGCGGCGTCTTTGTGGGTAAGTTCAGCGCCGATGGCTCCTCCATCGCTGGCACTTGGACGCAGAATGCCGGCCGCCTTCCGCTGACCCTCTCCCGTGTCAAGGACGTGGCCGCCATCACCGCCCGCCGCCCGCAGATGCCCACCAAGCCCTACCCCTACCTCGCCGAGGATGTGACCTTTGAAAACAAAGCGGCCGCCATCAAGCTGGCCGGAACCATCACGCATCCCAACGGCAAGGGACCCTTTACGGCCATCGTGCTCATCAGCGGCAGCGGCCCGCAGAATCGCGACGAGGAGATCATGGAGCACAAGCCCTTCCTCGTCCTTGCCGACTACCTGACCCGCCATGGCTTTGAGGTGCTGCGCGTGGATAAGCGCGGCATCGGACAGAGCGGCGGCCAGTTCAAGGGCTCTACCAGCGCCGACTTCGCCGCCGACGCCGAGGCGGCCGTGGCCTTCCTCAAGTCGCGTCCCGAGGTCGCCCGCATCGGCCTGATCGGCCACAGCGAGGGCGGAGGAATTGCTCCCATGGTGGCCGCGCGAAATAAGGACGTGGCCTTCATCGTCATGCTCGCCGGATACGGCGTAAGCGGCGCCGATCTGCTACCCGAACAGGTCCGCCAGATTGCCCTTTCCAGCGGCGCACCCGAGGCCGGGGCGGAACAGGCCGCCGCGGCACAGCGCGATGTCCTCGCCATCATCACCGGCGAAAAGGATCTGGACACCATCCGCCGCAAACTCACCGATAAGCTCAAGGGCACCGTGCCCGAGGCGCAGCTTGAGGCCACGGTTAACACCATGACCTCGCCCTGGTACCGCTACTTCCTCGCCTATAACCCGGCGACGGACCTCGCCCGGTTGCACATCCCTGTGCTGGCCCTTAACGGCCAACTGGACCGCCAGGTGGCACCCGCGCAAAACCTGCCGGCCATCCGCAAGGCTCTTACCGATGGCGACAATAAACACTTTGAAATCGTCGAGTTCCCCGGTCTCAACCATCTGTTCCAGACGGCCAAAACCGGCGCGGTCAGCGAGTACGCCACCATCGAGGAAACCATCGCCCCGCAGGTGCTCGACAAAATCGCCACCTGGATCAACGCCAACTAAGCCGGCAAGTACACAAACTGCGGGTGCCCTACCCTTCCGCCATCCTTTGGCGGAGGGTGGGGTAGTTGACCTTGCACTTGCAGTTGACGTTGATCTTGTTTTTGTCTTTGTTCTTTGTTTTGAAGTGTCATCCTGAGCGGAGCGCAGCGGAGTCGAAGGACCCCTATTACTGTTTAGACATTCTGCATTTCGCCAGGAATCTCTCTGCGAGTTCCCGGAACTTTATTGGTTCGCATGCGTATTCATGGTCGGTGGTTCCTGAGGCAACTGCAGAATTTACTCATTAGCGCCAGATTCCGAGTTCTCCTGCATCGCGTTTAGCAAGCAAAGGGTATTCGAAAACACAAGTAGCGGGTCTATCTGTGTGTAGCCAAACGAGGGAATTGTCACAGTTTTCACCTTCGGCCAAAGGATATGTGATGGGAAATATAACGAATGATTCCCTCGGTGCTTCTACTCAGTTCCGGGCAAGACTTGCCGGAGTCTTCTACTTGGTTAACACCATCACCTCGCTCGTCGGCTTCTCTGGCAAGGTGAGTGGCTGGATTCTCACCGCATGCAACTTGACGGCTAGCATGTCCTATATGGCCGTAGTCGTTCTCCTCTATTTCCTCTTCAAGCCGGTGAGCCGGAGTCTTTCGCTGGTCGCGGCCTTGTTCGGCCTTGCTGGTTCGGCTAACGAGCTACTATGGCGCTATGATTTATTTCCTTTTCATATTCATAGCCTGGTTTACTTCGGCGTCTACTGCACGCTAATTGGTGTCTTGATTCTTCTTTCGGGTTTCATGCCGCGCCTCTTCGGAGCCCTTCTTTTTCTGGCGGGCGCTGGCTGGCTCACGTTTGTCTCGCCACGCCTTGCTGCCCTGTGCACTCCGTATAACTACATCGGAGGAGGTCTCGGCGAAATACCGCTGATGCTCTGGCTCCTCATCAAGGGAGTTAATACAGAGCGAGAGGTAGCCCACATCTCTCCTAAATAGAAAGTTCGGCGCCCCATGTCTGGGCGGGTGGCCCATGCAAGCCCCTCGTTGGGCTTGAGTGGGGGGCATTCTATCGTTCCCCTGTGCGTCGGTATTCCCTGAAAAACGCACCCTATTTCCGCCCGCCACTTTTTTCTGTCAACCCCTGTTTTTCCCAGATTCCTCCCAACCGCCTGATTCCGCACGATATATAAAACGCCCCGCGCTGAGGGTCACCCCCCTCCAAATTGCTACTCTTGAAGTAGGGGAAAAAGGTAAGCACGGGTGCCCCACCTTCGACGCCGCAGTTGTGGCTAAGGTGGGAATCAGCGCCGTTCACCCCAGCTTCAAAGGTTCTGCTCTTTGACAACTGAAACATCCGAAACCTTCGACACATCCGACACCTCCAACCCGTTCTTTCTCAAATTTTTACGGGGAAATATAGGGGGGAGGGGGTATGGGCAATCCCCGGCGATTCCGCGCCGTCGGCTTTTGCGTTACATTGGGAGAAGTGACTGCCGCTGCCCAGCCTCGTCGTCCCGTCATCGGAGTCTTCGACTCCGGCGTTGGCGGTTTGACCGTTCTGCGGGCCATCGCCGCGCTGGTTCCCAACGCCGATTATCTCTTCTTTGGCGACACGGCGCGCCTGCCCTATGGCACCAAGTCGCAGGAGTTCGTCGCCCGCTATACCACCCTGGCGGCACGCTTTCTGGCCGCGCGCGGCATCGATCTGCTGGTCATCGGCTGCAACACAGCCTCGGCCCTGGCGCTGTATGACGTGAAGTCCGCCGTCAGCGTGCCGGTGCTCGGCGTCATCGAACCTGGTGCCGACGCGGCGGCCGCCATCAGCAAGAGCCGCGAGGCCCTGGTGTTTGCCACCGAGGCCACCTGCGCCAGCCACGCATACCAGCGTGCGCTGGCCCGCCGCGGCTTTGCCACCCATGAGAAGGCCTGTCCGCTGCTGGTGCCGCTGGTGGAAGAGGGCTGGCTGGAGTCATCTGTAACCGAGCAGGTGGCCCGCACCTACACCATTGAGGCCCTGCGCACGGCCAGCGCCAACGTGGACGTACTCGTGCTGGGCTGCACGCATTACCCCTTGCTGCGCCCCTTGCTGCGCCGCGTGGTGCCGCAGCGCATCCAGATTGTGGATTCCGCAGAGGCCACCGCCCGCGCCGTGGTGCAGCAGTTGCACGGCGCCGAGCTGTCCGCCGGAGTGCCCAGCTACCGCTTCTACGTCACTGATTCGGTGGAGAAGTTCCACCGCCAGGCGCCGCTCTTCCTCGGCTTTGAGGCCGAACACGTGGAGCGCGCCGACCTGGACGCCCCCGAAGGCGTCCCCGTCGCAACCGCCTGAGTTTCCGTAGCAAACCCCGGCGCACCGCGCCGCAACTCGACGGGCCACAGACTTTCCGCCCGCAAGGATGAACCATGACCTTCCGCTCCGATAACCGACTGGCCGACCAGATGCGCCAGCTCAAGCTGACGCCCGACTTCCTGCGCACCGCCGAGGGCAGCTGCCTCATTGAGGTGGGCCACACCCGCGTGCTGTGCACCGCAACCGTAGAGGAAAGCGTGCCTGGCTGGATGCGCAACCAGGGCAAGGGATGGGTGACCAGCGAGTACGGCATGCTGCCGCGCGCCACCCTGACCCGCACCCCGCGCGAGGCCGCACGCGGCAAGCAGGGCGGACGCACGCATGAGATTCAGCGCCTGATTGGCCGCAGCATGCGCGCCGTGGTGGACACCTCCAAGCTGGGCGAGCGCACCCTTTGGATTGACTGCGACGTGTTGCAGGCCGATGGCGGCACCCGCACGGCCTCAATCACCGGAGGCTACGTGGCCATGGCGCTGGCCCTGAACCGCCTGTGCCAGTCCGGCAAACTGAAGCAGTGGCCGCTAAAAGATACAGTGGCCGCCATCAGCGTGGGCATTGTGGACGGCGCGCCGCTGCTCGACCTGGCCTACGAAGAGGATTCGCGCGCCGACGTGGACATGAACTTCGTCCTCACCGGCGGCGGAAAATTCATCGAACTGCAGGCCACGGCCGAGCACGAAGCCTTCAGCGACGAGCAGTTGGCGCAGATGACGGCGCTGGGACGCAAGGGCTGTGAGGAGATCACGGCCGCGCAGCGCGAGTTGCTGACGTCGGTGGGAGTGAAGCTGTAGCCGAGGACAATTGTTGAAACGTAAAACGGCGGAGGAGCTTGGCTCCTCCGCCGTTTTTATTGAGCGAATAAACACCCTTTGCAAACTGACGCGAACTACTTTGCCGCAGCCTCGCTGGCGTAAACCTTCGTCATGTCGGCCAGCGAAATGGGCTTGTAGTCGCCGGCGTGTCCGGCCTGGCCGAACTGCGTCATGCGCAGGGCCACGACCTTCTTCATCGCCTCGCGCGCGGGCTTCAGGTAGTCGCGCGGATCGAACTTCTCCGGCGTTTCCGCAAAGACCTTGCGGATGGCTCCGGTGATGGCCAGGCGGTTGTCGGTGTCCACGTTGATTTTGCGCACGCCGTTGCGGATGCCGAGCTGAATTTCTTCCACCGGCACGCCCCAGGTCGGCTTGAGCTTGCCGCCGTACTGGTTGATGACGTCCTGCAAATCCTTGGGCACCGAGCTCGAGCCGTGCATGACAAGGTGCACGCCGGGCAGGCGCTTGTGGATGGCAATCAGCACATCCATTTTGAGCACGCTGCCATCCGGCTTTTTGCTGAACTTGTAAGCGCCGTGGCTGGTGCCGATGGCGATGGCCAGCGCGTCCACGCCGGTCTGCTTGACGAACTCGACGGCCTGTTCGGGGTCGGTGACATGCTCGAGGCCCGTGCCGCCGGCGCCGTGTCCGTCTTCGATGCCGCCCAGCACGCCGATTTCACCTTCGACGGTGACGCCGTGCTTGTGCGCCAGTTCCACCACCTTGCGGGTAACGGCGACGTTCTCCTCGAAGCTCGCGGGGGTCTTGCCGTCTTCCTTCAGCGAGCCGTCCATCATCACGGAGGTGAAGCCCAGCTCGATGGCCGACTTGCAGGTCTCAAAGCTGTTGCCGTGGTCTAGGTGCATGACCAGCGGAATTTCCGGATAGAGTTCGCTGGCAGCGAGCATCAGGTGGTAGAGGTAGAGATCCTGCGAGTAGCTGCGCGCGCCGCGCGAGGCCTGGATAATGACCGGCGACTTGGTATCGCGGGCGGCCTCCATGATGGCCTGAATCTGTTCCATGTTGTTTACGTTGAAGGCGCCAACGCCGTAACCGCCCTTGGCGGCCTCGTCCAGCAACTGCCGCATCGAAACCAGAGGCATGACCGTATCTCCTAGTGCGCGTGGTGACGCGCGGAAATCAATATTGCTGTCGCCTTGCGCCGGCGGCTAGCGTCCGAAATATTTGGCGTTGCGCTCGGTGAAGTGCTGCCACTTCTCCGGCAGGTCATCGACGGCGAAGATGGCCGAGACCGGGCACACCGGAACGCAGGCGCCGCAGTCAATGCACTCCACGGGATCGATGTAGAGCATCTCCTCGGCGCCATGAGCGGCTTCGTCCTTTTTCGGGTGGATGCAATCCACCGGGCAGGCGTCCACGCAGGCGGTGTCCTTGGTTCCAATGCAGGGTTCAGCAATCACGTAAGCCATAAACTTGAAGCGTCCTTTTCCTACAGAGTCGTTCTTACCAGCAAACTCATGATTGTAGCAAAACCCTGCCCTGCCGGGGACTACTGGCGCTGGGCCTTGAACTCTTCGAGCGAGGGCAGGTCGTCCAACCCGCGGCCGGCAAAGATTTCCTGAAAGTTCTGCATCAGCTCGTCGTGCATCAGCCCGTTGCTGGCCAGGGTCTCCCGGCTATCCAGCAGCCAGGGGGAGCCGTCGAAGCGCGTGACCCGGCCTCCGGCCTCCTGCACCAGCAGCACGCCGGCAGAGGTGTCCCATGGATTGAGGTTGAACTCCCAGTAGCCGTCAAAGCGCCCGCTGGCGACGTAGGCAAGGTCAATGGCCGCCGAACCGGCGCGCCGTATGCCATGTGAGCGCAGCGTGAGCTGATGATAAAAGTGAATGTTGGGATTTTTGTGGCGCTTGAAACTGGGAAAGCCCGTGGCCAGGATGGCTTCCACCAGCTGCCGGGTGCCACTGACACGCATGGGACGGCCGTTGACGGTGGCTCCGCAGCGCTTTTCGGCGGCGAACATTTCATCGCGGGTGGGATCGTACACCACGCCCGCCACCAGCTCGCCCTTGCGCTCCAGGCCCATGCTGACGCAGAAGACCGGAAAGCCATGCGCGAAGTTCGTGGTGCCGTCGAGAGGATCGACAAACCAGCGCAGCTCGGAGCCGTGCTCGTCGCGCGTGCCTTCTTCACCCACGATGCCGTGCTCGGGGAAGGCTGCACGCAGGCGGCTGACGATGAGCGTCTCGCTGGCGCGGTCGGCTTCGGTGACCAGGTCGGCGTCGCCCTTGTACTCGTAGCCGATGCGGCGCTCGAAATACGGCATCAGCAGTTGCCCGGCCTCGCGGGCAATGGCCGTGGCCTGGCCGAGGATTCCGCTGCCGGCAGTTGCGCTCACCCTCAGGCCTCCGGAGCGGCTTGTTTGGCCGCCGAGCGTCGCGCCTTGGGTGTAGTAATTTCACCCTCGGCGATGTAGGCAATCTCACTTTTGAAGATGAAAAGGTTGGGCTCGCCCTCGCGGGTCAGGCGCAGCATGTCGCGGTCGTAATACTCAATCCAGCCGCGCACAACTTCGCCCCCCAGCAGGCGGATGCTCACGGGCTTCTGCTTTTCACCAAGTTGCTTGAGGTAATTGGCTTCTTCCAGTGTCTCTTCTGGCGGAGGAGTTTTGCTCTTTGGGTTGGGGCGTAAAGGCATGCCAACGATTCTAGCCGAAATTGCCGCCCGGCGTGTCAAACCGCTTCCCGACCGGCGGGCGGCGCAGCACTATTCGATTTTGCTGTTGTAGTAGCCGGTGCGATAACGCAGCTTGAGCGAACGGCCATGGCGCTCAAGCGCGGCGGGGGTCAACTCCAGATGGATGCGGCGGAACTCCGCGCCCACCTTGCGGTTGGGGTAGTAGGCCAGCAGGTACTGGGTGCGCAGCTCGTCGCTGATTCGGCGGAAGGCTTCATCGAGCTGCGTGATGGAAGAGGCGTAGAAATAGCGTCCGCCGGTGTCTTCACTCAACTGCATCAGGGCGTGCTCGCCTCCGGTGTCGCGGCCGGCATCGGCCTGGATGGGCACCATGATGATGGAGAAGATCATGGCCTCGGCGATCTGCGCCGCGCGCAGGGCCTCGGCGTAATTGGTCTTGCTGCTGGTGTCTCCACCATCGGTGATGAGCACGATGACCTTGCGCCCCTTGCGTTTTTCCAGGGCCTCGGCGCTGAGGTAGATGGCGTCGTAGAGCGCGGTGGCGACACCGGTCTTAAGGTGGCTGAGCGCCTGCTCAACGCTGCGCGCGTCGCTGGTAAAACCCTGTACCTGGCTGACGAAGGTGGAGAACTGAAAGACGGCAACGGCATCCACCGGCCGCAGGATGGCCCGCGTAAAACGCCGCGCGCTGGCCACCTCCAAGGGCAGATCCTTGCGGGTGCTCATGCTGGTATCCATGGCCATGACGATGGAGAGCGGCAGCTCGCTTTGCTTTTCAAAGACGGCAACCTTCTGCACTTCGCCATCTTCCGTCAGGCGGAAGTCTTCCTTCTGCAATCCGCCATAGGGAGCGCCGGTGCGGTCTTCCACGCTGGTCAGCACGTTGACCAGCCTTACATTTACCTCGATGGTGCCGCCCGGTACGGCGGATTGCTGTGGGATTTGCGGCGCGGAATAGGCCGTGATGGGCAGCACGCACAAAAGCAGAGATGCGAAATGCAGTTTCATGTAATGGCCATTATAGGCATAGCGACCGAAAGAGTTCGGCAACTATGGCGGGCTGCATCCTGCCGCTTAAAACCTGGGAGTGACCTCGGGCGGAAATGGATCGCCATCAGCCCACTCGGCGCCGTCGGCAAAGAACTCCCGCTTCCACACCGGCACGGTCTTCTTCAACGAATCGATCAGCCAGCGGCAGGCCTCGAAGGCCGCGGCACGATGCGCGCTGGCGACAACGATGAGCACGCTGCTCTCGCCGATCTCCACGCGCCCGACGCGATGCGCGAGGCGCAGGTCGCGGATGGCGAAGTTGCCGAGAGCCTCCACGGCCAGCCGCTCCATCTCCGCCACGGCCATTGCGGGATAGCTGTCGTACTCGAGATACAGGGTTTGTCGGCCGCGAGTGTTGTTGCGCACCATGCCGTCGAAGAGCACGGTGGCGCCATCTTCGCCCGCACGGCAGTAAGATGCCAGCAACACGGCGTCCAGCGGCTCACGCTGCAGTACGGCATGAGTGGAACGCAGCGGCAGTTGCGCGTCAGGCTGAGCACTGCCACCACTCACGGGCGGCAGCAAGGCCACCTCGTCACCCTCATGCAGCTCCGTTGCCAGCCCGGCAAAATGCTGGTTGACGGCAATCGCCATTGAGCCTTCATAGGCCGCAAGCTCGGAATGGGCGGACTTCAACTGCTGCCACAGTGAGCCCACGGTCGAAGCGGCGGGCAGCTCCATGCTGCACTCTGCGGCCAGCAGATGGCGCAGGCGTCCAAAGCTGAGTATGCGCACCTTCATGCCAGCAAGATATCAGTTTTGCCGCGCGCTTGTCCGCAGACAAAGAAAAGCCGCCGGAACATGGTCATCATGCCCCGGCGGCGAATTGTTGTTTACTCGGTCTAACCCTTATTTCGAGGTGACCACGAGTTGCAGAGTGGTCTTGACGGTGGTTACGGTTGAACCGGTCGAAGTTGCCGTCACCGTCACGTTGTATGTGCCAGGCGCCAGATTCGTCGAACTGCTGCTCGATCCGCCGCCGCCGCAGGAGGCCATGAACATGGCCATGCCGATGGCTGCCACAACCAAGGCCGCCTTCCAGCCTTTGCCGCGACGCAACAGCACGATGCCAAAGATGGTGAACGGCAGCAGGGCGTAGAAGATTCCCGCCGGCGTGCGCTGCAAGGGATGCTGTGCCGGCCTCATCGAGGCCGAACCGCCATTGCCGCCCGTCGTCGTGACAGTCAGGGTCGTCGTCTTGACCGTCGAGCCGTCCATGGTCAGCGACGTTGGCGACATGGTGCAGGTGGAGTTGGTGGGGCCGCTGCAGGTGAAATCAATCGTCTGCGTGTAGCCCGCCTGCGGAGCCACGGTAAGAGTGTAGGTTGCGGTGCCGCCCTGCACCACGCTCACGCCCGTGGTGGATGGCGTGACCGTGTAAGGCTGCGAACCGGTCGAACTGGTGCCGGTGCCGCTCATCTGCACTGCCTGGGGCGAGTTGGCCGAATCGGCAGTCACCGTAAAGTTCGCCGTCTCACTCGCCAACACCGTCGGCGAATAGATCACGCTCACCGTGCAACTGCCGCTGGTGGCCAGCGTGAACGGCGTGTTGCCGCAAGTGGATGAGCTGACGGAGAAGTCGGTGTTGGTCAAGATCACTATGCCGGTCACGGCCAGCGAAGAGGTTGTGGACGTATTCGAGATGGTGATGGTCTGCGCCGCCGAGCTGGTGCCCTCGGCAATGCTGCCGAAGCTAATCGTGCTCGGCGAGAGCGAGAGCGTGCCCTGCGCGGCGATGCCGGTTCCCGTCAGCGAGACGGTTTGCGGCGAGTTTGTGGAACCGGCGCTTACCGTCAGCGTGGCCGACTCCGCGGCCAGCACCGTGGGGGCGTACTTGATGCTCACCGTGCAGCTGCCGCCAACGGCCAGATTAAACGGCGTGGCGCTGCAACCGCTCGTCACAATGGCGAAGTCCGAGCTGCCACTGATGACGATGCCGGTCACATTCAGCACCTGTGAGGTGTTGGTGTTGGAGATGGTTACGGTCTGCGCCAGGCTGGTGCTGCCCTTTGCCACATTGCCAAAAGCCAAAGTGGTGGGCGACAGGCTCAACGTGCCGGAGCCTGCAATGCCCGTGCCGGTGAGCGGCACCGACTGCGGACTGCCGGATGCGTTATCCGTGAATACGACGCTGGCGCTGCGGCTGCCCACTGCCGTGGGAGTAAAGGTGACGCTGATGGTGCAGTTGCCACCGCTGGCCGCCACCGTACCCGTGCAGGTGTTGGTCTGCGCAAAATCACCGGAGTTGGTGCCGCTGATGGCGATGCTGTTCAGCGTAAGCGCGCCGTTGCCGGTGTTGGTGAGAGTGATGGTCTGCGCCGCCGAGGCCGTGTTATCCGCCTGGCTGCTGAAGGTTAATGACGTCGGACTCAGGCTCACTACCGGCGTAGTGCCGGTGCCGGTGAGCGGGAAGACCGCCGCGTTGGTGAGCGCGTTGCTGCTTAGCGTGAGCGTGCCGGTACGGCTGCCGGTTGCGGTGGGAGTAAAGGTAACGGCAATCACGCAACTGGTAGATTTCGCCAACAGCGTACCGCAGGTTGTACCGCTGGCCTGTACCGCGAAGTCGCCCGCCATCACCGGAGTTCCCAGCGTGATGGCATAGTTCGCATCGTTGTTGGTCACCGTGATGGTTTGTGCCGCGGTGGTCGAGTTAACCGGTTCGCCGCCAAAGGCCAGACCCACGGCTGTTGTGGGATTAAAGCTCGGAGCCGTGGGCTGCACGCCGTAGCCGTTCAGCGCCACCGTCTGTGAAGATGGCGTGGCGTTGTCGGTAATCACCAGGGTTGCGCCCTGTCCGTTCAAGGCAGAGGGCGTAAACACGACGTTGATGGTGCAGTTGCTGCCTGCCAGCACCTGCGTGCCGCAAGTGTTGGTCTGGCTGAACTCACCTGCGCCGGCGCCGGTAAAGGTGATGCTGCTCATGTTGAGCGGCGCGGTGCCGGAGTTGGTCAGGGTCAGCACAATGGGCGTCGAAGCCTCGCTGATGGCCTGATTACCGAAGCTGATGGAGGTCACGTTTTGCGTGGCGCCCTGGGATAGCGTTACCGCCGGAGCCAGTCCCACGCCCAGGATGTTGACCGTCTGCGGCGACGCGGCCGCGTCACTGGTGACCGTAAGCACCGCGTTGCGGTTGCCCGCCGCGGAGGGCGTAAAGCTGATGGAGAAGGTGCAGGTGGCGGGTAAAGCCGACAGGCTGGTTCCGCAGTTGTTGACCAGCGAAAAGTCGGCGGCGGCCGCTCCACTCAACACCGCGCTGCTGATGTTGAATGGGAAGGTGCTGAGGTTGGCAAGCGTGACCGATTGCGCCGGGCTGGTAACACCCACCACGGTGCCGGGGAAGTTCAGATTCGCGGGCGTCAGGGTTGCCGTGGCTCCCGCCGTACCGCTCAGGCTGATGCTGCCCGGCATCAGCGTGCCGTTGCCAACGATGGAAAGCGTGCCGGTGAAAGAGCCCGAGGTGGACGGATCAAACTCCACCTGGATGGCACAGGTTCCGCCCGGCAATATGGCAGCCGAGGCGCAGGTATTCAGACTGATGAGGAAGCTAGGGCTGACGGTGACCGAATTGATCACCAGGTTCTGCGATGCATCCGTGTTCTGGATCGTGATCGTCTGCGGTGCGCTGTCTGCCTTGATCTGCTGCTGCGGGAAGATCAGCGACGTGGTGGAGAAGGTGTTGGTCACCAGCCGCCCCGTGCCGGTCAGGCTGACCACATGCGGGCTGCCCTGTGCGTTATCCGTGATGGTGACGGCGCCGTTACGCGTGCCCGTGCCGGATGGAGTAAAGGTAACGCTGATGGTGCAACTGCCGCCCGGCGAGAGCTGCGCTCCGCAGGTATTGGTCTGGGCGAAGTCGCTGGCCACGGTGATGCCCTGTGCCACCAGGCTGGAAATGTACAGCGTTCCCTTGCCCGTATTTTGCAGCGTGATGCTCTGCGCCGCGCTGGTTGTGCTGACGCCCTGCGTGGCAAAAGTAAGACTGCTAGTAGAGAGCACGTCATACGGAGCCGCGCCCTGGCCCAGCAGGTTGATGACATGCGCCTCGCTGCTGGCCGAATCCGTGATGGTCAACGTGCCCGTGGTGGTGCCCACCACCGTTGGCGTAAACGTCACCCAGATGTCGCAAACCGAGCTGGCGGCAATCACATCCGGAGTGCAGTTCGGTGCCGGGCTGCCGCTGACAAAGGACTGCCCGAAGTTGGCGCTCGGATTAAAGACGATGCTCTGGATGGTGACGCTGGCGGTGGTGCTGGTGTTGGTGTACTGCACGGCCTGCGCCGCGCTCTGCGTGTTCAAATCCTGATCCACAAAGTACAGGCTGCCCGGCGTAACCGAAACTTCCGGCAGGCCGCTGCTGGGAACCATGGCCACAAAACCGTCGCCGTTGCCTGCGTTGCTGGTCTGCGGCGGCGTGTACACGATCGGATTCAAGGGAGTCGGCTGCAGGTTGAGCGTCGTCTCCAGATCGAGCGATGAGGTGTTGCCCGCCACATACATGTTGCCCAGGTTCGTCGAATCCACGGCGATGGCGTTGGCCTGATCGCTGCCGCTGCCGCCCAGGTAGCTGGAGAAGATCAGCGCCGAGCCATCACTGGTGAACTTGGTAATGAAGGCATCCTGGCCGCCGCTGAGCGTAAGTTGCACCGAGCTGTTCGGGTTCTCCAGCGCGTTGGTCGTGGGGAAGTCCGGCGACTTGGTGGTGCCGGCGATGTAGGCGGTAAGGTTGCTGTCCACGGCCACGCCCAGCGCCTGATCGTCCTTGCTGCCGCCAAAGTAGGTGGCGAACTCGATGGCCGATCCCTGGTTATTCAACCGCACCAGGAAGGCGTCTGTTCCGCCGGCCACGTTCTTCTGGTAGGCGTTGGCGGAGGTATAGAGCGTGCCGGTGGCGGTGCCAACCACATAGGCCTGGCCCTGGCTGTCCACGGCCACGGCGCGCGCCGTGTCAATGGTCAGCGTCTCGTCGGTCGGGGTCGCTTCCAGCGTAGTGCCGTAGATGAAGACGCCATGGTCTTTGCTCAGCTTGAGGATCCACGCGCCGGTGCCGCCACGCGCGTTGTACGGATATAAGTAGGTGGACATCGTGGTGGAGTTGGTTCCGCCCACAACGAAGACGTCGCCCACGGGGTCAAGTGCCACGCCGTAGGCTTCCGTGTAAAAGGATGCGCTGGGAGAGGCCGGCGGGCCGGCGTTCAGCCAATAGCAGGTGCCGTCAATCGTGGTTCCATACAGCGTCGTGTTCCAGGTGGGAATGCTGGCGCCCGTAGTGCAGTATCCACCGGTAGTGTCAATCTGAATGTTTGGAGGATTGTTCGTGTCCTCTACGATGGCCGCGTAAATATAAGTCGCGTTAGAGGCGTACACCGCCGTGGGATACGGCGGCACCGGCTGTCCGGCAAAATAGGTGGAGAAATAGCATGTTGCACCGCCGCAGGAGGCAGGCGCGGGAGACTGCGCTGAAGACGTTGGGTCGGCCTTGCCGCCAACATGCAGGCCATTATCCAGCTTGGTGATGAAGGCCGCGCAGGCCTCCACCTTGGTCTCTATGGCGTTGTATGTCGGATAGTCCCATGAGCAGGTCTGGCCCACGGCAGTCACGGTATTGATGCCGCCCGTCGTATCCACCGCAATGCCGTAACCGATTTCCGCCGCGCTGCCGCCCAGGTAAGTGGAGCGCACTACAACTCCGTTCGCATCCAGCATGATGATGAACGCATCGGAGTCGCCGCCCTGGTAGCTGTTGATGATGCCCGGTAAATCTTTGAAACTGGTGCCGCCTACGATGTAGGCCTGACGGTTGGCGTCAACCGCAATGCCGTTGCCCTGCGCAAAGCCCAGGGTGGGATTGGTGCCGCCAAGAATCGTGGTATAGACGAAGGTCTGTCCGTCGGCGCTCAGCTTCACCACATAGGCATCGCTGCCGCCGCTGAAGCTGTATCCGGTCGGGTTATTGGGCTTGGGGAAGTCCGACGAGGCCGTCTGGCCCGTAATGTATGCGTTGCCGGCAACATCCACTGCAATGCCGTTGGCCACGTCGATGCCGCTGCCGCCAACGTAGGTGGCATAGGTCACCACGGGATCAATCACCAGCTCGCTCGTCTTGTCGTACTCGCCCAGCTTCATGCGGACGACGTTGCCGGCCATCAGCACATAACCGGCTTCCACGGCCTTGGTGCCGCCCGCAACCCGCTGATAGGCGTAGGGACGGGCAAAGCGCACGGGCTGGCCAAGCACTTCGGCCACCAGGTCGCCGTTGGCATCCGTGTACAGCCGCTCCTGGCCGTCAAAGCGCAGGGCAATGCCGCTGGCGTCGGCTCCGGGAGCGACGTTGAAATCAAATTCCATGCGGCGATGATCGCCGTAGTACACCACGTCCACGCCGGGATAGACGCCGCGCACCTGCACCCGGCCGTAGTTCTTCACGCCCAGCCGCCACTTGGCGGGATCGTTGCCGCGCTGATAGTTGGTGACGCCCTGCTGCTCGTCAAGGGCCGCAAGGGCCGCCGTGGCCGAGCTTTGCTCAAACAGAAAGCGGACGGACTGGCTGCGCTGGGTCAGTGCATCGCGCACGGCCACAGCTCCGCCACGGTTGCTCACCGTCACCAGGCTGGCGCCGCTGTGCGCCACATAAGCCGTGGCGTCGGGCGAAGGCTCAAAGCTCAGCGGGAGCTTGCCGAACATCTTGGCCGCCTCCGTCTTGCGGACGGCCTGTTCGGGCGTGCTCTGGGCAAACAGCGTGAGCGCGCTAACTAGCGCAACGGCAGCGGGCAGCAACGTGCGGAGCTTCAGCTTCATGTTCGGCCTCTGGTTCGGCTATCGCAAAATCAAAAATCGCGTTTCAAGCAAACGCCGCAGCCCCGTCGGGCGGGTGCTGCGGTTTAATAATCCATCCATCCGGAAGCGCGCCAACCTGACGGCTTCCCCTGCTCCGGCAGACCACTTAATTGCCGGTAAAACCACTCGGCGCCGGGTAGCCGATGCCGTCATAGCATCCGCCGGAATTGTCCACATTCACATACGCCGTCGTCGTGAAGCCCTCAAACGTAATGGTCACCGTGTAGGGCTGCGTCGTATAGGCAAAGGTGGTGTCGGCCACATTGGTGGGCGTCGCGTGCCAGGTGCAGGCCGTGTTCACCACCTTGACGATCCCGGAGTTATTCAGCGAAAGCGAAGCGAGCGGCGCATTCGCGTCGCCGGAGGCGCCCAGCTCAAATGTGGACTTCGCCGTCACCACGTTGCTCTTCGTGTTCGAGTAGTGCCCCGTCACGATGAACGAATCCGGTGCGCCAATCCCCTCCAGGTTCGTGGTTGCCGTACCGGTGTTCGTCGAAACAACCGTGATTGACTGCAACTCATAGGTCTGGCCGCAGCCGGTCCACAGCAAGGCCAAACAGGCAACAACCAGCACAACCATCACACGATGCAGCATCCTGAACTCTCCTGACCCGGGAATGATGCTTCATCTTCGCAATGTGGTAGGTGCAACACAAGGGGGTTACAGGTGACAACCTAGATACTCAAGTGCTGGCACCTCTGGTGCCTGGCGTCGCCCGCAGAGCTACGTCAGCCGTGCTTATCGGCGGCGCAGCCCTGCTTTTTACGCTGCAGAATGCGGCCACGGCACGCCGACTTCCACGCAGCACAGACGCAAAAAGGCCGGTCCCTGTACGGAACCGGCCTCTGTGATTTCCCAGTGAATCGGCTTATTTTACCGAGTCTGCCATCACCTGTTCACGAGTCTCGGCATCTTTCTTCGCCTCGCCCTCGCTCTGCGGCAGGGCCAGGGCCAGCACGTCCTCAATGTTGGAAACATAGTGGACGCTGACGCCTTCCATCTGCTCCGGCAGCACATCTTCTTCCACGTTCTGCTGGTTTTCCGCCGGGAAAATAATCGTCTTTACCCCGGCGCGCTTGGCCGCCAGGAACTTCTCCTTGACGCCACCGATGGGCAGCACATTGCCGCTCAGCGTGATTTCGCCGGTCATCGCCAGTTGCGGACGCACCTTGCGGTCGGTCAACAAGCTGACCAGCGCCGTTACGATCGTCACACCTGCCGAGGGGCCATCCTTGGGAATGGCTCCGGCCGGAACGTGAATGTGCAGGTCGTACTTGGTGAAGACCTCTTCATCGATGCCGAGCACGGCGGCGTGCGCCCGCACCCAGCTATAGGCCGCCTGCATGGATTCCTTCATCACGTCCTGAATCTGGCCGGTGATGCGGAACTCACCCTTGCCCTTCATCTTAATCGCCTCGATGAAGAGGATGTCGCCGCCGGTGGGAGTCCAGGCCAGGCCCACCACGACTCCGGCGTGCTGCGTGCGCGCCGCAATCTCGGTGTCCACGCGAACCTTGATGCCGCCCAGCATCTCCTGCACCACCTCGCGCGTGACGACCAGCTTGTCGGTGTTGCCCTCCACAATGCGCCGCGCCTGCTTGCGGCAAATCGTGCCAATCTGGCGCTCCAGCCCGCGCACGCCGGCCTCGCGCGTGTAATGACGGATGAGGAATCCCACCGCGTCTTCGGTGAATTCGATCTGCTCGGGCTTCAGTCCGTTCTCCTCCGTCTGGCGGCGGATCAGGTACTGGTAGGTGATGTGGCGCTTGTCCTCCTCGGTGTAGCCGTGCAGGTCAATGATCTCCATGCGGTCGCGCAGCGGATCAGGAATCGTATCCAACTGGTTGGCCGTGGTGATGAACAGCACCTTGCTCAAGTCGAACGTCACATCCAGATAGTTGTCGCGGAAGGTCGAGTTCTGCTCCGGATCGAGCGCCTCCAGCAAGGCCGCCGTGGGATCGCCACGATAGTCACGACCGACTTTGTCGATCTCGTCCAGCATGTACACCGGATCGTTGGTCTCAGCGCGACGAATGCCCTGGATGATCTGCCCCGGCATGGCGCCGATGTAGGTGCGCCGGTGGCCGCGGATCTCCGCCTCGTCGTGCATGCCGCCCAGGCTCATGCGAACGAACTTCCTGCCCAGCGCACGGGCAATGCTCTTGCCCAGCGAGGTTTTGCCCACGCCCGGAGGCCCGAAGAAGCAAAGGATCGGCCCCTTCATCTTGGGATTCAGCGAGCGCACCGAGAGGTAATCCAGAATGCGGTCCTTCACCTTCTTCAGGTCGTAGTGGTCCTCATCCAGCACCGTCTTGGCCTTGGTGATGTCCACCTCCGTGCCGCTGGACTTCGTCCACGGCAGCACCACCAGCCACTCCAGGTAGTTGCGCGTCACGCTGTAATCGGCGGCCATGGGAGACATCCGCGAAAGGCGCGTCAGCTCCTTCAGCGCCTCCTTCTTCACGTCCTCCGGCATGCCGCTCTGCTCAATCTTTTCTTTGAACTCCTCCACGTCGCGCGCTGCATCGTCCTGCTCGCCAAGCTCTTTCTGGATGGCCTTCATCTGCTCGCGCAGGTAGTACTCGCGCTGCGTCTGCTGCACGCGGTCCTGCACTTCGCTCTGAATCTTGTTGCGAAGCTGCTGCACCTCCAATTCCTTGGCCAGGTGCTGGTTGATCTTCTCCAACCGCAGGCGCACGTCGTAGGTCTCCAGCACGTCCTGCTTGTCGCGCGTGTTCAGCGAAGGCAGCGAGCTGGCCACAAAGTCCACCAGGCGCCCCGGCTCTTCAATGTTCATCGCCACCGTCGAGAGCTCATCGCTCAGCGTGGGCGAGCCCGAGACAATCTGCTGGAAGAGCGTAAGAATGTTGCGCTGCAGGGCCTCAACCTCGGAGTTGATCTCCGGCTTGACCTCGCTCACCGTGGCCACCGTGGCCTTGATGTAGGGCGCAAGCTGCGTGTACTCCAGCACGCTGACGCGCTCAATGCCCTCGGCAAATACAAAGAGGCTCTGGTTCGGCATCTTGACCACTTTGTGCACCGTGGCCAGCGTGCCGATGGGATACAAATCCACCGGCTGCGGCGAATCGATCCGCGCCTCGCGCTGCGCGATTACCACAATCGTCTTGTCCTCGCCCAGCGAGTTAATCAACTGCAGCGAGCTCTCTCGGCCCACCGTCAGCGGCAGCACCGCATGGGGAAACAACACCGTGTCGCGCACCGGCAGCACGGGCAGGTCACGCGCCGGACGGGCATTGGGTTCAATTGGAACACTGTCAAGATTGCGGGTCTCGTTCGCCATTGTGGCTCCTTGAGTCAAACGTACTCAACTTTGATGACTATCTTATACGAAAAGATTCAATCGCGCTAAGTCTATGATAAATATCAGATTCCTGGCTCAACATTCCAGCCGCCGCCGCCAACTACGTCTCAGTTTTCCCTTTCGGCGGCAAAATCCAACCGGCAGCTAGATGGGCAAAACACTACCCAATCCTCAGCGCGCGGATTGTAGCCCCAACCTCTATCCGAGGCAAGGAGCTTTCGTGCCCGCACCGGGATAATCTGCCCACGCCCCCTCGGACTCACTCGCCGCTGCTCGCAGGCCGCACGCGCAAATGTTTTCGCGGATAAAAAACGGCCCCCGCTCGCGGCGGAGGCCCTTCTCTCTGCTCGGCCATCAACGGTGGAGCTTGTAGCGGATTAACCTTTGCTGGCCGCCAGCGCTTTGCGCTGCTTTTCAGCCCGGCGCAGTTCGCGGCGGCGTCCGGCGTCCTCGTAGCGGCGATGCTCTTCGCTCGTCTCCGGCACTACGGGCGGCACCGGCAACTTTTTGCCCTGGCGATCCACGGCGACAAAGGTCAAATAGGCGGAGCTGACGTGATGTCGCTCGCCCGTGAAGTAGCTCTCCACAAACACCTTGATGCCCACCTCCATCGATGTGCTGAAGGCGCGGTTCACAGAGCTCTTGAAGATCACCAGGTCGCCCACGCGCACCGGAAACAGGAAGTCCAGGTGGTCGGTGCTGGCCGTCACCACGTAGCTGCGGGAGTGGCGATGCGCGGCCAGTGCTCCGGCAATGTCAATCCAGTGCATCAGCCGCCCGCCCAGCAGTGCGTTCAAAGGGTTGGCGTCGTTGGGCAGCACCAGTTCCACCATCTCGCTGGCGGAGTCCTTCACCGCGCGCGGCGTCAGGTCGGGCTGCTTCTGGGCGGTCGTGCTCTCGCCAGTTTTACTCTCAGTAGGATTCACGGTAGTTCCTCGCAATCGGAATGCTTCGCGTAGTCGGCGCGTCACACGCGCCGCTTTGCCAAAACGCAATGAAGTCTTATATCTGCTTAGATTGCCCACCGCCCCCGCAGGTCGCAAGGGATTTCCGCAGGGACGGCTGGCCCGCATCCCGCCACCTGAATGAGCGGCAAACGCCAGGGACACTGTGATAGTCTCTGGCCATATGAGCGCAGCACGCATCAACCATCTGCGGCAAGTTCTTGAGCAGGATCCGAAGAGCACCTTTGCCCGCTACGCCCTCGGCATGGAACTGGTCTCCGCCGGAGAGACCGATGCGGCCATCGCCGAGTTCCACACCCTTCTTGAGGTGGACGCCAACTACGCCAACGCCTGGTTCATGGGCGCCCAGGCCCTGCACAACGCCGGGCGTACGCCAGAGGCCATCGAGTGGCTGCGCAACGGCATTGCCACGGCCTCCCGCACCGGCCAGCGCCACGCCCAAAGCGAAATGCAATCCATGTTGGAAGAGCTGGAAGGCTGAAGCCCCCGAGCCACAGTTGAAAAGAGCCACCTAGGGACGACCAGCCAAAGCACCATGATGGAGACATCCATGCGGATCGTAACCGGAGCAATCAAAGGCGCTGAAATAGGAGCCGTAACTGGAGTCGGAATCGCGATCATCATGATTTCGCTTGTCCAGTTGAGGCCGTTTTCAATTCCTATAAATGGCTTTATTGAAAGGGCGAGCTTTAGGCTCTGCCCATTCTTTATACTCGGCTTCTGGAACGGTATAACTAGTCAGGCGGAATGGTTCGCGATAACGATCTTAGGCAATGCAGTTCTCTATGGAGCACTGTTCGCACTGATCGCATTCGGAGTAGGACTGTTTCGAAAGCTCGTTTCTCACTGGGCGTCGTAGCCGCTAGAGCCGCCCAGCCCCATGTCTGGACTGCTTTTGGCCAGACGTGGAAATTCGTGTGGTGCGATGCCCAAGGCGCTGCACCGAAGCGGACTCTCTTTCGCTATGATGAATAGCGGGGGATACAGCAGATGGGTGGAAACCAACTGATTTCGATTCTCGGGGATCATTCCGCGGCCAACGCGGAGCCCGGCGCCTACTACTTCGCCTACGGCTCCAACATGAACCTCGAACAGATCCGCTCACGCTGCAGCCGTCCGGAGGTCGTCTCCGTGGCGCGCCTGGCGGACTTCCGCCTCGGCTTCTACGGACACAGCGCAATCTGGGATGGCGCGCTGGAAACGGTCGAGCCCGCGCCGGGCAGCCATGTCTGGGGAGTGCTCTACCGTCTCAGCCACCGCGACTGGGAGAGCCTGGACGATCAGCAGGACGCGCGCATGGATGGCTCCGGCCAGTACTTCCACTCTCCCGCCACGGTCACCGACCGCGAGGGCCGCGAGCACCAGGTCCGCCTGTATCGGAAGGATGCGCAGGGCGAGCCGCGCGACCCCAGCCAGGAGTATCTGGAGCACATTGTGCGCGGCGCCACCGAAAACGGCCTGCCGCCGGACTACATAGAAGCCTTGCGAAACCGTCCGGCGACGAAAGCCTCGTACCCGGTTCCCAAAGGTTCCAGATTCGATCCAGCAAAGTCCGCCGCAAACTCCTGCAACGACTGCTCCAGCGGCGTGTAGTGCGTCAAAACAGTTCCCGAAGGCTGATTCCGCCGCCGGTGGCTAATCAATAACAAAGTCAACTACCCCACCCTAACCAACAACGGGTTAGGATGGGGCACCCTCAGGGTAATCTCTGTTGTGAACGTTGGCCGGGCCACCCGCCAAGAACCTCCCGGATGGGAGTCCGGGCCGGCTCGGGCGATACCCCACTCAAGCCCAACAGCGGGGCTTGAATGGGCCACCCGCGCAGGCATTGAAAATTTCCGTCGCGCGGCGCGAAATGCGCTATCACAACAAAGCTGACGCCACATTTTGGCAGAAGCGTTATTACGATCACAACGTGCGTACTCATAAGAGCTTCGTCGAAAAACTTCGTTACATCCATCGCAATCCCGTCAAGCGTGGACTCGCGGAGAGGCCCGAAGATTGGAAGTGGAGCAGCTTTCGACACTACATAACGGGTGAAGCCGGATTGGTGGAGATTGAATCGCAATGGACCGCGGATCGGCGAGACGGAAGAGTGGGTACAATGCTCAAGGTGCCATGTCAATGAATCGAATTCAAAGACCCACATCTGCTAACTGCGGCAGATGTGGGGCACCCTCAGAGGGTGTAATTCGGTGGAGAGATGTGGACCACCAGCCAAATGCTGTTCACCTACCTATGAGTTTTTTCAAAATTCCATATAAGTGTGATCCGGCGGAATAGACCACAAAATACTCAAGTAGCGACCAAGCATCAGCACCAAGTGCTTCGGAGGAAATTGGCACATGAATGTTGATAATTGAACTCCAGAAATGGTCAGGGTGGCTAAGAGCATTTCCGAGTCTACCGCCAACTACAAGTAGCGCCAATATATATAGAAGTGCAATTTTGAATCGATGGCGGGTGGCCCACATCTGAAACCTCCAAGTTGAGGGTGCCCCATGTCTGGCCAGCATTTGGCCAGACGTGGGTCTGTTGAATTTGTTCACGCCGAGTGGGGGCTGGCCCATCCTTTCGAACATTACTCCGGGGGATGCCCCACCCTTAGCGCGCCTGCCGTGGGAGCGTTAGGGTGGGAGTGCGCGCAACGCGATGATGCAGATTATTCCGGCTTGGCTTCGCCCGGCAGCGGCAGCGTCTCTGCCGACTGAAAGCCGCAGCGCTTGTGTTCGCCGTCGCAGAAGGGACGAATGGCGCTGACGCCGCAGCGGCACAGGGCATACACCGGCTTGCCGGTCATGTCGTAGGGAGTGCCATTCGGGTCCAGCACTTCGAGCAATCCTTCCGGGTCTTCCACGCGAAACGGTCCATTGGGGCGCACGCTGATCTTTACCTTGGCCATGTTTCCTCCAGCAAGGATTTTCGCACACCGGCCACTCGGCGGGCACGCCGTGCTATCGGCGGTCAAAAAGTACTCGCCACCGGTGGGAGGACCGATGGCGAGCAGGTGACGGCCGTTGATCACCGTCCGTTGTGCTAGTTCACGCTCTCCAGCCGCGAGCGGATGCTGGTTGCCAGTTGGCACACCGAGCTAAGACGCTCCACGGCCTCCAGCGGCATCTCCGGGGTGCGCATGGCCAGCTCCGTGCTCAGCAGGATGCCCGTCACCGCGTCGCGAATCTCGCTGCGCAGTTGGCTCTCGGCCGCGCGGATGGCGATCAGCCTTGATTCGCGGTTGCGGCGCAGGGCCAGCCGCAGCTCGCGCGTAATGCGCTCGGCGTTGCTGATGGCCAGGTTTACGTACACCGGCACGGCCAGTCCCAGGTGATGCAGCATGCCGTCCAGGGCGTCGCCCTCGGCCTCCACCATCGGATCGTCCAGCAGCACGGCCGAGTACTCGTTGTTGCGCAGCTGCGAAGCGGCGCGGCGCACGCTCTCGCATACCTCGACGCTCTCACCCAGAGCCTGCTCCAAAGCCTCTCCAACTTCCACGCGGCGGTTGCTCGATGTCACAAGTAGAATCATGGTCTCCTCGATAGTGGTGGGCGCCGCGCGCAGGGGCGGGTGCCCGGAATGTACTCCGGTGACGCAGCGCCAACGCGGCCACTACTGCAGCGCGCCGTATTCCTTCAGTTTGCGGTAAAGGGTGGACTTGTCAATGCCGAGCAGCCGCGCCGCCTCCAGCTTGTCGCCGTGCAGCATTTCGATGGCACTCAGGATCGCCTGCTTCTCCATCTCGGCGATGGGCAGAATGCCGAGCCGCACCGGCGCCTGGGCGCCCATAGCCGTCTCCGTCTGCTCATGCCAGTTCTGGATGGACGTTGGCAGATCGGCCACGTGCACCGTCGGACCGCTGGTCAGGGCACAGGCGCGCTCAATGCAGTTTTCCAGCTCGCGGATGTTGCCCGGCCACTCGTAGGCCAGCATCATCTTCAGCGCATCGTCGCTGATGTTGCGCTGCACTCCGGTCGAGCGCGTCATCCGCTCCAGGAAGTGCCCCACCAGCAGGGGAATATCCTGCTTACGCTGGCGCAGCGAGGGGATGCGCAGGCTCAGCACGTTCAATCGGAAGTAGAGGTCCTTGCGGAAGTCGCCCTGCGCCACCGCCTGCTCCAGGTCGCGGTTGGTGGCGGCCAGCACGCGCACGTCCACCGGAATGGCCTTGGTGCCGCCCACCGGACGGATCTCTTTTTCCTGCAGGGCGCGCAGCAGCTTGCTCTGCAGGTCCACCGGCAGCTCGCCGATTTCGTCCAGGAAGATGGTTCCGCCGTCGGCTGCCTGCAACAGCCCGTCCTTGTTCTTGGCCGCGCCGGTAAAGGCGCCTTTCACGTAGCCGAAGAGTTCGCTTTCTATCAGCGATGGCACCAGCGAGCCGCAGTCCACGGCGACGAAGGGCTTGTCGCGGTAGGGTCCGCTGTAGTGGATGGAGCGCGCCACCAGCTCCTTGCCCGTGCCGCTCTCGCCCAGGATCAGCACCGGGTGCGAGCTGTGCGCCGCCTTGCTGATGATGCGGTAGAGCTTTTCCATCTCCGGCGAGCGGCCGACGATGGCACCGAAGCCCTCCTTGCTTTTGACCTGCTGGCGCAGGATGCGGTTCTCGCTGGAGAGCTGAAGGTGGCCGAGCACGCGGTCCAGAATCAGCCGCAGCTCTTCCAGGTTGAAGGGCTTGGTCACGTAGTCGAATGCGCCCTGCTTCATCGCCTGCACCGCGCTCTGCACGCTGGCATAGCCGGTCATCACGATGACTACGGTCTCCGGACGGCGGCGCTTCACTTCCTTCAATACTTCCAGCCCGCCCAGGCCGGGCAGGGGCAGGTCCAGCAGAACCACGTCGATGCTGGTGGTGTCCAGCACGCGGAAGGCGTGCTCGGCGTTATCGGCCACGTAGGTGGAGTAGCCGATCCCCTGGGCCACGTCTCGGCAGCCCTCCCGGATCGTCCGTTCATCGTCCACGATGAGCAGATTCAGAAGATTCGCCTCCGCCTTGTCGCGAGAAGGTTCCATGGCCAGGGCGCCCAGAATGGTACTGATAGGAACCTCCAAACCGGAAGGGCCCTCGTCACCCGCGCCTGTGCCCTGCGGCACCTGTGCCATGTGACTCCGGATGGGCAGTGCCCGGCCAAGCGGCCCCGCCGCAAGGCCGTCCGACGCCTGCAACACGCTGCGTGCCGTGATTCCCTTAGCTGTCATTCTCTCCCGCCTCCGCGCTGCGTTGGAACCGCGCGCCGCGCCATGAAAATGTGCATCGAATAAAACAACGACCCGGAATAACAAACAACCGTGCTCTTTAATAAACTGACCTCTACTGTGTTGCAGCCTCTCCATGCCCGGCTTCCGGCTTCGTCAATCCGCCGCCGGCATCCATCTCGCCGTAGGCGGCCAGCAGATAGCCACGCAGCTCCCGCACCAGGTGGCTGCCGCGCTCCGTGGCCTCGCAGACGTCGGCCGCGTATCCGGCCAGCGATCCGCCCTCCAGATACTGGGTCAACAGCCCGCCCGCAATCATCACTCCGGTCAGGGTGTTGGCCAGCTCGTGCAGGTTGCGGCGCATCTGCCGCACGCTCTGCTGGCTCAGCAGGATTCCCTGCTGCACCTCTTGCGGGGCGCCTTGCCCTGCGTTGTGCTTATCGCCCTGCGATGCTTTCTGCGCTCTCTTACGGCTCGCATTCATTTCGGTTTCCACGCCAATTTGAAAAGCAACTCGGGTGCCAAATCGGCTTAGAAATCGCAAAGGATTGAAATCTCAACAGTTGCGGCCTGTCAGCACACTGCTCCCCGGATTGCATGCGCAAACCGCGATTCCCGCTTCAGAACCTGTCCGGACGCGCAAATGCTACTAAATCCCCATACAGACTGCATTTACCCAGATGGGAGACTTTTTGTCAGAATGGGAGAAAATTGTCGAAATGGGAGGCGGTTCAAAGCGGGAGACAGCAATGCTCCCCCTAAACCGGCAGCAAGAAGGGCATATCGCTCCGCTCACTGCCGGGGGAAAACATAATCACCAATAAACTCTGCAATTTACTGTTGCGCCAGCACACCGTGGTGGCGGGTGGCCAGGTACAACCGGCCGCCGGCCATTACCGCGCCGCTAACCTCGTATCCCGTGGCGGACTGCACCTGCCAGCTCTTGCCCTGGTCGCGGCTCACGGCCACGCTCTCCATGCCATCGGCGGTGGCCAGCAGCAAATCGTCCTGGGCACGGATGGAGGTGACTTCGCGTGCGGGCAGCCCGGCCAGCACATGCTCCCAGGTGTTGCTGCTGCCTTCGTAGCGCAGCGCGCCCTCGCGGCTGGCCACCCATAGTGCGCCATCGGCGGCAATGGCCACGCCATACAGCCGGGTCACCCATGCAGGCAGCGTCAGCCGGACGAAGTTTTGCCCCTCGTCCTGGCTCTGCCATACCTCGTGCAGGCCCACGGTGGCCACCAGCGCACCCCTGGCGGCTACGCCCAGCAACTCCTTCTCGCCGTCAAAGGGACCGCCCTGCCAGCTCTTTCCCAGGTCCTGGCTCATCAGCAGACCATTCTCCGTGGCGGCGTACCAGCGGTTGCCATAGGCCACGGCCGAGGCGCGTCCTTTGAAGCTGCTGCGCACCACCATCGGCGGAAGCGGCTTGGGCTGGACGAGCTTGCCGTTCACCCGGCGCGCCCGCGGCTGCGGTACGGCGTGCTGATTGACCACATCCGTGCGTGCCAGCCAGCGCCCCGTGGCGGCGTCATACAGATGCACTCCGCGATTGGTGGCCGCCATCAGGTGTCCCTCCGGAGACTCGGCCAGGTCGAAGACCTCGGCTCCCTCCAGGCCTTTGCCGAACTGCGTCCATTCCCCGGCGCGATAACGGAATATCCCTCCGAACTCCTTGTCGTTCAGCACGGCGGCCAGCAGCACGCCCGGCTCACGCGCCTCTGCCAGCAGCGCGCTGACCTGGCGTTTGCTGAAGCCGATATTCGACGGGTGGAAGCTCGCGCCGGCGTCGTCGCTGGCATACACTCCGCCGCGGTCGGTAGCAATCAGCACGCGGCGCGTGTGGCGCGGATCCACCAGCACATCATTCAGGATGTAGTTCGGCGGCGAGATAAGATGAAACGCCTTGCCGCCGTCGCTGGTCTTCCAAAGTCCCTCGGTGGTTCCGGCGTACACCACCTGCGCGTCCACCGGATCCTGCTCCAGCACGCGGGTGCGGCGCGCGCTGCCCGGAATGCCCTGCACCTTGTGGAAGAGTTCGCCCGCGTTCTCGCTCTTGTAGATGCCGGAGCAGGCGCTGGCATAGACCGTGGCCGGGTTCGAGTGGTCGAGGATGATGCTGAATACGTCCGAATCGTCGATGACGCCCTGCTTGATGTTGAACCAGTGCGCGCCGCCGTCGGTGGTCTTCCAGGGCAGGTGCCAGGTGCCGGCGTAGATGACGTTCGGGTTGTGCGGATCGATGGCCAGGCTCTCAAAGTTTTTCAGGTCGGCGTGGCCCTCGGGAGTGATGCGCTCCCAGCTCTCGCCGTAATTCATGCTGCGGTATAGGCCGTCCAGCGCGCCCACCACCAGCATGCCCGGCGTGGCTTCGGCCAGTGCCAGGGCCTGGATGCTCTTGTCGCGCAGTTGCGTGGGCTGCCACCAGCTCTTGCCGCCGTTGCGGCTTAGCCAGAAGCCGCCGCCGAGGCCGGTCACGTTCCATCCCGCCACGTAGATGTATCCCGGGCGCGTTGCGTCAAATGCGATGTTCTCGGGCATCAGCTCATGGCCCAGGCCCAGATGCACGAAGTAGTGCCAGTGCTGTCCGCCGTCGATGGATTCAAAGATGGCGCCTGCCGGCGATCCCAGCAGAATGTGGCTGGGGTTCAGCGGATCGTAGGCCAGGGCGCGGGCATTGCCGCCCCAGGGGCCGATGGGCGTCCATTGACCGAAGACGGGCAGCGTGACGAGTAGCAGAACCGTCAGTGCGAGGAAGCAACGCGAACGTGGCATCAGCATATTGACCTCTACGGACATTAAAAACCGGCCGAGGAAAAATGTCCCGGCCGGAAGGTGAAATGCCGGGCGGGTTTATGGCCACGCCCGGCTTGTTCGTTGGTGCTTATTACTTTTTCGCCGCAGCCTTCTTGACCTTGACCGGTGCCACGCGCGGCACGGCCTTCACCTTGGCTTCGTCCACCGCAGTGGTGCCCGCCGCCGGGAAGGTAGCTCCGGCCGGAACGATCCACAGATCGGTGGTCTTTTCGCTTACACCGGCGCCGGTCAGCGGAGTGATGCGCTTGGCATCCACACCCTTCTCGTGCACCAGGTAGTCCTTGGTGTTGACGGCGCGATCGGCGGCCAGGCTGGGCGTCTTCTTGCCCTTGTGCGCGGCAGCTTCCTGGGCCGTCTCATAGCCCACTACATAGCCCTTGGCGCTGGGATCGGCGGCCAGTGCATCGGCATAGCGATCCAGTTCGCCCTTGGCTTCGTTGTCCACTCGGGCAGGACGCTTGAGGTCATGCTCGAACTTGATCTTGCCGAACTCACGCGCTACCGGCGCCGGCGGCGGAACCGATACCTTCACCGTCGTGCTGGCCATGGCCGTCAGGTTGCGGTCATCCGTCACCGTGCAGCTGATGGTGACCGTGCCCGCGCCCACGCCCGCCGTATCCAGCGTGTAGCCCGTGCCGCTGCCGGTCAAACGTCCGGCGTTGGAGGTGCAGGTGTAGCTCAGCGGACGGTTGTCCGGGCTGCTGCCCGTAGCCGTAATCACCGAGGCATCACCGGAGACCAGCGAGGCCGGACGCGCCGACACCGACAGAACCGGAGGATGCATCGGAGGCTGGTTGACCGTGAAGCTGGCCGCGCAGCTCGCCGAAGCCTGGTGCGGGGCCTTGCCGTCATCGCTGACGCGGCCGCTGACCGTGTACTTGCCCGGCGCCAGGCCAGCAGTTTCCACCGTGGACACGCCATCCACCGAGCTGATCTTGGTGGCGGCATTCGTCGAGTAGCTATAGCCCAGCTTGCGCTTCGGGTTGAAGCCCGCAGGCGTCAGCAGGAACTTTACCGGTACGCCGGCATCCACCGCGACAGGCTCGGCAGAGCAGGTTGCGCTGGCATTGTTGACCACCTTCGGCAGGCCAAAGTTGTAAATCAATCCGGCCTGCAAACGCAGTCCGTTGAAGTTGTTGTTCGTGCCCGAGGGCGAGAGCTTGTTGTAGTACGAGTTCACGTAGTCTGCCTGGAACAGGCGGATGGAAAAGCGCGGGCTGACCGGATAATCCAAGCCGCCGCCCACCCAGAAGGTGGCCGTGTTCTGATCCTCGTAGTACTTAGGCGAGATGCGCTGCCAGCCGATGAGTGCTTCGGCAAAGGGCTGCACCAGTTGCGTGCGCAGGCGGAACTGCGGTCCCGCGGCCACCGAGTAGGCCGTCGAATAGTCGCCGTAGTGACCGTTTACGTCGGCCGTGATGCCGGCCCAGCGGTTCAGGTTGTAGGTGAACTGGCCCGCCCAACCCTTTTTCAGGTCGGTGACCGGAACGTTGCCATTGCCACCGGGAGCCATGGGATGTGCAATAAACGGCTCCTGATTGTAGGTGTCCACGTTGCCACCCGGGTGGTAGTAGGAATAACCACCGAAGAGGGTGTACTTGGGCACATCCGTGCTCTGGGCAAACAGCAGTGTGGGAACAACCACCAGTGCTACCAGCAGCGAAGCAACCAACATGAAACGACGCATTTTCATTCAGACCTCCAGGCCTACAGATGTTCTTATTGACTCAGCGGAAGCTGCGGCACTGCGGACGTACCCGGTAGGAGTCGGGAAGATGCGCTAAGCGCCGCGACAAGGGCAGTAAACCACTACCCCTGTCTCCGACGGGTTACATTCTAGAACAAAACGTTACAATACAGATGCATAGCAGTGCATAGATGTCTCAAATTGAACACCTCCGGCGATTTCTCCCCCCCAGAAGCCGACGACGAATGTTCGCGAAAAATCCCCTTACTCTTTTGCATTCTTAGACATAGCGTCATTCAGCCCGAGGAAGACCGCCTCATGCTTTCCGCTCTCTTCGGCCCGGCGCAAACCGTTGACGCGCTCCACGCAGATCTCTTTTATCGCCGAATTGGCCTCTAAAATTCCAAACACTTCGGCCA
This sequence comes from uncultured Acidobacteriota bacterium, assembly GCA_903851035.1. Taxonomy (GTDB): domain Bacteria; phylum Acidobacteriota; class Terriglobia; order Terriglobales; family Acidobacteriaceae; genus TOLSYN. The sequence continues at coordinate 15,388 of CAINND010000094.1, read as the reverse complement.
AAAACTCCTTCAGCGGCATCGCCCTTGGATCCTCGGCGCCCGCCATCAGGTGCGTCTGCACATACGGCGGAATCAACTCCAGCACCTCCACCGGCGAGCCCTTCAACTGGTAGCGCAGACTCTGTGTGTAGGAGTGCAGAGCCGCCTTGGTGGCCGAATACGTCGGCGTGCTGGCCAGCGGAACAAAGGCCAGCCCGCTGCTCACGTTCACAATGGCTGCATAAGATTTCTGAAGGAGATGCGGCAGCAAGGCCGCCGTCAGCCGGATTGGGCCTAGCAGGTTCGTGGTGACGATGGCCTCGGCGTCCGTAAGCTCGTCCGGCTGGTGCAGCAAATCCTCCGGGCGCATGATGCCGGCGTTGTTGATCAGCACATTCAGCGCGGGGTATTCGGCACAAACCCGGGCGGCAAAGTCGCGGATGCCGGCCTTGTTCTCCACGTCGAACACAACGCTCTTCATGCCGGGATTGGCCGCCGTCACCTCGTCCAACGCGCTTTTGCGGCGGCCCGCGATGATGACCTGGTTGCCCAGCCGTTGAAAGCCCTCGGCCAGTCCGCGGCCAATGCCGCTGCCTCCGCCGGTAATCAGAATCGTGTTGCCTGTCAGTTTCATGGAAATGTGCTCCTCGGCCAGCTAAATCAACTTATCTATAACGCTGCCGTCCAAAATCTCTTCAACGGTAACGGGAATAATGTGGATGTTCTCTTCCCGCTTAAACCGCCGTATCTCATCAATGGCATCGCCGGTAAAGCCAAAGGAGACAAAGTAGCCGCGTTTACGCTTGGCGCGCATCATTGCCGCCTCAAAATTGTCTATGTCCGGCCTTCCCGCCTTTTCCTTCTGTTTCACCTGCACCGGATACCACTCATCCATAAAGTCGAGTTCCCCGGCATCCTTGCCGCTCGTCTCCGGGCCACTGCCCACCGGGAAGATTCGCCCGTCAATGCCCATGTCACCCACCTGGGCCTTGTTCTTGATTCCACCCAGGGCGAGCACTGCCCAGTTCTCAAACTCAAAGGGAGGCAACTCGCGCAATTGTTTTTCCGTAGTTGGCAGTTCGCGCACCATGAAGCCTTTGCCGCGCAGGCGCTGATGCTCACCTTCGCGGAGCTTGCAAATATCGCGCAGTCGCTTTGCCATCACAACGCAGGAGGTGGGCGAAATGTCTATGCCAATCCACTGGCGGCCAAGGTTCTGCGCCGCGACCAATGCCGTGCCACAGCCACAAAAGGCATCGAGGACTATATCATTGGGCTGCGAGGAGATTTCGATAATGCGCTCTAATAACTTGAGTGGTTTCTGGGTTGGGTAGCCCAAACGTTCAGTAGCTTGACCCTGTACAGGGCCGATATCATCCCATACCGAGCCCAACGGTACGCCTTTGCCCTCGTCTAGATAGCGTTTGAAGCGAGGTACAGCGCCAGGCTTTGCCTGCACGATTAGCCCTTCTTCATATAGCTTTTGCATATTCTCTTTTGAGTAACGCCAGTATCTGGTGACCCCTAAGAACTCGTAATGAGGGTTACCCTTAGAGGGTGCTGCACCTCCTGGCGCTCCTAGGTCGCCCAACTGGTAACGCCGCCCTGTTTCGGGCTCCACGTTCTTATAAAACTTCTCGATGTACTCGGCGTTGTAAGGCGTGTATAGGTGCTTGAAGTAGTAGTCTCCGCCACCGCTATACAAGAAAATGCTGTCATGAACACGGCCTAGATGTTTGGAGCCCTGCTTTGCATCGTTGTGTGCCGACTGTCTTTTCCAGATGATTTCGTTTATGAATTTTTCTTCGCCAAGAATCTGGTCGAGCATCACCTTGACGTAGTGGCTGGCGTGCCAATCGCAGTGGTAATAAAAACTGCCTGTCTTTTTCAGCACGCGCGCCAACTCCACGCAGCGTGGACGCATGAAGTCGATGTATGCCTGTGTGGACTCGTGGCGATCATCAAATGAGCGCAGTTCCTTCTTCTCGCCCCAAAAGACCTCGTAGTTCCGGTTGGAGTTAAAGGGAGGGTCAATGTAGATGAGGTCCACGCATTCGTCCGGCAGCTTTGTTAGTTGCTCCAGGTTGTCGCCGCAATACACAACCCGGGTATCAATCAGTGCAGACGGCTTGCCCGGAGGCGTCATCGCCACTCCGGAGGTGGCTGCGGATTTCTTTGCCTTGGCCATGCAGGACAGCTTACAACGCACCGGCGCGGGGCACAAAGTCCCGCGCCATCTGCCCGCCAACAACAAAGCCCGCCGGTAAGGGCGGGTAGAGTTACAGGGCTGAAATTAGGATGAAAACTATTGAACGCTTTATGTCCGTACGCTTACAGCTTCTCGTTCTTTTGCAGGGTGGCCACCAGCATATCCAGCACTTCAATGCAGTTGCGGCCTTCCTTCAGGGCTTCTTCCGCCGGTGCAAAAAGGCGATCCACCTCGGGACGCATGGACTCCCGGATGTGGTCGCGTTCGGCTTCCCAGTTATGGTTGTGGAGCACGCGCAGGAACGTGTTGGCTGCACGGGAGTTGAGATGCTGCTCCTTGCAGAACTTCACGAACTCAACACAAGCTCCCCGGTGTGGCTCACAAGCAGACGCTTCGGGAGTCACGGCAATGGTTTCGAGGTTCTTGGTCGTCATAGCGAGTCAAAGAGTAGCCAGCTTTCACCCGCCGCACCGTGATGAAACTCACAACCCGGGGTGATGCCCGCCCCGTCCCCGGCCACCCTCACCGCCCGCCGGGTTCCCCAAAGCCCCTTCCGGCTGTTATCCTTACGTCATACGGGATTCATTCCTTTACCGACAAGCTTGGGAGCAAACAGCACAATGGCAAATAGCCTGCAAGGGCGGGTCGCCGTCATATTCGGACTCGCCAACAAGCGCAGCATCGCATGGGCCATCGCCCAAAAGCTGCACGAAGAAGGCGCCGAGATCGCCATTACCTACCAGAACGAGCGCCTGCGCCTGGAAGCCGAGGACATGATCCAGAGCCTGCCCGGAGCCACCGGCTTCCAGTGCGACGTCAGCAATGACGACGAAATCGCCGAGGTCTTCCGCCAGATTGGCGAGCGCTACCACGGCAAGATTCACACCCTGGTGCACTCCGTGGCCTACGCTCCGGCCGAGGACTTGAAGAACGACTTTCTGCTGACCAGCCGCGAGGGCTTCCGCATCGCACACGATGTCAGCGTCTATTCGCTGGTGGCCATCTCCCGCGCCGCAGAGCCCCTGATGACCGAGGGCGGCAGCATCATCACCCTCACCTACCTGGGCGCGGAAAAAGTGATGCAGGGCTACAACGTGATGGGCGTGGCCAAGGCCGCCCTGGAAGCCACCGTCCGCTACCTGGCCGCCTCACTGGGACCGAAGGCCATCCGCGTCAACGCCATCAGTGCCGGACCGATCCGCACCCTGGCCGCGCGCGGCGTCGGCTCGCTCGGTGACTTCCTCAAGGTCGTGCAGGAGCGTTCGCCGCTCAAGCGCAACGTGGACGTGGCCGAAGTGGGAGCCACCGCCGCCTTCCTCGCCACCGATGGCGCCGCCGGCATCACCGGAGAAGTCATCCACGTGGACTGTGGATACAACGTGATGGGGTATTAGTAGGGTTCAATGCATTGTATGATGTGCGGGAGAAGAGAAATTGACGACCTCCTTCACTCCAACTTTTGTTTCAAGGGATTTATTCAGCCCACCCCGGCGCCGCTTTAATACTAGCGACGAATGGATAGAGTGGCTGAATACCACTCTTACCCGCCCGAAAATATCCTCAGGTGCGCCAGTCGTCATAGACCTATTTGCGGGGTGCGGTGGGCTTGCACTCGGCTTTGAAGCAGCCGGAATGCTGACTCGCGGCTTTGAAATGAAGCCGGAAGCTGTTCAAACTTACAATTTTAACTTAGGTAATCACTGTACTGAGACGATGCTAAGCATAGGCCAGCCAGAAGGCAATGCTGACATCATCATTGGTGGGCCTCCCTGCCAACCATTTTCTCAGATTGGATACCAACGGGGTACTCGTGACCCAAGGGATGGCTTCCCGATTTTTTTGGATGCGGTTAATAGAATACGTCCGAAAATCGCAATAATCGAAAATGTACGAGGGCTTCTCTTTAGGAATAGAGATTATCTGCGTCTAGTTATGGCCGAGCTTGAGCGATTTGGCTACGCTGTTGATGTTCGCCTTTTGAAAGCCGTCGATTTTGGCGTACCGCAAAAAAGGGAGCGGGTTGTAATTGTCGCGTCTATGGTGGGCTGGGAATGGCCCGAGGTAGTCGTTGACGAGCCTGTAACTGCCGGGCAAGCTCTCGGCAGCATGGCAAGCCATATCGAGGAAGAGAGCCGCTTCCTTACCTCAAGCATGGATGAATATGTCGCAGCATATGAAAAAGCAAGTAGCTGCATTCGCCCTAGAGATCTTCATCTAGACAAGCCATCAAGAACGGTAACCTGCCGCAATCTAGGTGGGGCCACAGCTGATATGTTGCGAATTGTCCTCTCAGATGGGCGGCGGCGAATGCTCCATATCAGAGAAGGTGCCCGTCTTCAGAGTTTTCCTGATTGGTTTGAATTTACGGGTTCGACATACGAGCAAGCCGAACAAATCGGTAACGCTGTACCACCGTTACTGGGTTATGCATTAGCGCGACAGGCGTTTAAATTTCTGGAGAATTTCCCTATGGCTGGAACTCGGAAGCAGCCCAAGAACAAGCTATTAGACAATTCACCCAAGCAGGTAAAGATTGAGCAAGCCCAAACAATTTTGAGGGAAGCCGGAGTCGTTCTGCGTGACCTAACACCCAGAGGTCGAGAGAGGGCTGCACTTTGTCTGCTTGCCGTGGCACAGCTCCTGCCTGAGTCCTCTTGGAAAAAAGCTAAAAGCTGCCTTGAAGATACAAAAGTCAAGGCTTCTCGTTCCAGAGATATCATCAACTTTCGGAATGAGCATTACCACGAGGGGCTTTCCTCTGGGTCTTACGACGATGTGCGCCGCAAAGATCTTGCCTTGCTCTGCGATGCAGGAATTGTGGCAAGAAGTGCTAAGGACGCCGCCGCGGACACAAACGATGGAACTAGAGGTTATGCATTAACCGTTGACGGCCTTCGCTTGCTTCGTGCATTCCGTACTCCCGGGTGGGATTCCGCCCTTAAGGACTTCCGTTCCGCTCTGCCTGCAATTCGTGACAGGCTGGCAAAATCTAGGGACCTCCAGAAAGTTCCGGTGCGATTTCCGGGCGGCAAATCGCTCGTTCTATCACCTGGCCCACACAATTTGATTCAGAAGGCAGTAATTGAGGAGTTCTTGCCGGGTTTTTCGAGGGGCGCACAAGTCCTCTATGTTGGAGATACTGAAAAGAAATCACTACTTGTCGACGAAGATGGATTGAAGGAAATCGGGTTAACAGCGCCCGAAAGAGGTGATCCTCTTCCTGATATTGTCGCTTATGAAAAGGAACGGAATTGGGTTTTCTTTGTGGAAGCCGTCCATAGCAGTAACCCAATCGACGAAAGAAGGCATGCACTACTCACCAGTTTGACTGAGGGATGCACCGCTGGTCGAGTCTTTGTAACTGCCTTCCTAACAAAGTCAGATTTTCGCAAATGGTCTATGAGAATCGCATGGGAAACAGAGGTGTGGATCGCCGAAAGCCCGGAACATATGATTCACTTTAACGGCGACAAATTCCTCGGACCGCACGAATAGTAACTGTAAGGCGAAAGTCGTACTGCTTTACGCCGTCGTCAACCTCACCTTGCGTTCGTCGTGACCGCTGCGCAGGATGATAATCTCCGCGTCCTTGTGTTGCAGGATGCGCGGAAATTTTTCTCCCCACTCGATCAGCAGCACGTTGCGCTCCTCCAGCATCAGGTCTTCCAACCCCAGCGAATCCAGCTCGCCGGGCTTGTCCAGCCGGTAGAGGTCAATGTGGTAAATATCCTTCTCCGGGCCGTGATACTCGTGGATGAGCGTGAATGTCGGGCTGGTGACCTCGTCGGCCTCGGCTGCGTGGAAGCCCTCGGCGATTCCCTTGACCAGCGTGGTCTTGCCCGCGCCCAGGTCGCCGCGCAGCAGCACCAGGTGCTTACCTTCCAGCAGTGGCGCCAACTGGCGTCCCAGTTCGATGGTCTCCGTGGCCGAGTGCGAGGTGTAGTCACGCGTCATTCGCGCATCATAGCACTGGATGGGGCGAAAGGACGCGTAATCCTTGATGAATCCGTCAGTTCAGCCGGATGAGTTTCGCTTCGGCGCGGCGGCGCAAGGTGCGGAAAGCCGCGGGCAGCAGGCGCAAAAGATCGGTTGCCACCAGGCTCTCCTCGGCGCCGCGAGTGGCGGCTACGTCTCCGGCAAGCCCGTGCAAATAAACGGCTGCGCGCACCGCCTCCTCCAGCCGCTGCGGAAACTGCGCGATGGCCCCGGCAATCATGCCGGTCAAAATGTCTCCCGTGCCACCGGTGGCCATGCCGGGATTGCCTGTGGCCGAAACCCAAAGCTCACCCGTGGGCGAGGCGATGATGGTGCGGAAGCCTTTCAACACCACCGTGCAGTGATGGCGGCGGGCAAAGTCGCGGGCGGTGCCAACACGGTCACTTTGCACCTCGGCCACAGTGCGCCCCAAAAGTCTCGCCATCTCTCCCGGATGCGGCGTCAGCACCAGAGGACGCGAGCCATTGAGTTCCTGCGCGGCGCCGACAAAAGCATTCAGCCCATCGGCATCCAACACCACCGGCGCGTGCGCCCCCTTCACCAGTTTGCGCACAAACTCCGCTGCACCAGGCTTCTGCCCCAGGCCCGGACCAACGGCCAGCACGGTGCGCGACTTCGCCAGCTCCAGGCAGCGTGCGGCATCGGCCGTACTGAACGATGTTGCGTTGGCATCGCCGAGCGGCTCGGTCATCAGCTCTGGCGCGGCCATGGCCACCATGGGCAGCACGCTCGCAGGCACGGCGGCTGTCACCAGTCCGGCGCCCACGCGCAGGGCGGCCATCGCGCTCATGGCCGCGGCGCCGCTCTTGCCAACCGATCCGCCAACCACCAGCACATGACCGTAACGCCCCTTGTTGGCATCCACCTGGCGCGGTGCAAAGAGCGCGGCCACCTCCTGCGGAGTGATGATGTTCAGATTCTGCTTGCTCTGGATCGCCTCTGCCGGTGAGCCGATGTTAGCCACCACCACCGGGCCGCGGGTGAGTGCGGCAAAGGCATGCGCCGGCTTGGCGGCCGTAAACGTCACCACGGCATTCGACCGGCACACAACCCCCTCGGCCGTGGATGTCGTCTGGTCGGCGTCCACGCCGCTGGGCACATCCACGCTCAGCACCGGAGCCGAAGCGGCGTTAATGGCCGCGATGGCGGCCTCCGCCAACTGCTGCGCCGCGCTTGCTCCGCTGCGCTGCTGATAGCCGGTGCCGTAGATGGCGTCGATGATCAGCTCGGCACCGGCCAGGCTGCGCGAGCACTCCCGCGCAATCTCCGCCACCGTGTTTACGATCATGGGGCGGAATGGCAGACGCCCCAGCATGGCCGCCGCATCGGGCTTCAAGCCCTCCGCCGGGCCAAGCAGCAGCACCTCCACCACCTTGCCCGCCGCATGCAAACGGCGCGCGGCCACAAAGCCGTCTCCGCCGTTGTTGCCGCGCCCGCAGACGATGGTGATGCGGCCTGCCTGGGGCCACTGCTCCAGGGCAAAACCGGCCACGGCCGAACCCGCGTTCTCCATCAGCGTCAGCCCGTGCACGCCAAACTGCGCGGTCGTTGCCTGGTCGATCGCAGCCATCTCGGCGGCCGAGGTGATCTTCACTTGCGGCCTCCGGCCAGTACTTCCAGCTCGCGCAGGCGGCTGGGATCACCCATCACAATCAGGTGGTCCCCGGCGTTGAGGATGGTTGCGGCCTCGGGACTGTAGCGCATTTCCTTGCCCTCGCGCTTGATGGCCAGCACCGTAATGCCGAGATCGTGACGGATGCCGGAGGCCTGCAATGTTTTGCCCACATACACCGAGTTGTGCTCGATGGTCAGCTCCTCCAGCTCCAGGCCAAGCTCGTCGTTGCGCAGCAGCGCCACCTCAAGAAAGTTGATGATGTGCGGCCGCAGAAAAGCCTGCGCAATGCGGAAGCCGGCAAAGCTGTAGGGCGATATCACCTGGTCGGCACCGGCCGTGCGCATGTGCTTCTCCGCACCCTCCTCGCTGGCGCGCGCAATGATCTTCAGTTCCGGACTCATGCCGCGGGCGGTGAGCACGATGTAAGTGTTGGTGGCGTCCGTGGTTGTGGCGGCCACCAGTCCGGCGGCGTCGTGGATGCGCGCCGCTTCGAGCTGCGCCTCCAAGGTGGCGTCGGCATGCACCACCAGCCACTTGGTCTCCTCGCGGATGCGCTGCGCCTTGGCCTCGTTGGCCTCCAAAATGATGAACTGCGCGGGCTTGCTCTCCAACTGACGGGCGACGGCGCGGCCCACCCGTCCGGCTCCGCAGATGATGTAGTGACCCTTCAAGCGAGCGATATCGCGTTCCATTTTCCGCCTGCCAAATAGTTGATTGAACTCGAATTCCAGCAGCGCCTGGCCCAGGGCTCCCAGGATGAGGAAGAGCAGGCCGACGCCGGAGATGATGACAAAGACGTTGAAGTAGCGGCCCGCCTGGCTGAGCGGATGCACCTCCTGATAACCGATTGTCGTCAGGGTGGTGAGCACCATGTAGAAGCCGTCAAACCAGCTCCAGTGCTCGATGTAATGGAAGCCGGCCGTGCCCGTGATGGCCACCAGCAACAACGCCGCCGAAAGTATCCTTACATTCCGCAGAGCACGCATATGTCTTGGCCGCGATTGTAAACCGCTTATGCAAGCGGGACTAGCCTTGCGTGAAACGCCTCAAGGCGGATGCGCGGAAAACCAAGGCAATTCGCCACGCCGCGCCCAAACCTCTGCCCTACTTTCAGGATAGCAATTTGGATGGGGGGTGACCCTCAGCGGCGGGCAATTTATAGTCCGTGCGGAATCAGCGGCTTGCGCGGATTTCGTCAAAAAGTGGGGTTGACAAGGGTTGGAGTGGGGGGAGGCTTTGGTGTGATTATAGTGGGCTATGGGCGTAAATACTGTCCAGTTTACAATTGGGACGAGGTTGCTTCGACGAACCTGATTGGTTGGAGTTATCGAGTAGCTAGAGATTGTCATTGCACAAAAGGTGTCGTTTAACGATAGGCTATGTGTATGAACGGGAATCTGTTTGGCGATATCAAGCCGGAAGCTGTTGAGAATCCGCCAAGGCGGAAGCGTCCAAAACTGGGGCGCTACGATGCGATTAAGAGGAAATTGGCGATGGAGGATCGCGACCCACTTAAGCGTTTTGTTGAACTTCGTGATGTTGATGGTCGCGCAAATGGGATGAATTTTGTTGATTTATTCTCTGGCGCTGGTGGATTCAGTCAGGGCTTGCGTCAGGCTGGATTTACTCCGGTAGCTAGCGTTGAACTGATAGAAATCGCCTCTGCAACTCACTGTAGAAATTTTCCCGAATGCAAACATTTTTCAGGTGATATCAAGAATTTCAATCCATCTGAATGGCTCGAAGGCAAATCGGTGCATTTGGTTGCGGGCGGGCCTCCATGTCAGGGCTTTTCTGTTGCAGGTAAGCGCGACCCGAACGATCCAAGGAACGTTTTGTTTCGGCAATATGTAAGGATCGTTGCAGAATTGAGGCCGTGGTACTTTGTTATGGAAAACGTGCCGGGGATTCTGACGATGAAGAATGGGGCAGTTCGATATGCCATCGTCGAAGCATTTGAAGAGATCGGATACAAAACCTCTGTTGCCGTGCTTGAAAGTGCAGACTATCGTGTCCCCCAAATACGCCCTCGTGCTATTTTTGTAGCCAACCGTTTTGGCCTGCCTAATCCATTTCCAAAACCGCAACTTCGCCCAGATGAATATGTTCCCATAGAATCAGCAATTAGCGACCTTCCGGAATACACACCTATTCCCGAGATTAACCACGAATGGACAAAACATTCGAAGAACTTCATGGACCGTATATCGAAGGTTCCTGCGGGTGGATCGTTGTATGAAACCTACTTTGATGCTTTCAAACGTCAATATCCTGGGCTGCCGAGCATGACGGTTAAGGAAAACCACGGTGGAACGCACATTCACCCTCACCTGAACAGAGTGATCTCAGCCAGAGAGATGGCTCGGTTGCAGACCTTCCCGGACTCGTTCATTTTTGAAGGCCCTATGAAGAAAGCGATGTGGCAGATAGGTAACGCCATACCTCCACGGTTGGCGGAATGCATCGGACTTGCGCTAGTGCCTTACATGAATGCAATTGCCGATGCAGGAGAGATTCAGGGTGATATTGATATTCCGAATCATGGTGAGGCAATTAGTGGTGTTCAGCCATTCCTTTGCGCCGATGGTACTTCTCTTTAACGCTTCTTCTCTAGCAGTCCATTCAGTCCAGTCCGCCATTTATCAAAATCATACCAACCGCAACCGACGCATCCACTTTCGGCAGATGGCCCGCGCTCAAGTACGCCTTTGGGCCACTTATCATCTCCCACATAAAAATAATTGATTCCAAAAGGTGTGCCTCGCTGACCATTTGCTACGCAGCGCTCGCATGCACGGCTTTTAAGTAAGTTGTGATTCCCGGCCGCGTCCTTCTTGAGAAGTTGAAATTTCTGCCCGATTTCTTCCTCGGACATATCTGATTCATTCGGCTCCTCGGTAGAGCCCCAACGTTCCATCGGCAGCTTGTGATCGATTACAAGTTCGTGAGCTGGACGTTTGCGTTCCTCAATCACATCCACATAATCAAAGTGAGCCAGAATTCTGGCCGCTAATTTGGGCGCAATTCCAGAGGCAGCATTTGCTGCGCGTGTCTCTCCTGTCCATCGGTCATGGCGTGTGGATCCACACTTAGTACAGCTACGATTCGCTGACTCTATAACTAAACCAACACGAGACCTAGTCCCGCGTTGTAAGCCTTGAATGCCTCCGCCACCAGCGAATTGTTCGATAGGAATCCCTGGGTATTCACATTTACGACAATGCCAGCGTTGGTCTTTGAGAACCTTAAATACTCTTGATTGGAGGGAACCTTCTCTAAAATTTAGCTTTAGTGGCACGAGCATCAACCCCTTGAAGTAGATTCGCGACCGGAATCCCCAGGCCATGAGCGATGCGGCACAAAACCGTCAACGTGGGATTTCTTTGACCACGTTCGATTCCGGATAGATATGTGCGGTCGATGCCAATACGAAATGCCAACTCTTCTTGTGAGACACCTTGCGTCCCTCGGAAGTGCTTAACCTTAAGGCCAAGCTGTCTTGACACACGTTTACGTTCGTCCGCATTCATCGAGGGGAGTATTCTTATTTGTAGCTTTTAATGCCACGGACTATAAGTCACATCTCTATCAAGTACCACTCCCCAGCTACCGCCTCCGCCGCAGCAGCAGGGGGATGGTTTTGAGCGAGGCACGCAGGCGGGCCAGCAGGCCGGGCTGGTGGAGCATGTCCACGAAGGCCGCCATGGGTTGGAAGTTTTGCGCGTAGGGGTACCACCACAGCTTTTTCATGCTGGGCATCAGGTCCACGTCCACGTAGCGCGGGCGGACGAGTTCGCGCAGGCCCAGGCGTCCGTGGGTGCGGCCGAGGCCGCTGTGTTTCACTCCGCCGTGGGGCGCGGCGGCGACGGCGAATCCACTGATGAGATCGTTGACCAACACGGTTCCGGCCTGCAGTTGGCGGGCGATAGGTTCCGCGCGGCGCGTGCTGCCCCAGACGCTGGAGGCCAGTCCGAAGTCGCTATCGTTGGCCATGCGGATGGCGTCTTCATCCGCGTCGAAGGGCGTGACCGGCAGCACGGGGCCGAAGGTCTCCTCGCACATCAGGCTCATCGTGTGATCCACGTCGGTGACGAGCGTTGGCGCGTAGAAGTTTTCGCCGAGTTCGGGCAGGCGGTGGCCGCCAATTTGAACGATGGCGCCCAGGGCGCGGGCCTCGTCCACCTGCTGCTCCACGATGTGCAACTGGCGCTGCGTGATGAGCGGGCCAACGTCGGTCTGCTGATCGGCGCCGGGGCCGACCTTGAGCGCCTGAATCTTTTGCACGCACTGGCTGATGAACTTGGAATAGATTTTGCGCTGCACGTAACAGCGCTCCACGCTGACGCAGGTTTGCCCGGCGTTGAGCATGCTGCCCCAGACGGCGGCCGAGGTGGCCACGTCCAGATCGGCATCGTCAAGGACGATCATGGCGTCTTTACCACCGAGTTCGAGCGTGACGGGCAGCAGGCGCTCGGCGGCGGCCATGGCAACGCGGCGGCCGGTGGAGACGCTGCCGGTAAAGATCAGCTTGTCGATCTCGCCTTCCACAAGCTGGCCTCCGGTGGGGCCCAGGCCGAGGATGACCTGCACGGGGCGCGGCAGCGTGGTGAGGCCTTCTTCATCCAGCGCGTGGTTGATGACCTGCTCGAGCGCGAGCGCGGTTTGCGGAGTCAGCTCGCTGGGCTTGAGCACGACACTGTTGCCGGTGACGAGGGCGGCAAAGGTATCGGCCGCAGGGATGGAGAGCGGATAGTTCCACGGTGCGATGATGCCGATGACGCCGAGTGGCTCCCACTCGATGCGACCGCGCTTAAGGCGCAGCGCTATGTTGTGGTGCGGCACATCTTCGGAGCGCATAACGCTGGCCGCATCCGTGGCGCAAAAGAGGGCGGCGTCGGCGGAGACCAGCACGTCGTTAAGCAAGGCCTCCAGCATTGGCTTGCCGCTTTCACCGGTGATGACCGTGGCGAGGGCCTGCTTCGACTCGTTCAGCAGACGGGCGACACGGCGCAGCAGGGCGGCGCGGCGGATGAGCGGCACTTGGCTCCACCACTGCTGCGCCTGGCGGGCACGGGCGATGGCCGCGTTGACCTCCGTGGCGTCGGCAATGGCGTAGTCGGCAAGACGCTGGCCGTTTGCGGGATTGGTGGTGGTAAAGCGCTCGCCGGCCTTGAAGATGAGATGGATGCCGCTGGACATGCAGGAATTTGTACTACCTTTGGGGTGGACAAGGGAAGCCCGGCAGAGGCTTTGCGGCAGATATTTACGGCGAGGCGGCGACGGGAATTTTGCGCTATGATGCCCAGAAAGCTGGCTCCAGGCACACGAAGGGGCCAGGTGGGGCTGCCACTAAAAGGATTAAAAACATGAGCAAGGAAATGCGCTTTGTAGCGGTGTTTACTCCGCGCGGGCCGAATGGGGCGTGGACCTATATGCCGATTCCATTCAACGTGGAGGAGACGTTCGGCAGCCGGGCTCGCGTGCCGGTGGAGGGCACTGTGAACGGCTTCGCCTTTCGCACCAGCCTGATGCCGAATGGCGACGGCACGCACCATATGAGCGTGAGCAAGGAGATGATGGCGGGCGCCGGGGTGGGGCAGGGTTCCAAGGTAAAGGTGGTGCTGCGCGTGGACACGAAGCCGCGCGAGGTGGAGGTTCCGCCGGAGCTGGCGGCGGCCTTCAAGAAAGACAAGGCGGCGGCGAAGGTATTTGAGACGCTCATCCCATCGCACAAGCGCGAGTTCACCGACTGGATCAGCGGCGGAAAAAAGGAAGAGACGCGAGTGGCTCGGGCGGTAAAGGCCGTGGAGATGATTCGGAAGAAGGAACGCAGATCGTAAGCGGAGCGTAAATGCGAAATAAATCGAGGAGCTTTTTTTCTTAGAACCTTTAAAAAGCTAATACTCCACTTCCACCAGGTACAGCCCCTCCGGCGGAGCCGTCGGTCCGGCCATGCGGCGGTCGCGGGCGGCGAGGATCTGTGGAATCTGCGCGGGCGCGACGCTTCCCTTGCCCGCCAGCAAAAACGTACCTACCAGGTTGCGCACCATGTGATGCAGGAATCCGTTGCCGCGAACGATGTAGAGCAGCTCGTCGCCGTGGCGCTCGAAGCGGCTCTCGTGGATGGTGCGGGTATTGCCGCGGAGAGTGGGAGCGATGGAGATCTCTCCGGCGGAATCTTGCGCGGCTTCGGCCTCAAGTTCGGCCAGGCGCTGGGCGCGATCGGGATCGACGGCGGCGAAGCTGGTGAAGTCGTGCTCGCCGGTGACGAAGGCGGCGGCCTGCTGCATGGCGCTTTCGTCCAGCGGATAAGGATGATGGGTGACGTAGCGGGCGAGAAATGGCGGAACGACCTCGCCTCGCCAGATGCGATAGTGATAGCGCTTGCCGCGCGCGGAGTGCCGGGCGTGGAAGCCTTCGGGCGCCTCCTCGACGGCGAGCACGCGGATGGCCGCAGGCAGGCGGTCGTTAAGCACGGTTTTGATGTTGGCCGCCGGGATGGCGCTCATCGTCTGAAAGGTAGCCACCTGGGCCAGTGCGTGGACGCCGGCGTCGGTGCGCCCGCTGCCCTGCGGCAACACCCGTTCGCCGGTCAGGCTCTCCAGCACCTCGGCCAGGAGGCCCTGGATGGTGGCGCGGCCGGGCTGCACCTGCCAGCCGTGGAAGGGCGATCCGTCGTAGGCGAGCGTGAGTTTGAGGGTGCGCGAGGGCATGGTGAGCGTGGTCCTAAAGGATTCAAGGTTGGCGGCTTTTGACTGGGATGTCAAATGAACGCGATTCGGAAACAGCAAACCGCCAACCGTGTACGCCACGTACAACTTGCGTGCGGGCAATCACCCTGCCTGCGGGGCATCACGGCGGCGTCAATCGTGGCGCGAATTAAGAAGGCAGGAACTTGCTGGCCGCCGCCAAACCGCCCCCCGTGGTCGGCTATACTCGGACGTGGTGGTGCTGCTTGCGGAAGTGGCGCGGAACCGCCCGAGGCCTGATTGCGTACAAAGTTATGGATGGAACGGATTGGCCACCGCGGAGGCGCGTCCGCTGACGCGCTGCTGCATTACGGAGTACGTCGGGAAGACGGAATGCGCCCGGTAGTTTGCGGGCAGACAACAGATATCTGATGACGGAGAAGAACGAATGTCCGGTAGGCGTGCAGTAGAAGGATTGCGCAAGCTGGTTGCCATGATGTGCGTGGCATGCATGATGAGCAGTAGTGTGTGGGCGCAGGAGGCGGCAGCATCTTCCTCCGCGACTTCATCCGCGACGTCTTCCGCACCCCAGGCGCAGGCCACGCTGGTGGCGCCGCTGGCGGCGGAGACGAAGCCTTATCCGGCGCGCACCCCGTGGAAGCTGTATGTTCCGCACACGCTGCCGCAGCCGGTGCTGAAGAACAGCGACCGCCTGCACGGACTAATCCGCGACGGCAAGCTCTATTTGAGCCTGAACGACGCGGTGGCGCTGGTGCTGGAAAACAACTTCGACATCGCCATTGCGCGCTACAACCTGGACATTGCCGACACCGACATTCTGCTGGCCAAGAGCGGAAGCACGGTGCGCGGCGTGAACACCGGACTGCTGAGCGGCACGCC
>CAINND010000093.1 GCA_903851035.1 uncultured Acidobacteriota bacterium | reverse complement strand
GGCGCCGAGAGAGCGTGGACGGACACTGCACTGGTTACGGAGAGTTCACCCGGCTGGGGAACGCTCAGCGCAGAGGCCGGTGGCTCCGGGCGCGGATCGTCCGGAGAAGGAAATTGCAGCAGTTTGCACATGGAGATATACCTCAGTTTTCGAGTAGTTTCGGGTACCGCAGGGGTGTTGAGGTGAATAGGAGCATCGTTGGAACGATGCTCCTCGGGAACCAATCAGGCGGCGGTTGTGCCGTGCTGGCGCTCCTGCTCTGCCTGATAGATGGTGGTGACTGTGCGGCTCACAGCCTTGAGATCACTGAACGTCTGGAGATCAGAAAGCGACTTTGCCGAGTGGGAGTGCAGGATGCTGGGCAGGGTGTTGTCGCTCGGCAACATGGGCTCCATGGTGTTGATTTGGTCGATCAGGTCCACGGCCCTGTCCAAGTTGAAGAAGACATCGTTGACGAGGTTCCCTGTCATGCGCCCGTTGGCATACAGCTCCGAGAGGCCTGTGACAACCGACGTGATCAAGGGCTTGGAGAGCTGGCCGAGGTAGCCGGCAAGGCGTTGCTTCGCCTCCGGAGTCCGCAGCAGTGCGAGCTGTGCTTCGATGGCGTTCGCTGGAGTGGAATTCGCCGAGGCGCCGGACTCGGATGGTTGCGCCGTTCGAGCCGACTGGCCAATCCCGGACGCAGCCGCGGGTGCGTGTGCGGCAGATTTGCGGGACGACTTCGCCGACCGGGCGCGTAGTTCGCGCGCCTCCGCGAGTTCCGCCGGGTGAATGGCGCAATCCGGCAGAACCGAGAAGTGCGGCCGCTTGAAGTAGCCCTTCGCGTTCACCGGAACCTTGCAGCTCCAGCCTTCCAGCTCGCGAAGGTAGCGGCCGAGCCCGAACTCCGCGCAGGCACGACGGAAGGCCTGGGCCTGGGCGCGCGTGGTGCCGTTCTCGTCGTCAGCCCAGCCCTCGCCGGTGCTGGAGCGGGTGCCGAATCCCTCGATGGTAATGGTGCTGGTGACGAGGATCTTGCCAGTGGTGATCATGGCGTACGCCTTGTTGACCTTCTTCGAGCGCTGGACGTTGCTCACTGTCGTCATCGAGAAGGATTGGGTCCAACCTCCAGGGCCGAACAGGGTGTCCAGCCGCTTCATGTAAGCGGCGCGGTAGGCATACGGGATGATGCGGGCCTCACCTTCCGTTTTCTCGCCATCCCCGAGAACCCGCCACGTGATCTCGGCGGCACGGAAAGGGAGTTCGAGAAGATTCTTGATCTCCTCGGTGGTGTGCTTGTGATTTGGAGCGATTTCAGAAGACATTCAGTTCTTCCCTTTTCAGAATTTGAGGTCAGAGATAAGCCCCCAACACAGCGGCGGTGCTAGGGGCGTGTGAACGTAGTGAGACGATCTAGCCAATCCCTAGAACGGGAAGGGATCGTCGCTGGCTCCGGCGCTGACAAACTCGGGCTCGTCGCCGGGGAAGTTCTGATCGGCATCGCTCTCACGCGAGGAACCGCTCGCGCCCTCGCCACGGTCACCGCCGAGCAGGACCAGGTCGGTGGCGCTGACGTAGGTCTGGTACCGCTTCTGGCCGCTCTGCTTGTCGTCCCAGCTATGCGTGCGCAGGCTACCCTCGACGTAAACGGCCCGGCCCTTCTTGAGATACTCACTGGCTATCTCGGCGAGGCGCGCCCAGCAGGTGATGTTGTGCCACTCGGTGCGGTCCTGCCAGTTGCCGTCCTTGTCTTTGTAGCGCTCGTTGGTTGCCAGTGTGAAGTTGGCCACAGCGGTGCCGCCGCTGGTGTGTTTCAGCTCCGGGTCTCTGCCCAGATGCCCAATTAGCGTCGCGCGATTTACGCTCTTTGCCATGGTTGAGAAGTGTCCTTACTGCCGTCCCTCGGGCGGCTGGTTTGATGGTGGAGTTGGTGGCTCGCCGCATTCAGGGCGAAAGAATGGCCGCGCTTTGAAAGCACGGCCGGGGGAAGTCTGACGACGGGGAGATTATTGCACGATGACGTTGTCGGGCCGGTTCCACATCTCCGTGAACTTCTTTTCGAACGCTTGAATTTCATCGGCATCAGAGGACAGGACAAGACTGTTGTCCTGGTGCTTGGCAGCTGCGGAGAGATTACTGCTGCCATCTCGCAGGAGGCCCTCGGTGGACCATGCCTTCAGATGCATGAGCGCGCGCGATCCCTTAACCCGAATCTGCACGTTGCGGTTTCCGGCAAACATCGTGGTCATGTATGGGTTCCGCTTTTTTTCATCCTGAAATTGCTCCTGGTCACGATAGATCCGAACCTTCATGCCGCGGTTGGCGGCGGTCAGCAGGGCCTCGGCGGTAGGCTTGTCGGTGAAACTGTAGAAGGCCGCGTCGATGTGGCCGCGTGCTTTGGTGAGAAGTGGCACATCCACCCGTTCCGGGTTCACCTCAGGCGTGTAATAGAGAGCGTGATGGCCAGGTGACAGGGCAAGCGCTGGCGCCGATCCTGCCGGCGCCTGCCGCGCAGTACCAAATTGCCCCAGTGTGGCGATCGGCCTCACGGTCGCAGGAAGCTGACCTTGATGGCGAAAACCCCAAGCAACTCCTGTCACCAGGAGCGCGATGAAAAGATAACGAAGGAGTCTCACGGTGTTACCTCCTGCAGTCTGGGTGCCTCTAAAGCGCCTGCCACAGCCTCCGTGGCTTTCGGGAGAACGGCATCCGTCGTTTGTCGTGCAATCATTTGCTTTGCTTTTCGGCGATCACGCCTCTTCTTGTTCTTTCCCGCTTGCACTGTGGGCAGCGTCGCAGCGGAAGCAACCGCTGGAACTGTAGCACGTGGATTTAGCTGATGAATCCTTGAGACGCCCAATCCTTCCGTGAGCGTTACCGGTTTGAGCGCAAGAAAGTGGGTCTTGCGGCAGCCGACACAACAGACAGCGTCAGTAATTGCACCGACCACTTCGTGCAAGGCAGAAGGTATAAGCAATGGATCGCCGGTGCGCCGATAGAACGCTGGGATTAGGGCCCCAACCTGAGCCGTCTTTCCATCCTGCCACAATGGCTGCGACAGAACGCCCCGGCTGGCAGAGAAGAGCAATTTCTGACGATGAACTGGGAGCACGTCGGGGCCTGTTGATGCGGTAAGCCAGTGCAGAAAGATATTGAGAGTGTACGTCGTTCCGTAACGAAGCATCTCGACCGAGACAAGGGACGCGGCTGACACATCAGCATGTACAGTATTTGGCATAGCCAACGTGACAGGTCTGGCAAAGAACGTTGGATCGCCTGCCAGGGGCAGGAAACCACAATAGTGCCCGATGTTGACAGTTGCTCCGCCCGACTCTTCGGCGCACAGCACGAAGCGCCGATGAGTCGAGGAGAAGTCCACCTTCATGCGCACGCGCGCCACGATGCCCGCCGTGCGCATTTCCTCCCATTCCGAAGGACGGATCTGAATAGCGAAACCGCGCACAACCATGGGCTTCCCCGGTCGGGAATCTGAATGAGAGGAGCCAGCCGCCACAGTTGACCTCCTAACGCTTCTTGAACTGCACAGACCGCGGGTGCCCAAAGGCATTTCGGATGTCATCCGTGGAGCAGCCCGCGTGACAGTGGTAGTAGCCGTGCCGTGGACCGTAAGGCTTCGCAACGCCGAGGTTGTCCCTGCTCGTGTCGCGGCCAGCCAGACGGCAGGACGGGCACTGCACGAAGTAGTCTTTCCCACCCACCGCCCGCTTGTTCGCCAACGATACGTGCTCGTAGATATCGAAGGGCTTCTTTGCTCCGTTACCGTTACCGGGGAAGCTCCCCGCGGTGGCTACGGGCCGCGGATCGTCGGAGGTCTCCCATTGCGGTGGGGGAGCCAGATGGTGTGTGAGATCGTTCAGTTGCGCAGCTGTCAGTTTCGGAAGCGCGCAGAGCGCATCGATTTGAGCCTGGAGCGTCAGCTGGCCAATGTCCACAAACCAGTATCGGTTGTCGTTCTTCCGATGAATGCCCAGCGGCGCACGAATGCCATTGCCGAGCGCGCCTGGGGCAAGCAAATCCTGCTTCGGGAAGATCTCAATTCCCTCTTCTGAGAACCCCGAGCCCTTGATGGGCACGCCCAGCCGAAGTGCAAGG
The DNA here is from genome assembly GCA_903851035.1 of uncultured Acidobacteriota bacterium. Taxonomy (GTDB): domain Bacteria; phylum Acidobacteriota; class Terriglobia; order Terriglobales; family Acidobacteriaceae; genus TOLSYN. The sequence continues at coordinate 90,576 of CAINND010000093.1, read as the reverse complement.
TTGTAGACGAAAAGGCGACACTGCCGGGCTGGCAGCGGCTCCTTGCAGAAGATCCACAGATGCCCGCCTCGCCGAGAATACTCTTGAACAGCGAAGACGTTCTCCAACAGCAGCTCTTTGCGCAGCTTCGCCAGGTCTCTTTTCGCCTGCTCCGTTTCGTAGTCTGCGTCAATCGCTACCCATTTGCAGCACTGGGTTTCTGGATTGATCGCATACAGGTTGATGGTGACCTGCCCGGCGAGGTGCTCCTCAATGATCTTCTCCGTCAGGCTGCGGTACGGGCTGGGGAGTCTCCTCTCCCGCACGAGTTCAAGGTAAATCTCGTTTGTCCGGTCAGTGTGGGGTAAGCTGCCCCACTTCTGGCTGGGCATCTCCATTGCGGCTCTCCTGCCAGCGAGGGGTTTGAGCTCCGGGTGCTTGGGGCGGTGGTAGCGATGGTCCCCGTAGGGAGATTGTTCGCAGTAGGACAGCCGATTCACGAAGAGCTTCATGTACGTCTTCGCCAATCCGGGGGCGACCGAGAGAAGCCGCGGGGTGGATGCTGTCGGTTCCCACCCGGATATGAGCGTCGTGCGTGTGGACATCGGTTGTCCTCCTTCGGTGTTATCTATATATCATAGTATCGCTATGTTTGCTATGCTTTCTAGTTGATTTTGGCGAGGCAGTGCCAGGGAAGGCCGGGCTCCTCTGGCCAGCCCGTGACCTTGCCCGTACCGTCCGAGGCGGCGGTAGTGATGACGCGTAGCGGGGCAGGCGCCTGGAGCAAGTGCCTTCTCCAGCGAGAATGCCTCCACCAGGACATCGAATTCCTCGGCTTCGAAGTCATCGTCGCGGCCGGCCCAGTCCAGCATGAAGAAAGCCCGTCGAACCGAGCTGTAGAAGTAGATCGCTCCCGAGTCATGGCGGCCGGGGATGGAGGTCATGAACAGGAGGCCGGTGGGCAGCTCACGAAGCCGACTGACGATCGCACCATCGGAAGCGGCTAGGAATGCCTTCAAGAAATCCCAATGAGATGAGCCGCCGGTAATACCAGCAAGAGAGGTGGACGAATAGAGATAGCCAAAGGTTGGTGAGGGAACGGTCGAAGTGGACACAGTAGATCCTCCGCGTCGGATGGGACGCAAGCAAAAGCCCCGGAACGCGGGGCTGGGCGCAAAGCAAATCCCCTGCCAGATGCGGCAGGGGGATCGGACAAAACGGTTTAGAACGGCTCAGATCAGGTCGGCTTCCGAGGCCATATACGCCTCGCCAACGGAAACATCAGGGACGGCGGAGTGAACCGCGAAAGCCTTGAACAATGATCCGCCTGAACTCGGGCGGAGGCCTCGCAAGATCATCCAGATGACCAGGAGAAGGCCGGCGAACGGCGTCAACTTGATAAACATAAAGCCGACAGCTGCGAGTACAGCAATGATCGAGCAGAAAAGCAGGAAGCCGCGGAGATTCGTGAAAGCCAGGTAGCCAAGCACACAGGCCAGGATCACCCCCACGGCGATGAGCAGATAGATGATGTTGGGCATTCGGCAAAAGCCGTACCGCCGAAAACCCCAGCTCTCCCCAGCACCTGCGCCGAGGAGCGCGCCCGCGATCAGAACACCACGGAAAACGACCGAAGCGTGGCGAATGAAGAGACCTGCGATGGCCACTGCGGCGAAGACAAGAAACCATACGATGCTCGGCATTCGGTGAAGTCCTTTCTTTTGAGTTTGTGAATTGGAAAGAGATTTGAGACTGCGATGCCATCAGGCGTTTCCGGATATGATCGTCCCGGAGGCTACTAATGGCTGCTGTGAAGCTGATTGAGTATGAGGAAGCGAGCCCGGAGGTTCGGGCTGTCTATGACGACATCATGACAACCCGCAAGGTGGATACGGTAAACAACTTCTGGAAGGCCATTGCGAACGACCCTGCCACGCTTAGGCGCACATGGGAGAGCCTCAAGCAGATCATGCAGCCGGGGGCGCTCGACCCTCTCACCAAGGAGCTGCTCTATATTGCTGTCAGCGTGTCGAACGGCTGCGGGTACTGCATCGCCTCCCACACGGCGGCCGCCCGAAAGCGGGGAATGACGGACGAGATGTTTCACGAGTTGATGGCCGTAATCGGAATGGCCAGCGAAACAAACCGACTGGCAACCGGCTATCAGGTGGAGATCGATGCAGGGTTGAGATGACACCTCGACGCACAGCGGGCGCAGGCAGTGGGTGTTTTCAGGGCGTTAGCGAGAATCGCTGAACACTGGCCGACTTGCCGGTGTCTATCCGTGCAGCGTGGCACTGGTTCGTCTGGTCCGATATGTACCTCACCAAGAAGATTCCGATCAATGAAAAGCTGACCATGCGAGTCGAGGGGCAGTTCTTCAATGTCTTCAACCATCCGAACTTTGGGCTGTCCAGCCAGACGCTGGCTGGCGTTCCGGGCAACTCCTCGACCCAGACCGGATTCGGCGCACTGACCTACACCACCTCGCCGCCGACTGGGCTGCTTGGCGTGGGTCTCGGTGGCGATAACAGTCCACGGATGATTGCCTTTCAGGCCAAGCTGGAATTCTAGTGAGGAGCACGACATGAGCCGACGCTTCATCGCCGTTGCCGCAGCGATTCTGATCGCAGTTCTGGTTGCTGCTCTATCGGGCCAGGAGGTGCCTGGCTCCGGCATCAAGAAGGTGCCGGCGCCTTACACGCGAGCATCCTCCGGCAAGGAAATGTATGTGACCTACTGTGCTTCGTGTCACGGCAAGGACGGCAAGGGCAATGGCCCCGCAGCCGCCGCGCTGAAGTCCGTGCCAACCGACCTGACTCAGCTTGCGGCAAGCAACGGAGGCCGATTCCCGGAAAATCATGTCGCTCAAACAATCAAGGGCGACTTCGCCACCCCGAGCCACGGTTCAAGGGATATGCCGGTCTGGGGCGCGCTCTTCGCGTCCATGGGAACTACCAGTGATGGCTCGATGCAGTTGCGTGTCCGGAACCTGACGAAATATATCGCCTCTCTTCAGCAGTAGGGCGGAGGTCGGCCGAAGCGGCAGAGCGGCCGGTCATTTCGCCGGGCGCCACGCATACGAATTCCAAAATATTATTCCGCATACGTATTTTTTTTTCGTGCTATCCGTGTAACAATCCTCCTCGTGACATTGATGCCCGACTGCGCCGGATTTGTCTTCCACGGTTTGCGGTGGGCTCCCCGAATCGGCGCCTGGTTTCCGGTTGCACTTTGCGTCTCGGCAGGGGTTTTCTGCAATGAAAGGGGTTTTCTGCAATGAAATGGAAGTTTTTGCTGTTCCTGGCCCTTCTTGTTCCCAATCTACTTTTTGCCCAGGGCCGCTCCCTCTCCGGAACTGTGGTTGACCCCTCTGGCGCGGTCATCGCCGGCGCTACCGTGCAAGTTCAAAGCTACAACGGCGCCGTCACGACACAGTCGAATGGCAGCGGTTCCTTCGCGGTCTCCGGACTCAAGCCTGCCACTTATCAGCTCGTCATATTTAAGCCAGGATTTGAAACAAAACAGTTGCCCGTCACGGTAAAGGCCGAGGGGCAAGCTCCGCTGCACATCACTTTGGCTGTAAACACGGTGAGCACCAGCGTAACGGTCGAGGGCCGCGCGGATGACCTCGTCGGAATAGCCGTCTCGGCCGGCCAGGTCACGGTGGGCCAGGATGAACTGAAAACTCGTCCGATTCTTCGTTCGGGAGAGGTTCTGGAGGCGCTGCCCGGCCTCATCATCACGCAGCACGCGGGTGGCGGCAAGGCCAACCAATACTTCATGCGCGGTTTCAACCTGGACCACGGCACGGATTTTGCTGTCTTCCTTGACGGCATGCCGCTGAACCTGCCCTCGCACGCACACGGCGAGGGCTACTCCGACATGAACACCGTCATCCCGGAGCTGGTGCAGCGAGTGGATGCGCGCAAGGGGCCGTATTACGGCGATGTGGGCGACTTCGGTTCGGCCGGCAATGCGCAAGTGGTGTACTTCAAGACGCTGCCCCAGAACTTCCTCCAGGTGGATGGCGGCATGTACCAGTTCGCGCGGTTGGTCTTCGGCGAGTCGGAGAAGCTTGCCAGCGGCAACCTGCTGATTGGCGGCGAGGCCTACCACGACGGCGGCCCCTGGGTGCATCCGGACAACTATTACAAGTTCAACGGGGTCGCGACCTACAGCCAGGGCGATGACGAGCGGGGCTTCAGCATCACCAGCCGGCTCTACGCCGGAACGCGCTGGAACTCGAGTGACCAGCTCCCCTACACGGCCTTCACGCCCACCGCGCCCGGCTACATCGGCAACTACCAGGGCTTCTTCGGCGCGCTGAATCCCGAGGACGGCGGACATTCGCATCGTTACAGCCTGCAGGGCGAGTGGCACAAGCGTACGGCCAACTCCGAGACCAGGCTGATGGCCTACGGCTTCTACTACGACATGAACCTTTGGTCGGACTTCACCTACTACCTGGTCGATCCTTATAAAGGTGACCAGTTCGAACAGCAGGACCGCCGCTGGGTGGCGGGCTTCGATCTGCGCCACACCGTCTTCGGTAGCTTCCTCGGCCACCGGTCGGAGACGACATTCGGGCTGCAACTGCGTAACGACTGGGTCCACAATGGGCTGTACCGTACGCAGGATCGCCTCCGCACCAGCAAAGTCGACTACGTTGCCGGCATCGATCCCACCACGGGTGTGCAGGCGGTTTTGCCGGCGGACACAGATCTGAACAAATTCACCGAGACCATTGGCAGCCCTTGGGTTTCCAACCAGATTCAGTGGACGAGAAAATTCAAGTCGATCCTTGCGCTGCGGGGCGATGAGGCCCGGGGCATCGACACCAGCTTCAGCAATCCCACGAATTTTGCCGTCAATCCCAACAATGGCTCGGCCAGCAAGTTCCTGCCCAGTCCGAAGGCAAGTTTGATCTTTGGCCCCTGGGACAACACGGAACTCTACCTGCAAGGTGGCTTCAGCTACCACACCAACGACGTGCGCGGCGCGACGCAGCAGTATGAGCCGGTCTCACCGGACAATCCGTACATCAATACGGCCGTCGGACGAATTCCCCTGCTGATCCAGACGAAGGGCGCCGAAGTCGGCGTGCGGACGGCGGCCCTCCCGCACCTGCAGAGCACCGCGGAGATCTGGTACCTGCACAGCAACTCCGAACTGCTGCAGGACGGCGACACTGGCGGCACCTCTGCCTCGCAGCAGGCAAGCAACCGCTACGGCTTCGAGGTTGGCAACTACTACACACCGGCCGAACACCTAGTCTTCGATGCCGACTTTGCGGACTCGCGCGCCATCTTCACGCAGCAAGACCCAGACGATGCAACCTTCTACTCCTTCAGCCAGGCAACGAGCAGCTATCAGCTTTGCGGGCGAAACTCGAACTGCTACGGGGTTGGACTCGGGCCGAATCCTTACCAGCAGAATCCAAACGGCAAGGAGGTTCCAGAGGCGGTGAAGTGGGTGGTCTCTGCCGGGGCCACCTTGCAGGATTACAAGGGCTTCTCGGCGAGCCTGCGCCTGCGCTACTTCGGGCCGCGTCCGTTGACCTCCGACGCGCTCTATAAGTCGCCGTCAACCGCGCTCGTCAACCTGGGCGGCAGCTACAAGTTCAACCAGAACTGGACCCTGATGGGCGAGGTGCTGAACGTGCTGAACCGCCGCGATCATGACGTGGATTATGCCTACGTCTCGCAGATTGCACCGGCGGCTGCACTCGGGTTGCCGGCAACCGCGCCAACGGATTCAGCGGGAGAGGCGGCGGTGGCCGCGGCCATCAATGCGAATGCGGCCTTCAGCCGCGTCATGCACCCGGTCGAGCCGATCCAGGCGCGCTTCACCTTGCGCTACAGCTTCGGACGCTGATGTACCGCAGCGACGCTTGAAGCTAAGAGACGGACTGAGTTTTTTCCTGTGCGGGGCCGGGGATTTCAACTCCCCGGCCCTTTTTCTTGCCTGGCGAATCAGAACCTCGCAGTCAAGTTCAATGACGCCGACCGTCCGCGTCCGGTGACGGGCGTCATCATGCCGGTGACGTAGTCATATTTGTCCAGGTTGTTTCCGCCCAGCGGCAATTCATAGAGGCGGTTCAAGAGGTTGTCGATCCGGAAGCCGCCCTGCACGTACTTGCTCTTATATGCCGCGTGAACATTGACTAGCGTATACCCCGGCGTCGCCAGTTCCAGCCGATTGGGATCGAGGCGGCTCTTGCGGTCCACCATCTCCGAGCCGATGCCAGCGGCGACTCCCTTCACCTCTTCGTCGAATGCAAGGCGGAGATTGAGCGGCATCATCTGGTAGAGCGGAGTGTCGCTGTCCGTGCGCGTGCCATGCAAATAGGCCAGCGTGCCACTCAGCTTGCCGATGCCGATTCGGTCACTGCTCCACAAGGTCTGCGAGCCGCTGAAGTCGCTGCCGAAGATGCGGGCGTCGTGGTTGGCGAACTGTAACAGCGGCGGCATGCCCATCCCGGCAGGCATTATCGTATCCACGTCAATGTAGTCCTGAATGATGTTGAGGTGGGGAACAACTTTCAGCTCCCAGGGCCTTGGCGATTGCCCGCGCAGTTGCAGAGTTCCGCTGACGACATTGCCGGTCTCCGGCTTGAGCGTCACGTTGCCGGTGTACATATTGCCGTCGCCGAACCAGCCGATCATGCTGGCGGCCATCATGTTGGTGGACCAGGTGTAGCGCTCATAAAGGTTGGGCGAGCGGTTCTTGCGGGCATAGCCGAACTCGAAGCTGGCATGCGCGTTGGCATCGTAGTGGGCCAGCGCGGTCAGGTCGAAGTTGACGTCGGTGTGGGCGTGGTTCTGCACATTGAAGGCTGCCGCATCCGCAGTGTAGGGGCAAGCCATGCCCATGTAGGGCGCAGTGCAGTAGCCCTGCACGTCGTCCGCATTGCTCCACACCGTGTCGTTGCGCACCCCCAGCAGGGTGGACCAGCGCGGCGTCCATTTACTGAAGAGCTCGGCGTAGCTGCCCAGTCGGCTGCGGCGCCCGTTGTTGATGTTGAGGAAGGTGCCGGGACCCATCATTGGCGCCGCTCCAGCCACCGGAGACCACCAGTCATCCAGGCGGAAGCGATGCAGCTCATTGCCGAGGCGCAGTGTATGGCGGGTGGCAAGCGCGGATTCATAACGCAGTGAGTAGCCCAGGTCGCGGCCGTGCGTGTTCATCGGCATCGATGGGGTGCCATAGCCCGCGGCAACGCTGAGGTTCACCTTGTCCGGCAGGAAATCCATCATGTGGAAGGTGTTCTGCCAGTAGAAGCGAGCATCGAGCGAGCCGGCATTCAGCGTGCGGCGGTAGCGCACGTTCAGCGAGCTTGCGTTGTTGTGGGTCAAGTCCATGTAGGCGTTGATGAAGCCCTCGAATGGAACGTGGTGCAGGCTTCCGGTGGCGAGGAAGAGATTGCGTCCGCTCTGCGCCGCCAGGGTGACGGCATGGTCTGTGCTCTGTGCGGAGGTGGAGGTAATCTTGTGGCCTGCCCCGTCGGTGTAGTCCTCGGTGGTGGTAAAGGCTCCGGTGTAGCCGAGGCCGAAGTGCTCGTTGGCGATCCACTCGCGGAGCGAGCCGCCCCAGTTGTTGCCGTTAGAGCGATAAAAGCCGGTGAAGCTTCCATCCTCGCGCACCTTGCCGCCCTCGCCAAAGATGGGCATCGGCGACTCAACTGAGATGGTGCCACCCAGGCTGTCTCCGCCGAGGCTGACAGGCGTGATTCCAGCCAGTACCGTGACCTGTGAGGCTTGCGCGGGCGCCACGTAGCTGAGCGTGGGATTCATGTGGTTGGGGCAGGCGCTGGAGATGGTGGCGCCATCGACGACAATCTTGGTGCGCTCGTCGCCCAATCCGTGCAGGAAAGGAATCGAGGCCAGCTCGCCATTGCCGTGCAGACTGACGCCGGGAAGCTCGGCCAGCAGATCGGCCGCGTTGTGGCTCTCGGCGGCTCCTTCAGGATTGGCCCTCAGCGCCGAGGCTGCAATTAATCCGGCCTCCTGGCCCTGCACCTGAACTGAGGCGGTGGCCGGGGCAATCTGCAGCGAGAGGTTGGCGGGAAGCTCCACGCCGGAGAGCACGACCAAAGGGCCAAGCACGCGGCTGGCAAAGCCCGGAGCGGAAACCGTGAGCTGGTAGCTCCCGGCAGGAAGCGAGGTAAAGGAAAAACTGCCTTGATGATCGGAACGCTGAGCCTGATGGAAACTGCCGGCAGCCGAGTGCAACTCGACGTGGGCTCCCGCTATGACAGCTCCGCTGGGATCTTTGAGCACGCCGGCAATGCTGCCTGTGGCAGCGGACCCTGGCGTGGTGGCCGCTTGCTGAGCATATATCGCCGGGCTCTGGATCAGCAGGAAAGCAATCGCTACAAGGGCGAGTACGAGCTTCTTCTTCATCATGATTCCTCTGTGGTCAAACAGTAACAACGGCAGGCGGGCTTCGCGACCTCGTAAGCCTGCTCTTCGAGCGAGCCGGAGGGGCGTTGTCCCGCGTTGCCGGCGACAAGTAAGCCGCGCAACTGTGTGCGTGCCGGCACAACCGCACGAACGAAACGCGCAGATATGCAGGAGCACGGTAAGGCCAAATGACGATGGAAGGTGTGCTAGAAGAGCGGCGGAGCGCGGCCGGAAACCGTCAGATAGGCGGCCGAACCAATGCGCGAATCAGCAGCAGGGAAAACAGCGTGCGCTCGCAGGGCCAAGGCAAAGCTCGTCCCCGTCTGCCGCTCGATGGCGGATGAAGTGGAATGGAATGAGCAGACACACTCTCTGCCGCAGCCGGAGCGACCATCTTCAAATAACGGTTCCGACGACGACTTCTTGTGATTGCAGCAGTGACAGGTTCGTTCGTTTCGGCAGCAGGCGCAGTGCGTCTGGCCCTCGGCACCGAAGCTTGGAAGCACGGCGAAGAGCATGCACAACAGCAACGCACTTGCAATAAGGCGCTTCATGTCTTGCTCACTGGTGAAGCATTTCTCTTCACCAACGGATGTTGAACAGGGTAGCTGGGCTAGCGCCGAATTTCAAACAGTAAGATCACAGCTGATCCGCGCGACACGAAGTATCGGGAGGCCGGCTTGTAGGCAGGATTCCTGGGCTATTCGGGAGTGTTCCGGGCCGATAACGGGCGATCCGGAAGTTATGCCTTCGGATCAGTACCGACAAACGGCCAGGTTGCCGGTACTCCCGGGCCATTTCGGTGGTCCTTCGCGCACATACTCGCGTCACCTGACGGCTTAACCCGCGCGTGCCAACAGGCCAAGCTGCTCTCTCACTGCCATCAATACCTCTCCTAAGTGGTTGCAGCCTGACACCGAACATGATGATCTCCGCCCGTATTTGCCCGGGTGAGTTGCGCACGTGCAGCAGCCCCAGAACTGTTCGTGCCAGTTGTTCTCCGCCACAATCCGTTCCTCGCCACTAGCCAAGAGCGCGGTGCGGAGCTTCGCCGTGCGGGAGAACTTGTCGAGAGTGACCTGCCCCATGACCTCGAGCGACAGCTCAGGCGTCCAGCCACGGCGCCGCTGGAGCTTCTTGGACAGGTCGCGAGCTCGCCAAATAGGGAGGGCTGGATTGCGAAACATTGACCGGAAATAGTGATCGTCAAACTGCGAAGCCAGAAATGCCGCCTCAGCCGAGTTGTAAATTACGCCGTCGTATTCTGCCAGACAGTAGTACGCCGGATCGAGGAATTCGTACTGCCCTTTGAATTGAGTGATCAATGACAACCTCCAGAAAGTTACGCGCTGGCGGCCGGCCATCTCTGGACCGGCCGCTAATGTGCGTGGGCCAGAATGTTCGAATTGTTTTGCGAGGAGAGTGAAGTGCCGCGCTGAATCGGTCGAAGCAACGAAGGTAAGCAACCGTGATGAGGTATGGCTGTGCTGGGATTCCGCTTCCCTTCGCGTGCCTATGCTGAGTCGCTAGTCAGAGCAACCGAGATTGCCAGGACGGCCAATCCGATCGTGAGCAACCAACCCCCACCGTGAGCTGTGGCCGCTGGCACTGCTCGCGCCGTGAGGCGATGAAGCTCGGCGATTGACGGTATCTCAGCTTCAACCCGCCGTGGATCCAACTTCCAGCAGCTGCAGTGGTTGCGTATTTGCTCCGCGGCTTGACGGCTTAGAACCGCAAATACGGGCGCACCTGCGAGCACGCCGCGGGCTTGTTCGAGATGTGCAGCATCGAGCAGGGAGATCAGGTGAGCTTCCAGCGTGAGACGGTCAAGGTGGTAGCGAACAGCGTCACCCCGGATGTGAATATTCTGGGCGGTCGAGTTTTCTGCTGTGGTATTCGTGGTCCAACTCCTTCCTGATGAGATTGCGAAACGCCGCGCATGAAAAGCGGTCGATTGGCGGCTAGCGAGAGATCTGGAGACGAGTTCCCGGACTGAAGACTCGCAGTATGGCCGCCTTTGAGGTGCTCGGCGGCCAATGTGACATCCAACTCACTTGCATGGGCCTGATGCCTGACAGCTGCCCGGCCCACGATGCGAATGTTGCGGAGAAGCGACACAACAAGGAGAGCAGAAAGTGCTTCGAAGCTGCAGGCCAGAGGCAGCCAAGCCCCCGCCCTCAACGTCAGCCGCTGTCAGCGAATCGGATGGAAATAGGACGTGCAAAGGCGAGTCCGCTGATGCACGCGGCGCCCACAAAGGAGCGAGCAGCGGTAGCCGGCCAACGGGATAAAGGCCACCGCAACATCACTGGCTGCCAAGGGTGGAACTCAGGGAGCGCGGGACAAGAGAAGCTCAACTTCCGACTGGCCAGAGGCAGAAGCGGCTAGCCAGCAGACGCCACGGCAGAGCACAAGCGCACCGCCAACGCCACAGCGGAACCAAAGCGACGGTACAAGCACACACAACAAAAACAGCGCACGCGGAGGACACTCTGCGCAACTGAACCCAAAGACAGAGACGCCACGAGACCGCCGAAAGCACAAAAGCGCCAGAGACAAAGCGGAATGAGAACAACGCCTCACGCCACAACGCAGCCCCACGACGCGCATTGGAAACACGAGAAAAGCGAGGCTCAAAGCGGCAACACAGTGCGGCACAGCCCCGGCCTCCCCCAAAAGGCAGCAAGAACGCCAACACCCCAAAAAGAGCCAAACCAAGGGCAAGAACGATGGTAGTTGGCGGCAAATTGCTGAGAGGCGGAGAGTTGCGAGCTCAAAAACGACCGATGGCGCCCGATGAAAGCTCACGAAGACCGATGAGGCCCGGTGAAAACGGCGATTCGCAGCGATAAAGAGGACATTATGCGCACATCATCGATAACTCAGGAACGATCAAAGTTCAATGAAATCTTCATTGCATCTAATTCGCACATCGTGGGCTACCCCTTGGCTCCGTTTTGTGCACTGCACGGTTCACAGAAACACAACGGCGAAGCCTAGTTAAAGCCTCGCCGTGAACAGGAACCGAAACCACAAGCACGCCAGTTAGATAGGGTGTTTCAGAGCAGCAAAATACTGCCGAAGTGTGCTTTTCCGGCGGCTTCCTCCGGCCATGAAACCAACATTCGAATCCAGACATTGCTGCTTGAGCATGCCGGCAGTGGTGACACAAAGTGGGAAGTTTGGGCAGTAGACGGAATCAATCAGCCGGGCGACCAAATCAATCGAGCCTGCGATATACAAAACACAGCAGAGCTGGTTTTCCGTTTCAATCCTCTGAGCGATCTCGTCGTACCGGCGGGCATCTTTGTACGTTCGCTCGTACTCGAGTCCGACGAGAAACTCCTGGCCTGACTTGTCTGTGAGCTGCAGAATTGCGTCGTAGTCTTTGGCAAATGGCACAACCCCAGGTGTCGTATTCCGTGCCTTAATCTCAGGGTCCGTCAGCCACTCACCTCGACTGAGCACTGGATCGACTGCGAAAGCAAGCCGCACCTCGTTGATGTCCAGAAAATGCGGTGCCTGCAACGCGGATGGGAGAGTCTCGGTCTCAGACGAGATAGAGCTGATGCCTGCACCGAGAGATTCCAGCGCGCTCAGTCCCTCCCTTGTGATCTGGTAAACCGCTTTTACGTAGAGTGGCATCGCAGGGACCAGACGTATTAGACCGTTCTCCAGGTAGCGACGGATGCGTTTACGGACAGCATCCTTTGAGGATTTGATTCCCTGGCGCAATGCGATCCCAAGCAGCTGCTTATGCGAGATAAATGTGGCATTTCGAATCAGCGCGAGGAGGCGTCTATCTCCGTCCGCGTCGAATGTGATCTTGCTAACGCTGGGGGCCTTCCTCTTTCGTTTAGGCTGCGCTGGCATTACCAGCTGGTCGTTTTCTGGCGTTTCAGTATCCATGACAACTCCAATCTCCCGAGGGTAGACATGACCGTGCTGCCAGGCCACATGAGGGCCAAGAGTTCTTGGGCGCCTCCGCGCTCGCTTGCGGAAACGAGCTGGACGTGCCCAGAAAACGGATGAGATGACAGGTCAATCGAGCCGTGAATTGCGCTCTGAAGGGCGACGAGATAGCAGTCAACCGGAAGTCGATCACTGACCCGCGGATGAAGAAGAAGCCGGTTCTGCGCGCCCGCTCGCACGACTCCAACGGAGAGATAAACGCCGCCAACCCCATCCTCGTACCGGGCGATTGGCCGGGAACGGTTGCAATTAAGCCGTACGATTCCGCTGGTCTCCGGGGTACACCAGCACCGCACTTCACGCGATCCATGGACAAAGCCAGTCGTATTCATCAGCGCGGTACGCGCGAGTGTGGCACCAGGCCTGTGCCACCACAGCGACCCACAGCCAGCCCATTTCACCGCCAGCTTGCCCTGCGGCAATGCATGCGCGACGGTCATCAAGCACCGCTCCCGGTTGCGCCGCTCGCTTTCAGCTTGTTATTGAGATCGCTCACCAGCTGCCGCTGGCTGGTGATTTTGTCGTCTTTGGCCTTCAGTTGCGCATCCTTGGTTGCTAGCTGAGCCGCCTGAACGTTGAGAGTTTCCGTGGCCTTCTGGAGGGCGCGCTTGATCGCGTCAACGTCCTCAGCATCGGACGGCGCGGCGTCTTTATCAGCCCTGGAAAGGGTTTCGGAACCCAGCCCGGCGTCGGTTGCCACCTCACGAATGGGCGCATTCGCCGGCAGTTGCTCCGGTTGCATTTCCTGCCAGCGAGCAGCTCTTAACGATAACGGGACAGCCTCATTCGCATCATTTTGGTCCGCATGCATGTTGGATGTGGCGGCCTCTTTCGAGACGGGGCTGGAGCCCTTTTGTGGCTCTTCAAATACCGATTCGGCCCAAGCAAGCGCCGAGTCCTTGCGAGTCTTTGTGGCCGGCGATGCGAGAGACCCTAGCGCATTCGACGTGGTGGTCGCCGCTATCCCTAAGGGAGAAGTCGCCGTTGACTGAGCCGATTGCTCCTCGCCGGCTGCCTCTTCGGCGTCGATCCATTCGACCAGTTTGTTGTGTGCTTCAATCGATTCAAGCGCCTTATCGCGCGCAAACATGTGGGCATTCCAGAGCTGTGCAATGATCCCGCTGGTAATCTGTAGCCGGTCCTCCCGCTCGTGGTGGAGCCACGCAATGTAAAAACACGCGAGCATCAGGCTGCCCCAACTGATGATCTGGCTCCAGTAATAGATATTTTCAATCGTCTCCCTCATCACCGCGATACGCCATTCGGCGAGCAGGCCGCCATACGGCACGTTGCACGGATTGATCCCCCTTAACGCGCGCTCGATGCCTGACTCATTGGCTGGCTTTTGCTCTCCATCTCCCCATCTGGCGGCGGGATCGTATTGCCATTGCTCCGAGCCGGAAGCCCTGCCGGTCTGCCCATGAGCAACTGCCCGCGGCGGCGTGGGAAGCGGCTGCTGCGACGTTCGCAGCTGCGGCGGGATGTCATGCAACTGCTGATAGACCGGCTCGGGTTCAACCTGCTGCTGGGTGTAGGTATCGGTCGCCGCCGGGTCAAGGGTTGATTGACCTAGCGCAGAGTGCGCTGCAAAGAAAAGTACGACGAGCAATAAAGACTGTTTCATCGGAGTCCTCCTCGGGACGAATTGCGGCGGGTGGTGCGCTTGGTGCGGGCTTCGGTAAGCTGCGACGGCATTCCGGAAAACGTCAAATGAAGGCCCTGCGACTGCTTCCGGCATACGGTTAGAGGTGGATAGAAAGCGGCTGCAGGATTCTCTCTAAGCAGGCTCTGGATTCCCTGGCGGACGCGCAGGTGTTCGAGAATCGCGCCGCGCCGATGGTCGGTTACGAGCGCCTCCATCTGCCCGGTTGGCATCCGTTTCAGGTGCTCGTCTTTCGCTGCTGAGTCGTAAACCTCGGTCTGGGTGCCTGCGTCCTGTTCCTCGTACGTGGGAGAAAACAGTCCCCTCGTGGCAAATTGCACCGACCTCCTCATCTCCTTTACCCGGGATGAATTTTCGAGGAACATCTTGGACGTCGGGCCGTCCTTGGTGCGCAGCATGAAGGTTGTATTCGGCGAGGACGATAGATCGCTGCGGAAGGACTCGCCCACCTGGAGCAACTGCGACTGGTTCTGCAGAGCAAAGAGAAAGGCAACATTGGTCCCGCGTGCCTGGTTAATAATCTGGGCGAAATCCTCGTACGCGAAGGGCGCGAACTCATCCAAGATGACGCTGACAAACGGATGTTCGGAGCCACAGCTGGACTTGGAGTAGCGCCGCCCAATCATCAGTTGCAGGTTCTGAAGCAGTATCCGACCGAGGGATTTGACTGCCGTTTTGTTGATACTTGTGTTGAGACAGAGGTAGAAGATAAGCCGCTGGTCGATCACCTCATCCATGGTGACGACGTTCTCGTAGGCGCCGGTGATGCGCGCCATCTCCTTCGGCATGAAGGTCATCAGGTGATTGATCAGACCCTGGATCTTAGGGACACGCTCCTTGTCGTCGAAGGTTGCGGCAAGGTTGTGGACACTCATGCTCAACGCTCGCCGCTCCTCAGGAGAAGCCGCAAGCCGGTCCATGTTGTCCATCGCGGTCTGCACCTGGCTCTTCAGTTTGGACACATCGTAGGCGATGACGAGAATGTCGTTAATGTTGAAGCGGCGGCCGGAGTAGTACAGGATGCGGACTAGGTTCTCAAGATAGACGCGCTGGTGGGAGTCGAAGAACTCGTTGGTGTTCATCTGGAAGGAATCGAAGATGAACGACACCTGATCTTCCGGGCTCGCCCCAGAGGGAACCCAGAGAGGGTTGTACTGAGCGGAAAATTCGGAATGCTGGGGATCGATCAGTCGAAGCTGGTGCGTTCTGCCAGCCGCGTGTATGGACGGCAAGAGGCGTTGAAGGAGCTCCTGTTCACCTTTGCCATCCATGATAATGATCGGGTGACCGCGGGCGATGTCCTGTTGGGTAATAGACTCCAGCAGCGTTGACTTTCCCGCTCCGGTCTGTCCAAAGCAGATGGCCTGCATCGAGCGAAGCTGGTTTGCCCAATAAAACGGCGCCCCGCTCGTCCGGTATCCAACCAGGACAGCGTCCTTGGCGGCCGCCATGGCAAGATGTTTGCGGTCCGCTCTGGGTGCAATCACTGGAAAGCTTCGCGGCCACTGCTCTTCGCGGCGCGAGCGGCGGGTCACGAAGTAGACGAGCACCGAGATTGCAAAAGCAATGGCGGGAAAGGGCAACGCCGGCAGCTCGATGAGCTGCGCGGCCGACAGGAAGAGACGGCTGTGCGCGATCCAAAGGAGCACGGCTACGAGGGCCGCCCCCAGAACGTAAAGCACAACCAACGCTTCGCCCTCGCGAATTTCCTCCTGCTGCGTCATCTTCCGTTCAGCCATCGAGCACACTCCTGTCCCGGGGACCGAGCGCCCCGCAAGCGAAATACTTCGCGGATGATTCTGTCTTCATACCAGCGGCTGGGAATCACCCAGGGGAGCGCGCAGTCCCGCGCCGCACAGTCCGAAAGGCAGTCGATCTGGCGCAGAAGGTGAACCATCAAGTCTTGCGCCGAAAGCAACAGGGTCCGGCAGACATCAAGTGGCGAGAGCAGCGCTTCCAGTTCCCAATCCGTGAGAATGCGCGGTTCCTCCCCACTCAGCGGACTCCACGACCACTGGTCATCGTCTGAGAGATAGAGCCGCCCTTTGACTTTTCGAATGCTCAGGCACGCCGCGTACTGGTGGCCGCCGAGCAGCGCGATAGGGCGAAATATCTCGCGAATTGTCGTGAACGTGTTGCTAGCTTCGTGAGCCATCCAAGTCACCCGAACCACTACCGCCAGTACGAGAAGTAGAGAAACATGACAAACATCAAGCCGAAGCAGACAATCCCTGAAACGAGGATCGGGTGCAGACGGCGGCGTCCGGGGTCGTCCGGGTTGGCATCAGGCTTGTATGAGTGTTGCTGGACTGGGTCCGTGACAAGGTCGAGCAGGGACGTTGAGAAGTCACGTATCTGGCCTCTCTTGAACGCCTCTCTGGCGTACATGACACTTTCCTCTGGCGTTATGGCTCTCAATGGCAATACCTTGGGCTTTTTGGGGGTTTCCATCACTCTTCCTCTCTGTTTTTGGGCCAAAAATAGCCGGCCATTGCGCAGGCCGACTATGAAACTGCCGTGAAGCTAGAACACTACGGTTGCGGTGACGGGATGCTTTTCATCGTCCGGAAGACTGAACTGGTAGATGGCTGGCGTTCGCCCGGGTTTCGCGAAGCCAACGATCCACTCGGCACTCTCACCGGCCTTCAGATCGCGCGGCGCATTCAGCGTCGAGCCGTGTGTGCGAAGCGGCTCGGGAGCAAAGCGGCCCATCTCGCGCAGCGCGTCCACGGAGATCTGGCGGTTCATGTAGTGGTCGGCGATGTTCTCTGAGAATGTTGGCCTGAGCGCCGTCACGGCCGGCTCCTGCAGCCGGTAGGGGTGCGTAGCCTTGTTCTCGGCCACGACGCGGACATAGTAGCTGCTGGCGTCTTCCGTGATTCGAGTCACGCGTAACTCGACACAGGCGTCGCAGTGATCCTCACCGGAATGGCGGTACCAGAAGCGGAGGCCGTGCGGCAGCTTGCCGCTCCGAATCAGCCGCTGGTTCGCCAGAGCGCTTGCGTACATGGTGTCCGTCTGCCGCTCCACCTCCTCCCGGGAGGGCCCGGGAACAGGCGGTGGCGCCGGGAGGACCTGATCGAGCACATAGGACATCGCCGCCGGATCGCCGGCGGGAAGAATCTCGTAAACGGTATGACTCGTCGCGGTCCACACAAAGAGGTTGGTGGAGACGTTCGGCTTGGTCGGCTTAATCAGGACACGGTTGTCGTGGTATTCGACGCGGACGGAGTCACTGCCAATCGAATAGGAGACAACGGGCTCCGGAAGCTCGATGATCGTTACGTGGTTCAGGGCGGTGGCAACACGCGTTACCTTGCCCGGCTGGATGACGTCGGTCGTTATGTGAGTGTCCGCGGCGCTTGCACCGATCAACATGAGGAGCATGGCGGCGGAAATAAGGATTCTGGTCGGCAGTTTCATTTTGTCTATTGCGGTCCTCGTCTCTTTGCTGCATGGCAGAGAGGCCAGACTGCACCGCCCTGCCATGCGAAGTCCTGCTAGTTGAACCACTGCAGCAAGCGGTGATCGCCTGCCGCGACTGTTGGATCCTCTACGACGTGTTTGCAGTACGCTTGAACTTTTCTGTCGAGCACCTCCTTGTCTTCCTTCGTGATCCGGAGACCAGCCTGGCTCTGGATCAATTTCCATTGGTAGTGGAACTGCGTGGCGCCTTCGGCCAGCACAACCTTACCGAAATCGATCTGCACCTGATAGCGGCCCAAAACGGTGCCCTGAGCGTGCAGTGCCGGATCGGAAGGCTTCACGGTCTCCACAAATGCGTGCGTGAACAGCCGTGTATGGCTTACAAGGCGCGCCAGCAGCAGAAGCGAGCCAATGACGAACACCCAGGACGTGAGAAACATCGCGGCCCTCCCAAAGCCCAGTTCATACGAGTTGTGAGAAGCTGCCGTCATATCCTGTCCTTCCCTTCCGGGAGGACGCTCAACGACGGCACGTCCTCCCGAAAGAGCGCTAAAGCTCGACTACTTGACGATGGCGTGCGCTTTGCGGTCGTACCGGAAGAGATAGGACTTCTCTCTGCCGGCGCCGTAGAGATACAGCGCATCGTCTTCCACTACTACCTCGCCCAGCACCTTGGGCATTGCGACAACCGAACGAACCCCACCCGTCCGTCCGGCGAGCGCATCCACAAATTCCTGCGGGAACGCGTGAATGGCCAACGAACCAGTGGCGAGGGGCGACTTGCTATTGTGAACGATGCTGTGCATCGCCTGGCACCAGGCCTTACGGTTGGTGCGCTTCGACATACTCCAGGCGGCGACAATGTGTCCAAGGGAGCGGGACTTCTCTTTTGCCCACTTTTCGACGACCTGTTGGGACTTGAGCGCCTTGGTGCGTGCCTTACGGGCAGCGGCAATGGCGTCCTCATCCTTGGATTGCAGGGCGGCTTCGAGTGCAGCAATGCTGCGTTTGACGCGCTCCTCCTCGGCGCTCGTTCTCTTCCGGATAACGTCGTGTCCGAAATTGAAGATGCACCGAATCAGCTCGCATTCGTTGAACATCTCTTGGGTGGGACTATTCCCGACGATCAGGCCGGCAAACTGACTGACCTGCATCGGCTCGCCCATCATGAACGCAATCTCCGGGCGCAGGCTGTTGTAGTACCTGCCAATGCGGTCGGTCGGGAATACATCGAGTTGCAGAGGCAGGTCATTCAGCGAGGTTGGGTTTTTCAGGTTCAACCACACCGGCTTCGGTGCCCTCTCCCGGATCGCCTTCAGCACTGAGCGGTCTGCGCACGTGTTGTGCTTGAGGCCGTCGATCTCCTTCTGAAGTTCGGGTACCAGTACGTAAATGTCTTCATCGAAGCCGCTGGCCAGGGCCGCCGCTTCCAGATCGGTAATGACGCCGATCTGATTGCCCATCGCTCCCATGGCAATAGCTTCGATGTTGTACCAGTCCGACTTCAGACGGGCTGCCTTGTTCTTCTTGATCGGCGGATGCTCTGTGAGAGTGAAGCGGAAATCGGTGAACATCGGATACCGGTCGCCGTCGATCACACAGATCATGTCGCCATCGAAGTCCCCGCCATTGCGCTTGGCGGTGTCCTGATGGAGCGTGTACGTTCCGTTGAGACACAGTTGGTTTTCGGCAATCCAACTCGCCTGTTCGGGCGTGAATCCCCGCTCGACCAACAGGTTTGCAGTGTCCTGAAGATTTGCGTGCTTCATCGGCAGCAAATCCTCGACCATGCGAACCGGGTAACGGCAGCAAAGCCCCCGCTGCGAGGCCAATGGTGAGGTCACGATCGCCGTGTCCACCGGCAGCCAGTTCGAGCCGCTGCGGATTTTTCCGTCGATCAGGACCAGGTAGCCATCATCGGTAAGGGTGAAGCCGGGCAGATGCAGTCCACCCCCTGTGCAGAGCTTGAAGGCATACTTTGCAATCAGCTTTGACAGCGTCTTGTGGACGTAGGGATGGCGCGTCATCTTGCCGCTTCCATCGGCCAGCAGAATGGATTCGACAGCTTGGTAGGCATCTTCCTGTCCGGCCAGTTCGCGGACGGCAACCTCATCGAATTGATCTTCGTCGATCGAGACCTTCTTGCCGATCAATTCGAGGACCTTCACATGGTTCTTCGTCCGCCACGCTTCGGCCAGCACCCGGATCTCAGCGGAGGCCTTCGGGATGATCTCGCACTCGATCACCTCGCGGGATGCGTGTTGCAGGACGGTGTAGGAAGAGCCGAACTCCAGGGTGCGGGAGCTCTCCCGCACCCCAATGATGACGTCGCTGACGAACAGACGGCATTCGTCGGCGCCCGCCGAAAACGGTGGCAACTCAGGCAGGGGCTTGACCGAGGACTCCGGCAGAACGAGGTCCGCGCCGATGAAATCGGCAACGTCGTTTTCCATCGCCTTCAACAAGCCCTTGGCCTGCGTGCTGACTGCCTTGCCACTGATGGAGAGGTCAAACGCTTCGCGCGTCTGATAAACGTGTCCAGGCCGAAGTTTCATCTCCTCGACCCAGGCACGTCGAATCCATCCACGGCAGTCATTCGTGCCATATTCGTTGTCCGGAACGACACGGATTCTGGCGTTGCGCATCGTCTTCACGACGCTGCAATTGCTCGTCAGAATTCCGAAATACGTGATTGCCGCTTCCGGCCAGGCAAGGAATCGCGCACGCAGGGCGGGCGCATGCTTGGTGTCGGCATAATAGAACTTCCCATTCTTTGCCGATCCGCTCGCGCCCACCAGCCGGTACGTGATTCCATCGTGTGCAATGGAGCACATCCGGTCCATAACGGCCGCACGCTCGCCCCATTCAACTGCGTCGGTTGGAACAGTCAAAAGAGCAACTTTGATGCCGGGATAGCATTCCCCCAGCACCGTACCAGTGAGCCACTCGTCCTGAACAACTGACTTTGTGCGCTCCGTGATGTTGCCCGCTTTGTCCATGTCCAGCATCAGAATTCCGTTCATCGTCGATTCGCCAGTCATCGTAATCTCCCGTTACGTACTGCAATCCAAGGTTGGGACTGCGCACGCGAACAGGTGGATACGAGTTGGCTGAAAGCCCGCCCCGACATCCACGCTTGTTCGTCGTACAAAGGCGACCAAGGCGCGAATGCCAGGCCGGTAAACAATTCCTCGCCTAAACGCGGGCAAGGTGCGCTACATGGTCTCGGTCACAAAGTGCTGCACTGTGCGGAGACTCAGGTAAACTTGTTTGCCGCCCTTACTACTTCTTTACCGGTGATGCGACGACGGCCAGCTTCCCATCGACCACCGCGAACTCAACCCAAAGGGTCTCGATCTTCAGATACGGCTTGCCCGTTCGCGCGCAGGACTTCTGCGCATCGAACTCCGAGCCGAAGGACTTGCCGATGGCGGTGATACTCCCATCGGATGAAACCGTCGCGTCGTAATAAGCGAAGCTGCCGGCCGATGTCGCCGCGGTTTTCCTTCCGCGCCGCTTTGGCTCTAGTGCCGCAGACGTGCTCGGAACTGCTTCCGTGCTGGTCGTCATTGTTGTACCCCTCCATCGTCAAAGTGAGGGGGCTTTTGTTCGCCATGGATTTGCGTCGTCGAATACTCGGCGATATACAGACCCGTTGGATTCTTTGCGCTGCGCTCCGCCACGGCCAGACGGATCTTGTAAGCCTCCACAATTTCATCCACGGCTTCTGACTTGCCGCTCATGTGGTGGAGCGTCCGGACGCCGAATGCGCTATAGACGAGAGGATCCTGACTGGCCTCGACACTGCTGAGCTTGGACTCCGAACGTGCCTGCGCGTCCTGGAGTTTGCCGACCGCGTCGTTCTTCTGCATCTGCAAGACGGCCTGATGCCGGAGGTTCGCGGTCATCATGTTCAAAGCGTCCGACCAGTTCTTCGGCAACGTGTGTTGGTCGTAGTTTAGGTAGTGTTCGAGAAACAGCCGGACGTAAGCCTCTTTCTCAAACGCCGTGGGAGCCTCGGCCGCCACGACATTTTGCAGAGCGCCGGGAGTGAGCGTGCTCTTGATGGAGCCGTTGGGACTCACCACCAACGCATCGCCGGTGGGCGACACTTTGATCACGGTTGGGGGCTGCATCCGGGCGATGACACAACCGGCCACGGCAACCAGCGCCACAACGCAAGCAATGACAGAGATGATGATGGCGCGATTGGAAAACGCGCGCAGAGCGCCATCGGCTTCGTAGAACTTGGGTGACTCGTCGCTCATAACAGAAGTAGCCATTCGTATAGGTCCTCGGTGATGCGATCAGGCTAAACAGCAGGTGGTGGAGTGTACGGAGGGGGCATTCGCCCGCCGCCCGATCCGGAGAGATCACTGCGGTACCGTGCCCCGGCTTGCATACCGCCGCTGCTGCCGCCACCGCCGGAGGCGGCATACACTGCGCCGCCAGAGCCGCCGCCGGAGCTACCGCCAACGGCACCGCCGCTGGCCCCGGCTCTACCGGCCGACTGCGCGATCCTGGTCGTCTTCATGACCAACCCGACCAGCACGCCGCCGGCGAGGGCGAAGTGGCCGGAGATTAGGGTGTGAGCCGTGAACGGAATGGTGAGAAGACAGATGGCCAACGCTATTGAGGTGGCGATGATGTACACCTGTTGAGACTGCTGAGAAAGGCTGCTGTTCGTGTTGAGAATGGCGGTGGCGGTATTCATGTTCAGGGCAACCATGATCGCGCCGAGAATGGCGTAGAGAATTGGCCACATCAGCCATTCCCCAACCTTGCTCAGGTATGCAGTCGCATACCTGCCAAGCCCCGAGCTGGGCAAGAGCGCAATGATGATGGGCCCGATGCCCCAGAGAATCGCTCCCCAGAACGTGTACCAGAAGCAGAAGAACATGTAGGCGGCGGACTCAATGAAGCTGCAGATCGCTGTCAGCACAACCATAAGGATCTGACCGCTGGCGGCATTGAAAAGCTGCGTCAGTATTCCGTCGCCGGTACTTGCGTAGTAGGTCTGGAGCGACTGATTGAAGGCATCGTAAACGTCTGTGTTGACGTTCGCGCCGCCTTGCAGCGTATTAGTCACCGTCGCCATGTCCGTGATCATCGTCTGAAACAGGCTGGTCCAGTTGGTGATGATGTAGGCGACGATGATGTACTTCAGCATGGTGATGGCGGCAGCACGGAGATTGCCGCCATCAAAGAAAGCCTCGTAGATGCCAACCAGCGCCGTGACCGCCACCAGAGATATCGCCACGCCCTGGATCGCGGTACCGATGGGCGTGATGCTGGCGTTCGACAAGATATTCGTGATCGTGCTCTGGTACGACGCGAAGTTTGTGGGTGTTGCCTGCAATAGCATCATGAGAGTCCGCCGGTTATTGAGACGATCTGGAGCCGAGTATTCCGGTGAATGCGCCGCTCGTGGTTGACTGCGTGGAAGCTCCCAGCTTGTAAATCGCGCTCGTCGTAGCGAGCTGCCCGGCTTTCACGCGGAGAAGGTCCGCTTCCGCCAGCTGGCTATAGGCATTCGCTTGCACCAGCCAGGCATCGGCCTGCACCGTCAATATGGGTGCCGTACCGGAGGACGCTGAACTTGCCTGCCCCAAAAGCTGCTGGACGAGATCCAGTTCCCTGTCCGAAACCGCGTCCATCTGAATGGAGCGTTTCATGGCGTCCTGGGCCAGTGCGTCGTTCATGTCAACAATCGTCTGAATCTGTGGCGGAATGTTGGTCGTCGAGGAGGCGCCGTAGGTCGCCGTGTAGTAAGCCGGCACGGCAGCGGTTGCATTGGGATCACCTGACAACAGTGCCGTCTCGAATGCTTGGTTTGTGGGGTTCTGGGAGCTGCTGCGTTGAGTGTGAATCGTTAGCGCGCCGGAGCTGGCTTGTGTCTGCAGCCCTGTTGCCATCTGCTGCGCCTGTTGCAGTTGATCCTGTGGATACACAGAACTCTGAGTGAACGAGTTCATACTTGCCACCGTCGAACTGATCGACGAGAGCGGCACGCCAAGGCTCGATTGCATCATGCTGTTCAACTGCTCGAGATAGGCGAGGATGGCAGCCGTATCAAACTGTGCGTGGGCTGGAGCGGGCGAACACAAAGCCACAAACAAGGCCGCGCCAGCGATCCAAGCGGATCGGCGAGCTGCAGGGTGCGTTGCGAACTGCTTAAGTTTGTTCCGTAGTGACATGAAGTCCTCTCTATTTCGCGGTCTGCGTGGAAGTCTGATTGTTGGCACCGCCAGAGGTACCGGCTGTGCTTAAGGCGCTGGAACCCGAAACCAGATAGGTGCTTGCTGGTACCGGATGAACCATCTGTTGCTTGATCGCTCCCGTAGTGTTCGCCAGCTCGACGGACTCCAAGCGGAGATTGGCCGCCAGAAGCTTGTGGCGGATTGCAGCCGAGTACAGCTCCAATGCTTTGGCCTGTAGCGCCGCGTGATCAGCATTCCCGGGTGCAATCGCGGCGCCGGAATCCTCAACGGTGTGGGACTGGGAGATGAGAGTGTTTGCCGTGAAATCGGAGGCCGAGGTAAGAGAGAAGACATCCAGCGCCTGCGAATCGGACATGTCCGTCACGGTTTGCGTAAACGTTGCAGCTCCCTTGGCTGTAACGGGTGAACCATATGTGGTTCGGAATGATGTCTGCAATTGGGACGGCAGCACACTCGATCCCCCTCGCGTGGCAGACTCCAATTGGCGAGAGCCAACAGCGGTGGCGCTGTTTGTAGGAAGCGCCATCACGCTCGTCATCCATGGCCGGTAGGTGGAAGTCGTCGTAGAGATCGACGAGTGCAACTGGTCGATTAAAGATTGCGGGTAGATCGTGCCTGTCAGAAACTGAAGCTGCTGAGAACTAGCGCTGTCGATGGCCGAGCTGGGGCCTCCGAGAGTGCTAGTCACAGTATTGAAGAGATCCGTGAACACACTGAAGATGTCCGCGTGCGCACGTGTTGCCGGCCACACCAACAGCAATACAACGAGCGGTGCGGCGGCGAACGCAAGCCGCCGGAAGAAGTTGGTTTTCGTGGAAGATGAACTCATGCGTGTGCCTCCTGCGTCTGTGAACTCGTGTATACGGATGGGCTGGACTGATAGACCTCGCCCGTGACCTCCTCGGGTAGTTCGGGGAGAGCGGAAATGCCATTGGGATACTGCTCTGACAATGAGTACAGTTGGTCGAACATGGAGAGATCTGGATGCAGACGCTGCCAGTAGGCGCGATAGGTCTTTTCTCGCGGCATGGTGGTCATGGTCCAGTATTCAAACGGCGTGATGCGCACAAAGACGATCTGCGTCGTCTCCGGGTTGTCGCCTACAGCCAACAGGAACTGGCTCTGCTTGCCCTTCTCGGTCATGCCAATGCTCTTGACCGCATTGCAGACGATCGGATTGAAGTGCAAAAAGTGCTCCAGGACCTTGATGTTGCCCTTCTGCCGGCCAATGAGGCGCGTCGCCGTGGTCGAGAGGATCGCAGCGCCGATCGGTTTGGGATTATCCGGTGTCCCGGTAAAGTCCTCTACCGACTGGGAGACACCCCACACGCAGGCATTGCGCTTGCGGGCTGTGCGGAATAGCTGTTCGACCGTCACGGACAAATCCCGAGAGTCTAGCAGGGACCAGCACTCATCGAGGATGACAATAGAGCGCCGGCCCGATTCGCCAGCGGCACGGTTTGTCGTCGCATAGGCGATTAGCAGGCTCATTGCTGTCTCAAGGCGGGGATCGTCCTTGAGTTGCTCGATGTTGAAGTACAGCCAGGGAGCGGTCATGGGCACCGTGGTCTGACGGTCGAAGAGGTTGGCATACATTCCCTGTCCAACCCATGAACCGAGTTTGAATGCCGCGATATGGGCTAACTCTTCGATCTTCGGTTGGCCGCGCTCCTGGTATGTTTCGAGGTCGGCCTTGAGATCGCTGAATACGGGGGTTTTAGATCCGGAGCGTTTGGAAGCGATGCGGTCATATGTGGTCTTGATCGCCTGGTCCAATATTCCGTCTAGGATGTCCGCATCGTAGTTGCCGCCTCCGCCAATCATGTAGCGAGAGAGCGTCTTCAAGAACGCGACGTGATCCTTGGAAGGAGTTGTCTGTCCCGGTTCAAGATCGAATGGATTGATCGTGAACTTGGAGTCGAGCGACATCTTGAGCATCTGGCCGCCCATCAACTCGACGGCGGTCTTGTAGGAATCACCGCGCTCGAGGATGGAGACCTTGGTGTCGCGGCGGGCACACGTAAGGAGCAGCTTGCCGATGAGAACGCTCTTGCCCGAACCTGAGTTGGCGCAGATCAGCGCATTGGCGTTCTCGAGGCTCGCGTCAAAGGGTGAGTACGGCAGCAGATGGCGGTATGGTGTGTGCCACAAGGTCAGCGGCTCGCGCTGCATTCCGCTCCAAGGCATCTCCAGCGGCACCAGATCGGCGGCGTGCTCGCTGAGCAGATCCATTTCTCGACGATCACTCGTTGCAAGACCGGGCAATGTGCTGAAAAAGATGCGGCGTTTTGCGAGCGTCTCCGCCAGTGCATTCGCGCCATTTCTCCTGGCGATCACCTGCAATAGCTGCTGGCGGAAGCTTGCGAGTTGGCGCTCCGTTTGCTCGTATTCCTTGGAAGTCGTTGCTGGTTTCGAGGTGCGGTACGTGATGGAGAACGACACCTGCGTCGTCTTGCAGGAACCGGAGATCAGCCGCTCCTGGATCTCCAGCAGTTCGCGCGCCTGGACAGCTGCACCCACGTCCACCTTGTGATTGCCATCCTTGTCCAGCTGCGCTGCCTGCATCTTCTTGTAGCGGCTCTTGTACTTTTCAATCACCTTCTGCTGGTTCGGTATGACGATCTGGACGGAGATCGTGAGAGGAAATCCGCAGGTAAGCAGCTCCCGGATGATCCCTGGGAAGGTGGCCTCGGGCGGCACCTTCATCGTGATGCAACCGTAGAGGTACCCATCGATATTGAGGTAGTCTTCCGTCTCATCCAGAATCGAGACGCTCCCCAGTTGCGCGCGCGCGGTGAGCGGGCGGGTGTCAAGGTAGTTCGGGGGGCGGAAGCCTCGCCTGGATATCGGATTCGGACTCAGCGCCCGGCTCACTTCCGCAAAAAACTCATCCGCAGCCATGCGCGATGGATTCAACCCCGCGGTCTTCAAGGACGACTCAATGCCGCGGAGGAAGCTCTCAAACTGAGTGACAATGGAGAGGTGTTTTTTCTTGCCGATCTGAGCTTGCGACTCGGCCGACACCGGTGCCGTAGTTTTCTTGAAGAGGCGTTTGATAGAACCAGAAAATCCGCCGCTCGGCTCAATCTCCGCCGGCTGCACAGCCTGTGCTCTTGAGTCATCTTTGTGGCTGGCCAGCACGCTGGTTGTAGTGCGATTCAGGCGCTCGTGGAGCGCGGGATCCCAGATGAAATACACTGCGGCCAGGCGCGTCAGGAATTCGCTGTGCTCTTCTTCTTTTCTCCAGCCTTCAATGCGAATGGCATCCATGCGTCGCGCAACATCGGACTCCGTGCGTTGCAGCGCTTCGTAGCGATCGATGAGACCGTTCGCGTTCTCAACCACCTCATAGCGGAACTGGACGCGCATGCTCTCTTCGGGAACAGTGCGAAGCAGGGCCTCGACTCGACCCTTCATTTCGTTCATCGCGGCGTCGTCGCCAAAGTACGTCAGTGAGCCGCCAAGATGGAAGCCTGCTACATAGCATCCATCGGTTCGGACCATCACCCCATCGGCAGCTGTCAGTGCTCCTGGAAGAAAATCGCGGATGGGAAGCAGCGAGTAAATTCCCGGAGTGACAAGAGAACGGTTGTGTTCTGCGGTTGTAGTTGGCATCAGTCCTCCTCCTCGAACAGGTATTGAGCGGGGAATTGTTCATCGCGCTCGCACGCTGCATACGCGCGCGGCTTCGTGTACCACGCAATCAGGTCCTTCATATAGCCGCGTGGTTTGCCGTACTTGAAGATGGACAGTGAGGGCACCCCAAGAATCAGAACCAGCAACATCAGCGCCCAGTTGAGGGGAAGAAATACGAGATAGCGGTCCGGGAAGAGGAACTGGCCGCCCATGAGCGCCACGATGCAGACGATGCCGATGATCATCATGTCCTCGATTTCGAGGCCCATGAGGTAGACCGGATTGTGCAGGTTGCGCGATACCGGTGAAACTTGCAATGACATTCGATTAGCTCCCAATCTGCTGGCCGTTGGCGACCCAATACTCGATCAGCCGCATGATTGCCGAGACCGCGCAGCACATCACCGCGGTGGCAAAGTGTTTGACTGGTCTGAGATCGGTGCGCATGCTGGTGAGGTCTTCAAACGAGATTCCGGCTCGCACTACCTCTATCGCTGCGTAGACCGGCAGGATCACGTTGGCAACCCAATTTGTCAGGTTCAGAAGTGCATTGGAGTAGGTGTCGGTGACCATCGAATTTCCGGCACTCGTTGCGACGAAGTACTCCGCAAGGCGGGTGATGCCGGAGATGCTGATGGCAACCATGACTCCGATCACCGAGCGTTCCATGCTCTCGCCTTTGGAGTACTTGTAAACTCCGATGGCAAGGAACAAGGCCGCCATGACCGGCATCACGATCAGGCCAAGCCAGTTGACCATCGCCAAGATTGCCTGTGCCGGATCAGTTGCACTCGACATTGCTTGACTCCTTGGCCGGGTGGCGAAATGCGTTCGCGATTCGGGCGCTGGTTTCCCACGCTTTTTGCCCGACCAGCGATAGGCAATAGAAAAACGAAAGAACGTTGAACACCGCAAACCCAGCCCTAAGCACTATGAGGCCCATCCGGAAACGCGCCAGCACCGCAACGGCAATCGCCGCGGCGGCTAGGAGAACCGCCAAGATGACGAACTGGCGCAGTTTGATAAGAAGGGAGTTTTCTACCATGTGATTGTGACCCCCATCCAACCCGTGACAAGTGACCACAATCCGCTGAAACTCAGAAATGCGAGTCCAGAGAGGGCCACTACGCCCCACGGCTTTGAGCGTTGGTAGTTGATCGCCGCTCCTGCGAAGCACAGGACTGCTACATACGGGCTGATCGTCATGGCCAGGTAGTTGAACATGCTGTCGAGGACGTCAGCGGACGCGAACGCTACGGTGGAAGTTGTACTGCTGGAAGAGGTGGACCAGGTCTTCGCAAGAGTCCAGAATGCCTGGGAACCCAGCACAAATAGCGCCGAGATAATCGACGGCAACGGCGAATGCCCCTCGGAACTATCAAGAATCGCCTTGAAACACAGGGCAGCCGCCATCAATGGCACAATGCGTCCGACGAGGATATTGTTGACGAAGCTCGTGATTCCCGTCGTGAGACTTGTCGCAACGGAACCGAACGTCCCCGTCCCAGCTCCGGAAGGCGGAACGGGAGCTGGCCCCCCAGAGAAAAGTCCAGGAACCGTCGCAGAAAAGATTGCGGGCAGGGTCAGCAGGAGCGCTCCCCAGAACAGCCACTTGAAGAAACCCCCACCGGCGTCGTAATTGATGCCTCCTTCGCCGCGCAGTCGCAAACCCGCGAGCACAATGGACCCGAGGGCGGCAACTGGAAGAAGAGACACCAGCATGCCGGAGATCTCCGACACAAAATCCGGCAGAGCGGTGGTCATTAAACATTCCTCACGAAGTGGTGCAGCACGGCAACCGCGGGATGATTCGTGAAGATGGGGAGTTGGTGAAGGCTACCCCCGACCTGTTGGCCTTGTGCGATGAAGTACTCGATCAACCGCGTGACGGCCGAAACCGCGAGGAATATCCCGCCGCCCACTATACTGCTCATGTATGGCCGGTTTGCCTGGTACTTGAAGGCGGCGGCGACAAAGCAACCGGCCGCGATCACCGGGCAAATCACATTGCATATCCAGTTGACGGCGTTGAGCACCGTGCCCTCAACCTGGGTCGCCTGCTGACCCTGCACCGCCTGGCCAACCGCAGGTGATTTGCCGAGGTTTTGGGCCATGCCCATGACGGGGAACAGCAAAAGGGTGAAGAGAGAGACTACCGCCAGAAGCCTTCCGTAGCGGCACTTGATGCGCGTGCGATTCGAGTTCATACATCCTCCGTAACGTGTGCTATGTGTCATAGTCTCACTAGCATTCATATCACGCAAGGGGGAAATGTGATTTTTTTGAATTGCACTGAAGAACAGCTAGATCACGGGATGCTTTCACCGCGAGCGTTCGCCCCGTGCTTATGAGTTGATCGGCCGGAGTCAGGGCAAGATGGCAGCCGTGAACTCCGGCTTCTCATTCGAAGAGCACGAAAACGGCCATGCGCCTAACGTCGAGTCGAAGGGAAACTCTTCCTCGTGGTTGGGCCAACTGATTCGAAAGCTATTTAGCTGAGTGTTAAGGATCGTGATCCGGTGGCGGGCCGCGACCTAGCTCCGCAGCCGACGCTGTCTCGTTTTGAAGACGCCATCGGGCCGAAGGAGTTCTACTCCATGGCGGAGGTGCTGGCGCTGCGCGTCAGCGAGCGCCATGCCGAGCCGAGGTTTTGAGACAGACAAAATCAGCTCCTGCGGACCTCATGATTTGTTGAGGTTAGAGACGGAGTGATCGGGAACCTTCTGGAACGAGCAACGCAGGATTTACGGGCTCTGAAGATGTCTAAAAGGGCTGACCGACCGCCTCTGACCGCGGCCTCCTCGGACCCCAGCCCGGCAGTCGGGTACGGGATCCCCGTCGCCATGCCGACTTATCGTTACCAATCAAATAGTCTATTTTCCGTTCAAAACTCCCGGTTGACCGACAACACTAACTCAACGCTTCAAAGCGAGCAGTTGCTCTGCGAACTCGTCCCGCTCACGTTTATGCTCCGAAAGCATCTGGAACGTACGAGCAAAGATCAAATTGCATCGGTCGAAAATCGCTATGCATTCATCCTCGGTCTTGCCATGCAGGCCGCCGCTGGTTACGCTATGCAACGCGCTGAAACTGTCTCGCCCGTCGGCAAAAACGGCAGCCGGCAAAATTTTTTCCGCCGCATACTCAATCTTCAGAGAATACTGAAAAGTTTTGCGGGCGTTCTCGAACTCTGCGCGCTCGGCCTCGTCCCATGTGTCCCACTTCTCGTCTTTCAAAAGGTCCACGAGCACATCCGTCTTGTCTTCAACGATCCGGCGAAGGTAAGAGACCGCACCAATGCCGAACCCGAAACTCCGTGATCGGACGGCTTTGCGGTAGAGCGCTGAAGAATCACCGAGTGCCTTCTTGAGTCTCGGGTCAATAGTCTCCCGCAACTCGGGAATCTGGCCGACTTTCCAGAAGCCATCTTCCTTCCAGACGTACATATACATCTGCTGCTTCTTTTTACAATTACGGCATTGGTAACATACGGCACGGCCCCAGCCGTGATCCGATCCGTGAGAGGGTGTACCTCTTGCAGACTCATAGCGTTCAAAAGTCTGCTCTTTTCCACAGTCCCCTCCGCAGTGAAGCTGAATTGTTCTCGGCAAACCGTCCAAGTCCTTTACCGCATCAGGAATTGGAAAATGAACATAGAGCGCACCGGTTGCAATAAACACGCCGAGGCTCTGTCGCGCTGCTTCGTGCATCGCCTTGAGTTCTTCCATTGTTATCGCGTTCACAGGATTAGGGGGTGTACTCATCTTTATCTCCAAGCACCGTCCAGTGTAGTCCAATCGTAAAAGCCCTATGCTCTGTTTATGGCTAGGAAATATAGGTAACGGCGGGTGGCCATTCAAGCCTTCTTTTGGCTCGAATGGGCTGTTGGATGGCGTCGCCGGGAAGTCAGCACGCGGGAAGAAGGGCGTGACTTAAACGCCCCACTCAACGAAAATCGCGTTGAGTGGGCCACCCGCGGTCTAGCTTTGGCTTGGAGACTTGCAGAGCGCGGCGGAGCACCGTCTGAAATGCCGTGTACTCATCCGATACTTCCAGCTTCGATTTCATGACGTTATCATAGCGCAATCCAAGAAAAGAGAGACGATGAGAACGCCGACTGATCTAATCAGAGACTTAGAACAGCGAGGAGAAGCAAGCGTAAAGGCTGGATTCTTGAATGGCGATTACAAACCACCAGCCTATGAGACCGTCAAGGAGTGGCTATCTTCCAAAGAGTCTGAACGGGCAGAGGCGCGAGACGAAGAAAGTTTATCCAACTCCCGCGAGGCCCTGCGTATTGCGCGGTTGGCAAACGTTATTGCGATAACAGCAATTGTCATCGCAATAATTGCAATCATGTTCCCTATCGTAGTCGCGTGGTTCCAGAAAAAATGAGCCGATGCTCGCATTGTGACACACTCCGTTCGGGGGATTTATCTTTTACTTATGCGCGAAATTTGGGAGAACCCGTATGCCAATGCGCTTCTAAAGATCGAACGGGCCGATAAGCACATCTCGGACATCGAGCAAAGACTCAGCTCCTCTCAAGACTCCTACCACTTGTCCCTTCACTTCAATGCGAGTACGGGGAAACAGTTCGTCCTCTACAGCCTTGCTGAGAAGTACATCCGCGCATCCCTCGCTCTGACGATTGGAGACGCAATTCACAATCTCAAGTGCGCTCTGGATATTGCGTGGTCCGACACGATTCAAAGTCTCAGCCCCGCTGGATACAATCCTAGAATCAAATTCCCTGTTTATGAGACAAGGGAAAGGCTTGAATCTGTGCTCCAAAAGACAACAAAAATACTTCCCGATTCCTCCCTCTACAGGTTCATGGTAAAGAGCGTGAAATCGTATCAAGGAGGGGACTCCGATATTTGGGCCATTCATCAGCTCGACATTGACGATAAACACCATCTGCTCATCCCAGTTCTGAATGTCTTGTCTATCGAAGGCGTGGAGTTGGAGCAGGAAAACGGGCAAGTAGATTGCCTTACCCTTGCATTGACTGGCCCTATTCCTGGATGGATCGAGGTTCCACTTGGGAGCAAGCTCAAGAACTATGGACACGCGACCTTCGAGGTAAAGTTCCGGGACGGAATACCGGCTGAAGGTCTCGAAGTCGTCCCAACGCTGCGGCGCTTCTCCGCAAAGACGCTGGAGATCGTGCGAATCTTGCGGCGAATGTCGCTCTAACCTTCTGCGCTGTTTTGTTTCGCGCAATCCTCTAAATGGGTTCAAGCCCGAGTTCGGAGGCCGCCCACGCTCCTTGAGGTGATTTCAGTCCCGACAAACGCCGATTGAACAAGAAATCGTACGGCACTCGCCGCCCGTATACGACTCCATCACCATCTGCGCGCGACGTCGCGGAATTGTACCGGAGGGACGAGAAGAGTTGGTGGGGCAACAGGTGGGGCAACTTTCAGAATTTGTGCTCACACTTTACGTTTATTATTCAATCGGTTAAGTCTACTTCTCGATTCCCGATAGCGCCATCCATCACCGCAGCCCTGATTTTCAGCTTCACATGGGAATGATCGTGACTTTCTTGAGTTGGCCGACGACTGCTAACTTGTTCTGGACGGCGTAGTAGGCGATCAATACCCGCAGGGCCTCGCTTCGATTATTCGATCTGAGGAGATGTCTGGCGTAGATCCGGAGCAGAGCATTTTCCTCTGGAGTCCAATCAAGGCGCATCGTCGAGAAGCGCGGTGCATCCTCGAATGCAAGATTAGTCCAGACCTCCTGGTAGAATTTCGTGATCCCCGGCAGCTTGATCTTGTTATCGACAGCGAGTTTCACGATCATTCTCACGGTATCCATTTTGCCCAGGTGGAATGTTTGTCTGATCTTCTCAAGCAGGGTGAGCGCCAGATCGTCCAGAGAGGTACAAGTCGCGTTTCGCTGCGGTATTTTGGGGGCTGTGGTTCGGGGCATAAATCGCATCTCCTTTTCGGCGCATGATATCGGTCACGGCCGTTTTCAGCGCGCCGCAGGGAACTAGCCCCACGGCGGCTGTCGGCACGGAATAACGCACTAAATATTCCAGATCTACTATCGTTCGGACGACGAAGAAGAAATCGTTGGGTGCCCGACGCTGGAGACCAACGACGACGGTTGCGATGTGCTCTGCGGCAGCGCCGCCTTGGTAAACACCAGATAGAATTCGGTTCCTGCAGCCAGCGTCACCACGATCCTCTCGTTCGAGATCATCTTGGCAATCTGGGTGTCGGCGGTGTTTCCCATGTTCTGGGAGAGCTGCGACCGTATCATGTCCTGTCCACTGAGCGCCGCGCTGGAGTTGTTTCCCAGCATCATCGCCGTGGTCTGTCCAATCCCGGACAGGGTGGCGACGAGCATGGCCTTGCCGCGGCTGCTTCCGGTCACCTGCCCCTTCAGCACCCGCAGATTCGTATCGACTGCGACGGCACTGATCGGCACGGTGGAGCCGTTCGGCAAGAGAATGGACTCGAATGCGATTGCCATATTGCCGTGCGGATCGGCGCTGTTGATCCGGCCGATCGCGCGGCTTCCCGCCGGCAGGACGATCTGCCCATTGCGCTCGTAGTTGTACTCGATCACGGCAGTGACAGGAGCTGCGACCGCGGTGGTCGCGGAAGCTTCCAGCCGGGCGGCCACGTGAAAGCCGGGTTCCAGTCCAAAGTTCGTAATCGCCGGTCCCAGAGTCTGTGCGGCATCGACCACGGCAGACACGCTCTTGCGCGCGAAGACGATGCGCGACTTGGTGACCTGCTCATTCCACGCCCGCAATGACTCGCTATAGGAGGATCCGGATTGGAATGGCGCGGATCCAAAGCCACTGCCCGGTTGATTGGCTGCGGCTCCGTTGAATGGCGGCGGCTGGAAGGGGGGGATGGAACCTAGCGTCTTCGGCAGGGCAGTCGGTTGTTTCGAGCCTTGTGCCGTTGAACCAGAAGCCCCCTGGGGCTGTTTGGCACTGCCAGTCCCAGCGCCATTTTGCTTTGAGGCTTCCTCCGCCTCTTTCGCATGTCGTTTCTGCGCTTCCAGGGCATTCTTGGTCGCCAGAATTGCGCCCGGCGTCATGTTGTCAGCATCGTCATTCGCCGCCGCGTTCGGAGTGCTGTACTCGTCGGTGGGCGTCACCTGTTTGACCACCGGCGCGTGCTGTTGTGCGGGGGCGCGCTTTGAAGCCTGGTCATGGGGTTGCTTGGGCTCCTGCTTGTGAGAGAAGACGAGAACAGCGCCCAACAACGCCATGAGTAGTATGAGGCTAACGATGATCAGGGTGCCCAACCCTGCCGGAACGTGGCCCTTCTTGGCTGGCCGCGTGAATGGGGTAGCTTCCTTTTCGTTCTGTGGAGTAGCGAGCGTCGGTTGTTCTGGAGTCGTCTGGGTCATCGTCTCGATCCTCCTAAATTCCTGGTGCCACGAACGGCAGCGGGATCATGACCGGGTGATCGACGGCATCGGCCGTGGCAAGTTGCAGAAGCAGCGTTTCCCTGCTCTGCTTGAATCCAGGCCGCAGGAACTGCACCACGCCGTCCAGCCGTTCGCCGGGGGCGAGCTTCGA
Organism: uncultured Acidobacteriota bacterium; assembly: GCA_903851035.1. Taxonomy (GTDB): domain Bacteria; phylum Acidobacteriota; class Terriglobia; order Terriglobales; family Acidobacteriaceae; genus TOLSYN. The sequence goes on along the minus strand of CAINND010000093.1, from coordinate 55,719 downwards.
CACATTCTGGCGAAACTCCTGGATGGAGACCGGAGCTGCGAGAATTCCCTTCCTGCTGGGCTTCTTTTGCAGTGGGTTGCCAAGCTGAATCTGGGGCGTTAGAACCTGCACCCAGTCTCTGCTGACGTTGAGGATGGAGTAGGACACCATCATGGTGACGCCCACCTGCTCCGTGCGCCCGATGGCGGCCGCGATGGACTTGGTCGCCCGCTCATTCGCCTTGTCGAGTCTTTCCAGGTCGTCGGCCGTGATCCAGTGAGGTGTTGCCAGCTCAGCCTGAGCGGCGAGTGCGGCGTCGATCACCGTTACCGGCCGCACAGTACGAACGGAGGACCGTACCGGATAGCTCTTCACAAATGGAGCCGCGATGGTCTCCCCGCTTACAGGGTGCGGGATGACAGATCCCAAAGGTGCCGCGAAGGACAGCAACGACTTGTCCGGCCTGTAGTTGAGCACGAAATCGACATCGTAGGGTGCCGAGGTGGTGCCCGAGGAAACCAACTTCAGGCTGATCGTCTCGCCGCTGGCCAGGGCGACGAGCAGATTGCTCTCCGCAGCCTCGTGGGTGAGAGGGCTCACATAGACCAGTTTTGGCTCATTCTCCACGTGCTCGGCGGTGAACAGCGTAGGGGCGCCGACGGCAATGGAGGTGACGGCCTCAGGAAGATGGATCGTGCTGATGAACAGGGGCTTGCAATGAACCTCCCCGACGGTGGAGCTGTCGACCGCCCGGCTTTCAATTCGAGCGTCCACTGAGTGAGGAGAATCTCCCGACGGGAGCTGCGGTCTTGCCTGAGTGGCAATGGGCACTGGCAAAGCCGCAGGAGGAGGAACTGCGCTCGCGGCACTGGCTGCTGCGGGCAACCCTGACACAGCGGTGGACGGAGTTGGCAACGCCGACTGAGCCGATGCGGCTGCTGCCGTCAGCGAGAGAACAAGAGGAACGACAAAGACCTTCACTATTGATTGCCTCCATAGGCGGGATTCGGGGGTGTGTTGCGGAGGGCGAGCTCCGCAAGGTAGAGGCGCCGAACGGAAGCAACGTAGGCAAGCACATCGGCGCCCGAGTAGTGGAGACCGCAGCGAAGGATTGGACGGCTACCCCGGTAATATGCCGCCAACACCAGACGAAAGTCTCCGTGGAACTGCTGCATCAGATCGGCTAGGTATCGAACCCCGCCGGAGAGGTTTTCCGAGAGGCCAAAGGGATTTTGCACGCCATACTCCGCCGCTGTGGCTGGCATGAGCTGCATGAGTCCCATGGCACCTTTGGGGGAGATTGCCCGAGGGTTCCAGCCAGACTCCTGGGTGATGATCGCGTGAATAAGCTCTCGGGGAATCTGATAGTGGGCGGCGTACGCGTCGGCGTAGTACACCGCTTCGTCGTGGCCACTCTGCGGCAACGTGCCTGCCGCTGCGGAAAGAGCCAAGGACAGCCCCAAGAACAGTTCTGAGCAGAACCGGATCATTGCGCCGCAACCTCCAGTGGCATCACCGAATCGGGCTCGGGAACGCTCTCAGGAACCAGTACGTCGTGCCGGCTCATTTCGTCCGCGATGATGCGAGCGTTGTCCATGAAGCTCTCGAAGCGGCCAGAGACAAGCAGACTCGCCCGATCCTTCTCTGTCTTGGCGATGAACGGCAGAATAACCGACTTGTGGTCGTCCCGGATCTCTTTCAGGTTCAGTTTGTCGAGCGCCAGCGCGAGGGTGATCATCTCGGAGATGGATGGGGGCTTTTCCATCTTGAAGGCCCGGAGTGTCTTGGCGAAGCCAGCGATGAAGTAGTGGATTGCCTTCGAGCAATCGGGAGTCCGGCTCGCAACAATGGCCGCTTCCTGCTCCGGCGTCGGATGATTGATGTAGATGCGGGCGCAGCGCCGCAGAAGAGGATATCCCAGCTGTCGCTCGTCGTTGGCCGTAACGATGGTGAAGGGCGGTTGATGTGCCTTGACCTCGCCGAGTCCGGGAATCGTCAGCTGCCATTCGCCGAGGAACTCAAGCAGCTGGGCCTCGAAGGCGTGGCTGATCTTGTCGATCTCATCGACCAGCAGAATGCAGCGAGCCGGCGTCTCCAGCGCACTCAAGAGCGGTCCGGCCAGGAAGAAGGATCGATCCGAGACCCTCTTGGCGGCTTCGTCGAAGGTCCCATCATGAAAGCGCACATAGAGTTGCCGCAACTCATCGCTGAAGCTTCCAATCGCCTCCTTGTCCGTGAGGCCTTCGTAGCACTGGAGCCGTATGAGCTTCATGCCCGTGGCGCGTTTGATCGCCAGGGCCATCTCGGTCTTGCCGGCGCCGGCGGGGCCTTCCAGCAGGATGGGCCGGTCAAGCTGCGCGGCCAGGTAGATCGTGTTGGCTACTTCCCGAGTCGTGAAGTATCCGACTTCCTCCAGCGACGCACGGGTGTCATCAGTGTCTGTGAACATCTAGCGATAATAGTATCACTAGGATTGCTAGTTAGTGCAAGAGTTTTGTGGAATTTGTGTTTCCAGCGCCGAAGAAGTGCACCGGGACGAACGCGGAATGCCCGACCTGGCAAACGGCAGTGCTGTACCTACTGTTTCGATCCGTGCGGCGCCATGGAGGCACTTTCGCAGGTTGGCGGTGACTTTTGGAGGGTCTTGAGCAAATCGATGCGGTTATCGACGCCGAGTTTGTTGTAGATCCGTGTGGTGCGGTTCTTGATCACCTGGTATGTCGTACCAAGTTGAGCGGCGATGACCTTGTTTTTCACGCCATCGAGGAGCAAAGCCGCCAGGCACTTTTCGCTGAACGTCAGCAGCTTCCACAGTTCATCGGGAGCCGATTCGTCGTCATCAGTCCAATCGCGGGGCTGTATCCACATCCGGCCCTCCCGCAGGGCGCAAAAACACTCGCGTAGATCGGTGGCCTTCGCCGTCCTGTACATGATTCCGCGAGTCGCCGGTTCAGCTAGAAGCGGCAACAGGGAATCCTTGCGCTCTGCGATCCAGACGACGGGGCAGGAATGAACCGTTGCCAGACGCATCGTCTCTGACCGGAGTGACACCTGCCCCAGAAACAGAGTCGTTCCAGGCCGTCTGATGATCCAGCGTGCCACCTCGGATTCGGTGGCCCAATCCACTACCTCTGATTGGGGGAGTAACCCGCTGATCGCGGTTGAGATCGAGGTCTGGAACAGAGATTGGCGGTCATAGATGAGGATGGCTACCACTGCCGCCTCATGCAGACTTCACAGGACATGCTGTACACCAAATGCGGCAATACCCTTTCGCGGAAACACCGAGCGCCCGAAGGGGAACACCAGAATGCAAAACCGACTGACGATTAGAACACAGGGACCCTGCACTCCGCAGCGGGGAATCTCGAAGGTCAACACTCTCCGCCCGTGACGAGCCGTAGCAACCCCTCAGCTGTCATTCAGGAAACGTATCCGGCCCTGCCAATACAGACCGTCATGTTTTCCACAATCATGGTGCATGAGACAATCATATTACTTCTATGACCACTATATATGGCTGTGACACTGATCCAATACTGATTACCCCTGAACTCTTGAAACGAATGGTGTGGGGAACACACCTGCAAGGGCCCCAGCGGCGAATCGTGAGCTGCGATCTCTACCTCCAGGGGCAGCGCAGGTGCAAAGGCGAATTGCTCCAATGCGGGCATATTGTCGTTCCAGGCGACGGCTCTCGGCGTCAGCACAGGCGCTGTCCACTCTGCCATCAACTCCGCACGCGATGCGCTTTCTGAACAGAAGCGTATCGCCCGCGTCACTCTCGGCAACGCACAGAACGGCCGTCGCAATTTTCAAAAAGGCGCGCGTCCGCAGGGGCGCTTGCGCATAGCAAGCGCCCCTGCGGAGCACGCTAATTGGGGGAGATAACAGCCTTCTTGACCTGCCCAACACTCGCGAACTTGTTCTGGACCGCGTAGTAGTTCAGCAGAACCCGAACGGCCTCGCTGCGGTTGCTTGAACTGAAGAGGTGCTTTGCGTAGATCAGCAGCAGAGCATTTTCTTCGGGAGTCCAGTCAAGGCGCAGCTGCGAGAAGCGCTGTCCGCCCTCAAACACAAGGTTCGTCCAGACATCCTGATAGAACTTCGTGACGTCGGCAAGCTTGATCTTCTTTTCGAGGGCGAGACCGACGATCATCTTCGCCGCGTTCGTCTTGGTCAACTGGTTCTTGTGCCTGATCTTCTCGAGCAGCGTGAGCGTCAGGTCGTCCAGAGAGGTGCACGCCTTGACGACTGTCGGAGCGTTGGGATCTTTGGTTCTAGGCATAGTGGCACTTCCTTGCCGGTTCAATTCTGTGTGAATCATACAACTGATATGAGGACTAGTCTATAAAGATTTACAATTGTTTGGAGGCGGGAACCATGAGGGGGAACCATGGACCCGCAATCTGCCACACGGCGCGTGTGAGGCTACACTCCCCACGGCTCCGTTGGCGGCATGATCCGGTTGGCCACCGGCAGGGCCTCCAGAACGTCGATTCCGGAGAGCCTGACCAGCGTGCTCATAAGCTGAAGCAGTTCGATCTCGTCAGCGGTCAACTGGAGCGACTCCTTGGACCAGAGGTCCTGGAGCCGGGCAACGAGTGGCGCGATGAGCGCTTCACGTTGCTCTTGAATCGTCAGTGGTGCGGCGTCTTGTTCTTCAGAGCCTGGCGACTGCGCAGGCGCACAAGGCGTTTCAGTCCTGCTCATTCCGTATTCTCCCCTTTCCGCGATCTGCCGAGTACGGATGAGCAGGATTCACGTGCCGCAATTGTAAACAGGAGATGAATGCCCCATAAGTTACCCGGGTAACGGGAATCGAAAAAAAGTTCAAGAAGTCCAAATGGTGCAGGGACACTCGGATCGCAGGGCTGACGTGTGCGTTCGGGCGTGTTGTAAAGTGACGATGGCTTCAGATTGACTTCTTCGGAACACCCGGAAGCGGCTCGCCCGCCAGGCGTTTTTCCACAGACGCGCAAGCAGATCTGCGAACGGTCCAATGCCGAATCACCAGCCTATCCGACGACCTTGAGCCCTTGCCTTTCACCGCTGACGCTCCGATAATCTTTGCACCCTACATAGGAGCAATGGGATGATCGGTCATAGGCGTCGTATCGCTGCATCGTTGGTGCTGGCAGTGCTGCTTATGTCAGGAATCTTGGTAGCGCAAAGCACCTCGGTGACGATACTTGACTCGAATGGGAACTCAGCGTTTGGAACCGTCAACAATGGAAACGTGTTCTTCCACGACTCAGCGGGCCATACAACTTCCGGAACAATTCGCGGCGGTAATGTGTTTTTATCGACTGACAAAGGCGAAGTCACCTTCGGGTCCGTCCGAGATGGGAATGTCTTGCTGACCGATTCGAGAGGCGTCACAACTGGCACGATACGCAACGGAAATATCTTTCTAGTGAACAGCGATGGCAGTATCACGACAGGCAGGTACGATTCGCACGGTCACTCGACAACCCTGACAACCGCTACATCAGCATCTTGGCAATATCGCGGCAACTCGGCGTGCTACAGCTATGGCAGCACCGAACAATGTGTTGAAAAAGACACTCTCCAACGGTACGTCAGTGGCGGCCAACAGCAATTTGATGCTTATTACGCTGCCGGACAAGCAGCCGGAGGGGTCATCGCCGGACTAATTCGAATTTGGCTGGAACACCGCCAGCAAGTGAATCGGGAGCGCAAAGACCTACGCGAGCAAATTCACGAATACTACGATGCCGCTTTCCAGGCAACCGACGACGATATTCGGCAGCAGTACTCCCTTATAGATGTTTATGAACGACTGGCGAGACTTGATCCGCCGAGAGCGACCTTGTACGAGCAGGCTGCCGATGGGTGCAGGACGCATACTTCAACGTTGAAGAAGTTTCGACCTATGACTGAGCAGAACTTGCCCGGCATTCTTGCAGCGAAGGATTTGAAATATCTGCACAACGCTGCCGATCTAGCGCAGAAGTACTACAACCTGACTTCGGAAGGTTCGAAGCGCAACTTTGTGTTCGATCAGTTAATGGAGGGGTGGGCTGGCTTCTTTGCATCGAAGCAAGGTGTGCATCTACCCGGTCCTGATGGAACTGGACGGTGACATCGTCGTTTCATCTGGCGGATCAACCTTCACGAGCTATTCATCACGGCTGAAAGGAGGCTCTTTGATTCCGGTCAGGCTGTATATCGCCCTATTTCTGGCAGTTGGTGGGATTTGCTTTGTCCTTGCTTTAGCAGCAGGGCAGCCAAGCGGGATGCTGCTAGGACTCTTTTTCTTAGGCTGGGGCGCTGTCGTTTGGTACCTCCGGTTCGGCAGACGGGGAACTCCCAGCCACGCATCACCCGCCGTGACCGGAGAGTCGGGCTATCGTAGCAATCCGCACAGAAAGCTGCCGATTGCATCCGAACGGTTAGCTACACCACCGGCCGAACGAAATCCGGCACTCGACGAACTCAAGCAACTCCCTCAGACAGCAATTACGGCAGGGCTCGTGGCCGCAGTTCCCGGCCTCGCCACTGAGCTATATGTTGAAGCCAAGAAGCGCAACGTAGAGATGGGAATCTCAGACGCATCTTTCGCAGAGTGCATATTTGACCTAGAGTTGGTCGGGGCATTTGAAAGAGCGATGATTTTCGCAGGCGATAAGAATCTCGCGTCGCTATTTGTGGATGCAGTGGTTTTCAAGGCCACGGGGAAATCTCCAAGTGCTCCTTCTCATGAAGGGATCATCAATGGCGAAACCGTAGAGCATCGAGGAATAGCGAAATACGCGCTTGCAAAGAAGCATTTGACTACGTCCTTTCCGGACCCCGGCGCATGGCTGTTCATAACTGAATATATGCAAGCAAGGGGGGATGTGATGAACCCCGCCTATTTCATGGCTGGTGCAGACTCCGTCCTTCCCATCCGCCGTACAGGCGAGTGGATAACGGAAAAAGCTCTCACAGGAAAATCCCCAACGAAGGAGGAAATGGATGCGCTGCCGAAAGCAATTGATGCGATTGGAAAGGCTGAGCTTTTGAAAGCAAAGGTCCAAATGCCTCAAGAGAGTGAGCGGTCAAAATGAAACTGAAAGCCCCGGAAGGTATGCCTGAGTATCTCAGGGAAATGATCGAGAACAATACGCTAAAAGATCAGCCCAAGGAGTTCGTTGAACGGTTAATTGCAGGTTTTGATCGGATCGCGCGCGGAGAGATTCCCCCGCACGTAAAAGAGATGTACGCTGTCACCAGCGAGGTGGGACGTAAGAATTTTGAGATTGCAAAGGCCGCGAATTTACTTTGCGACCGTGTTGGGGAATATGTGGTGCGTGAATGGAACGAGAGCCAAAAGCAAGCGGAACTTCCGGACCCTAACATGAGAACGGAATCAATGTGGGACGAAGGAGTGCTGCGACAAGCTTTAGCAAGACAAATGTTCGATCCGCCGATCTCCGAACCGGCAATGGTTGCCGGTCGCCCAGTGTTGCGGATTCCGGAATCCGCAAAGAAGTATCCAAATTTCCTCACTTGGTGGCGGGAAGTGGGGAGACAAAAGCCCACCGATCCGCAAGAATGGAGCACGCTCTCTGGGCCAGGCGTCATGCAGGGCCGGGTCGAACTCATAAGTAGCGCAGATTGGTTGGCATTAGGCGAGAATGAGCGCGTGCTGATCCAGGAGTGGACTAAGACTTTCCACATCGGCATGTTTTACGACTAGGCCGCCCCTGAATTTGTGGAACGTTGGTATTCGCTTGCATTCATGGGTGAGCACCTGCTAGCCTCGGTGAAGCATTAAGAAATGGGCCGACGCCCATGCCAACCTGCCGACCGGGCAAGGTGGACGCGAAAGCGAATGTGGCTCCCTTGAGGAGCAACTAAACGGCAACACGTCGGCCCTCCGCTCTGGAGGGTTTTGTGCTTTCTGGATCAGGTTCGAATGCCGCACGGTTTGGAGTTTCAACTGTGAGCAGAACCACGCCTCCTCTGCTTCGTTTCGCGTATAGAGCACGAGTGCCATGAACTTGGCACATATGCACTTCAGGCATGTCCGCCTGCCATTCCGGAAAATGGACAAGGGGAATTTGCATCCAGCTTGCCGCCCCTGACGCTCGGTCGAACGTGGCTAAAAGGAGAAGGAAGATGACGAAACCCGACCCAGAACAACCTCAGAATCAGCAGAGCGGCGAAGATGCGGCTGTACTACGCAAGCCGGAATCAATAGCTGCTCCTCGCGGCCTCGTTCGGTGTCCTGTGTGTCACGAATTCCGTGGCGTGGTTCTTAACAGGGACTTGGAGCCACTTCAGGCGACACAGGGCTTAGCTGATTACTTCACAGTGCTCTGCATATGTGAAGGCATTCCTTGCAGCGTTTGTGGACGACGTATCCATAGTCACAACTACTGGGATGAAGGGAGAGGGATTCTGGCTCATCCGCCAGATAATCGGACGTGCAACAGATGTTGCGAAGAGGAATATGTTCGCGTTACGGGCGGTATCCCTGGTTTTGATATAGCATTCTGGCCCCGGCGAATTCCGCGCGGTCTAGTGCGGTGTCTGGTGTGCCATGAATATCGCGGCGTAGTCCTGAATGAAGACCTTCCCTGCCCTGAGAGGGGGGAGAGTAAGTACCAAGCGGTTTTGTGCATTTGCGATGGTGTCGAATGCTGTGAGTGTAAGAAGCGCTTTCATAGACCACGTTCGGTGTTTTGGGATGAGGCAGCCTCCAGACTCATCAAGAGCAATTGGTGTGTGAGTACCAGGTGGACTAGCGGTGTTGGAAAAAATCCCGATGAAGCTCGCTGGCCATGTAACGAATGCAGGAGGCGACTTGGGCCACCTCTTCATGTTTCGCAAACTGGGGAAACGCGGTAAGCCATAGGGGGGCTTGATTTCCGGGATCAACTTTTGTATTCAGCCGGATTGAGTCAAAGGCGGTTCAAATGAAGACACCCAAAGCGGATGTTGCGGCGGTCTCTCCATGGACGGCTGTTTCGTCGGCGGACATTCAAAGAGCGTTTGACTCCGAAGTCGCCGGAAAATCGGGCCGGAGAAAGTCAAAGCGCAAGATTTCTCCGGATTCTCTGCCGAGCATTCGTGAAGCGTTAGTCAGTGTGTTCGGCGATGATGAAGAACTTCGCAAAAAAGCAGAGGCGGCGATTGAGGGCGAAGACCCGGAGACGGTTCTCGCCCCGTTCTTGGATGCTGGACCGGATTGGTTAGTCCGCTGCTCGGTAACGGACAGTATGGTCAGTGGCGTTTGGGGTTTGAAAGGGTTTGTTCTCGGCTCTCGTGGTTACCTTTACTTTCACCCGGACTTCGGAGTCGGAGACGAAAGCGAGTGTCTCCCCATCGTAGGCGTTTGGGACGTATCTGAAGACAGGAGTGCCTGCTGGGATTCTTTGAAAGACGCGTATACCACCTACTACAAGGATTTTGCTTTGCCGCCGTTTATGGGACAGTGGGCACAAGGGCCGAGCGATTTTCTCAGAGACGCCATCGGGGCAATCCTAGAACGAACGCCGCGTCTGTGGCTCGATGTTCTGAATCGTTTGCGGCAGGACACAGCGGGAGACGACACAGATGGCAGCCTAATCCGTTCCCTTGCGGAAAAGGTTTCTAGCGAAACGGGGATGGAGGAATCTGCTGTTTCTGGGGTCCTGACTATGTTCCTAACCGGGAGCGAGAGACCGTCAATCAAACGAGGTTTCGAAGACCTCGAATCACAGATTCTCGTTGCCGCCTTCGTCGCGCGAATCGGAATGGGTGGGTTCTAAAATTGCATTGAAGACCAACGTCGCCGGTGACCTGCTCGCTGGCGGGAAAAGGAACGACATGAAATCGGCCTTGCTTGCCATACTGCTTTGTATGCTACTGGTGCCTACCGTTTACGCGAGTTCAACACACCGGACATATAAGCCGCGAACAAGTAGCGGATACCGGAGCGGAACGAAATCATGGCCAGCGCCTCGCGCTTCCGCTAGCAGACCGTACTATGGCGGCGGGCATCACACAACTTCCCACGGCGGCAGATACCCCGGCGAAACCAACGCTCGCCACGAGAATGGGCACTACCGGAATTGGAAATCTGCAAATCGCTACGGAGTTCACAAGACTAACTGACGGCTATAAAGAAGGCATCCAAAGCGGCATCACGTCAGCGAGATATGTGGGCGATGCGAAGCCCGCCCCGCGCTATACTTTTGGATGAGCCCTGAACGAGAGAGGCAGCATGTACTGTATTGGATGCGGTGCAGCCTTACCAAATGAAGTGCTATCCTGTCCGAATTGTGGCAAACGCTGCTGCATTTTAGATGAACCCGCTAACGATCCACCTCCAGCGGACGCACCTCCGGCAACTGAGAAGGTTGCGGATGACCGCACGCGCCCCCTTGGGTCAGATAGCCCCACTTCGGGCAATTCCGCTGCTCCCGTCGCAGATCAGCCGAGAAGCAGTTTGCGGCACTACCATGGAGGTTCGATTACTCTTGGTGCTTTCGGTCTGATTTGCTTTATCATTAGCGCCGTTCAAGGTTTCATACCTATTTTTCTTATAGCTGGCCTGGCATTCGGCGGGCTCGCTTGGCTATGTGCTGTCAAATGGCCCCTCTCTGAGGTTTTACTTTCAGTCGTTCTGGTCTCCTCTTTGCTTGTTGCGGGGGTGGTAGGGATTGCTCTTGACCGTGACACGTTTCGTCCGAGTTACAGGTACCTCACCCAAGGGAATTCAGAGATTCGTATTGATGAAAAGAACGGTAGAACAGATCGGCTGGCAAATGGCGCGTGGGAGCCAATTGCATTCGATCACAATGCGATGCAACTTCCGCAAGACGAGAACTCGAAGATCACACTGAGCAATGGAGTCTGGAAATCCAGCTATCCCGGCGCAGAGGTTTGTTTCGACGCTTCAAATTTTTCCGCCTACGTCGTGAAAACGATAGCCATTGCAGTGACGGTGAAGGACAAAGCAGGTAACGAGGTGAAGGAATTATCAGATAACCCGTATGCTTCAGCCCTCTCAAACGGGCCAGCAGGAACAACGCTGACGAGCAGCTATGGTCTCCTAAATACCAGTGAGTCTTATCAAGTGTGCAAATACAAGCTTAGAGCGCTCGCTGATGGAGAGACTTGGAGTTACACCGGCACGCAGGCATGGGGATGGAAGAAATAACAGGAGGACCAAGCGGAATCTGTTCCCAATTTTGTGCCTACCGCCTGCCCCGACTCGTTGCGATGGCACCGAATCACGCAGCCTTTCAACCGCAGAATGGAGTTTGGTCTTGCAAAATCAGCTACCAGCGATAGAATTCGGGAGAAACAGAGCTGAGCAAGGAGATTCCAGAAAGTGAATTTTCCGACGAAGCCCTCAATATTGCTTGTACTGGCAGTTGCGCTCTTGTACCCCGTTTCCTCTTTTGCTGACTGTGTCTGTCGGTGCGTGAACGGCAACGTTACGCCCATATGCACCAAAGCGATTGATTTGAAGCCAATCTGCTCTCCGACGATGTGTCCCATTGTTCCTCCTGCGGTGCGGCCAATCCAAACTCCCGTAGTGCCACCAGTCGGAACGAAGAATTGCCAAAAGGAGCAGGTTCTGAACCCGAAGACACATATTTACGAGTGGAAGACGATTTGCCGCTAACCTTCGTTCTTGGATTGTGCCCAATGTTGTGCCTGCCGCCCGGAAGCCGTGCGCCGTCATTTCATCTTTCCCGATTCCCATGGTGAATCCGCGAATCGATGCAGTAGGCTCGGGAGTTCCACGTTTCCGACAGTCATACAGGAAGACTGGTCCCGAGGTGCGTGACGAGGTCGTGATGCGATGCAGGGAAGGCCGGCGCCGAGCTTATACTGCTCCTGATGAATTCCAGACCAGCAGCAGCGGATGAACTCAACCTACGCTACGCGCTTCGACACTTGGGGGAGGTGCGAGAAATCCTGGTCCTCAAGATCAAGGGGCACGATTTCTACGCTTTCCCGGTGTACGCGCTTGACGGACCCGTTGACGCACATAATTCTTGGCACGAGAGTGGCGTGTTCCACGCGAGTTACAAGATACATAGCAAGCGGGGGCAACCGCGCCCCGTGAGGCGTATGTACATACCCACGCTGGACGGAGAGCCGGCATCAGAGCAAAACGAGAAGTTCCCCGACTCCCCGGACACAAGAAGGGCCCGTCCCGCCGAACTCAAGGGAGTTGGTAGGTTGCTTCAGTCGTGCCTGTTTCTCCATCAATTTCCCGAACTCTCTCCGGTCGGCACTCACGCGGGAGAGTTGGTTGTTCTCGATGCCGAAAGCGCGAACTTCAAGGATGATGCGATTTTCGCAAATGTATATCTGGTGGCTCCGGATGCGGAACACCTGATTCCTAGATTTCCCTACACTTCCGCCCGTATACTGTATTTGGAGAAACGAACAGCGCCGTGGGTAGCTGTCGAACTGTTTCAGCAATCGGCACCCAGCAATTGGCACTCTGAGGCGCTCCGGGAATGGGAACGCCAGATGGAGCGGTGCTCTGATGCGAGCCGGTAAGACCTTACATGAGGCGGCATTGTCGAGTCTGGGTAGCTTGGCGAAGGCTCATCCCTCTGGGCACCTTCCGGGCACCCAGAGAGGTGAGCTCGCTGTATCTACTTGATTCTACTGCGTCGTGCATGGAGTAAGCTAAACGTGTAAGTCGTTGATTATACAACTGTTATCAACACTTTTAAGGCGTGGGTCCTGGGTTCGAGTCCCAGCGCGCTCACCATTTGCTTCAACGACTTACGCCGAAATCAGCAGTTGGCTTCAGACGCCATAAGACGCCATAAGGGCTGGGATGAAGATTCCGGCCTTTTCTATTTGGTTGGCGGCTGGACTCCTCGGCTTCCACTTCTCCGGCAACGAACCGGGCAAAACCCTCTGTACAACCTAGTTACGGATAGGCACCCGAGACGTTTGTTTTCCGGTGACCGAGCAGTAAACCCGCCCTGGGTGGACGCTTGTGGTGTAAATCGCAGTGGCTTACAATCGCGTTTCATCAGGAACCTGCGTTTTGCGCCATCGCTACGAGCCGCGGATGACAGCAGTCGCATTGTGCCTCTGCCTCCTCGTGCCTTCACTGGCCTGCCGACCTGCAAGTTCGACTGCCTCCGCAAGTAAGCCACGGACTTTGACAGCGAGCTCTTCCCTTTCGACCATAGACAGCTATGAGGATGGCACACCGGACTTTCTGCGACTGAGCGACCCGTCCGATGCAGAGGCATTTCGCCGGTGGTTCGCATTTCTTGCGGAGTCGCAGTACTTCTCACCCTCGAAGGTCAGTGGCGAAGTGGGCGACTGTGCCGCGCTGGTTCGCTTTGCCGGCCGGGAGGCCTTGCGCAAGCATGATGGACGATGGGCCGCCGATCTGAATCTGCCGCGGCTGCCCTCCATCCCAGAGGTGCACCAGTACCAGTACCCGCATACACCGGTGGGCGCGGCCATGTTTCGCACCCGGGGCGGCGCCTATGCCGAAGGCGATCTGCACGACGGAAGCTACATGGAGTTTGCCGACGCCGACTCGTTGCGCCAGTTTAATATGCATTTCGTTTCACGGCGTGTCGAGGACGCTCGCATGGGTGACGTTTTGTTCTTTCGCCAGTCATCGCAGCAGTCGCCATTCCACGCCATGATCTACCTGGAACGCAGCCAGATTGATGGCACAGATGAACCGCTGGTGGTTTATCACACGGGGCCGATCGGGGATGGCGCGGGCGAGGTTCGGCGGCCGAGTTTGCGCGAGCTTTTGTCCTATCCGGATGCGCGGTGGCGGCCTTTGCCGCAGAATCGCTCATTCATTGGCGTTTATCGATGGAACATACTTCGGGGAACAGACTGATGAAACACAGGCTGATAGTTGCTCTTCTATTGGTTGTGGCGTGCGCCAATCCCGGCTGGGCTCAGACGGACGAGCCTTCCTTTACGCTGAGCAGTAGCCAGACGTACGGCAGTGGAGAGAAACCCGAGGTCAGCGTGTGGGCGCACAACGTAAAGAGCCTGGAGTTCAGGCTCTACCGCGTCCACGACCCGGTCAAGTTCTTCGCGCTGCTGAAGGATCAGCACTCGTTCGGCGGCAATGGACCGCGTCCCGGGCATGAGCGGACGTTCCTCGAAAAGTTCCACGCCTGGAAGCATCGCCTGTGGGCCTGGATCCGCGACTTCTTCCGCGGGCAGTTCACGGACGGCTCACGCAGTGGGATTCGCGAGTGGCGGCAGGAGCGCAAGGTCGCGCAGGTGAGCAAGGTGGAGAGCTACGCCCAGATGCCCTTCCTGAGCCGCGATCAACTGGTCTCAGTGTGGAACTGGTCGCCTGCGCCGGGTAAGCACGCATGGGAGTCACAGGAAGTCAAAATCCCCGCAAAAGATGCCGGGGTGTACCTGGTGGAAGCCACCGCCGCGGGACTGCGAGCCTACACCATCGTGATCATATCGGACATCGCAGTCATCACGAAGACCTCCAGCGGGCAGGTGCTGAGCTACGTGGTGGAGCGCAAAACGGGCGACCCGGTAGCCGGTGCCGACGTAATGCTGTGGGTGGACCGCGAACAGGTTGCCACATCGCAGACCGGTCCTCAGGGAGTGGTGCTGCAACAGGTGAAGTTCGAAAAGCCGGATTCCGTGACTGTGCTGGCCTTGAGCGGCAATCGCTTTGCAGCGAACTCGCTGAACAGTTGGTCGCTGGGGAGAGGCGAGGACGGGCACCTGACGGCGTATGGCTACACGGAGCGCCCCATATACCGCCCCGGCGACACAATGCACTTCAAATTCCTGCTGCGTACGCGCACGCCCCTGGGATACCAGGTGCCGGGCATCCACACGATGCACGTGGAGATGAGCGACGCGCAGGGCAACAGCAAGCTATCGCAGGAGTTCGCTGTCAACGCAAATGGAACGCTGAACGGCGATTACACGATTCCCGCCGATGCCGCGCTGGGCGACTGGTGCATCACTGCCAAAGCCGGTGAAAGCCAAGTGGGCTATATCTGCTTTGGCGTCGAGGAGTACAAGAAGCCGGAGTACCAGGTTCGGGTGACACCGGCCATTCCGCGCGTAGTGCAGGGGCAGGCGATACGGGCGACGATTGAAGCGCGTTACTTCTTTGGCGAGCCGGTGGCGCACGCCAAGGTGACCTGGGTGGTGCATACCAGTCCGTGGTGGGCTCCGGGGCGCTATGAAGCCGATGACGACGATGCCGACGCGGGAGACACCGAGGGCGACGAGGACGGTGGCCGCGGCTACGACTACGGCGGGCAGGAGCAGGAGGAACACAAGGGAACGCTGGACGCCGACGGCAAGCTGACGATCACTCTGCCGACGGCGCTCGACCAGCACCACAAAGACCTGCGCTATCGAATTGAAGCGCGCGTGACCGACGAAGGAAATCGCGAGATCTCCGGCGCGGGCTATGCGTTCGCCACCTACGGCAGCTTCTACCTGTCGGCGCAGCCGGACTCTTACCTTTACCAGGCTGGCGCGGAGGCGAAGATCAACGTCGCGGCGCGCGACTATGCCTCGCATCCGATACAGACTGACTTCCGCGCCGATCTGTTGAAGTGGGGCTCGAAGCCGGCTGAGCGCGGGCAGGTTCTCTCATCCGCCTCCGGACGCACGGGTGCCGATGGCGCGGCACAGATCAGCTTCCGCATACCGGAGGCGGGCCAGTTCCGCGTGAAGGTGACGGCACAATCGCCGGAGAACCGCACGATTGAAGATGAGGCCTACCTGTGGGCCCCGGGCAGCGCTCCGTGGTGGGTTCGCGGGGGCCGCAGCGAGAAGTTGCAGATCTTCACCGACAAGAAGGAGTACAAGCCCGGCGAGACGGCACGGGCGGTCATCACGGCTCCGGAGGGCGCAACGCAACTGCTGGTGACGATTGAGGGAACATACCTCTATCACTACCAGGTTGCAGCCAACGCAAATGGCAGCGCGACCGTGGAGTTTCCGGTGAAGCCCGAGTACGCTCCCAACGCATGGATCAGCGCAACCTACATCAAGGATGGCAAGCTCTACAGTGGCACCAAGAAGCTGAAGGTTCCGGCCACTTACGCTGCGCTCAACCTGGAGCTGAAACCCTCCAAGCCGCAGTTTGAACCCGGCAATCCGGCAAGTTACACCCTGATTGCACGCGATGCATCGGGCAAACCGGTGAAGGGAGAGTTCAGCTTCGGCGTGGTGGATGAGGCAATCTATGACATCCGCCCGGAGAGCGCGGGCAACATCTACACCGAGTTTTATGGACAGGTGTACGACCAGGTTGGCACGGCGACTTCGCTGAGCTACCAGTTCTACGGACAGGCCGGCAAGAAGGCGATGCCACTGGCCCAGTTGCGTCCGCACAAGGCGCTGGCACAGCTCAAGCCGGACCGCCTGGTGCAGCCGAAGGTGCGAAAGGCCTTCCCGGATACCGCTTACTGGAACGCGACGGTTGAGACCAACGCCGACGGCATGGCCGAGGTGAAGTTCGCCTTCCCCGACTCACTGACGACATGGCGCGCCACCGCGCGTGGCATCACGGCCGACAGCAAGGTGGGCGCGGCAATCAGCAAGGTGATTGTGCGCAAGAACCTGATGGTGCGGCTGGTGCTTCCGCGCTTCTTCCGGCAGGGCGATGAGGTCACGGTCTCCACCATCGTGCATAACTATTTGCCCACGGATAAGACGGCGAGGGTCTCCATGGAGTTCGACGGTCTGCAGGTGCTGGACGGAACGACCCGCGACATCGTGGTTCCGCGCGGCACGGAGGCGAAGGCCGACTGGCGCGTGCGGGTGCTGGATGCTGAGCGGGCACGCGCCTTGGGTAAGGCACTCACCGATCAGGAATCCGATGCGATGGAGCTGACCTTGCCGATCGAGCCATTCGGAGTGAGGCTGGCCGATGCTCGGACTGGATATCTGCCGGGAGATGGCGAGCGCCGCGTGGATCTCAGCTTCCCGGCCAGCGCGCAGCCCTCCAGCCGCTCACTGGAGATTGAAGCCTCACCCTCGGTGGCGGGCGCGATCTTTGGAGCCTTGGACTACCTGACGAGCTATCCGTACGGCTGCACCGAGCAGACGATGTCGAGCTTCCTGCCGAACATCGTGGTGGCGCAGGCGATCAAGAAGCTGGGGGTGAAATCGAACCTGAAGCCCGGCGAACTCGACAAAAAGGTTGCCGCCGGATTGCAGCGGCTGTACAGCTATCAGCACGACGACGGCGCATGGGGATGGTGGAAGACAGACGATGACAACATCTTCATGACCGCCTACGTGGTGCAGGGACTGGGAGAGGCTCGCGCGGCGGGGTACAACGTCAACTACCAGGCGCTGAACAACGCTCGCGCCTGGCTGGCGAAGGCGCTGCGTGATGACAAGAAGCTCTATCCGGACTTGAAAGCCTACGCTGCCTACGCGCTGGCGGTCTCCAGTACGGGAGACATCAAGCCTCCGGACGAGGGCGAGAAGGCGGCGGTAGAGTCGGCATGGCAGCGCCGCGATGGTCTTTCGCCATTCGGCACCGCGGTGCTGGGACTGGCGCTGCACCGGATGAACGATCCGCGCAGCGGCGAACTGGCCAACGCTCTGGAGAAGAAAGCCAAGCAGGACGACTCACAGGCCTGGTGGCCCAGCGAACATGACTGGCTCCTCGACTTTGACTCTGACACCACGGTGGAGTCCACTGCGCTGGCGCTGAAGCTGCTGACGGCTGAGCGTCCGCAGAGTCCCCTGCTGGGCAAGGCAGCTCAGTTCCTGGTGACGCACCGCAACGCAGGCTTCTGGTGGGATTCGACGAAGCAGACGGCAATGGTCGTCTTTGGGCTTACCGATTACATGCAGCAGAGCGGCGAGCTGAGCGGCGACTTCACGGCCGAGGTTTACGTCAATGACCGTCAGGTGTTGAGCAAGCACTTCAGTCCGGAGAGCGGCACGCAACCGGCGGAGACGATACGGCTGACGGCAAACCAGATTGGCGCATCCAACGCCGTGCGCGTGGTGCAGCACGGCAAAGGAAGACTCTACTGGTCGGTGCGCCAGCAGTATTACAGCACCAACAGCCGCGTGACCAACACGGGCAGCTTCCAGCTCAGCCTGGTGCGCGAATACTTCCGGCTGACTCCGGTGCAAAAGGATGGCCGGGTCATCTACCACCTGGAGCCGATGCCCGCTACGATCAACGTAGGTGACACCATTGCGGTGCGGCTGACGGTTGGCGGCGGAAACTGGCGGTACCTAATGGTGGAGGATCCGATCCTCTCCGGCGCCGAATCGATTCCGCGCGACGATCTGTACGAGCTCGACCAGAAGCCGCGGTGGTGGAACTGGTGGTTTACCGACCGCGAGCTGCATGACAACCGGACGGACTTCTTCCAGACATGGTTCGCCTCCGGACAGCGCGAGTATGTCTACCTGATGAAGGTGGTGAACCCGGGTCAGTTCCGCATCAGCCCGGCGCGCGTGGAGCCGATGTATCAGCCGGGCTACATGAGCACAACCGATGCAAAGACGGTGACGGTGAAATGAGCACAGAGAGAACGGGAATGTATCGCTTCGCTGCGACCTGGATGCTGCAACTGTTCGGCACACTGCTGTTGTTGGCCTGTATGTACTGGTGGCTGAGCTGGCCGGATGAACACGTCTGGCAGGTTGCTGCCTCTGCCGTGATGGCGCTGCTTCTGCTGGCCGGTACGGTGTGCCTGGAGCGCACGGTCTTTGCGGCGCATCAGAACTGCGCGGGCAAGGTGCTGCCGAGGCATGGCTTTACACAGTGCGCGGCCTTTGGATTGTGGCTGGCAGTTTTCGCTGTGCTGGAGTTCCTGCTGCTGAGCGTGTCCGGGGGCGTGGAGAGAGTCGCCGTCCGCTTCGCACAGGTGCTGCACCTGCCGCCGAGGCTTACCACCAGCGCGCTTACGTGGTGCGTTTTCGTGACGATGTGGGTGCTGCTGCCCAGCCTGATGCTCCCGGTTGGATCGCTGGTGGCGAGCAGGGGCTTTGCCGCGTTGCGCTGGAGAGCCGTGGCCTATGCTCTTCGGGCCTTGCGCACTCTTCGCTACTGGGGCGGATTCGCTCTTGCCCTGGCGTGCGTGTATGCCTCCATCCGGCTGACCGGATGGATTCCTGAGCGGCCAACGCTGCGAGCTGAGCTTTGGAGCGCGGGCCTGCGCCTGGGCTCGGCCTATTTGTTGGTAGTCACGGCCATTGTGCTCATCGCCTGGAGTACGGGACGGGTGACGACCAATGCGAGCGATACCGGGGAGCAGGAGAAACAGGCATCAGTGAGCAGCTAGCCCCGCTGGCAGGCCGGCGGAGAGCCAGTTGATGACCGCGGGGGGGCCGTAGCGGCGAATGAGCGCAGCCACGCGCGCTTCGGCCGCGGCGTACCCGGCGCGCAACTCGCGCTGATTCGCCGGAGAGCGCAATTGGCGCTCGATCTCGCTGAACGGCGCAGAGGTAGAGGACGACGCTGCGGGGTGATCCTGATTCAGGCAAAGCACCAGCCCCTCCCGCAGCCATAGAGGTGTTGCCTCACGCGCCTTTGATTCCACCAGAATGTGCAACAGTTCATGGCGCACAACAGACGGAAGTGAACGGGTGCGACCGAGCACCTGTGCAGGCTGCAGCCGTATGACGTCGCCACGCGTGGATGCCGCCACCCAGCCCGGCTCGCCGGTGGCATCGCGGAAAGCCGCCACCGTGGGATAGATCCGTACTGTGACGCGGCGCTGCAAGTTGAGGCCGGTGCGCTCTTCCGCCTCGCGCAGAGAGCGACCGACGATGGCCGCCACGCTGCGATCAAGCTCCGGCTGCGTGGTAAGCAGATCGAACCGCTCGCTGCCCAGCTTCACCCAGCTCAGCCCCTGCGCGCTCACTCCGAGTTGAGTGTGCGGATAGTAGAACGAGAGTATCTCGTTATAGCTGTGACCCTCTTCCCCCATGACTTCGGCGCCAAGTTGGCAGAGGCCCACGCCGTGGCCGTCTCCGTGGCCCCGGAAGTTTACGCTCTCGCCGCGATCCTCCACATCGAACATCGCGCTGCGCAGATGACTCCACCCCAGGCTGCGACCGACGGCGGTGTAGAAGACATCTTCGGGGACGGTGATGGCGGACGCTCCTTCAAGGCGCAAGGTCAGCACTCGCTCCGATGGCGAGCGACTGGCCACCACAATGCGCTGCAAGGGACGGGGCGGGTGAAGTCCGGCGGCCGATAAGGCCTCGGCCAGATCCGATTTTCGGAGCGTCGCCTCCCAGCCGGCTTTGCCCTTGCGCTGGCAAAAGGGATCGCTCTGCTGCGGCAGGTAGGCAAGCAGCGGCCCCCGGCCGGAAAGCTCTTCGCCGCTCCGCTCCGTCGTGCCGCCGCAATCCTTGTGATAGTAGGTCGCCGCGGTGGTTCCGCGATACCACAGCAGCCACCTTCGGTGGCTTCGGCGGCGGCGCGAGCGCGGTCGTTGACGGTCGAGAGGCGCAGAACCTGGCAGTGCGTGCTGTCACAAAGATCAAAGCCCTGCAGCCTGTGACGCCCGCGGAAGTGCACGGCGTAGGTACGTGCGGCCACGGCCATCGCCTTCAGGGCCTCCTGCGAGCGCATGCCCTCGGCTTCTCCGGCCAGCACGCCGGCAACGTAATCTTCCAGCGGCAGTTGAACTGTCAGCAGCAGGACGCCACCTTTGGCGACGATCTCAAGCGGCGCCGATAGATGGACGGCGTGGCCATCCACGGTTAGAAGATATCCGCCGCTCACCAGTAAACGCCTGTAGGGGGTGCGGTTGATTTTTACGCTGTCGGCCTGCGCGACGATTCGGTGTTCATGGCCGCCAAGGGCGGCGCACGAGGGGCATGTGCGCATGTTGAAGCTGGGTGAAGCCGAGAGTTGCAGCTCACGGGGTGGGTGTTGCGACCAGAGGCGTACTCGCACAGGTTGAGCTACCGACGTGCTCCACAGGAGAGCCGCCATCAACATGAGCAACCAGAATCTGCGGCTCATCTGCTGCGCTCCTCGGCCCAGGCGGAGAATACTTCGCTGGCAATTGGAGCGGCGTCTGTGGGGCCAGCACCGTTTTCAAGAAAGACGATCAGGACGATCTCCGGTGAATCACTGGGGGCATAACCGGCAAACCATGCATGGGTCCACGGACCCTCGGCGGCTTTGCTGGTACCTGTCTTCCCTGCCACACGCAGGGAGGCTCCCAGTCCTTCGATGGGCTGGGCCATGCGAGCCATGCCGTAGATGGTTGCGGCCTCAAGCCCGCGGAAGACCGTATCGTGTGCGCCTGCCACTCCGGAGCGGCGTTCGCGAGCCAGACGGAGGTATCCGTGGAGCAGGCCAAGCGGAGTGAGTGTGATGTTCTCAACGCCCACGCTCTGTAGTTCGATTTCCTCTTTGGTGCGCCCCAATTCAATCCGGCCCGTAGCCTCGCCGCGCAAAAGATCTGTGTCAGAGGTGAGGCCCCAGCGCATGAGTCCATCCCTCAGTTGAACCGCAGTGAGCTTGGCTCCCATCTGCGCGAAATAGGAGTTGCAGGAATACGCGAGTGCTTCCTCGGCCCTCAAGTTCGTGGCTATCGGAGGATGGCCACAGTTCATCTTGCGCCCCGCGATGACGAGGTTGCGCGAGCATGAGACTCCTGGTTCATCCCGGAGCAGTCCGTTATCGGCGAGCGTGGCGAGCATAAAGGGCTTGATGCCCGAGCCCGGACGCACCAGCCGCCGCCCGGCACGCTCAAGGTCATAGGAGGCAAGAACGCGCCCACTCTCAACATCCAGCACGACTACCGTTCCCTGCCGGCCGTGCATCGCGTGCCGGATAGAGCCCGCCAGGCGAGAATGCACCTGGCCATGCAGACTGCAACTTGCCATAAGAACGAGGATGAATTGACGGAGCACAGTCTTAGTCATGAGCTGAACTCTCATGATGTCTCAGATTTGGGAAGATGAACAGGGCGGGAAAATGACAAATGACAAAATATGCAGCTTAGTCCAGCTCCGGGCTGCCAAGGACAGTCCATAAACTAATTCGGCAATCCACCTGCTTACTTCACCACGGGATCGATCAGTTCGCTGAGCGGGTTGCGGCGGCGTTTCAGCTTCAGCATGCCCTCATAAACGCGGCGGGCGGCGCGGGCGCTGATCGAGTAGCACTTATTCCAGCGGTGCACGGCTACCAGGTCCGTGCCAAAGGAGTAGTTGAAGCGCCCGTAACCGCTCATGTTATACAACTGCAAACCGTTGACAGCGGCGCGGCAAATGAGTCCCCAGTGCAGCAGGTCGTTGGGATTGCGGTTGCGTCCCTTCAATTCGCTGGAGCACTCCCACAGGTACACCGTGCGATGGTCGCGGGGAAAGAGCCCGACGGCGACGATCTCTCCCTCCGGGTTGCGCACTCCCAGGCTGTAGAGCAAACCGGCTGGCTTCAGGTTGCGCTCCACGGCCTGGCTGAACTCCACGGGAAAGGGGCACAGCGCGCCTTTGTGGCGCAGCGTGCGCGTCAGCTGGTCGTGGACGATGGTGCCGGTGCCGTCACAGTCCACCACCTCCAACCCATAGCGCTGCGCCTTGCGGATGCCGTGGCGGCGGCCCTGCCCCGTGTTGCGCAACATGCGCTCCAGGTCGGGGGTGAGGTTGAGGGTGTTGGTCCAGGTCTGGTGGCACTCAAAGCCGGCGGCCTCGTAAGCGGCGTGCGGCATGCCAAGATACTCAATTTCCACCATGGAGAGGCGCTCGGCGCGGGCCAGATCATTCAGGGCCAGAACAAAGGCCTCCGGATCGACGCCCGGCTGCAGGAGCGGGCCAATGTGATTGGTGCGCCAGGTGCGCAGCGGGCTGCCCAGGATGCGGAAGGGGCCGCGGCGGGTGATGCCACCGGCAAAGTAGCCGACGACGCGGCCATGATCGGTGACGGCCCAGTAACGCCAGTCGGCCTGCTGCGTCTCCACCATGCACTGGAACCAGGCCTGGCTGTGGTAAACCGTGCGCAGCGGGAACTCCGCGATGAGCGAATCCCAGCGGGCAATCTGATCCGGACGCAACGGCACTAGAGTCAAAGGCAAGGCGAGGTCATCCCCATGGGTCAAAAACGACGAGTCGCCAGTCGACGGCAATTCGCAGACTCATATTATCGTCGCTTTACGTGGAATGCGGGAGCAAGAAATAGTACAGGGTGAATAACTTAAAGGGTGGTTACCCTAGCGCCGCGCCATGGTGGCGTTGCCTTCGTACATGACGATGCTGACCCAGAAGAGTCCGCTGGGGTAGCGCGGCGTGCGCATGAAGCGCACGGCCACCGAGAAGCTGCCGGCGCCGCGCATAGCGGCCATCTGGGCCACGGAGGGCGGCATCTCATTGGGGCTGGTGGTGGCGTAGCTGGCGGCGTAGCGTACACCGGGCAGGTTGAGCGGAGCGTGGCTGTCCGGCGTCTCGTGGCTGGCCATCTGCTCCACCAGGGGGCTGACCGAGGGATTGCTGACCAGTTCCAGATTGTTGAGGCCGAACTGCTGGCGCGCGCCACGGAAGCGGCTGGCAATGCGCTCGGCGGCGGCATCATCACTGTCGTCGAAGATGCGGTGAGCGAAATCTTCCACCACGTAGAGGATGCCGGCGCGGTTGACCACCGCAATGCCGACCACGTCGTAGGCGGAGTTCATCTGGTTGCCGCGGTGCGGCGCGCTTTTGACGAAGGCTTCGTGCGCGCCTTCGGGCGTAACGTCATAGACCACGTTCTCGCTGGCGGTATCCAGGCGTACGCTGCGGCGGGTCAGGCGGTCGAGCAGTGCGGGCTCGCCATCAAACTGGTGCGAGAGGCGGCCTTCATCGGCCATCATCTCGGCGTGGTCGCGGGCGGCCTCGGCCATGCGCGCATCCCATGCCAGCGGCTTCAGGCCGGCGCGGGCGCGGTCATCGTTGATGCGCTCAAGCAGAACCTGCTGGGGATCGCGGAGGTCGCGCTGATTTGCCGCCGGTACCGTCAACATCTCCTGTCCACTGGTGCCGTCGGGGAGCCCGGGTTGGGGCTCAGCCGTCAGGGCGCCGAGGATGAGACATGCGGTAAGCAGCACAGGAAACCTCCGAAGTACATCTGCATCATCGGGTATCCATGCACGGCTCTCAACTTACGAAGGTAATGTGAGAAGGAGATTCAGGAACGAAGGTACCTGTCCGCGGGTGTTACCCTTCGCCATCGTTGTTTTCATCAGTGTTTATGCGGGTGTAAGCAATGTCTCAGGATGTGCAAGAGGGCGGTAAAAAGGAGCCCCGGAGGGCTCCTTTTGGAAAACTTTTTCCACTTTTCAGCTTGCTGTGCGCGACCTATTTGCGCGCTACTTCCTCATGCGGCGCTTCACAAATCCGCCAATCGCCAGCAGGCCTGAACCAATCAACGCGATGCTGGCCGGTTCCGGCGCCGGAGTGCCGCCCGTAATTTCGCCGCTGCTGATGGTTCCGGTGGCAACCGTGGTGCCGCCAATCGAGGGGCTGCCCGGGCTCATGCTGATGGTGAAGTCCAGGGGAACGATGCTGCCGGCCTTCCAGAGCGCGGCAAAGATGCCGGTGCTGCTGCTGACCGTGAGCGTGCCGATGAACTCCGGTGCGCTGGTGTTGGAGAGCGTGGTGAGCTGGATGGTGCCGGCAAAGGTGCTGGTGCCCACGCTGAAGCTGAAGTTCATCGTTCCGCCATTCATGTTGACGGCGTAGATGTTGGGGGTGCCGCTGGGCGAAAGGATCGGGTTGTTGCCCGTGATCCACATCTCATAGGTGCCGACGTTCGAACCAATATAGGCATCGCCGGCGACACAACTGGAGCCGCCGCAACTGCCGGTGAACGACATAATCGAGTTCGAGCCGCTGGGAGTGAACTCCACCGTGCCATTGGTGCTGGCGCCAATCGTGATCTGGGTTTGTGCCAGCGCTGATGCCGAAAGCATCAGCAACACAGCGGCAGCCACCACAACCACCCTGAGAATGTTCCGCATGACGCGACCTCCTAGCTTCATCCACCCCGAATGAAGCAAATTACATTTTACGCAAGTCACAAGTCAGGTACAGAGGGAATCAAACTTTATTTAGCCCCGGAAGGTCCAATCTATTGTTTTCAGCTAGTTACGATAATAAAGCGTGGCTAAACCCGTGATTTGGAAGCCTGCAAACAAGACTTCCCTTCCCGGAATTACCCATTTTTTGCATACAT
Source organism: uncultured Acidobacteriota bacterium (assembly GCA_903851035.1). Lineage (GTDB taxonomy): Bacteria > Acidobacteriota > Terriglobia > Terriglobales > Acidobacteriaceae > TOLSYN. The sequence goes on along the minus strand of CAINND010000093.1, from coordinate 30,587 downwards.
CCACGCTCTGATCATTCACGGAGCTAGCGGAGCTGCTCCAGCGCCTGGCGGCACTCGTGTTCGGACGGGCCGCTCAGCTTGAGGCGCAGCGCGGATTCCAACTCCTGGCGCGCGCGCGGGCGATCCCCCGTGGAGGCCAGCACCATGCCCAGATGGTAGTGGTAGCGCGCCTCCTGCGGCGAGGAACGCACGCAATCCTGGAAGATGCTTTTGGCCGTGACCATGTTGCCCTTGCGATAGTTGACCCAGCCGAGGGTGTCGCCCAGGGAATCCAACTGCGGCATCTGCTGGCGGGCCTTTTGCGCCAGGCTGAGGGCGTAGTCGAGGTCCATTTTTTTCTCGGCGTAGACGAAGGCCAGGTTGCTTTCCGCAATGGCAAAGTTGGGATCGGCCACCAGCGCTAGCTCAAATTTTTTCTGCGCCGCATCCAGATCGTTCTTTGCCAGGTAAAGATTGCCGACCAGCGTGAGCAAGGGCGCAAAGTGCGGCTGCAGGATGAGCGCCTGGTTGTAGGTGGCCAGCGCGTCATCCAGGTGCCCCTGTTTCTCCTCGATGTCGCCGAGGGTAAGCTGCGCGTTGATGAGCTTGGGGTCGATGGCCACGGCGCGGCGGGCTTCGGCCTCGGCCGCCGGGTACAGTTGGCGACGATTGAGAATGGTGGCCAGCAGACGATGCGCCTCGGCGGCCTGATCGTGCGCGGCGGCAAATCGGCGGGCCTCGTCCACGGCCTGGTTGGGCTGAGGGCCACTGAGCAGAAAGTCCAGGTACTCGCCCTCCAGCACGGCGTTATCCGGCTGCAGGGTGAGGGCGGAGCGATACTCCTTTTCGGCCTCTGCGCGCTTTTTTTGCGCGACGAATACCTTGGCCAGCCGGGCATGCGGCCAGGGATCGCGCGGAGCCAGGCGGGCCGCCACCTGGAACTCATCGGCGGCGCGCGCGTAGTCCTTTGCCGCATACCAGGCGGAGCCCATCAGGAGGTGACCGGAGGCAGCGGCGGGTTGGAGCTGGATGCAGCGCTGCGCGTAGCTGCGGGCGGCGTTGACCTCTCCGCGGGAGAGTTGCAGCTCGGCCAGGGGCTTCCAGGCCTCCACCATGGTGGGCTCAATGCGCACGGCACTCTGGAAGGCCTCGGCGGCCTGTTCGAGCGCGCCACGGCGCCATTGCGCGTTGCCCAGGGCAAGATAGGCCATGGCCAGGTCGGGAGTGTCCGTGACCTGGCGCTGCAACAGTTGCACGGCCTCGTCGGGGCGGCTCTGCGCCAGCAGGATTTGCGCGCGCTGCACGATGGCCACCGGGTTCGACGGGCTTTCCTTGGTGACCTTGTCGTTAAGCGCCTGCGCCTCTGCAATGCGATTGGCGCTGAGGTAAACGGCGATGATGCGATTGGCCAGTTCGGTGTTTTTAGGATTGGCATCCAGACCGCGGCGATAGGCCGCCAGCGCGCGTTCACTGTCGCCCAAGCCGGCGTAGAAATCGCCCACGGCTCCGGCCACTTCGGCCACCGCCGGGTTGGCGTCCTGCATGTGCTGCAACTCGTTGACGGCCTCGGCGGGGCGCTGCTGGGCCACCAGCACCTCCCCGAGGATGACCACCAGCGGATAGGCCTTGGGCATGCGGGCGATTCCCTGCCGCAGCACCTGCTCGGCCTCCGGCAGCTTCTGCTGGATGCGATAGAAGTTGGCGAGGTCGGCCGTGGAGAGAGGATTCTGCGGGCCATGCTCGACGGACTTGCGCAGGTTCGCCTCCGCCGCGGGATAGTTGTGCAGGCTCAGCTCCATCAGGCCCAGGTCCATGTAGCCATCGGCGTCGTTGGGAGCGAGCTGGATGGCTTTTTCAAAGGACTGGCGCGCCAGGGCTTCACGTCCGCTGGCAAGGTAAATGGAACCGAGCAACTGATGGGCCTGCACGTTATTGGGATCGCGCTGCAACACGGCTGTGGCCTGCTCCTCGGCCTGAGCGAACTGGCGCGATGCCATATAGAGGCGGCTGATGGTGAGGCGCGCTTCGATATTGGAGGGATCGTATTGCACGGCGTGCTGCAGGTTGCCAAAGGCATCCTGCCAGTGGGCGCTGGCCACCGCCGACTTGGAGAGTTGCAGGTAGGCATCGGCAAAGCGCGGATCAATTTTGAGAGCGTTGCGGAACTGGATGTCTGCCTGCTGGTACTTGCCCTGGGCGAGGAACTTTTCGCCGCTGGCAAGATACTGGCGCTTGGCGACTTCAGGATCCTTGTGGCAGCCCGCGGTGATGCCAAGCATGGCTAGCAGGATGGACAGAAGGATACGAGCGCGCATGGCGGCCTCCAGGGGGAATTCTATCGCGCCTTCAGCGCGGGAGAACCTGCTCGAGCCGGGGCGCGAACAGGGTTGCGAATGTCACGGCCGTGCGCGTGGCCGCCGCTTCGTCACCGGCGACGGGCACGGTGATGCGCACCAGCGTCGAGTCGGTGCGGCCCAGCACCAGCGCGTCGCGCAGGGTGTAGAGCTTGGCGCGGTACTCGCTGGCGATGATGCGACCGTGCGACTGGTACCAGTATAGGACGATGAAGCGCTGGCGCTCGTTCTCCACTACATAGAGATTGGCCAGGGCCGCGCCACCGGCCAGGGGCAAGGCAATGCGCGCGGCGCGCACCGGCTGCCAGCCCGCTCCGGGAAGACAGTTCTTGGGTGAGTGCACGCTGTCTCCGGCGCGCTGCGTGCCATAAAAACCGACATAAACGCCGAGCTCGCCGGGGCGGTCATCATTGTTCAGCATGGGCGCGGGGGCGTGGCGATAGACGCGGCTGAGGTAGGCATCCACCTTACTGGCCTCCACCAGTCGCGGCTCAATGGGAATCTCCTCGCTGGTCCAGCCGTCGATCTCCTGCGGCAGGCGTTGCAACTGCGGTGGCGCCACGGGGGCCTGCGCGCGCGGCAAGGCCGCACCCAAAGCTCCTGCCAGCAGCAACAGAATCACCGTCCAATAACGCGCGCCGCTCACTGGTCGCCTCCCGCATTGGCATGCACCCAGCCCAGGCGACGACCAAGGGCAAGAATCAGTACATGGCCCAACACCATGAGCAAGGTGGAGATGAAGAAGAGGAAGATGCCGCTGAGGAAGTGTCCCCAGCCTTCCACGGCGTTGGCGCCAGCCATCTCGGCGGAAAAGGCGGCAAAGACCACGCGACCCGCGTTGCCGGCAATGGCGATGGGCACCACCAGCAGGCAGAGCAGCCAGCGCACCAGCACACGGCGCTCCGCCACATAGGAGTATATGACGGCGATGGTCAGCAGGCTGAGCAGCGAACGCACGCCGCTGCACGCCTCCGCCACCTCCAGCCGCGTGCTGCTGAGCACGATGACGTTGCCCTCACGCAGCACGGGGAAAAGATCGATGGTGTGCAAAATCCATGTCGCCAGGCGCGAGGCAAGAATCTGCAAGGGGAAGACGATCTGGAAGTAGATGACGCCGGGAAACGGGATGGCCAGCAGCAAGACCAGCAGCGGAAAGGCCGAGGCCCGCAATGTAGGCCAGCCTCGGAACCAGACAACCAGCCCGGCCAGCAGCAGCGGCAGCGAGATGCGCTGCAGGAAGAGTTCGGCGCCAAAGGATCCCAGCACCAGCAGCGCCAGCGAACAAACAATGATTGGCAAACCAGCCCAGTGCGGACGCGGAGCAATGTTGCGCAGTTCTTCGCGGCGCTCCCACAGCACCCAGGCGGCAAAGATGGGCACGATGAAGCCATGCGAGTAGTCCGGCTCATCCGACCACTGGCGGACCAGGTGCGCCAGCACCGGAGCGTAGGCCAGCAGCAGGCAGCCCACCAGCATCAGCAGCCGCCAGGTAAGCAGGCGAAGCGGGGCCGAAGCTTCCGGCGGGCCATCGGTCGGGGTGTGAAGCAGCTCCGGCATAAGATGCAGCGAACAGTTTGCCAGAAACGCGGCTTGGCAGGTGAGTCCAAAATACGCCACACAGCAAATTTGAATAAGCACGCCCGGCGCACCACCGACCGCCGCCGGGGAAAAGTTACCGAGGTCACCGGCCACGGCAACTCGCCGGAGGAAAATCGCTTGCGAGGGAAACCGCTCCCGTATAATGACGCAGCGTGGCATTGAAGATCATTGTCGTGGGCGGGATAGATAATAGCCGCCGGTTCAACACCGCTACGGGGCGGGTAGCCCTGTGAGCGAGGTCTCCACGACTGCCTCATCGGCTCCGCAAGGATGTAAGCGGCCCTCGCTGGCCGTGCTGATCCCCACGCTGAACCGTCCCCATGACCTCCGTGTGACCCTTGAGACCCTGCTGCGGCAAAGCGTACTGCCGCAGGAGCTGATCATCGTGGACCAGAGCCGCAACGATGAGAGCGAAGTTGCGGTGCGTCAACTGCTGGCCGGCTCAGCGCAGGGCAAGTCCATTACACTGCAATACCGCCGCGATCCCGGCATCAACGGGCTGGCCATTGCGCGCAACGTGGCGCTGTCCATGAGCAATAGCGAGGTCATCCTTTTTCTGGATGATGACGTGGTGCTGGAAGACGACTTCGTGGAGCGGCTGCTGTCAGGCTATGTGGAAGACCCGCAACTGGGCGGCATCTCCGGCATCATCACCAACTACACGCCCGGCGACCTGGGACACCGGCTATGGCAAGCCATCTTTGTGCATGGCCCCTTCCGCGATGAGCGCCAGGCCATCTATCACCGCGCGGAAGAACTGCGGCACTCAGGACGCATCCCGGTGACGCGCTTTGGCGGCGGGCTGATGAGCTTCCGTACCTCGGCCATTGCGGGCGTAAAGTTTGACGAGAACCTGCGCGGCGCCAGCGAGGGCGAGGATGTGGACTTCTGCATGCATCTGCCGCCGGGCACGCGGCTGGCGATTGATCCGCGCGCGCGACTCGTCCACAACGCCAGCCCCACGGGCCGCCGCACTGAGCATTGGAGCGCCGCAGTGGTGCGCGGCACCAGCTACCTGTATCACCGCAACTGGCGCGGCAGCCGATTGGCCTTCGGATGGCTGATGACGGGCTTTGCCTCAATTGCGCTGCTGGCCGCGTTGAAGCGGCGCAGCGGACAGCCATGGGATGACTTTGTGGGTGCCTATCGCTACGGGCGCAACGTGGGAACCATGTCGCGCTAAGCTGCCGTCTGCCTGACTCATTGCAAATTAACTAAGTATGCGCCGCTGCTTAGACTGAGCGCAGGCTACTCGAGATGCGTTTCGTGTTGGGCTGCGCCGCGCGACTCGCTGCCCAGTGTGGCTTCAATCTTCTCCATGAAGTGCGCCCGCTCGTCGGCGGTGAGCGCCAGCCACCAGCCCAGCACAATGAACAATGCCGCTTGCCAGAGTCCACTGAAGAGCAGCCATCCGGCGCTGTAAGGATGCTGCCAGGTGCGCAGCGCGGCACAGACACTCAGCACCAGTGCAACCACCAGCAGTGGACGCAGAAAGGCCTCCCGCAGGTAGCGCAGGGCGGGCAGTTGAATGGTGCGCAGCGCATACCAGGGCTGGATGAATAGCTGTACGAAGATCATGGGCGCGGCCGTGCCCAGGGCGATGCCGATGAGTCCGTACTTGCGTCCCCAATAGACGCTGAGCAGAAGGTTGGCGGCGCCTTCGCCCAGGTTCCACCAGCCACGCAACTGGTGGCGGCCCTGCGCCAGCAGCAAATCCACCGAGGGCTGCTGACCCAGCATCAGCACATAGCCGCTCAATAACACCAGCATCAGCATGTAGGACTGGGCAAAGCCCGGACCAACCCAAAAGCGAATCAAGGCCGCGCCGTTCACCATCAGCAGCAGGCTGACGAAGAAGCTGAGCAGCAGGCAGAGGCGCGTGGCAGCCAGATAGCTCTTGGTCAGCTCCTCGCGTTCGTTACGTCCGGCGTGCTCGCTCATGACGCCACTGAGCGGGCTGGCCAGGGCAAAGCCCAGCTCGCGGAAGAGCACCATCAGGCGGCCCGGGATGACGAAGGGTGTGATGGCGGCGATGCCGAGCACGCGCCCGATGACCACCGAGTCGATGAAGAAGCGGAGCTGATCGCCCAACGTGCCGAGGAAGGCGTTGCCGCTGAAGGCCAGCAGCTCTTTGATGCGGGCACGGCTGACCATGCGCAGGGAGAGGCGGAATTCGGGATCGGCCACGCGCACCAGCCGCGAGGCGGCGAAAAGCGACAGCAGTGCGACCACCAGGGTCGCCGCGCCCACGGCCAGCACGCGTCCGCCGCTGGCCAGCACGATGACAATCAGCAGCGCGCGCAGGATTCCCGTGCCGGCCGAGACCAGGTTGTAAAGGTCGAAGCGGCGGAAGGCGCACATGTAGGTATTGAAGCTCTGCGCCAGGAACGTAGCCGCCACCGCGCCGCCGCAAAGCAGCAGCAACAGGCGGAAGACCGCACGGTCGGCCACAGCCACGGTGAACAGGTGCGGCATCAGGAAGACGGCGCCCACGGCCGCCAGCAATATCAGCGCGGTGCTGGTGCAGGCGATGACGAAGCCGCTGGCAAAGCTCCGCTCCAGCTCCTCGCGCTGGCCGCCGCCGACATGGCGTGCCAGAAAGCGGAACATTGCCGTGCGCATGCCAAAGTCGAGCAGGCCGCAGGAGTCCAACACGGCCACCACCAGCATGTACATGCCAAAGTAGAGGTTGCCCAGGCCATGCACCAGCACCGGCGTCAGCACCAGGCTGAGCACGGCGTTGACGCCGAGTCCGGCCCAGTTGGCCATGACGCTGCGCAGCGGCGAGGTTCGTTTTGTGAGCGCGCTGCTCAAATTACTGCGCTTCCCTTCTTCGTGCCGCATGGCACGGCGATCAATTACGCGAGAGCCAGTTGCCCACGCGAATGGGCGGCCGCTCAGCTTCCGCAGGAGCCGTGCCAGGCGCTTCGGCGGCATCCGCATTCGCCGCGGCCGCAGCTTCACCCGTAACGGATGCGGGAGTGCCATTGGCAGCGGCCGGCAGTTGCGTGTCGGGGCCTGAACCCGGCGCGGTTGCAGCGGCGGCTTCTTCTTTCAGTCGCGACTGGCGGAAGCTGTACTGCATGATGGGCGCCATGCAGGCCGACAAGAAAACGGAGAACCAGAAGAGCTTGGCGTGTTTGGCCGAAAGGAAAAAGACGGCCACGGCAAAGCCCACGATTCCGCTGCCGACTCCGGTGGCCAGCGCCGTGTAATAGGCATCCTTGGCGGCCATGGCGGCCTTGCGCAGGCGATGCAGCGAGAGCATGGTGAAGCCAATGACCGAGAGGAAGAGCAGCAGGCCGATCAGCCCCAGCTCCACCAGCGCTTCCAGATATGTGTTGTGCGGGACGACGAACTCCAGGTCCACGCCCGGCGGCAGGTATTTGTGCAGATACTTGGGAAAGTTGTAGAGGCCGACGCCGAAGACCGGGTGGTCCTGGAAGATCAGTCCCGAGGCCGTCCACAGTTGCAGGCGGATGTTGCTGGATTCGAGGTCACTCTCATTGGGCTTGAGCAGGCGGTCGAGCGGCGAAGAAGGCAGCAGGAAGGCCCCGCCCAGCAGCGCGGCAATGACGAAGATGGCGATCAAGCGGCGGCGCCAGTTATGCATGTGCCAAAGTGACAGGCACATCAGGCCCAACATGCCTCCACGAGAGGCCGCCAGCACAAAAGCCACCAGCGTAACGCCCAGGCTGAACATGGCTCCCAGCCGCTGCCAGCCGCGCTCGGCAAACCGGATTGGGCAAAACATGATGGGCAGCACCAGCAGGGCCGATGCGCTGAAGACGTTGGGATCGCCCGCCACCCAGCCGGGACGATAACTGATGCCGTAGGTGCCCACGTTGCCCACCCACTCGCGTATCAGATAGAGCGAGACGACACCGATGGAAGCCGTCACGGTAAGCACCGTCGCCTCCAGCCGCTCGCGCGAGTCCACGAGGATCATCACGGTGACGAAGAAGACCAGTTGCGAGAAGAAGACGCCGATCAGATCGACAAAGTCGATGCTCTCCGCCGTGGTCAGGTAGCTGACGACGGCCAGGCCGACATAAAGCGCAAATGCCTTGGCCTGCGGCGAGGCGAAAAAGCGGGGCAGCTCACGGCGCTGCGGCAGGTAGGTGATGGCATATAGAAAGCAACTGGCGCCGATGATTTTTTCCATCGTCAGCGGGCCAATGGCCATGCCGAAAAAACCATGCTCCACAAAGGGCAGCGAGAGCAGCAGCAGGTAGAAGAGGATCACGGACGCGCCTCCGTACCGGGCAACTGCAATTTCTCCAGCATGAATGCCAGATGGCGGCGCAGGGCGGGAATACTGTAGCGCTCCTCGACGGCCGCGCGTGCGGCCATGCCAATGGCCTGGGCGCGTGTGGGGTCAAGCAGCAAGCTGGCGACGGCCTCGGCAAAGGCGTTGGGATCGTCCTCCAGCAATATCTCACTGCCATTGGCCAGTTCCAGCCCCTCGGCGCCCAGCGTGGTGCTGACCGTCGGCTTGCCCATGGCTCCGGCTTCCAGAATTTTTAAGCGCGTGCCGCTGCCGATGCGCAATGGCACCACGCAGACCGAGGCGCGCGCCAGGATGGGGCGCAGTTCCACCACCGTGCCGGTAAAGCTGACGTCGGGATAATCACCGTAACGGGCGATGAACTCCGGCGAAGGGTTGCGCCCGGCCAGCACGATGCGCGCGCTGGGAACCAGCTGGCGCAGCCGCGGCAGTATGTCAAAGACCAGAAAGTCAGCGCCATCCTTGTTGGGCAGCCAATCCATGGCGCCCACAAACACAACGCTGTGGCCGTCACCCACGGGGTGCGGCGTGTACTTGTCTGCGTCCACCACGTTGGGCACCACGAACTGACGCAGGCCGCCGGTAATGTCATCGAGCGCGCGGGCATCATCCACGGAGCAGACGGCCACGGCCTGGGCGCGGCGGCAGGCTTCGATTTCCAGCCGTTCGATCTTGTGCGCCTCCATGCCGGCATAAAGCCGTTTGAAGAGATTGTGCGAGGTATCGGCAAACTGGCGCACGATGTTGCAGGTGATGTCGTGCTTGTTCATCACCACCGGAATGCCGGGCTCCGGCGGCAGATTGCCGGCCATGTAGCAGTCATCGCAAAGTATGAGGTCGAATTTTTCGGCGGCCAGCAGATGGCGGACCAGCTCCTGCATGGCGGGCACGGTCAGCCGCACCGCGCCATAGGGACGCGCATCTGGCAAGGCGCGCACCCGCGCCAGGGCGCTGCCCAGCGGCGCGGCCACCAGATGATAAGCACGGCACAGGCCGCCCCACTCGCGCGCCGGACTGGCAATTTCATCGGCGTCGGCAAAGCTGGCCACCGTTACCTCATGCCCATCCTGGGCCAGGGCGCGCAGAATGCTGCGATTGCGCACACGATGGCCGGCCGTTGTGGGCACGGGCGGAGACAGCAACACGGCGAGGATCTTCACCGCTCACCTCGCCATTCAGTTGGAAGCGCCAGATGCAATCTAGCCCCCTTCCACCACACCCACGCGGCGCAGCAGTTGCACGGCGGCGCGGATGGGATAGAAGACGAAATTCTTTTCCAGCATGTACTTCACAAACCAGCGGTAACGGCTCATGTAATCCATGGCGGCTATGGCCTTGTCCAGGATGGCCGGCTCAAAGTGCGCGGCATGCGCGGCAAAGTCGCCGTCAACGGTGATCTCAGAATCACGCCATGTGCCCAGGCCCTTTTCCGCCGTCAGCAGCAGGTGCTTGCAGCGCTCCACTTCCAGGCTGGCCAGGCGCATGCCGGTGGCGTCCACGGCAACGTTGTCACGGCCGGCCAGGATGATGTCCATGCGCCGCGGCTTGCCGTTGGCCGGTCCGCGCCCTTCCATGGCGATGATGCCGTCCATGATGGAAATTTGCGGATTGAAGATGCCATGCAGTTCGGCCAGCATGGGATTGAGATACTGATGCAGCAGGATGCGATCGTACTGCGGCACGCATCCCCACTGATTTTTTATGCTGCCGGTAAAGTACGTCAGGGCGTGCGTCTTGAGCACCGGCAGGGTGATGAACGTGTGGCCCTGCAGCATGAGCTTGGGCAGGCGTACCTTGCCCGCCGGAGGCACATCCACTTCGACCTGTTCGGCCTCGGTCAGGTTCACCAGCTCCACGCCAAGCTCCTTGAGCTTGTTGTAGCCGCTGACCTCGAAGGCCTCCCACGCGGTCTGGCGCAGGCCGTCGGATTCGACGACATAAACCTTGGCGGCGCGCTCCAGCAGCAGCTCGCACACGGCGTGGCAGATGCGCGGATCGGTATTCGACATCTCCCACTTTTCCGGCACGGCGGTGCACAGGTTCGGCTTTACCACCACGCTGGAGCCCACGGCCACCGGGCTGCGCCAGTCACAGAATTCCATGCACTCGCGCACGCGCTCACGCAGTGTTTCGTCGTTGACGCCGCGAAGGATCACCCGGCTCTTTTCGTTTGCCACTATCGTCACCTCATTCTGCGTTGGACCGCACCCGGCAGTAAGCTAGGCGCGCGTCTCCGTCGTAAATTCCTTGTAGTTCCACACCAGTTGCGCCGCCAGCGCCGCGGCCTCATGCGGCGCGGGATTGCCCGCGATGGGCAGCAGTTCGCGCACGCCATCCATGCAGGCGGGCAACTCGGCAGCCGTCTGCGCCGAGCACGCCATGTGCCAGCGATAGGCGGAAAGATAGATCGCGTGGCGCGGCGTCAAACCTTTCATGGCCGTGATCGTCCACTTGGGCCAGTACAGGGCGGAAGCCAACCAGCCGGTGCGGCGCACCGCATAGAGCCATCCGCGCAGCAATCGTTTGATGCCCTGCGAGCGGCCAAAGGCGCGCACCATCAATTCCACGCTCTCCTCGGCCGTGACGGGGGCCATGCGCTGCAACTGCCACAGCCATGCCTTCCAGGCCCAGCTCGTCACCTGTCCCTCAAAGCCGGAACCCAGTTCATTGGCGCGCTCCGGCTCCAGCTTGAGCGCCACGCACTGGCGCAGAACGGGCATGAACTCAACCATGTCGACGGGCAGATTGCGAGCCTCCGGCGTGAGGGCGAATTCTTCCATGCGCACAAGCCGGGCGCGGTAGCCCGCTTCAAAGCGTCCGCTGAAGACCAGCATGGCCGAAGCCACATCCAGGCAGAGCTTGATGCTGCGGTAGCGCATTCCGCCCAACTGCAGCGAGCCGTCGCCGGCGGATTCCATCTGTTCGATCAGGCGGTTGGCCAGCATGCGCCAGGCATCTTCGTGACTGAGCTCGGCGGCGGAAAAATCCGGAATCAGGCCAAGGATGTCGGCCTCGCCAAAGAGCACCACGCCGCAGGCGCGCAGCTCGTAACTGTAAATGTGCGGCGGCAGCTCGCGAAGATAATTCGCATGCACCACGCTGAAGCTGACCTCCACGTTGATGCCGCGGTCGGCCAGATGGCTTTGCGCCAAACGGCACAGAGCGCGGCTGGAGTGCCGCGAGGGCAAGGCCGCGCCATCGTGCAGCACCACCATGGCCTCCACGTCGCTCTGCAACTCACGGCGCCCATCGCGCACCAGGTAGCTGCCCTCGTTGCGAGCCAGGCTGCCGGTAAGCACCACGGCACGCAGCGTGGGACCAAAGGTGTCGCGGCAGGCGCGCACCATCGCCTCTGCCACCGGAAAAGCCAGCTCCGGTGGTGTGGTTTGGACGTGATCGGTCTCCGTCATACTCTCCCCTTACAGACAGCAGCGCGTTGCCGCTGCCGCATCAAACTTTTTCCCGGGCTGCGCCGCGCTGCTTGCGCACGCGGTACAGCGCTTCGTACAAATTCTCCGTCTCGCGTATCTGCCGCTCCAAGGTGAAGTGCTTGCGCACCCACTCGGCACCGTTGGCCGCCAGTTGCGCGGCCAGTGCGGGATCGCGCAGCAGCCGTCCGATGGCTGCGGCCAGGGCCGCTACATCTCCCGGAGGCACGGTCAGCCCGGTGCGGCCATCCACCACAATCTCCGGCGTGCCATCCACGGCGGTGGCAACCATGGGACGCTGCATGGCCAAACATTCGATGGCGAAGAGCGGCAGGCCTTCGGCAAACGAGGGCAGCACGCACAAATCGGCGGCGGCCATCCAGCGCTCCACATCCGGCGAGTGTCCCGGCAGCTTCACGTGGCCTTCCAAGCCAAGCTCGGCCGTAAGCTTTTCCAGTTCACCGCGCAGAGTGCCTTCACCAAGCGCCATCAGCCGCAAGGTGGGAAACTCCTCACGCAAGGCGGCCATGGCGCGCAGCAGCACGGCGTGGCCCTTTTGCGGCTCCAGCCGCGCGGCCAGAAACAAAACTTTATCCTGCTCGCCAAAACCCGCCGCAACACGCATTGACGCAGCCTCGGCGGAAACTCCCGGCGATGGCACAAAGCGCGAGAGATCGCTGCCGTTGCGGATGACCTTTATCTTGAGCGTGGGAAGTTGCTTCTCCTCGCGCAGGTAGCGGCCATTGGCCTCGCTGACGGCGATGTAGGCATCCACAAAGCGTCCGGCAAAGCGATCGATGCGATAGTCGGCCTTCCAGCCCTTGCGCCAGTATTCACGCACATGCGGAGTTTCCACGTTGGCCGCCACGCCCGCCCAGCGCCCCACGGGAGAAGCCAGCAGGCTGGGACGGAAGCCGTGCGAGTGCAGCACCTGCACCTTCTGGCGGCGCAGAAAGCCCGCAAGCTCGTGCATCAGGCCAACCTGGCGATGCGAGTGCAGTTCGAGCGCAAAGGTCGTCACGTCTTTGGGCAGTTCCGCGACAAGCTGTGCCAGCAACTCCGCCGGGCACACCAGCATGGGACGAAAGCGCGCACGATCTAGCCCCTTCAGCAGGCAGAGCATGTGCTCCTCGGCGCCGCCGCGCACGCGCTCGTTATCAAACATGCAGACCGTCAACGGAGCGCTCATCGTGCGGCCTCCTGCATGATGAAGAAAATCTCGCGCACGGTCTTTGGCTTGCTCTGCGGCACGGCGCTGGAGAGATACACGGCGCTTGCGTAGGGATCGTCCGGGTGATAGCCGTGCATGCCCGCGGGCCGCCATCCACTACCGTTGAAGCCGCCTTCGGCGACGATGCAGCCGGGCGCCAGCAGCGCAACCACTTCGCCGTAGCGATGATCCTCAAAGTACACGCCGAATTCGCGCAGTTCGTCGTCGCTCAAAATTTGTATGTAGTCCAGGCCCTTGAGCCGCGCGGTCACCTTCTCCCGTGCCGCGTCGCTGAAGAACCAGAAGCGCGCCATCGTGGAGTCGTAAACGGCCAGGTAATCCGCCGGCGTGCGCAGGCCGGTGGACTCCACCTCGGCGGCCAGATCGCAGTGCCGCACAACGGGCGTCATGCCGTGATCACTGAAGACGTGCAGCCCGGCTTCGGGATCGCGCGCCGTGGCGGCGGCAAAGACCTTGCCCAACTCGCGCTCATACCACTCCAGCTTGAGGGCGATCTTCTCCGGGTCGTGCCGGTTCAGGTGCAGGAACATGTCCAGCTCGGAGAGGTAGAGGAAGAAGAACTCGCCGGTTGCGCTGGTGATGTCGGCCTCGGCGCGCGCCAGAATCTCCGCGTCGGTGAGCGGGTCCTTGTAGGAATAAATCTTGTGGCCCACGCCGCGCTCATGCAGCAGGTCAAAGATGCTGCGGCAGCCGGGGATTCCCTGCCGCGCGTAAATGTTGCGGCTCTCTGCCCAGTGGAACCACGGCAGGGTTTGCGGCGGCACGCTGACATCGAAGTTCGAGCCCAGGCCCAGCACGCGGCGGCCCAGCTCAGTGAGCGCGCGGCGGCCATAACGATTGTCCAGCATGCGGCCGGGCAGCGTTCCAAAGTGCTTCATGTGGCGGAAGGGCGAGCGCGCGGGATCGTAGTAAACGAGGTTCCACACGCCGTTCTCCGCCGGGGTCTGCCCGGTGAGGATGGACGGAATGATCCCCGAGCTGTAACCCAGCAGCGTGCGCACCTCCTGCTGATGCGGCAGAAACTTTGCAAGGAATGGCCGCTGGCTAACCAGCTCCCAGCCGAGGGCATCAATCAGCACGAATACATTTACGCGGCTCATTGCTCCTCCGGAATGGGGCCCACGCCGAACTTGGCGGGCCAGAAGCGGCGCAGCACAAACTTGGGCACATGCAGAGCGGAGTGGCGCGCGCGGCGGGCCATCAATGGCCATGCGCTGCCGCAGGCGAGTCCGGCAAAATCTTCGCGCGTGGTGTTTTTGTAAACCACAATGCGCGGAATCATCGTCATGCCCGGCTGCACCGGCCACGGCAGCGAACTGCACACATGCTGGAAGCCCACCTGCCTCGCCACGGCGGCCACCGAGCGATTCACAAAGCCAAAGGGCGCGGAAAAGGCATTCACCGGCGCGACCAGCTTCTCTTCCAAAATCCCACGCGAGCGGCGCAACTCTTCTTCCACCTGCTTCGCGCTCATCGCGGTGTGATCCGCGTGATGATGCCCGTGCGAGCCGATGGTCATGCCGGCCGTGCGCATGCCGCGCAACTGGTTCCAGGTCATGTAGCCCGGCGTGTCAATGAGCGATGTGGTAACGAAGAATGTAGCGGAGAAGCCATGCTCCACCAGCACGCGCAGCCCAATGTCGCACTGGCGGACGAGGCCGTCGTCAAAGGTCAGCACGGCGCGGCGCGTGCCGTGCGGCAGTGGCCGCAGTGCTTCTTCCAGGCTGCAGACGGTGAATCGCGCCTCGCGCAGAAAGCCCAGGTGCATGGTCAGTTGCGGCAGGCTGGCCGTGTAACGGTCGCTGGCCGCGCCCTCGCACAGGTCGTGATACATGAAGACCGGGACGCCGCTCAGGGCGGGCCGCGGATGATCTAGCTGCCGCGCTGCCATGCCGCCTCCCTGCCCAGAATGCCGCGCAGCATTCCTATGAAGAGCGCCACGTTCATGGCGACCAGAAAATATCCGACGAGCGCAAAGCGCACGCGCACCAGCAGTCCGCGGAAGGCCCAGCCCACGGCCGCCCACAGCAGCAGCAGCAGTTGCAGCGCAAAGGTGACGCGATAAAAAACGCTGCCCAACAGGAAGAGATTGCTGATAAAGATCACCAGCAGCAGAACGGGCAGCACCCAGCGCAGCAGTTTGTGGCTGAAGAAGGCAAAGCCCGTAAAGCCCGGCTTGGGCACGCGCATCAGCTCCGGCAGGGCGCGAAAGCTGCCTGTGCCAAGGCGCACGCGGCGATGGAACTCACCGGCCACGCTCGAGGCGGGATAGTCCACGGCCTTGGCCTCGGGATCGTAGTGCACCTGGAAGCCCTGGCGGCGCACTTCCATCAGCGTCAGAATGTCATCCACCAGCACGTCCGGACTGGGCGGCGTGTAGGCCGTGCCGCGCACGGCGTAGATGGCTCCGCTCGGCGTCAGCGTGGCGCCAAGGCGCGCTTCCATCAGGCGCAGAGCCGTCTCGTATTTCCAGTAAAGGCCTTCAGTCTGGCTGCTCTCCTCGTTGCAGTGGAAGCTGAGTGCGCCGCAGACGGCGCCCACCTGCGGCGACTGAAAGTGGCGCACCAGCTTACGCAAGGCGTCCGTGGCAAACATCGTGCTGCCATCGCTGAGCACGAAGATGCTGTTGCGGGCGCGCTCCACGGCCACGGCCAGGGCCGCGCATTTGCCGCTGCGCTCGCTGCGGATGACGATCTCAAAGCGCGGATCGGTCACGCGCGAAAGTATTTCGTTGGTGCGGTCGCTCGACCCGTCGCTGACGATCACCACTTGCAGCTTTTCCGCCGGGTAGTCGAGCTCGATGGTGTTCGCGATCTTCTCCGCCAAGTGCTCTTCCTCGTTGTAGGCGGCAAACAACAGGGTGACTGTGGGCAGTTCGGCATCCGTCAACTCGCCGCGGCGGCGGTCTACGCGAAGCTGCAGAAAGGCCCAGTCGCGCCGCATCTGCACCAACCCGTAGCAGACAAAGAGCACCAGCGGGTAGCCGAAGTGGGCGTACAGCACCAGCGCCACGGCCGTCCAAAAGGCGATCTGCGCAATCAGCGTAATCATCGCGCCCCCCGGCCCAGCAGCAGCGTCTTGGCGGTCTTGAAGATGACCAGCAGGTCCAGCCCGAGCGAGAAATGTTTGATGTAGAAAAGATCGTAGGCGAGCTTTTCCTGGTTGTCCTCAAGCGTCGAGCAGTAGCCGCGATTAATCTGCGCCCAGCCCGTAACGCCGGGCCGCACGCTCCAGCGCAGCTTGTAGAACGGTATGGACTCCACCAGCTCCTGCTCCTGCTCCGGCACAAAGGGACGCGGCCCCACCAGTTGTATGTCGCCCTTCAGGATGTTCCAAAGCTGCGGCAACTCGTCCAGTCGCGTGGAGCGCAGCCAGCTACCGAAGCGGGTAAAGCGCTCGTCTTTTTCCGACGCGGGGCGCACGCCATCGCTGCCCTCGCGCATGGTGCGGAATTTGTATAACGTGAAGAGCTTTCCACGCAGGCCCACGCGCTTTTGCCGGAAGACCACCGGCCCGCGAGAATCGAGCTTGATGGCCACGGCCACCAGCAGCATGATGGGCAGGGTGACCGCTATCAGCGCCAGGCTTACCACGATGGCCATGATTCGCTGGCCCAGCAGCGAAAACGTGCTGACCTCAAAGGCCGGCGAAAACAGCAGCATGCTCGGGCGCAGTGAATCCAGATAGACCTTGCCGGTGATGTTCTCGTACAGTTCACTGCCCTCCTGCACGGTCACGCCTTCTTCCTTCAGGTCCAGCAGCATATCCACCGGCAGGCGGCCGCGGCGCTCGCCCATGGCCACCACCACGCGCTGCACATGATATTCGTCCACCAGGCGGCGCAGCTCGGTGGCGGGAATCATTCCCTCGCCTTCCTCGTGCAGTTCATTTACCTGGCCGACGAGGCGGAAGCCCAGTTCCGGCTGGCTCGACACAAGGTTGGCGATTTGCGAGATAACCGGGCCTTCGCCGAAGGTGACCAGCGGCTCCTGGAAGGCGGGCCAGTGCGCGGCATAGCGGAAGAGTCCGCGCCACATCAGCGCGCCAAAGGCCGCCAGGCCGGAGCCGCCCAGCACCACCCACATCTCCAGCCGCGCCACGGGAAACATGCTGTAGATGCAGCCCAGCACCACGAAGAACGAACCGAAGCACTGGATGAGGTTGGTGACCACCTCGCGCGGATTGCGCAGCACGCTCAGGTCATACAGGTCGCAGTAGTACATGCACAGCACAAAGATGAATACGATGAGCGCCACGCGCACGTCGGCCTGCTCGTAACCCAGGGCCAGCGTGGCGTTGATGGGCCCCAGGTAAAGCACCATGGCCATCACCAGCGCCAGCGCGGCCATGATGGCCTCCGCCAGGCCAAGAGCTATGGCCCGCACCGGGATGTACACATGAGAGCGGCGAGTCACCGGGGTCTAGGCTCCCGCCGGACGGTCGCCGCGCGGCGTGTAGTACTGATCGTAGTAATTCACGCGGTCGTAATCGCTGGCGTCGTTCAGCACCACACCCACCATCTTGGGATTGTCCAGGCTCTCCACGGCCTTCTTCAGCGCCGAGCGTGTGACCACGCCCTTGCGCACCACCATCAATGTTCCGTCGCTGATGCGCGACCACAGGTTGCTGTCTGCCATGGGCAGCAGCGGAGGCGTGTCGATGATGACCCAGTCGAACTGCCGCGCCAGCTCCTGAAAGAGGTCGGCGATGCGCTGCGATTGCAGCACGCTGGCCGGATGCGATACGTCGCCGGCGGGCAGCAGGCACATGCCGGTGTCGCCAATGCGCAGGATGTAATCGGTCACCGGAATCTCCGGGTGATCCCACCATTCGCCGATGCCGGGCTTCATGGGCAATCCGAGCATTTTGCAGACGGCCGGCTTGCGCAGATCGCCTTCCGCCAGCAGCACCTTCTGATCAAAGCGCTTGGCCAGTGTCATAGCCAGATTCACACTGGTCAGGGTTTTGCCCTCGCCCACCACGCTGCTGGTCACCTGCAAAATATTCAGCTTGCTGCTGAGGCGGATATTGCTGAGACGCGCACCCAGCACGCGGAACTTCTCCGCGCCCAGCGCCTTTTCGCTGATGAGCGCCACCAGCCGTGACGATGGCGCGGCCGTTACGTTGATCCGCTTCAGCTTGCTCAGGTCGAGCGTGGGGGTCGCAGGCTTCACCTCCACCGCAGCCGCCACCGTCTCGGGCTCCGGCTCCGGCGTCATCGTCGGGCGAAGCTGCGAAAAGTCCGGCATCCCCTTGGCGTCACGCGCCTTGCGCATCAGCTCAGCCAGTTTCTCGTCCATGGGCGCAGCCGCCTGCACAATCGGCGCGGCCGCTGCAACCGCAGGCGGCGGCACTGCCGTTGACTGGGCTGCCGTAGTAGCTGCATCCAGCGCGGCGTCCGTGGGCGAAACCGGCTTTGGCGTGGCGGAAGCATTCTGCCCGGCGGAGTTTTCATCGCCCGGGTTGCGGTCCATTTCCGACCGGCGAAGCGCGTCGAAGATACGGCTCATCCTGCCACTCCTTGATTCTTATCGTTGTCGGCGCCGGGCTCCAGCAGCCTGGCCAGCCGCATCAGCGTCTTCACCAGCGTCTTGCGGCTCATTTCGTCCTCGCCGGGACGGTTGTTGAATGGCGTGCCCGTCATCTGCTGCACGCTGTTCTTCAGGCTCAGGCGCAGGTCGTTGGCCACCTCGTCAATCATCGCCGGGGGAATGCTCTTCAACTGCTTGCCGTAACCGCTGACCAGCGCGCTGTCGCATAGCGTGTTCACAAGCCTCGGAATGCCGTGCGCGTAATGCAGAATGCGAGCCAGCGTGGGCGCGGGGAAGATTTGCAGCAAACGGTTGGGCGCGCCGGCCACTTCCAGGCGGCGGTCGATGTAGCCACGCACTTCCATGTCGTTCATCGGCTCCAGGGCATAGCGCAGGGCCACGCGCTGCTTCACCTGGCGCAGTTCGGGCGAATCCAGGTTCTCGTCGAGTTCGGGCTGGCCCACCAAAACAATTTGCAGCAGCTTGTGCTTGCTGGTCTCGATGTTGGTCATCAGCCGAATCTCTTCCAGCAGTCCGGGGGTCAGCAGGTGCGCCTCGTCAATCACCAGGGCGCAGATGCCGTTGCGGCGGTACACCTCGATGAGATGCTCGTTGAACTGTTGCAGCATCTCGCCGCGTGTGCGCTTCACCTCGCGGATTCCGAAGTCGGTGAGGATCATGCGCAACAGGTCATCCGAGGAGAGCAGCGGATTCAAAATGTAGGCGTGCGCCACGCGCGAGCGGTAGAGCGTGTCCAGCAGGCAGCGCACCAGCAGCGTCTTGCCCGTGCCCACTTCGCCGGTCAGCACGATGAAGCCCTTCTGCATGAGCACGCCGTAGGTCAGGTTGGCCAGCGCCTCATTGTGCCGCGCCGTGGCGTAGTAAAACGCCGGGTCGGGACTCATGCGGAACGGGTTCTGATTGAAGCCGTAAAACTTCTCGTACATTGCGAGCTATCTCCCCAAAGAGGTGTAGGCGTTGGCCGCGACCATCACCAGCAGCATCACGGACGCCAGGCACCACTCCATCACGCGGCGGATCTTGCGCTTGCTCTCTTCCTGCGGCGTAAACAGGTGCGGCACGCCGGCCAGGATGCGAACCTTCACCAGGCGCGTCACCTCTTCCTCGGTGCGCACCTTGTCTTCAAAGGCCTCCACCACAATGGCCAGGCCCAGGCCCAGCAACAGCCCGCCGGCCAGCCCCATCAGGCTCAGTTTCAATCTATCCGGCGAGATCGGCTTCTTCGGCAGGCTGGGCGCATCCATAATGCGGAACTGCTCACCCTGCTGCCGTTTCTCCAGGTTCGTCGCCAACTGCGACTGCATCTGCTTCTTCAGCAGCGAGTCGTAGTTTGCCTTGGACTGGTCGTAGTCGCGCATCAGGTCGGCCAGTTGCTGCTCGCGGATCGGCATGTTGTTCAGCCGTCCCTGGTAGCCGCCAATCTGCGCCTCCACCTGGGCCAGGTCGCGCTTCAGGTCGGCGATCTCCTGCTGGTTGGCCTTCAACTGGCTCTCAAACTGCAATATCGGAGTCATGGTGCGCGGGTCATGCGTCGGCGCCGGCACCGGCGCCGGAGCGTCGTTGCCGCCCTCGGCCAGCCGCCGCTGAATGTCGTCGCGCTGCTTTTCCGTGCGCGCAATCAGCCGCTTCAGCCGCTGCACGTCCGGATGGTCGGGCGTGTACTTGGCCTGCGCGTCGGCCAGGTCCTGCTTCAGCTTGGAGAGTTGCTCGTCAATCGCCGGAAGGCTGTTGCCGCCCTTTTCCTGCTCCTTGCTCACCGAGCGGTATTGCGTCAGCAGGCTCTCGTAGTACAGCCGCTGCTCCTGGGCGCGGTTCAGCGCCTGGCTCAGGCTCTGCTGGCGCTCCTGCAACCCGCTCAGGATGTGGACGTTGGTCTCCATCTGGCTGGGCAGTGAGCCCAGGTTGCCCGCCTTGAACTGCTTGATCTTGTCTTCCTGCTCATTCAGGTGGTTGCGTGCCGATTGCAGTTCGCTGCTCAGAAATTCGGTCGTACCCTCGGCCCGCTGCGACTGCTCTTCGATGTTCTGGTCGATGAACAGCGAGGTCAACTGCGCGTTCACCTGCTGCGCCAGCCGCGCCGACGGCGCGCTATAGCTGATCTTGAAGGCCGACAGTTGTCCGCGGCGGCCCGGTGCCTCCACCAGATCGGTCTTGATGTCCTTGCGCATCTGCTCGATCACTTCGTCGGGATTCGTCTTGTTGGCCTCCTTGTACAGGCCAAACTGGTTGATGATGCGTTCCAGACGGGTGCGGCTCAGAATCTGCTGGCGCATCGCCTCCAGGCGCTGCTGCAAATCCACGCTGACGTTGGCGACGACGTACTCCTCCGGCACCTTCTGCTGCTCAATCAGGATCACGGTCTCCGAGCGATAGACCGAGGGCAGCAGCCAGCTGCCGCACCACACCATCAGCCAGCATAGAAACAGTCCGCCGCCCACCAGCCAGCGACGGCGCACCAGGGTCTCCCATGCGTCGTGTGGCGTGATGGGTGCCTGCGCGGAATTATCGTCCACGGCCATGACTCTTATTCTCCCAGATTCTTGCGACGGCGGTATTCCAGCGATCCCTGCACCAGCACATGGTTGCCCGCCACCGGTCCCAGCCCGGACTCCGTCTGATGCACATAGGCGACCTGTCCACGCAGCGCCCAGCGGCTGGTGATCTGATAATTCGGTCCGCCGCCCACCCACAGGCTCTTGAAGTAGGTGCCCGTGCTCAGCACGCCGATGCCCTGTTGATCGGCATAGTTGGCGCGCAACTCGGCCGTCCAGCGCTGGCTCATGCGCAGGCGGTAGCCGGCGCCGGCGGAGATGTTCTTCACCGCCTCCAGCACGCCGCCGCCGTTGGCGATGCGCTGTTGTGCCTGCGCGTCCCAGCCGTGGCGGTTGCCGCTCCAGCTCACCGTGCCGCCGTAGGTGGGATACAACTTGTGCGTGTAGCTGGCCAGGGTGATCGGGCCCAGCACAATCACCTCACGCGTGCGCGCGTACTCCGGGCCACCGTACAGCGTGATCTCCGTGCGCAAGCCCGGCGTGATTTTGGCGAACAGCATCGGCGCCGGAGCCTGGGTGCGTGCAATCTCCGCGCCCGTGCTGTAAATGTCCATGTAGCTCATCTGCACGCCCAGGGTCACCTCGCGGTTGAACTGGTGCGAGAAGAACGCCGAGCCGGTCACTACATGCGAATCCACATACGGGAAGGCGGTGGTCGCGCTCGTCGTGGCGTCGTAGTTGTACAACTGATAGCCGGCGGTCAGGCCCACGGCGCTGTGCTCGCCCACCCGGTAGCTCAGGTCCACGTTGCTCACCGAGCCGGTGCGCTTTGTGTCCGGCAGCACGCCGTCGTAGCCCGGGCCGGAGGGTCCGCCCAGCGGCGGCAGCAGGTCCACGCGGCCAATGCTCTCAAAGGGATTGTCGGTCAGGCTGAAGTCCTCGCGGACGTGCAGCATCAGCCGCCCGTTGGGCTTCCACACCCAGTCGCCGCTCAAGTTCTGCGTGTACTGGCTGTTGTTGGTGTCGTTCTGGCTGTAGCTGACGCCGGGAGTGTAGCTCAACGTCCAGGCGCCGGTGGTGTAGGTGCGCTGGAAGGCCACCGTCGGCTGGAAGAAATAGCGCGTGTCTCCGCTGTAACTGCCGGTAGTGGAGTTATACAGCCCCTTCGTGTCGTAGGCCGCGCCCACGCTGAAGCCCACCAGCAGCACGTTGCGCGACTGCACGTCGCTGCTCAGGGTCAGGGACGGCCCCTCGCTGCCCAGGTGTGCCGGGCCGGTCGGATCCATAATCACCGGCTTCGGGGCATCCTGCGAATCCTGCGCCAGGACCGGGGCAGCAAGACCCAGCACCAGCAACATGCTCATCATCAGAATCTTCTTCATGACCAAACTCCTTGAACGCTAGGCAACCATGCATGGCCCGTGGGCCGAAAGCTACGGCACCACGATCAGATCGTGCTGCTCGAGTTGAAAGTTGTGTTGAATGTCACCGGATACGGCACGCTTGTAATCAAAGGGAATGCGCTCCACGCGGCCATCGCGATGGGTGCGCACCACCTGAATCTTGTTGACCTTGGCAAAGTCCTTGAAGCCGCCGGCCAGGGCCAGCGCGTCCATCACCGACAGCCGCTGCCCAAGCGGATAGGAGCCGGGCTTCAACACCTTCCCCATGACGGTAAAGAACTGGCTGCGCGGCTCCTGCACGATCACCGTGACCTCCGGCGCCTCCAGGTAGCGCTTCAGCTTGGTGGTGATGGTCGCGCTCAACTGATCCACCGTCTGCCCGGCGGCCTTCATGTCGCCGATCAGCGGCAGGGTAATCATGCCGTCCATGCGCACCGGCAGGGTGCGAGTCAGCTCCGTCTCATGCCATACGTTGATGGCCAGCACGTCGCCCTCGCCAATAATGTAGCTCTCACCCGCCGCTGGAGCCCGCTCTGCCATGGGCTGCTGGGCATTGGGATGACGAACGGGCTGCGGAACCTTCTCCTGCGCTGCCATCGGCTGAGCCGTCTCCGGCTGCGGCGCGGCGCGCTCCACAATCACCGGCTGCGGCGGCAGGGGCTGCGGCTTCACCGTCTGCGCCGGAGTGTTCATCGCCGGTGGCGGCGGCAGGTTGCTGACAGGCACGGCCTGCGCCGGTTGCAAAGGTTGCGCGGCATCATAATTCCCCGCCGGCGCGCTCGCATTGGACTGCGCTATGGCCAGGGCCGCGGCCAGCATCAGGACAAGAACCACAAGTGTGCAACGCGTGACAGCTTTCATGACTGGTTTCCCAACGTCCTTCCCTCCGCCTCGGCGGATCCGTTTTCGCGGCGGCCGGCAACGCCCGACCGCTTCAACTTATACAGCAGCGAGCGATAGCTGATCTTGAGCGCCCGCGCGGTGCGGCGGCGATTCCACTGATTCTGCCGCAAACTGTTCAAAATAATACGACTTTCCATCAACCGCATAGCCTGGCGCGTCATCTCGCTCAGGCTCAAACCTTCTTCCACCGCATCCACCTCGGGGGCCGTGCCGCCCAAGGTGCTGCCGCCAATCTCAGAAAGCACGACATCTTCCGTGCCGACAACCACATAGCGCTTCACCAGGTTCTCCAGCTCACGGATGTTTCCCGGCCAGTTATGCAGCGCCATGCGCGCCATGGTGGAAGAACTCACGGGCGGCGCCTGGCAGTGAAAGCGCTCGTTGTAAAGCCCGATGAAGTATTCGACCAGGGCATCCAGATCCTCCAGCCGCTCGCGCAGGGGCGGTAACCGCAACACAAGCCCACTGATACGGTAATAAAGGTCCTGGCGAAAACCACCCGTGGCCACCTCCTGCCGCAGATTCCGGTGCGTGGAGCAGATGATGCGCACATTCACCTTGTGCCCATCTTCCCCATCCGCCTGCAACTGGCCCTCCTGCAACACTTGCAGCAGTTTGGACTGCAACGCCATGTCCAGTTCGCTGATCTCATCTAAAAAGAGCGTTCCCGCGGCAGCGCGCCCGGCCGCGGAAGGGGAAGCGCCTGTAAACGCGTCCCTTTCATAGCCAAACAGCTCGCTTTCCACCAGCGCGGGCGGAATCGCCGGACAGTTCACCTTGACGAACGGCCCGTGATGCCACGGCGACTGATGGTGCACGAACCTGCATACTTCTTCCTTACCCGTGCCGCTCTCCCCCTCAATAAGGATGGGGATATTGGTGTCGGCCACCTTCTGCAGGTTGCGGCGGATGGCGGCCATGGTCTGCGACCGGCCGAAAAGAATGCTTTCGGGCAGGCCGAAGGGCTCAATCAGAGGCGAATTTTTAGCACGTTGTGCCATAGCAGGGTGGGAATGTGCAATCAGAGTGCCAGTCCTCCACGCCCCTTCCACCTTTGTAGGATGGAAGCTAACACATTGAAATCATGGGATCAAACGAAATTTCAGCAGAGAGTCCACTTCTTCTCGTACCAATGGGTAAACCCTATGTCCACATTGATCTCACAACTCGCTCAACAGCAGAACTGGAAAGCCACGGGTATTGCCATGGCGATCCACGACTTGAAGGGTTCGCTGGCGGTGATTGCCGGCCAGGCGAAGCTGCTGCGGGCGGGGAAACTGGGGCCGCTGACGGAAGAACAGGCCGGAGCACTGGCTGACGTCGTGATGGCCTGCCACCAGATGGAAGATAAGATTGCGCGCCTGCTGGGCCCGCAAGCCAAGGTTACTGAGGAGTGCATGCCGGTGACCCAGAAGGCCGATCTGAGAAAGTGCGTCCTGGACACCTTTTCCCTGCTGCGCGGTGAGTTCGCCGAGCAGGGGCTGGAGTTCGAACTGGATGTGTGCGCTTCTCCGCTGATACTGCCCTTTGACCAGGCGATGGTGCGCCAGGTGCTGATCAACCTGCTGGAGAACGCGCGGCACTTCACTCCGCGCGGCGGGCGGGTGAAGTTGACGCTGAGCCCGGAGTTCTGGGAGCGGCGCAGTTCACGCTTCCGCGCCGCCTTTGATGGCCGCGACACCAAGGCGCACACGCCGAACTGCGCGCAGGTAACCATCACGGACAGCGGCTGCGGCATAGCCAGGGAGAATCTGGAGCGCGTCTTTGAGGCGTATTACACCACTCCGGCGCCGGGACAGATGCCGGGCTGCGGACTGGGACTGGCCATTGCGCAGCGCATTGTGCGCGCGCACTCGGGAAAGATTTGGGCAGAGAGCGAGCCGGGCGTGGGCAGCAGCTTCCACTTCCGCCTGCCCTTTGTGCCTCCTTTGCCGGAGGCGGAGTTTGCCATGCGCGGACCTGGCGCGAAAGAGGAGCAGCCGGCATGACACATCTACTGGTGGTGGACGACGATCCGATGATGCTGCGCTACGTGCGCAGCCTGCTGCAAAGCGAAGGTTACAGTGTGCGCACGGCGGCCAATGGGCAGGAGGCATTGCGCGAGATGAAGGCCACTCCACAGCCCGCCATGGTTCTGCTGGACATGGTGATGCCCGGCATGGACGGCCTGGAGACCCTGAGCCAGATTCGCACGATTGCCGCCGAGGCCCACGTTGTGATGCTGAGCGGCCAGCACGACCCGGCCGGCATTGTGCAGGCCATGAAGCTGGGCGCCGCCGACTATCTGGCCAAGCCCGTGGATGAAGAGCGTTTGCTGGAAGCCGTGCGGCGCTACGCCGGAGTGATTGAGGTTGCACCCGAGGCGGACGAGACGGAAGAAGTAAGTGACATCCTTTGCGAGGAGCTGGGCGGGGAGAAGTTCTTCCTGGCCGCGGCACCGGCGATGAAGAAGCTGTACGAGCAGGTATTGCGCATTGCGCGGGTGGACATGCCGGTGCTGATTACCGGCGAAAGTGGAACAGGTAAGGAGATTATTGCTCAACTGTTGCACACTCACTCGCCGCGCTCGAAGCGCCGCTTTTTGAAGATCAACTGTGCGGCCATCCCCGAGGAGCTGCTGGAGAGCGAGCTGTTTGGCTACGAGGCGGGAGCTTTTACGGGCGCCAGCACGGCCAAGCCGGGCTACTTTGAGCAGTGCGACAAGGGCACGATTCTGCTGGACGAGATTGGCGAAATGCCTCCGCGTTTGCAGGCTAAGTTGTTGCAGGTATTGCAGGAACAGAGCTTCTTCCGGCTTGGCGGCAAGAGCCCGGTGCAGGTGGATGTGCGCATTCTGGCGGCGACGAACGTGGATGTGAAGCTGGCGGTGGAGCAGGGCCGCTTGCGGCTGGATCTGTACTACCGGCTGAATGGCTTCAGTTTGTGCCTGCCTCCGCTGCGTGAGCGCCGCGAGGAGATTGTGCCGCTCTTCCGTAACTTTATGAAGCATATGGCGGTTGCGCTGCACCAGCCGGAGCGTCCGCTGAGTATGGCGATGCGCCAGTCGCTGATGGCGCACACATGGCCGGGAAATCTGCGCGAGCTGCACAACGTAGTGAAACGTTACCTGGTTCTGGGCGAAGAAAGCTTGCCTGCGTCGCCGGTGGCAGCCGGCGAGGCACGCAAGCCGGGCGGAATGCGCCGCCGCAAGACGGATTCCGCGACCGATTTGAAGCAGATTGTGCGTGAGATGAAGGGCGAGGCGGAGGCGGAAGCCATCCGCGCGGCACTGGATAAAACGCAGTGGAGACGCAAGGACGCGGCAGCGATGTTGGGAATTTGTTATAAGGCGCTTATTTACAAATCGCGCCAGTACGGTATCATCAGTCCACGGGAAAAGGCAGCACCCCCGGCGATTCCTGCCAGGGGCGCGCGCCGTATGCTAGACGAAGAACCCGCCTCCAATGCTGGCAGCAGGTTCTCCTCCGCGATGGCCGTGGGTTCAGGGGAACGCCATGAGCACCCATAAGAAGGCGTTACCAACGACGAGAGGAATGCGGCGAAGGAGTTGCTTATGAAGAAAACCATCTTTTTACTTCTGTTCCTGTGCATCGGATTACAGGGGTTTCTCGGGTACAAGGTCTGGCGGCGCTTCCAGATGGAGACGCTGGAGGTCAAGGCCCCGAAGCTGACATTCCGCGCGGCACGGCAGATATTTCCCTTCTCGGTGATTCCGGGCGGGCTGATGGATGAGCGCGAACTCGCCGACTCCATGGCGAAGGATAACGTGGTGCGCAAGCACTACGAAGGCCTGCAGCCGGAGCGCATGTGGTTCACGCGGCTGAAGCAGCCGGTCATGGCCTACGTCAGCTATCGCAAGGACGACCAGGTGCGCTGGACACAGCACGCGGTGGTGATCCCCGCGAACGAGCTGGTGCTGACCGACGGCAAGCACATGGTGCGCGCGCGCTGCGGCAATCGCATTGAAGTGAAGAAGCCCGAGCCGCTGCCCGCACAGGTGATGCCGCCGGACGTTCCTCCGCCGGACATCGCGCTGGAATCCGGACTGCCCTCGCTGATTCCTCCGACGGTGACGCCACCGGCGCCGCCTGCGGCAGCGATTGCCAAGAACAGCATCCCGGTGAACCGCATCAGCACGCCTCCGCCGACATGGTGCTGCGGCGTGACGAACAGCACCCTGCCCAGCGTGCCGGAGCCGCCTAGCTTCCTGCTGGTACTGGGTGGTGGAGTACTGCTGGCCGTAGGCAGCTTTGCAAAGAAAATGCTGTAAAGCGTAAGGATTGCAAAACAGGGGGAAACCGTAAAGGCTTCCCCTATTTGTTTGGCTATTAGGGCTGCATTGGATGACTTGTTGGTAGCGAGTGGAATGGCCGGTTATCGACAGTTATTCATACGTTTTACTATCATGGCCGCGAGACGATATTCAATCTCCATTCAAGAAAGCTGGATGTCATGTTGAAAATGAGATGGCTGGCGGCTTTGTTTCTTTTATTACTCTCTACCGCCCTTCTCTCGCAGGGGCCAATGGCAGCGACTCCGATTGACCTGAAGGCCTACGGTTGGCATGTAGATCGAGGGGTCTTGAATGGCTCATCGCTTCCACAGACGATGGACTTTTCAGACGACGGTTCACTGTGGGTTGCCTTCCCTACAGAGGCGTCGATGGCACTTCAAACCCGCGATCAATCCTCTGGCTATAAGGGGAAGGTTTTGCACTTGTCGCAGACCGGCAGCGTACTCTCTGAATGCAGTACCGAAGCGATGCAATGGGAATATCTGAGGCTGTTTTCTCAGCGCACTGAAGGCTTTACTCTTGATACTGTGGATAAGATTATCACCTATGATGCCCAGTGCAAGGAAATGGCGCAATATCCCACAGGGATGCAAACTGCGATAATATTTTCTCCAGACCGATCCTTGATCTATGCCCATTCACGAGACAACATCATACACGTTCTCAGGAATGGGAATTTGCAAGTGCTTAAGGCGTTTGATCTGCCAGAAGGAGTCAAACGAAAATCAGCCCTTTTCGGCGACGAATCGGTCATTTTTCCAATTACAGTGCAGACGAAGAGCTGCTATCAGACGCAGTTCACTCGAATGGATGTGAAGACGGGCAAGAATGCGCCGTGGACGATGCTGGAATGCACACGGCACAACCTGCTTGGCGACGGGCACATTATTTACACGAGTCTGAATGGCGACAGCCCGTTGGAGATTACCGGCGAAGGCAACATCTCCTCGGCGGCATATAAACCGCCCAAAGATGCTTATATCGATCGGGGTATCCTGGTCCGCAGCAGTCCCGTAGTATCCCCTCAGTCCCTGCGTGTGGTCGAGGAGTTGATCGAAGCAAAAGGCAGGCATCCATCGCTCGACATGTCTGGCAAGTTTGTTGGCCGGGACATCGTGCTTTTGGATATGAACACGGGAACTGCACTGCTGACCGTCAAGGTCCCGATGAATACGCTGACCTACTCGTACGCTTTGTCGAGGAATGGCAAGAAGCTAGCTGTCCTACTGGATTCAAAGCTGACGGTATATCAAGTTCCATGAGGTTGATTGCTTTTGGCTTTACCTCGCACAAAATCGTTAGCCTGCTCGCAATCCTCTCACTAATGGAAACTAAACGAGCAAAAAGGGGAAGCCTTATGGCTTCCCCCTTTTGTTTGTTTATTACCGCTGCGTTATTTGGTACTACTTGCCGACGCGCACAAGGACCTTGCCCATGGGGCCCTCGGCCAGGCGGGCAAAGGCCTTTTTCACGACGGCGAAGTCGAAGACGCCATCCACCACCGGCTTTTTGCCCAGCGTGTCCAGGCGGCGGACGATTTCCTTCCAATGCTGCTGCGCCTCCGCCGAGGAGTAGTCGCTGACGGTGACGCCGCCGACGCGGTTGCGGCGGAAGAAGAGCGATGCGGTGTTGAACTCCGGCACCGGGCCACCGCTGCGGCCGACGACGCTGATGCGTCCGCCGTAACCGAGCATGCCGATGAGTTCGTTGAAGAGCGGGCCGGCGACCATGTCCACGGCGATGTCCACGCGGCGCGGCGCGATGGCGGCCAGCACCTGTTTGTGCAGGTTGTTTGCGGCGGGGTCGAAGACGAAGTCCGCGCCGAGGGCGATGAGTTCCTTGGCCTTCTGCTCGCTGCGCGAGAGACCGATGACGGTGAGGCCGAGCGAGCGGCCAAGCAGCACGCAGGCCGAACCGACTCCGCCGCTGGCTCCGGTGACGAGCAGCACACTGCCGGGCGCGGGCGGGGTGGCGGGCTCCGTCCACTGGGTGAGCGCCTGCCATGCGGTGAGGTATACGAGCGGCGCGCCGGCGGTCTCTTCCAGCGTCCAGTTGGCGGGGATGGGAACGAGGTGCGAGGCCTCGACGACAACCTTTTCGGCCAGGGTGCCCCAGCGATCGACGCCGGTATCGCCACGCAGAATGCCGACGCGGTCGCCTACCTTCAGTCCGGTGACGCCTTCGCCGAGGGCAACGACTTCGCCAGCGCCATCGCGGCCGAGGATGTGCGGGAAGGTGGGACGCGCCGGGTACTGGTTGACGGCAAGAAAGGCATCGGCCGGGTTGAGCCCGGCGAAGAGGGTGCGAAGTACAACCTCTCCGGCGGCGGGCCTGGGATCGTCAACCTCGACGAGACGCATTTTATCCACACCGTTGTAATCATCCAGCAGCCATGCACGCATTGTCGGTAGTTCCCTTCCAAGAAAAGTTAGACGAGGGCAGGAGCGCCCTGCGGTAAGAATAAATCAGCGGACGGCGCCAATGCACCGTCCGCTGGGAGGTAGCGCGCGCCCTCTACTTGACGGGAGCGAGGTACGGAATGGTGTGCGCGAAGTACCAGCAGAAGAAGAAGACCACCGGCACATGCACCAGCATCTGCAAAACGCCGTAGCCGACCAGGTCGCGCGCCTTCAGGCGCAGCAGGCCAAGCAGCGGCAGCATCCAGAAGGGGTTGACCAGGTTGGGCAAGGCCTCACTGGCGTTGTAAATCTGCACCACCCATCCCAGATGGACGTGCAGGGTGTTGGCCGCCTGCAGAACGTAAGGCGCCTCAATGACCCACTTGCTGCCGCCGGAGGGAACGAAGACTCCGATGAGCGCCGAGTAGAGAGCGACCAGCAGCGGATAGGTCTGCTGCGTGGTGACGCGGGAGAATAGATCCGCCATCCAGGCCGAGATGCCCGTACCCACGATCATGCCGAAGATGACGGCATAAAAGGGGAACTGGATGAGCACGCCGCCGGTGGCGGGAACGCACTCGCTGACGGCCTTGACGAAGCTCTTGGGACGCCAGTGCAGCAGCAGTCCGAGGGTGATGAAGATGAGGTTGTAGTTGTTCAGGTCG
>CAINND010000092.1:0-75000 GCA_903851035.1 uncultured Acidobacteriota bacterium | reverse complement strand
GCGCGATACTGCTGACTTTTTCCGGTATGCTGCGACACTCGCGCGCCGGTAAAAGTCTTTCCTTCAACTTAAAGATCGTGTGAGGTGTTCTGCGTTACCGCTGAAACCTGCCGGGACACATTGTTCCCGTCTCGCCCGTGGCCGGGCTCTCTGCAACTTTTCAAGGCTATCAAAGCCAAACTGACTCTGTCAACCCTGTCGTCACATTTCTTTGAACTTTTTTCTTCCCGTCTTTATCAGGCCGGGTAAGCTCAAGACTCTACAGCGCATAGCGCCTGTATGACCACTTCAACTACCCTACCAGACACCGCGCGTTCTTGCAAATCGCGGCATTCACCAGGGTGTAGAGCCTAACTTAAGTTCTTAAGAGATCCATCCGCGGCCACTGCCGCGTCAGCGCCTTGTGCGCTTCCTCAGTGCTTTTCTTTTGTAACAGAACCTTCACGCGTTTGGCAAGCCGGGCTTTCCAAAATACTTTCAGACATCGCGCGGAGCCGCATAAACACTGCCTCTACTGCACTCCCTGCGAATCCTTCCAGTGCTCGTACACTTTCTCGCGCCGGAACAGTTCGAAGGCTTCTTCGTCAAGGTCGCCACGCTTGGCCATTCCATCCAATATCGCCAGCGCGCCCTCCACGCTGACCGATGCCTTGTACGGACGATCGGCCGCCGCCAGGGCGTCAAAGATGTCTGCAATGGACATCAGCCGCGTTGCCAGTGGTATCGCATCTCCTTTGATTTGTGCAGGATAGCCCAATCCGTTGATGCGCTCATGGTGATGCCGCGCCAGCTCCGGCACATGGCGAATTTCACGCGTCCAGGGAATCTGCCGCAGGAAGTTGTAGGTGTGCTGTACGTGCGACTCCACTTCGACGCGCTCTTCTTCGTTCAGCGACCCCTTGCGGATGCTGAGCATATTCAGTTCGTCTTCGGTCAGCAGCGGTTGCTCCTCGCCGTCGGGACCGCGGAAGGTGCTGTGATGAATCTGCATCAGGATTTCAAAGCTGCCCACGGGCAGCACGGTTGGCTCGTTGGCCGTTTCAATCAACTGCAAAAAGCGCGCCAGTTCCTCAACGCGGGCGTGCAACTCGCCGTCAATTCTTGCGGCCTCCGCAATGTACTCTGCCGGGCCATGCGTGGCCAGATACTTCAGCTTCTGCTCGGCGGCCTCTGCTTCAAAAGTGCGCTGCGCATAGGCAAAGCGTGCTACCAACGTCGCCATCTGCGCGGGATACAGTTTATGCGCCTTGGTCAGCACCTCTTCACGCACCGCTACTTTGCCAAAGTCGTGCAGCAGGCTGGCAAAGCGGATGGCCTTCATGTCTGCGCCGGTAAAATGCACGTCTTTGTATGTCGTGTTGTCGCGGTCCACGGCCTCGGCCAGCGCCACCGTCAGGTTGGCAACGCGCTCGCTGTGGCCGCTGGTCGTCGGGTCGCGTTGTTCAATCGCCTTAATGCTGGCCTTCACAAAACCTTCAAACAGCCGCTGGATATTTTCGTAAAGCTCGCTGTTTTCATAGGAAACCGCCGCCTGGCTGGCCAGTGAGCTGACAATCTCCATCTGTCGCGTGGTGAACGGTACCACCTCGCGCTCAATGGCCTCGGCCGTGTTCAACCGGGCGCGCCAGTTGCGTTTGGCGTTGATCAGTTGCACCACGCCCACAATCTCGTTTTTCGGATTCATCATGGCGACGGCAAGAATGCTTTTGGTGCGGTAGCCGCTGTCGATATCGAATTGCTTGTTGATCGAGTACGGCACCCAGCTCTCCATCTCGTAGGCGTCCTCGATCATCACCACCGTGCCGTGCTGAGCCACATAGCCAGCAATCGAATTCTCGCTGATGGGCAGCATGCCCTCGCGGAAGGTCACATGCACCGTGTCGTTCTGCGCCAGCTTGAAGCGCAGAAACTTCTTACCCAATGCGCCGTCCGCGCCCTCCGGCGGCTCTTCCACCAGGTAGAGTGAACCGGCGTCGGCACGGGTGATTTCGCGGCACTTGGTCAGGATCAGGTCCAGCAGCCGCGGCGTCTCCAGTTGCGCGCTCAGGGCGGCGCCAATGTGATTCAACTCATAAATTTCGGTATTGGCCGCCGCCAGTTTGTCGCTGGCTTCGCGGCGCGTCTGCACCAGGTGCATGTGGTCGATGGCGTTGTCGAACATGCGCTCCAGCATGGTGGCCGGGGCATGCGGAGGCAGATAGGCATACACCGTGCCGTCCAGGCGGGCGTCGCTGAAGCGCTCTTCGCGCAGCACAATCACCCGCACCTCGGGCGAGCGCAACAGCTTCAGATTTTCGGTAAATATCTTTTCGTCGGCCACCACAAAGACGGTGGGCACGCTCACGCGGTCGTCCTGTAACGATTCGAACTGAGCCTGTTGCAGCCGCGCACACTGCACTACGGCCGCGCGCGCCATCTCATCCTGGCCAAAGTAAATGGCGCATGGCAGCCGTCGGCTGCGTGTGGGCAGTTGCATCTGTTTGGAAGCACACATCGTTTGGGCTTTTCCCTTCGCGCCACCGCCACCGGCGGCACCATGCAGCGCATCATAGCCCAGCCATTACCCGCGCACTAGAGCACAGAAGGATACCTCCCCACGGTGTCTTGCCCGGACAGGCGGCCTGGTTTATGCCTGCCAGGCCCCCAACGCTGCGCTCAGCGCACCCACCACGGCCACCACCGCCCAGGCAGGCAGCTTCCAGCGCAGCAATGCCGCCAGGGCGGCCACGGCAATCCCTACATCGACCCAACTGTGCAGAGTGCTTGAGCACACTGGCTGCCAGAAGGCGGCAAACAGCACGCCCACCACGGCGGCGTTGACTCCGCGCAGCACGCCCTGCACGCGCCTCCTGCTGCGCAGTTCACTCCAGTACGGCAGCACGGCCACCATGGCCAGCAGGCCGGGCAAAAAGATTCCCACCAACGCCAGCGCAGAAAAGGCAAGCGGATACGCCGATGGTCGAATCACTGCACCCAGGTAGGCGGAAAAAGTAAATAGCGGCCCGGGCAGCGCCTGCGCCACTCCATAGCCGGAGAGGAAATCCGACTGGTTTACCCATCCCGGTGCCACCACTGCGCCCTCCAGCAGCGGCAGCACTACATGGCCACCGCCAAACACCAGGGCTCCAGTGCGATAAAACGCGCTAAAAACCTGCACCGGTTGCACCACCGCCGCAGTTTGTCCCGTTGCAACTTGCCCCGGCCGAGCGTAAGTCAGCAGCAGTGACGCCAGCAGCAGGATGACAAAAATCGCGGCGGCCCAGGCACCGGCCCTGCGGCTAAGCCGAACATCCATCTCCGCCGCGGGCTGGGGCGACGACGCTGTTGGAGGCAGCATGGCACCGCAAGCGGCACCCAGCGCAATCGCCGCCAGGGTCGCGTTCGTCGTCAGCACCAGCAAGGTGGAAACTCCTGCCAGCAGCATGCGTGGCCAGTCCGGAGCCAACGTCCTGCGCATGGCAAGTACGGCCTGCGCCACAATGGCCACCGCCACCAGTTGCAGTCCATGCACCAGCCCGGCGCCCATGCGTCCGCCCAGCAGATTGTGTCCGTAGGCATAACAGAGCATCAGCAGGGCCGAAGGCAATGTGAAGGCCAGCCACGCCGCCGCCCCGCCCAGCCACCCTGCGCGCCGCAGTCCCAGGGCAAATCCCACCTGGCTGCTGGCCGGCCCGGGAAGGCTCTGCGCAATGGCCACTATCTCGGCATACTCCTCGCCGCTGCACCAGCGCCGCCGCTCTACAAATTCGTCGTGGAAGTACCCCAGGTGCGCCACTGGTCCGCCAAAGCCCGTCAACCCAAAACGCAGGAAGGCCGCCAGCACTTCGCCCACCCGCCCACGCCGTGTCTCCACTGCCTGTGTACTCGCCATGGCCTGCACGATAGGCTCGACGGCACGATTGCGCAAGCCTCGGGCGCGATGGTTCATACAAAATTCACCTCCACGGAATGCTTGGCGCACCTCCACCTGTCGGGATAACATCAGGCTGGTTGGGCGCGACATATCAAGCACTGCCTTCGCTAAACATTTTGGGAGACATTTCTCCCTGGCGGATCAGTCGCAGGCCTGCTTGTTTCAGTGCCATCCAATTACACGCGCCCACAGGAGAAGTTCTTATGGCTAAACCCGAGCCTCAGAAGCAGGCCAGTTGGACCAACACGCAGGTCTATACCGCCATCGTCGTCGTGCTCATCGTCGGCGGATTGGGCGGCTACCTGCTGCACAGCTCATCGCCCTCATCGGCTCCGGCCGCGGAGGCGCCCGCCCTCGGCCAGCCCGCCATGCAGCAGCCCATCAACCCGGCGCAGGCGCTCGATGCCGCTACCCGTCCGCTGCTGGTGCGCCTTGAAAGTAATCCCAAGGACGTGCCCACGCTCACCGAACTAGGCAATCTCTATTTCGATGCCAACCAGTGGGCCCAGGCCATTCCCTACTACACCCGCGCCCTTAACGAGACGCCGCGCAACCCCGACATCCGCACCGACATGGGCATCGCCTACTTCTACACCGGCGACGCCGACCGCGCTCTCAAGGAGTTCGACCAGGCCCTCAAGGATGATCCGCGCCACTCGCAGACGCTCTTCAACGTAGGCGTCGTGCGTGAGCAGGGCAAAAAGGATCACAAGGGCGCCATCGCCGCCTGGGAGCAGTTGCTCAAGATCGATCCCAACTACCGCGACCGCGCCAAGGTAGAGCAGTTGCTGGCAACCTCGCGCGGCCTGCTCAAGTAGTCTTTGCGTACTTGCGCCGCACGCATAGCAAAAGCCCCCGGAACTTCGGGGGCTTTCGTTTTCTATCCGTTAGCGCGCTAGCTGTACTTAATCCACTTCAATATCTCCGGCAGCGTGGGCCGCTTGCCGTACATCAAAATCCCCACGCGATAGATGCGCGAGGTCAGCCACACCAGCCCGTACAAGGTCACCAGGCTGAGGGCAATGCTCACCACTATCTGCCACACCGGAGGCATGCTCACCGTGGCCCGCACAAACATGATGATCGGCGAGGTCAGCGGAAACATCGAGAACCAGAAGGCCATCGATGTGTTGGGATCGCGGATGACCGAGGTGGCCACCACCATGCACGCAATCAGCGGAATCGTCACCGGGAACTGCAACTGCTGAGCCTCTTCGTCGCTGTTCACCACAGCTCCAATAGCCGCATACAGGCAGGCGTAGGTCAAGTAGCCCAGCAGGAAGTACACCGGAAAAAGAAACTTCACCGCCGGATCCAGATGCGCGTCCTTCATCAGGTCGCCCACCATGGCCATGGCACCTGCGCCCATCGCCGTGGCCGCCACCATCCAGATGGAGATCTGCGTCAGCCCCACGGCGGCCACGCCAAGAATCTTGCCGGCCATCAGCTCAAAGGGTGTTACCGAACCCAGCAGCACCTCCACCACGCGCGAGCTCTTTTCCTCAATCACCGAGCGCATCACATACAGCCCGTAGGTCAGCACCGTCACGTAGATCATCATCAGCAGCGCGAAGGGCAAAAAGAACGCGCCCATGCCGTTGCTCTTGTTGCTGCCGCTCTTGTCCACCTTCACCGTGTCCACGTCCACCGGGCCTAATAGTTTTTTGGCCTCGGCCGTTCCCACGCCGCGGGCGGAGAGCTGTTGCTCGCTGAGGGCGAAGCGCAGGCCGCGGCTCACCTGGCTGGCCTCCACAAAGTCGCTGCCGTTGCGGCTGTAATACACGGCCTTGCGGCTGGTCATCGCATCGGGGGCAATCCAAAGGAATCCGTCCAGCTTGTTGTCGCGCAGCTCGGCCGTCAGTCGCTCTTTCAGCGCGTCGTTCGGTGTGTTTTCCACGCTCACCACAAATGCCGGCTTTTTGGACTTTGCGTCAGGCGAAGGCGTGCTCTTCAGCTTGCGCGAAGGGTCTTCATCCTCGCTCATCCGCATCTCTTCCAACTCGCCGCGCACGGCCGCCGCCAGCGTGGCGTCGCTGCTCACAATCGTCACCCGCCGGGTGGAACTGCTATGGATGGCCAGCTTGGTGGGCAGCAGCACGGCCGCGCCCATCAGCAGCGGCAGCAGCACGGTAAAGAGCACAAAGGCCTTGCTGCGCACCCGAACCAGGTACTCACGCCGAAGAATCAGCCAGATATTACGCATGGGTCACCGCCACGACCTTCTCCACTTTGGTCTTCTCCACCGTGTCAATGAAGATCTCTTCCAGCGAGGGTTCCACCACTTCGAAGCGGCGCACCGTGCTGGTCTTCATGGCCTCGGCCAGCACGCGCTGCGGATCGGCTCCCTTGGCCAATCGCAGCTCCACGTAGTTGCCAAAATCGTTGCTGCCGCTCACCAGCGTGGGATCCTGCAGCAGCGGCAGCGCGCCTTCGTACTCCAGTTGCACGCTGCTGCGCCCGTAGCTGGCCTTCACCTCGCGCAGATTGCCCAGCAGCACGCTGCGTCCGCGGTTCACCAGGCAGATGGAGTCGCATAAACGCTCGACGGTATCCATGCGATGCGTGCTGAACAGAATCGTCTTGCCCTGCTTCTTCAGGTCGAGCAGCGCATCCTTCAGCACCACCGAGCTAGCCGGGTCCAACCCGCTGAAGGGCTCATCCAAAATCATGAAGCCCGGCTCGTGCAGCACGGCGGCCACAAACTGCACCTTCTGCTGCATGCCTTTGCTGAGCTCTTCCACCTTGCTGCCCGCCCACTCGGCCAGTTCCATGCGCTCCAGCCAGTGGCGGGCGCGGCGCTCGGCCTCCGCCGGAGTCAAACCCTTCAGGCAGCCCAGGAAGATGAGGTTGTCCACGATGCTCATTTTCTTGTACAGGCCGCGCTCTTCCGGCAGGTAGCCCACGCGCTCCAGCGAGCGACGGCTGAAGGGCTCGCCAAAGATGCGAATCTCGCCGGAGTCCGGTAGTGTGATGCCGATCATCATGCGGATGGAGCTGGTTTTGCCGGCGCCATTCGGCCCCAGCAGGCCGAAGATCTCGCCCTCGCGTATTTGAAATGAGAGGTCGTCAACGGCCACAAATTCGTCAAAGCTTTTGCGGATGCGGTCCAGCTCAAGGGTGTAGGCCATGTTTGTCCTGTCAGGCGCGGTCTTGTGATGCCGCAATCGGTTTTTCCGGGATATACGGCGGGATTCCCCGTGGGCATTGTGCTTGACTGGCCGGGGATTTTCAATCCGCCCGCCGCGCAAACCATGCCCTGCACATTCCGTACGCAGCTTTGCTCTTTCCGGTTCCATCCTGCCGGCCTGCCGCTCCTGCGTTGACCCTGCCCTTGACCGGCTGATAACATTCTATTTTTGAGCTAGTTCTCATCAACCGAAGGAATTCCCCAGTGCGATATACCCGTCATGAACTGAAGCAGGACAAGTTTGCCGAGTCGGCCGCCGAGGCCGTTCACGAAGTAGTGGAGCACCGCTCCACATACATCCGGCTCATCGTCGCCGTCGTCGTTGTAACCGTCGTCGTCAGCGGCCTCTGGTGGTTCTACAGCAGCCGGGAGGAGCAGTCTGCCGCGGCACTGGGCAAGGCCATGCTCACCTACTCGGCGCCGGTGGTGCCCCCCACCACGGCCATTCCGGCCGGCATCACGGCATTCACCAGCGATCAGGATCGCCTGGTGGCCTCCAAGAAGGCCTTCTACGACATCAGCGACAAGTACGGCTGGACGCGCTCCGGCCAGTACGCCCGCTACATGGCCGGCATCAGTGAAGCGGCACTGGGCAACTTCAAGGTCGCCGAGGATCAACTGCGCGCCCTCACCAACATTCGCCGCAAGGAACTGGCCGCGCTCGCCAAGCTTGCCCTGGCCAGCGTCTATCGCCAGGAGGGCCGCGAGGCCGACGCCGTCAACCTGCTGCAGGGGCTGATGGATAAACCCTCCGACAGCGTGCCCAAGGTCAACGCACAGCTCGCGCTGGCAGACCTCTACGTGGCCGGCCACCAGAATGACAAGGCCCGCCTGATCTACGAGACGATTGCCAAGGAAAACCCCAAGGGCGCCCTGAATCAGATCGCCCGCGAGCACCAGGAAGAGCTCAAGTAGCCAGCTTCCATTAAATTTTTTCACCATCCCCGAGGCTGCCCAGCCCCGGGGATTTTTTCATCCGAGCAAACCAGCGTGGCTCCGATATCCTGAAACTCGCTTTATATCAATCACATACGCTCCATTCATCGTCCGATTCCTCTTTTGTCACGATTACCACGGTGTGACTTTGGTCGTAGAACCAACGGCCAACAATTTATGGGTTTCGTATAGTACGCCGATGAGTTCCTTACTATATTTGGGCTTCCCTCCCCGGGACGCTTCGCTTGGTAACAAACTGCCAGGCCGTTGCGGCGTGCTTTTTACCGTTGCAGCGGCTTTGGCGACTCACAAGTTGGAGTGATTGTCATGAAGCAGCGCGGATTCTCCTTGATTGAACTGATGATTGTTGTGGCGATCATCCTCGTCATCACGGCGATTGCCCTGCCCAGCTTTCAGCACAGCAAGATCGCGGCGAATGAGGCCTCGGCCGTTTATTCCATCCGTACCATCAACACCGCGCAGGTAACCTACGCCACCACCTATCCGGCAATAGGATATGCTGCGACGTTGAATGCCCTGGCTGCCTCTTCGGCCACTACGGCAGCCAGCTCCACCAACGCCGGGGTGCTGGACTGGGTGCTGGGCTGTACGGGTGCTACCTGCCCCAAGAGCGGATACAACTTCCAGCTGGCCAACGTCGCTGGTACCCCGGTCAGCAGCTACAGCATTTGGGGAACTCCGATTACCGTGGGCACTACAGGTTATCGCGGCTTCTGCTCAGACAATATGAACCCCGTCATGGTGGATCCCAACGGCGGTCACACCTGCACCATGCCGC
Organism: uncultured Acidobacteriota bacterium; assembly: GCA_903851035.1. Classification (GTDB taxonomy): domain Bacteria; phylum Acidobacteriota; class Terriglobia; order Terriglobales; family Acidobacteriaceae; genus TOLSYN. Next base: position 66,165 of record CAINND010000092.1, on the reverse strand, counting down.
TGCAATAACGCTTCACTACTTTGCTTTCTCCCACACCGCCGCCTGTCGGCGGTTGACTTTTCTGCGCCACGTTCTTAGCTTTGAGCCATGTCCAGTGTGCTGTTTGATGCCCAACCCTTTGACGCCGCCCTTGAGCGCCGCCGCCGCCTGCTGATTGCCGTCGGCATCGTCGTCCTCATCGCCCTGGCCGTCACCGTGTACATAAACCGCTTTTGGCCGGAGACGCGCCACGTGGACCGCTTCTTTACTCAGCTTCAGTCCAAGGACTTCGAAGGCGCCTACGCAACCTGGATGAACGATCCCGCGTGGAAGCAGCATCCGGAGAAATACAAGCGCTACACCTTCGGAGCCTTCTACCAGGACTGGGGGCCGGGCGGCGAGTGGGGACCGATCCGCAGCTACAAGGTCATCGCTACCCAGATACCGCGCCCCAACGCCAGTGGCGTGGTGGTGGGCGTCAGGGTCAACGAGCGCAAAAAACTCTGCTCGGTGCGCGTCGAATTCAGCGATAAGACCCTGGGCTTCAGCCCCGATGAGATGGTGGAGTAAGTTTTTTTCCGCCAGCGCAAGAAGGCCCGCCGGTTGGCGGGCCTTTATCATTCAGCGGAAATTATTTATATCCCGAAGTGCGCCTTGGCCTTTTGCAGCGTGGCTTCGTTCTCCACGTTGACGCAGCTTTGCGTTTTATCAATCTGGCGCAGCAGCCCGGTCAACACTGCTCCGGGGCCGGCCTCCACAAAGTGCGTGGCTCCCTGCGCGATGAGGGTCTTCATGCTGGCCTCCCACTGCACGGCGCCCGTGACCTGGCGGATGAGCGTCTCGCGCGATTTGTCGGCCTCGGTGATGGCCACGGCCTCCACGTTGCACAGCACGGGAACCTGCGGAGCGTTGAAGGTGAGTGCCGCAAGGTCTGTGGCCAGGCGGTCCTGCGCGGGCTGCATCAGCGCGCAATGGAAGGGGGCGCTGACCGGAAGCATGACGGCGCGCTTGGCGCCCTTCTGCTTGCACAGCTCGGCGGCCTTTTCCACCGCGGCCTTGCTGCCGCTGATGACCACCTGCCCGGGGCTGTTGATGTTGGCCGGCTCGCAGCATTCGCCCGGATGGAGGGCGATGGCTTCAGCGCAGGCCTCGCGAATCTGTTCGATGGGCAGCATCAGGATGGCGGCCATGGCGCCCACGCCGACGGGAACGGCCTCCTGCATGTACTTGCCGCGATTACGCACCGTGCGCACGGCGTCGGCAAAGCTCAGTGTGCCGGCCACTACATGTGCGGAATACTCTCCCAGCGAGTGCCCGGCGACGAAGCTGGGCGCAATGCCAACCTCGGCCAGCACGCGCGCGGCGGCCACACTGACGGTCAGGATCGCGGGCTGGGTCTTTTCCGTCAGGCGCAGCTCTTCGTCCGGCCCCTCATAGCACAGGGAGCTCAACGAATAGCCCAGGGCCTCGTCGGCTTCCTCAAAGGTGCGGCGCGCCACAAGATGATTCAGGGCCAGTTCCTTGCCCATGCCGGCCGACTGCGAACCCTGGCCGGGGAAGAGCATGACGAGTCCGGGAATGCGGTTTGCCATAGCAGGCTCCATGCACAAAGCTCCGCGGCGGGAGCTTTTGGGAAAAACTAAATTTCTTCGACTGTTGCGGCTACGGCGTTGCCGCGTGCCGCCTGTATCTGCTCCTCGATGGCGCGGTTCAGCCCGGAGCGGGCGAACTCCACGGCCACGCGGATGGCGTTCTTGATGGCGTTGCCGTTGGACGAGCCGTGGCTGACAATGGCCACGCCCTTCAAGCCCAGCAGCGGCGCACCGCCGTATTCGCTGTAATCGAGGCGCTTCTTGAAATCCGCAAATGCGTTGCGCGCCAGCAGAAAGCCCATCTGGCGGGTGAAGCTGGCCTGCATGGCTTCCTTCAGGATGGCGCGGATGGCTTCGACCATGCCCTCGCTGACCTTGAGCGCAACGTTACCGACAAAGCCGTCGCAAACGATGACGTCGGCGCGCCCGTTGTACAGATCGCGGCCCTCGACGTTGCCCATGAAGTTGATGGGCAGAGCCTTGATCAACTGGAAGGCTTCGCGGGTAAGATCGTTGCCCTTGGTCTCTTCCTCGCCCACGCTCAGCAATCCCACACGCGGATTGGACGCGGTGCGGAAGCGGCCGTTGAAGATGTTGCGGAAGTAGATGTCGCCCATGATGGCGAACTGCTGCAGGTTTTGCGGCTTGCAGTCCACGTTGGCGCCCACGTCCAGCATGATGGTGGCTGTGTTGGCCGCCGTCGGGAAGACCGAGGCCAGCGCCGGACGATCCACGCCCGGCAGCACGCCCAGCACCAGCTTGGCCGTAACCATGGCGGCGCCCGTGTTGCCGGCGGAAACGAATCCGGCGGCCGTGCCGTCCTTTACCAGTCGCAGCCCAACGCGCATCGAGGAGTCGCGCTTCTGCTTGACGGCCAGCGCGGCCTTCTCGTCCATGCCAATGAACTCGCTGGCGTGGACGACTTCGATGGGCAGCCTTGCAGCCTCGGGATGATGCGCCAGTTCTGCGCGCACCACATCCTGATGCCCCACAAGGAGAACCCGTACGTCGTATTGCCGGGCGGCAAGAATCGCGCCCTCAATTTCAGGACGAGGCGCGCGGTCCGCGCCCATGGCGTCCACCGCGATGGTAATGGGCATTGTGCTGAAAGACCGGCTTAGCCGGCCTTTTCGACCTCAACGATTTCGCGTCCCTTGTAGTGTCCGCACTTGGCGCAGGCGCGGTGCGGCAACTTCGCTTCGTGACAGTTGGGGCACTCGCTGGTGGTTACCGCGGTCAGATGGTCGTGGGCGCGACGGAGAGCCGTGCGCTGCTTGGAGTGTCGCCGTTTAGGATTTGCCATTGCAAACTACCTTTCCAATTCATTGCGGCCATAAATGCCGCGAACTTTCAGTGTACGCCCGTGGGCGCTACTGCAATTTCTTCTTCAAATCACCCAGGGCCGCCCATCGCGGATCACTCGGGCCACTGTTGCATGCGCAGGCCTGCTGATTGCGATTGGCCCCGCACACCGGGCACAGGCCCTTGCAATCCGGCTGGCACAAGGCCTTGATGGGAACCGCCAGAAGCACCTGCTCGCGCAGGGAATCCTCCAGCTCCATTCCGTCGCCGGAGTAAAAACCGATCTCGGTGTCCGCCTCGTGGATGGCCACTTCGTCGGCGCCGCGCTCTTTCTCCAGCGGCCGGTACAAAAGATCGAAAGAGCGGGAGAGCGGAATTTCCACCGTCTCCAGGCATCGCGCGCAGCACAGGCTGATGCGGCCTTCCAGCTTGCCGATCAGGCGGATATCATCCACCGTGTGCTGCCCGCCGTGGTGCTCCCGAATCAGCTCGGCGTGCCCCTCGGTACGGAGCGCGCCAACCTGTCGAACGTCCACGCCGAAGTCAATTTCTCCGGGCTGGAATGCGAGCTCGAACTCCTGCTTGCGCAGTTCCAGGTCTTGGATGCGAATCTTCATGACAACCATTACTCCCGAAGTCCGGCCAGGCCGGCATTCCCGCATTGCGCGTAAGCGAATGAAACGCAAGGGATTCGCCGGCTCGGTCGGCAAGCCGTAACGGCACCCTACTCCTGGCGGGAAACACTCCTCAGGACAGACTATAAGAATAAAGTCGCAGCCCAAGCGGTGTCAAACCCCGGGGCGGCCTCATAAGGCCCCCTTGCAGACGATTCTGTCATCCCACCGGGCGAATACACACGCTTAAGACATTGCTACAAAAGCGCAACTACCAGATGCGATGCGACTTTTTGGTGTCGTCGTCTTTCTTGGCGTCCTTCTTCGCGTCCTTCTTGGAGACGGGCTTGCTATCGGCGGCAGGGGCCGGGGCATCGGCCTTCACGTCCGCCTTGGCCTCGGGAGCCGCGGCCGGTGCCTTCGCCGCCTCGGCGGCCTTGTCGATGTGCTTGGCCTCGGTCAGGGCGCGGATCTCGCCGATGACGTTGTCGTAGGCCTTCTCATTGCCCTTCTTGGCGTTGGGGAAGCTGTATTCACTCTCCGTCCACAGGGCGACGTGCGACTTGGCGTCCTGCACGGTCACGGTCAGGGTGGGACGCCGGAAGCTGTTGCCGTCGGTGACGTCCGTTGAGGGCGTGGAGAAGGTGACCACAAAGATCAGGTCGGCTTCTTCCGGTGTGTTCACCAGCAAGTACCGGCCCCAAATGCGCAGGGCTGAATACATCCCCGAGTACAGGTCCGCCGATGTAACCAGGGGCGAGGTGCTGCCGCCGTTGGAGAGGAATGCCGTCTTGGCCGTCAGCAATTGCGAAGGTATGGGTGCCGACTGCGCCCACGCGGATGGGGCCAGCAGCAGGGCGGCGGCCAGCAGAATAATGGCGTAACGCGTGGCGAACGAAAGATAGCGCATGAGAACCTCTCTGTGGGGATGGTCTCCAAACCCATCCCCTATCCTACCCGGCGAAGCGGTCTAGGTGAAGACCCATCCCGACACTCTGTTTTGAGCATGGCACCGGTTGATTACAAAACCGTGAATCCATCGTACGCCCGGCACTTGCGCTGAAGCACGCCGATGAGGAAACTGTTGCCATGCTGAAAGTGGGACTGACCGGCGGAATCGCCTGCGGAAAAAGCACCGTGCTGGAGATGTTTGCCGCGCGCGGAGCCCATGTGCTGCGCGCCGACCTGGTCGCCCATCAGTTGATGGAGCCCGGCCAGCAGGTCTTTGATGCGATCGTCGCCAGCTTTGGCCGTGGAATTCTTGGCCCCGACGGCCGCGTGGAGCGCGCCAAACTGGCCGCGCTGGCCTTCCCCAATCGCATACAGGAACTCAACGCCATCGTGCATCCGGCGGTGCTCGCCTATGAAGATGAATGGATGCGCGACATTGGCGAGGCCGACCCCGGGGCGGTCACCATCTGCGAGGCGGCGCTGATGATCGAGGCCGGCGGCCACCACCGTTACGACCGGCTGATCGTCGTCACCTGCACCGAGGAGCAGCGCGTGGAGCGCTTTGCGCAACGCAGCGGATTAACGCTCGAAGCCGCCCGCGCGGAGGTAACACGCCGCATGGCCGCCCAGATGCCAGAGCAGGAAAAAGCCCGCCTCGCCAACTACGTCATCGACAACAGCAGCACGCGTGAAGAGCTGGCCGAGCAGGTGGATCGCATCTGGCAGGAGCTGCAAGCACTGTCGTCCCGCCCACGCTGAAATCACGCGCTGGCCGCAACAACCCTCAATTGAATGTGCAGTGGAACTCCACAGACTGTGCCCTTGTCGCGCCCGCCTTACAGCGTGCGCTTGAACAGCAACGTGGAGGCAATCAGGCTGACGGCGCCAAAAATCAGCAGGAAGGTCAGGTCGTAGCTGACAGCGGCCCAGCTTGCCTCCTTCAGCAGCGTTGCCTTAAGCCCGTGCACGGCATAGCTGAAGGGGTCCACGTAGCTGATCATGCGCAGCCATTTGGGGAAGGCCTGCACTGGATAAATCGCTCCGCTGGGGAAGTAGAGCAGCGTGTTGAGGATGCCGAACATGGCGCGCGGCACCAGGGGGTCTTCCACCCGTACCATCATCAGAAACATCATGCCGTTGAAGGCAAACGATGTGGCGCACACCAGCAAAAACCACTGCAGCACGCGCGTGGGATAAAACGACGTGCCCAGCCCGGCAATCAGCGAGCCCAGCACGGTCAGCGTGACGCCGCTGAGGATGGCCTTCAGCGAGCCCGCCAGGTTCAGCCCCAGCACCATCTCCAGGGCGGTGATGGGCGTGACCAGATAGCCTTCCACCACGCCGCGCGCCTTATCGTCGATGTATAGCATGCCGCCGCCGATCATCACGCTGACGAACATGGCGAGCGTAATGGAGCCGGGCAGCAGGTACTTGAGGTATTCGATGTAGGGATAGAGCTCGACCACCTCCAGCGCCACCTGCGTGCTGATGCGCTGCGCCGAGGCCGCCGGTTGATTGAGCGAATCGGTCAGCTCCTGCATCTTGCTTTGCACGCTGCTGGCCATGAACTGGTCGCTGTTATCCACCACCATGCCGAGCTGCGGATTTTCTCCGGCATAGACGCGGCGCGAAAACTGCGGCGGAATAATCAGCGCACCTTCCAGGCGGCCTTCGCGCACATCGTTGCGGGCCTTCACCTCGTCGGTGTACGGCACCAGCACGAAGGTCTTCACGTTGGCTTCCACCGAGTGGAAGGCCTCAATCACGCGCACCGCCTGCGTGCCGTGGTCTTCATCCACCAGGGCCACGCGCGCGTCGTGAATCTTGCCGCCGAAGGCGTTGCCAAGGATGATGAGCTGCACCAGCGGCATAATCATGGCGGTGACCATGAGGGTGGGCGAGCGGAAGAACTTGCGCATCTCGCGCTCGATGATGGCCATCATGCGGTTCATGCGTTCATCCCCGGCCGTGGCGGCATCACGTAGCCAAAGGCCTTCACCTGCTCATCGCGCAACTGGCGTCCTGTGTAGTGCACAAATACATCGTCGAGCGTGGTGTTCTGCACGCTCAGCGTCTTGATCTCCACGGCCGCGGCTACCGACATCTCCACCAGCGCGGTCGTCGTCTGCGAGCCCGTCGAGGTCATCAGCCGGAACATGTGGTTGCCCTCGTCATGCACGCTCTCAATGCCCGGTAGCCCTTGCAGCCGTTGCTCCCAGTCCGCGGGCGGGGAGACAAACTGCACCTCGATCACGTTGTTGCCGGGGATGCTGGCTTTCAGAGCCATCGGCGTATCCAGGGCCACCAGCTTGCCATGATCCACGATGGCAATGCGGTCGCACAGGCGGTCGGCTTCGTCCATGTAATGCGTTGTAATGAGGATGGTGAGCTTGCGGCGGCTCTTGAGCGTGTTCAGCATCTCCCACACCGCCACGCGGCTCACCGGGTCCAGCCCCGTGGTCGGCTCGTCCAGGAAGAAGATGCGCGGGTTGTGCACCAGTCCGCGCGCAATCTCCGCGCGCCGACGCATACCGCCACTGAGCGTTTTCACCTGCGCATCGCGCCATTTGGTCAAGTCCACGGCCTCCAGCAGCTCTTCAATGTTGTGCTTGCGTTCGGCCCGCGGCACGCCGTAGAGCTTGGCGTAGATGCTCATGTTCTCTTCCACCGTCAGGTCGATGTCGCTGGTCATGGCCTGTGGTATGACGCCCATGGTGTGGCGCGCCGCGTCCGGGTTTTCCGCCACGTTGTAACCGGCGATGAACGCCCGTCCGCTGGTGATGGGGATGAGCGTGGTCATCATGCGGATGAGCGTGCTTTTGCCGGCGCCGTTGGGCCCGAGCAGCCCGAAGATTTCGCCATCCTTCACGTCAAAGGTGACGCCCTTGACGGCCTCAAACTGGCCGTAGCGCTTGACGATATTTTCCACGGCTATGGCCACGCCGGCATACGCCGCGTCCGGCCCCTTCTGTCGGCTCAGGATGCTCATCGGCCCGCGCTCCTAGCGGCTGCCCGCTACACTCTTCGGCAGCAGGACTTCGGCGGTCATGCCGGGAACATAGGTTTCACGCGGATTATCAATCAGGAATTTCAGGCGTACGGTACGGATGTCGCGCTTGCTGCGGCTGAAGTCGCGCTGCGTGGCAAAGTCGGTCTCTGTGGCCTTGGCGATGACCTTGCCCTTCACTTTTTCACCGCCGGGCATGCGCACGTCCAGCACGTCATCCAGCTTGACGTACTGCTCCTGCGTCTCCGGGATGGAGGCGTACACCCAGGTTTGCGTCAGGTCCACCAGGGTCACAATGGGCGTGCCCACGCTGACCACTTCGCCCTGGCGCGCGGCCCTCACGCTGACCGTTCCGGTGACCGGCGCAACGATGCGCGTGTAACCCAGCCTCACTTCGGCCTCATCGAGCTTGGCCTGCGCGGAGATCATCTGCCCACGGTTCACGGCCACGTTACTGCGCGCCGCCGCCGCCTGATTCAGTCGCGCGCGCATGGTGTTCAGCGTGGCCTGCGCGGCTGCCACCTGCTCGCGGTTGGCCTTCACTCGAGCCTCCAAGGCCGCCAGCGTCTGCACGGCGTGGTCGCGATCCTGCTGGCTGGCCACGCCTTCATTCGCCAGGGTCACGGTGCGCGGAGTATCCAACTGCTGCTGGCGCAGGTTGGCCTCGCTCTCTTCCAGTGTTGCCCGGGCGCTGGCCAGCGCGGCACTGGCGTTCTTTACCTGCGCGTCGGTTTCGCCGCTGGTGCTGGCCGAGGTCTCTCCGCTCTGCCGCACCTGCGACTGTAAGCTCTCCATGGTTGCCCGCGCGCTGTCGCGCTCGGCAGCCAGGTCCTGGCTGTCGATCTGTGCAATCAGGTCGCCGGCCTTTACCCGCTGGCCTTCGTCCACCAGCAGCTTTTCAATGCGCCCGGCCACCTTGCTGCTCACGATGACCTGATTGGCGTCCACCGTGCCAATCAGCACCTGCTCGCCGGTGCCGCGCGTGGAGTAGAAGTAAAAGGCCAGCGAGAGCAGGAAGACCACTCCCAGCATGGCGAAGACGCGATATTTTGGATTCATAGGCGCCCGTCCATCCCTTTATGTTCCCTGTCAACATACTGCAAAGGCCGGGCCGCGGGGAAGGCAGCACGGCAAGCCGAAGGAAAAATTAACCTTCGGCGGCTACCGGCTGAAATATTTGGCAATGCTGGGCTAGTCTTTGCTGTACTTGTTGCGCTTTTTGTCCATGTGGCGCTCCAGCGCCAGCTCGATCAGCTTATCAATCAGCGCGGGGTATTCCAGGCCGCTGGCCGCCCACAGCTTGGGATACATGCTGATGCTGGTGAAGCCCGGCATGGTGTTCACTTCATTCAGGTAAAAGTGCCCGGTCAACGGGTCCATCAGGAAGTCCACGCGGGCCAGGCCGCGGCACTCCACGCTCTGGAAGGCGCGGATGGCCATCTCCTGCACCTGGCGGCTCTGCGTGTGGTCCAAACGCGCGGGAATCAGCAGCTCGCTGGCCGAGTTGTTGTACTTGGCGTCGTAGTCGTAAAACTCTTTGGCCGGCACAATCTCACCGCAGATGCTGGCCACCGGATCGTCGTTGCCCAGCACGCTGCATTCAATCTCACGCGCCTTGTAGCGCTTGCCGCCCACGCCCTGCTCGATGACGATCTTGCGGTCGTAGAGCGCCGCCTCGTTGATGGCCGCCGGCAGCTCGCTGGCGTCGTGCGCCTTGCTGATGCCCACCGAACTGCCCAGGTTCGCCGGCTTCACAAACACGGGATACTTCAGCGCCGACTCCACATCCTTCTGCACCTGCTTGGGCTGCCGCTCCCACTGCGCGCGAGAGACGGTAACGTGTTTGACCAGCGGCAGGCGCGAGTCGGCAAAGAGCCGCTTCATGATGTCCTTGTCCATGCCCGCCGCGCTGCCCAGCACGCCGCTGCCTATATATGGAATGTCGGCCAGTTCGAGCAGTCCCTGGATGGTGCCATCTTCGCCAAAGGTGCCGTGCAGCACGGGGAAGATCACGTCCACGGCAATGGCGCCCGCGGCGGCAGAGCGCGGCGCGGCAAAGGGAGTAAATCCATGCTCGTTGGGTGAAGGCGGAGCAAAGGTCAGCTCACCGGCCGTAAGGCGCGCCGTGCCCGGCTTGGCCGTGGTCTTGGCCTCCGTTTTTGGTGATCCCTTGGCCGCCGATTTAGCGGCAGCCCTAGCGGCCTTGTTCTTCGATGCGGCGCTTTCGCCGTGCAGCAACTTTTCGGCCTGCGCGCCCGTAACCCACACGCCCTGCTTGGTGATGCCGATGGGCACAACCTCATACTTGGTGGGGTCCATGGCCTGCATGACCGAGGCGGCGGAGAGCAGCGAAACTTCGTGTTCGCCGCTGCGACCGCCAAAAAGAACACCGACACGGAGCTTCTTGGATGGCATGAAGTGAAATTCCCTCTGTTAACAGTTTATATCAGCGCGGCGTCGCGCACGGCTCCGGCCCGTATTTGCCTTGCATTACCCGAATTTGCCTTGAAATATTAAGAAAAGCCCCACCCAGGCAGCGCCGGGCAGAGCTTGTTTCGCGGACACCAGCCTGGCCAAGCCTATTTCTTCTTCTCCGGCATGGACTGTTCGGCTCCCACGCGCCCCACCACCACCGGCGCGATGTAAAAGTTCTCCCGCAGCGTTGGATTGCCGAAAATGCGCCGCAGCATGGCCAGTTGCCCAATGTGGGTCAGCGCGTCTCCCACCGGCCCCTGCACCAGCCGATCGATCTCCGCGTGCATGGGCACATCGGATTCGAGAAAGGCGTCGAACTTTGCAAGCGCGGCGAAAAATCTGCGCTGTTCTTCCGGCCAAGTAAGCGGCGCGGAGGTGTGCCATGCAGACTTCCCTTCGGCAATGGTCAGCGACCAGTCGAAGAGGTCGCCCATGTGCGCCAGTATCTCCACCGGCGTGCGCCCGGCAAAATCAAAGCCGCCAAAGTCCTCCGGCGCATCGCTGACGGCGCGCGTGGTGCGATAGGCGATGGTGGCAATCAGGTGACGCAGCAGCGCGCGTTTTTCGTCCATGGCAATGCTCCGTAACGCTTACAGAATTTTCTTGCCGAAGGCCGAGCTGGCCAGCTCCACCGCAAGCTCGGCGGTGCGGTTGTACTCGTCAATCACCGGATTCACTTCGACGATGTCCATGCTGGTCATGCGTCCGTGGTCGGCGATTATCTCCATGGCCAGGTGCGCCTCGCGATAGGTGGCTCCGCCGGGCACGCGGGTGCCTACGCCGGGAGCGTCTTCGGGGTCCACCCAATCCATGTCCAGGCTGATGTGATATCCCACGGTTCCGCGGCCGGCCATGCGCAGTGCTTCTTCCATCACGGTGCGCATGCCACGCTCGTCAATGTCGCGCATGGTGAAGAATTCGATGCCGGACTTGCGAATGTTTTCCTTCTCCGCCATGTCCACGTCGCGGATGCCAACCAGCACGCAGTTTTCCGGACGCACCTTGGGCATCCAGTCGTAGAGATGCGCCAGCGAGTCGAGCCCGCCCAGGCCCATCAGCGCGCCCAGGGGCATGCCGTGTACGTTGCCGCTGGGCGAGGTGCCGGGAGAATTGATGTCGGCGTGCGCGTCAATCCAGATCAGTCCGACGTGCTGTCCCAGCCGGTGATAGTGCTCGGCCACGCCGCTGACGCTGCCTGCGGCGATGGAGTGGTCGCCGCCGATGGTGAGCGGAACTTTGTTTTCGCCCAGCGTCTTCAAGGTCTCTTCCGCCAGCTTTTTGCAGGTGGCGGTGATCTCCTTCAAATAGCGCGCGTGGGGATCGCCAAAGTTCTTCTGCTCCGGCAGGGTGACGTTGATGTTGCCGGCGTCTTCCACCTGGTGGCCCAGCGATTCGAGCTTGGCCTCCAGCCCGGCGACGCGCACGGCCGAAGGGCCCATGTCCACGCCGCGGCGCTGCTGGCCCAAATCGAGCGGCACGCCAATGAGACGAATCTGCTTCTTGATGATGTCGGGAAACGATGCGGGAATGCTGACCATAGGGGAATCCATTTTGCTGCCTGTTTTGTTGCCTGTTTCGTCGCGCACGGTCATGGCACGCGCCTTTCGCCTTGCAATGATACGAACGACGGTGTTTGTTTGCCACCGGGCGAAGCAGCGCGCGGCCGCTCCGCCCGATTGCGAGAAGTTTACGGATACATCTTGTGCAGCATGCGCGGGAACGGAATCGTCTCCCGCACGTGATCCAGCTTGCAGATCCAGGCCACGGCGCGCTCCAGGCCCATGCCAAAGCCGGAGTGCGGAACGCCGCCAAACTTGCGCAGGTCGAGATACCACTGGAAGGCTTCTTCCGGCAGTTCGTGCTGATGAATGCGCTCCAGCAGCTTTGTGTAGTCGCCCATACGCTGCGAGCCGCCGATGACTTCGCCGTAGCCTTCAGGGGCCAGCACGTCCACGCAAAGAGCCTTCGTCAGGTCGTTCGGGTCGGGCTCCATGTAAAAGGCCTTCACTGCCGCAGGATAACGATGAATCATCACGGGGCGGTCAAACTTGGATGAAATGTAGGTCTCATCCGGCGAGCCGAAGTCGTTGCCATATTCGAACGCATTTTCCAGCTCGCCCTTGGCAAAGCCTTCGTTCAGCATGGCCGCCGCTTCGTCGTAGCTCAGCCGCGGGAAGGGTGCCTTGATGTTTTCCAGCAGCGCCACGTCGCGGCCCAGTACGCCCAGCTCGTGGCGGCGCGTCTCCAACACCCGGGCGACGATAAAGCTGATGAAGTCCTCAGCCAGCTTCATGATGTCTTCCAGAGTGGCGTAGGCAACCTCGGGCTCCACCATCCAGAACTCGGTCAAATGGCGGCGCGTCTTGCTCTTCTCCGCGCGGAAGGTGGGGCCGAAGCTGTACACCTTGCCTAGGGCCATGGCGGCGGCTTCCATGTAAAGCTGTCCGCTCTGCGTCAGGTAGGCCTGGTCGTCGAAGTAATCCACGGGGAATAGAGTGCTGGTGCCTTCGCAGGCGGCCGGCGTAAGAATTGGTGGATCGGCCCGGGTGAAGTCATGCTCGTAGAAAAAGTCGTGCATGGCGCGCTCAATCTCCGAGCGGATGCGCAGGATGGCCACCTGGCGCGGCGAACGCAGCCACAGGTGGCGATGCTCCATCAGGAATTCAACGCCGTGATCCTTCAGCGAGATCGGGTAGGGCGAATCCTCCGGCACGCGCTGCATAACTTCCACGTTCAGCAGGTCCAGCTCAAAGCCGCCCGGCGCGCGCTTTTCCGCCCGAACTTTGCCGGTCACAATGACCGAACTCTCCTGCGTCAGGCTCTTCACGCTCTCAAACAGTTCCTCGCTGACGGCCTTTTTGAACATGACGCCCTGCACCTGTCCGGTGCCGTCGCGAAAGATGGGGAAAAGCAGTTTGCCGCTCTCGCGCAGGTTGTAGAGCCAGCCGCGCAGGGTCACCTCCTGGCCGTCAAACTGGCCGAGGTGTTCGATGGTGGTAATGGGTGCCATGAATGCTTCCTTGGGTAAATCCCTGGGTGATTCTTCGGGTATTTCTTGGGTGAATCCTCAACGCCCCGCGTCGCATAGAAATTCCCGGACGAAAGCTGCCATCCGGGCCGCGCGCGGCAACATCCGATTGTAAGCCGCAGGCAGGGGGATGGGTAGCCGGGAGGGGGATGCAGTGTAGCATTAGCCGCCGAGTTCGATTAATCCTCTCGCAGGAATGTGCTTTGCAGTACTATGTTTTTGATCAGTGACTTACGCCAGCCAGGCACGGGTAATTTCCATCATGAATATGTATGTTGCTGTCACCCAAAACAACTGGTTCCGCTATGTATCTACATGTGGTCTGAATGGTGAGTTCAATTTCTGGAGGCCAACCAGTAGATTATTTCGCTGCCTTCAGCCTGGTGAGCCGTTCTTATTTAAATTGCACTCTCCTGACGACAGGATTGTAGGTGTTTCCAAATTTGTTCGTTATGAGGTTCATAGCATCAATGAGATTTGGACAAAATATAGGGAGCGCTCAGGCTATCGGAATGAATTTGAGCTTATGAGCGCATTGAATTCGCTGCGTGAGAAATGGCCCGGCGATAAGCAGGTAGGTTGCATCATAGTTGACGATTTCATTGCATTCACCGATGAGCACGCTCTAAACGCATATGATTTTGGGTGGAAGCGATCAATAGTGGCAGGCAAGACTTATCACGATGACGAACAGGGTCTGCTTTCACGAGTCAGTCGAATAGTTCCTGCAAGATATCTGTAAATTACAACGTTTTTCGCGCGGCAACGATGCGCGGAACTCCGGCCAAGTCGTTGATGACGTGGATGTTATGCCATCCCACAAGTAGCGCCTTCACCGCCTCAGACTGCGACCAGCCAATCTCCATCAGCAGCCAGCCGCCGGGCTTCAGCCGCGCATGAGACTGCGGAATCAGCCGTCGGATCACGGCCAACCCCTCCGCCCCGGCAAAGAGCGCTAGGTGCGGCTCATTCTGCAGAACCACCTGTTGCACCTTGTCCGCCTCGTCCAGCCCGACGTAGGGAGGGTTGCTGACCACAAAGTCGAAGGTAGGCTCTTCGGGCACGGCCTCCAGCACATCGCTGACCGTGAACTGCACCCTGGCTCCCAGCCGCTGGGCGTTCTGGCGGGCCACGTCTAGTGCCTCAGGAGACAGGTCCACGGCGGCCACCTCGGCCCCGGGCAGTTCACAGGCCAGCGCGACGGCGATGGCTCCCGAGCCGGTGCCGACATCAATCAGCCGCAGAGCGTCTCCCTGCAATTTTTTCCCTCGCGCGCCATCTGCAAATGCCTCTGGATGAAACTTGCGGGCCAGCACCAAGGTCTGCTCGACAAGGTGCTCGGTTTCCGGGCGCGGAATCAGAACGGCCGGAGTGACGCAGAAGTCCATCCGCCAGAACTCCTGATGCCCTGTGATGTATTGCAGAGGCTCGCCCGCGGCTCGGCGCGCGATGAGCGCCTCGTACTGCTGGTGCTCATCCGTCGTCAGTTCGCGCTCGGGATGCGCGTAGAGATGGGCGCGGTCGCAGTGCGCCACATGAAAGAGCAGCACTTCGGCGCTGAGGCGCACGGCGTCAATGTCCACGCCAACCAGCCGAGCGGCCTCCAGCCGGGCCAGCCCATCGTGTAATGCCTGCCTTAGTTGCACGGAGAGTATTGTACGCGCCAAGGTTATCGCTGGATTTCGGATAGCTGCGCCGGCAGGCTAGTGGCCGTCCGGGCGAATCTCCGCTGATTGATGAATTCAACAACTACCATCCCGGCAAAGAACGGCAGCAGCCAGATCACGCGATCCTGATAGCGATCATCGACCTCGGCGAGGACGCCCGTTATCAACGCATTGGCCACGAGGATGGGAAAAACCACGGCGGCCAAGCCAACGATTCTTACGGCGCGCCGCCTCCAGATAAACGGCACCAGAATCACCGCCAGTGCCAGTGCGGAGCCAACCGTCCAATTCTGGATCGTCGAGAGCAACTCGTTGGGCAGCGTGCCCTCTGCTTGGCGGCTATGTTCGTAGGCGTACGTCTGACTGGGCAGGGAGGCCGCCACGGCCTCGGAGAGCCAGGGGCTGGGAGTGTTGTTGATGTCGAAATTGTGGAGCTGATTCCAAAATGCTGCGCCCGAAATTGCCAATTGCTGCCGGGGATAAGCGCGTATGACGCCGCGGGCAAATGCTGTCTCCTGCCGCAAAATCAGCGCCTGCTTTTCCGGCGAGGCTGTCTGCCATATCCCATCGTCATCCCAAAGGAAGCCGTCGGGGCTTTCGGGAAGATGCTGCACATAGTCGCACAGTGCAAGCCCTGCCTGCGGGCAGTATTCACGCAAGTACTGTCTGCCGGTGCCGTCGGCCAGCAGCCTGGCAGAGAGGTAAGCTGGACGTTCGCCGTTGAGCGTAGGTTTGCCATAAAGAACGCCATGCACGGCCATGTGTGCCAAAATCGCGGCCACAATGATGCCCGCCGAAACAGCCAGTCCGCGCAGCCGCTGTTTGGTCGCCGAGCGAGTCACAAGCAGCGCTGCCAGCAGAAATAGACACAGTCCCGCGCCCAGCATGATGTGGGTAATATGCGCCGTTGCTCCCCACCAGGCGATCACCATAAGAACAAGCCGCTGCCAGCGTGAGCCGCTTTCCCAAACGCCGCTTTTCCATCCAAAGACCAGCAGGTAGATGACCAGGTAAAGCAAGGCGCCGAGAGCGTCCGGCATCACAATGCTCGCCACCCATCCCAGCCCGGTGAACAGTGCAAGGGGAATGACGATGGCGTAGTAAACAACTGCGGTACGGCCCGGCGCAAAGGACTGCACCACAAACCAGAGGACGTATGCAATGAGAACCGCCTGCAGGGCAATTACCGGCCAAAGGTTCCCGCCCGGATGAAAGGGCGCAATACCCAGGGCGTAGAGGAGCGAGCGCATCCCATAATAGTCTGATGGCTGGCGAAGGAAGAGTGCGCGTGCAACCGGCGCTCCACTGTTGATATAGCTGATCGAATCCGGAAACAGAAGAGGATAGCGGTTGTAGATGGCAGGCCAGGCAAGCAGTACGGCGCCCGGCAAGAAAGCCGCACGGTGAAGAAATGCAGCCAGAATCTTCCATGCCGGGCGAGTGCGCATCGTCACGCCTTTGGCGCCCCGGTGTTTAAATTTTCCCGGCAAGTTAGGCTCAGCAGGCTAAGGAAGAAACTGGCGAGGATAACCTCAAGGCCGAGAATCAGCGCGCAGATGGAGGGTATGACGATTCGCTCCACATGTGCGGGATCAAGCTGGCCAAAGCTCATGGAGTACCAGTGGGTGAGCGCAAAGAGCGAGCCGCATGCTCCCCCAAGAATTAGAAGCACGCCGATAAGCAGGCCAGCCTCCATATTCAATTTGCGGGAGATGCGATCCAGGCGTGGATCCGGGGGCAACAGTCCCTGGGTAATGCCGAGAATTTTGGCAAACAGCGCAAAGGCGATCGACTGAAAGCCGGCCAGCACCAGCATGGAAGCAAAGGTCAGGGTATGAATGTCAAAAACCACGCGTCCCACCATGCGTGAGTGCGGCAGCAACCAGAGCATAACAGCCAGTCCCACGGCCATCGCGGCAATCCCAGGATAGAGAAAGAGCCAGCGCGGACTGTAGAGCAGCAAGAAGCGCAGATGCCGCCAGCCATCCCGCCAGGTGCGCAAGTGTGGCGGACGGCTTCGGCCATCCGGAGCGAGGCTGGCTGGAACCTCGGCGATCCGCATTTTCAACAAGGTGGCCCGCACCACCATCTCGCTGGCAAACTCCATGCCGGTGCTGCGCAAATCCATCCTCAGGAATGCCTCACGGCTGAGAGCGCGCAGCCCGCAGTGAAAATCGCCGCTGGGACTGTGAAAGAAGAGCCTTCCCACGCCGGTAAGCACCGGGTTGCCAAGATAACGGTGCAACAGCGGCATGGCGCCAGGCTGAATGCCGCCCTGGAAGCGGTTGCCCATAACCACGTCCCAGCCTTCATGGAGCTTTTCCAGAAAGCGCGGAATCTGGCTGAAGTCGTAACTGCTGTCGGCGTCGCCCATGATCAGGTAATGACCGCGGGCTGCCATGAAGCCACCGCGCAGCGCGCTGCCGTAACCCCTGCTGGAAACATGAACCACCCTTGCGCCCAGCTTTTCGGCAATCTCACAGGAGCCATCGGTGCTGCCGTTATCGGCGATGACAATCTCGCCGACGATGCCATTCTCCCGTAGAGCACGGGCTGCCTGCTCGATGCATAGGCCAAGCGTCTCCGCCTCATTCAGGCAGGGCATGACAACGGAAATCTCCGGATGCGGAGAGTTCTCCCACTTCTGCGCCACGGATTCGTTTGCGGTGAGCGGCATTCCAGCCTTAGAAAGAAGAGCGAATTGAAGCTACCCGCAGCGCTTCGGCTACGGGACGGAAAGGAGAGTATTCATCTGCCCCGCTTCGTAGCTGCAAATTACTCGTGGAGAGAAGCTGTGTCAAGCAACCATTGGCTTCCGGCTCCGAGGCTATACGCGAAAAATGCCTTTATTCCCCGCCAGCTTATTTCGCCGCATGCATCGTCCGCCAGCACACCTGCGTGTACCCCATTCAAGCCTTCTTTTGGCTTGAGTGGGGTAGTTCAACCGCTGGAACAAGACGCCCGGCCTGCCGCTCCCTTGCCCGCGCCGTCCACTCGGATTCGATTTCCACCGCGCACTCGCTTCCCGTGGCGTAATGACGGAAACTGCTCCAGGGCCAATCCTCCGGATGCGCACATAGGCCGCGGCTCACTGGGTTGCGATGAAGATAGCGCAACTTCTCCTCGAACTGGCTGCGATTCCGTACGTTGAAGTCGTAGTAGCGCTGTTGCCAGAAGTGTTCTTCCTCTCCGATCATGCGGCGGGCGACGCCCTGCTTAAGACTCTTCACGGCATCTGCCAGCGGCGCTCCCTCCGGCTCGCTCAACAGCAGGTGAACGTGCTCCGGCATCACCACATATCCAAAAACGCTGAGGGCAAACTTTCGCCGCACACGCTCCAGAGCTTTCTCAAAAACCTGCGGCGCGCCGAGTTGCGCAAGCAGTGGGCGTCGGCAATAGCAGGAGAATGTGAGGAAGTGTGTCTGTCCGGATTCGTGAAAGCGCTCCAAGCTCCACGGCATGGGCGGAAGAGTACCGTAGAGTGGAAAACGGTGCAAGAGAAGACAAATTCAACTACCCCACTCAAGCCAAAAGAAGGCTTGAATGGGGCACCCGTTTTACAGTGATTTCTTTGTGATTGAAACTTTCAACTTTGAAACCTCTGAAACCTTGAAACCTGCTCTTACGCGTTCGTCATCTCCGCCTTCAGCTTCTCCGCCTGGAAGTGGCTGACCAATCCATCCACAAAGGGTTGCAGCTTGCCTTCCATCACCTGGTCGAGCTGGTGCACCGTTAGTCCGATGCGATGGTCCGTCACGCGGTTCTGCGGGAAGTTGTAGGTGCGGATCTTTTCGCTGCGGTCACCCGTGCCCACCTGCGAGCGGCGCTCTTTGGCCAGCGCCTCCTGCTGCTTGGCCTGCTCCAGCTCATACAGGCGGGAGCGCAACACGCGCATGCCTTTTTCGCGGTTCTTAATCTGTGACTTTTCATCCTGGCAGCTCACCACGGTCATCGTGGGCAGGTGGGTGATGCGCACCGCCGAATACGTGGTGTTCACCGACTGTCCGCCGGGGCCACTGGAGCAGAAGGTGTCAATGCGAATGTCCTTGGCCTCAATTTTCACGTCCACGTCTTCGGCCTCCGGCAGCACGGCCACCGTTACGGCGGAGGTGTGCACGCGCCCCTGGGTCTCCGTGTCTGGCACGCGCTGCACGCGATGCACGCCGCTCTCATATTTCATCTGCGAGTACACGCCCTTGCCTTCGATGATGGCGATGACTTCCTTCAGTCCGCCCACCGAGCTGTCTGAGCTGGACAGCACTTCCACCTTCCAGCGGTGCGTCTCCGCAAAGCGCGTGTACATGCGGAAGATTTCGGCGGCAAACAGCGTGGCCTCGTCGCCTCCGGTTCCGGCGCGGATTTCCAGGATGACGTTCTTCTCGTCGTTGGGATCCTTGGGCAGCAGCAACAGCTTCATCTCTTCTTCCACCACCGTAAGCCGCGCCTCCAGTTCCTGCAGTTCCTCGGTGGCCATGGCCACCATCTCGGGATCGGTCTCGGCAGCCATCATGGCCCGGCTGTCCACAATGCCCTTCTTCAGCTTCTTGTACTCCTGATATTTTTCGACGATGGGCGTCAGCTCGCCCTGCGCCTTGGCCGTCTTCTGGTAGTTGGCGGAGTCGTTGACGATCTCCGGGCTGGAGAGCTGCGCGTTCAGCTCTGCGTAGCGGGCTTCAATCTGATCGAGGCGGTCAAACATTTTGGGCCTGTGCTTTCAGGCCGCGCGGAGTGCTCACGCGGGGCCGGGAAAATGAGTTTTAAAGTGAAATCTTATGGGCGCGCACGGGCGCCGGCGGCGTTGAGGATGGGCCGCTAGAGGTGGCGCTGCGCCGCCCAGGGCGCAACGCTCAACATCGTGTTGCAAAGGTTCGTCATGCGATGACCATCTCTCCGCCATGCACGGCTTCCAACTCCATGGCGCGCTCCAGGGCCACAATCGCGCACTCCACCTGGCTGTCATCGGGCGGCTGCGTGGTGATGCGCTGCAGCCACAAGCCCGGCGCGGTCATCAGCGCAAACAGCGAGCTGCGCCGCTTGGCCGCGTAGCGAATAATCTCATAACTTGTTCCGGCAATCACCGGCAGCAGAAGCAGGCGCATGGCAAAGCCCATCCAGAAGCCGTGCACCGGCACCATCGCGTACACGGCAATGGAGAGGATCATCACGGTCATCAGGAAGCTGGTGCCGCAGCGCGGGTGAAACGTGGAGTAGCGCTGCACATTGGCCGCCGTCAGCGGGTCGTGATTCTCAAAGGCGAAGACCGTCTTGTGCTCGGCGCCGTGGTACTGGTACACGCGGCGAATGTCCTTCCAGCGCGAGGTCAGCCAGATGAAGGCCAGGAAAATGGCCAGCCGGATGACGCCTTCCACCAGCGCAAACAGAAAGGAGTTGTTGCTACTCCCGTAGCGGCTGCGCAGGGCGCGCGCGGCGGCAAAGGGCAGAAACTTGTACATGAAGATGAAGAAGCCCAGCGAAACCGCAATGTTCAGGGCCGCAATCCAGCCGGGAATCTCCAGCTTTTCGCCGCTCTCGGTCTTTTCGTCTTCCAACGCAACGTCGGCCGAATAGCGCAGGGCCTTGAAGCCCAGCACCATGGCCGAACCCAGGGTCATGATGCCGCGAATAAAGGGCCAGCCCTTCCACGGACTCTTTTCCTTGGCGCTGGCCAGCGGCTCGCTGTGCAGGGCGAGCTCACCGTCAGGACGGCGCACGGCAATTCCCCAGGCGTGCGGCGAACGCATCATGACGCCTTCCAGCACCGCCTGGCCGCCGACAAGGGTCTCCTCGGCGTTCTCCAATGCGGGTAGCAGTTGCAGAAGGGTATGAAAGCGCAGATGGGTTCGTAAGGACTTCATAATCATTAGACGCACTACTCGGGGTTTCGGATGCCGCGGGGATCGTGTCTCTTTAAGGGTAAGGCGCACGGAAGAGGCTGTCAAACCCCTCCGGCAGAACGAAGGTGCAACGACGGAAGGCCTCTAACCCTCGCCGGCACTTGTATTTGCCGTCGCCGTACTGGCCAGGCAGACGCGGTTGCGGCCACCCTCCTTGGCCTCGTACAGGGCCGCATCGGCCGCCCGCACAATGTCATCGCGGGTAATGCCGTTGGAGGGAAACTCGCTGACGCCGATGCTGACCGTGACCGGATAGGGCACGCCGGGGAAATGATGGCTGGCCACGGCGCGGCGCAGCTTGTTGGCCACCGCCGCGGCGCTGGCGCCCTGCGTAGCCGGCAGCACAATGGCAAATTCCTCGCCACCGTAGCGGCAAACCACGTCCACCTTGCGCAGGTAGCGCACAAACAGGCTGCTGACGGCCCGCAGCACGTCATCGCCCAGCATGTGTCCAAAGTCGTCGTTGATCTTTTTGAAGTGATCCAGATCGATCATCAGCACGCTGACGCCGCCGCCGTAGCGGGCCGCGCGCGTGACTTCATCCACCAGGCGCGACTCAAAGTAGCGGCGGTTGAAGACGCCGGTCAACCCGTCGCGATAGGCCAACTGGCGGACGCGATCCACATAGCGGGCGTTCTGCGTGGCCGTGGCCAGAATGTCGGCCACCGACTCCAATGCCTGAATGTCACTGGGCGGAATCTTGCTTTCTTTTTCACTGGCGCACACCAGCAGGCCAATGTTTTCGCCAAAGCTGACCAGCGGCAGGCAGACCTCGGTTTTTCCCTTGGGATAGCAGGCATTGGGGCAGCCGCGCGGGTCGCCCGTGTAGGGACGCTGCGAATCCAAATGCATGCTGCATCCAAAGTTGCCGGGGAGCACGTCGCCCAGCTTCATGCTGCATTCCATCTCACCCTGCTGCGCGCGCAGCACCAGGTCGCCTTCTTCGTCGCGCAGAAAAACCGTAACCGCCTCAATGGGGAACGACTGCGGCAGTTGCGTGCAAAGACGGTCGAGCAGCTCTTTCAGGTCAAGCTCAACCGTGGTGCGCTTGGCAATGGCGTTGATGGCCTCCATCTGCGCGGCGCGGCTCTGCAACTGCGAGTACAGCTTGGCGTTCTGCAATCCAATGCTGGCCTGGGTGGCAAACAGCGTGAGCAAATCCACCGTCTCATTGTCGAAGAAGGCGGGCAGATCGCTCTGGCAGTCCAGCACGCCCACCACCTCGTCACGCACCATCAGGGGCACGGCCAGCTCGCTGCGCGTGCTCTGGATATTTTTGATATAGCGGGGGTCGGTGCCTACATCAGGAGAGTAGATGGGGCGCCGCGCCTTGGCCGCCGCGCCACTGATGCCCTTGCCGAAGGGCACGGAAAAATCGTCCGGCAACTGGTCGCCAAAATGAGCGCGCACCACCAGGTTCTGCTTGGTCTCATCCAGCAACATGATGCTGCCATGCTGCAAATGAAAATAGTCACGCACGATGGCAAGGACCTGATTCAGGACCTCGTCGAGATCGAACGTGGACAAGACCGCCTGGCTGGCGTCGTAGAGTATGGCAACCCGCTGCATTCTCAGTCCTGAGTCAACGGAACTTAACAGCTACCAAATCGCATTATTCTACATCAGCTTGCATGGTGGGCTGCTTAATTTGACACCCCGGGGTACAACGGTAATCCCCAATCGATACCTATTCGTTTTCTGTAATTTAGCCAGTGTTCCTAACTTGCAAACAGGCAACACCCCATTGCGGCATTCGGCGTGCCTCTGGATTGGCTTTTCCGCACAGGCGGCCAGTGTGTTTCCAGCCCATCCTCCAGATCGCCGCCAGATGGGTTACCATGCGGGGAATGCCGGAGCTATCGAGCGAGGTGCAGTTCCTGAAGGGCGTGGGACCGCGGGTGGCACTGACCCTGGCCGCCAAGGGCATCCATACCATTGAGGACCTGCTCTATTACCTGCCATTCCGCTACGAAGACCGGCTGAATCCCCGCTCGATTGAGCAGCTCCAGCCGGGAGAAATGGCTTCGGTCATCGCCGAGGTGCGCGGCAGCGGATTGTTCCGCACCCGACGCATGCCCGTGTTTGAAATGACCGCCGGGCAGGGCCGTAACAAGTTGAAATGCCTGTGGTTCCGCGGCGGCTACCTGGAAGGCAAGTTTAAGCCCGGCGCCCTGGTGGCGCTGTACGGCAAGGTGGAGTTCTCCACCTTTGGCCGTGGCGGCGGGCTGCAGATGCACCAGCCGCAATTCGAAATCCTCCATGAGCCCGCGGAGGATGGCCAGCCACCGACGGAGGAGCAGCAGCGCTTCGATTCACTGGAGACCGGGCGCATTGTGCCCATCTACGAGGCCACCGGCAAGCTGAACGCACGCTGGTTCCGCAGGATTATCCGCACTGCCCTGGAGTTGATGCCTCCCGAGGTGGGCGACGCCATCCCGAAGGCCATCCGCGAGCGTCTGGGGCTGGTGCCACGGGCCGAGGCGCTGTGGCAGGTGCACTGGCCGGATGCCGGTGAGAGCTTTATGGCCCTGCAGGTGGCGGCCACCCCGGCGCACCGGAGACTGATCTTCGAAGAGCTTTTCTTTCTTGAGCTTGGTCTGGAGCTGAAGCGGCGGCGGGCGCGCAGCCAGCCCGGCATCGGCTTTGTGCCGTCGGAAAAAGTTCGCGCGGCGCTGAAAAAGATTCTTCCCTTTCATCCCACAGGGGCGCAGAAGAAGGTCTTCAAGGAGATTGCCACCGACATGGCCCATCCTTCGCCGATGCGACGACTGTTGCAGGGCGACGTGGGCAGCGGCAAGACGATTGTGGCCTTTGAGGCCGCCGTGCTGGCCATGGAGAACCACTACCAGGTGGCGATGATGGCGCCCACGGAGATTCTTGCCACGCAGCATTACCTCTCCGCCCGCGCCGTGCTGGAGCCCGCCGGCTACCGCGTGGTGCTGCTGACCGGATCGCTGGACCAGCAGCAGAAAAAAGACATTCGCCGCCATGTGGCACGCGGCACGGCGCAGATGGTCATCGGCACCCACGCCCTGCTAGAGGACAAGGTCGAGTTCGACCGCCTGGGGCTGGTCATCGTGGACGAGCAGCACCGCTTTGGCGTGTTGCAGCGCATGAAGCTGATGCGCAAGAACAGCGACGTGCAGCCGGACGTGCTGGTGATGACCGCGACGCCGATTCCGCGCACGCTGGCCCTGACGCTTTATGGCGATCTCGACGTCAGTGTGCTCGACGAGCTGCCGCCGGGACGCACTCCGGTGGCTACGCGCGTGGTGAGCGACGAGCGCGCCGAGGAGGTCTGGGAGTTTGTGCGCAAGGTGGTCAACGGCGGCCAGCAGGCCTACGTCGTCTATCCCGTGATTGAAGAAAACGAGGAGAAAGACACCGGACTGAAGGCGGCCATCAAGATGTACGACGAGCTGCGCAAGAAGATATTGCCCGACCTGAAAGTCGGTCTGCTGCACGGACGCATGACGGCCGAAGAAAAAGAGCTGATGATGCGCCGCTTCAAGCAGAACGAGGTGCAGGTGCTGGTTTCCACCACGGTGATTGAGGTGGGCGTGGATGTGCCGAACGCCTCGGTGATGGTGATTGAGCATGCCGAGCGTTTTGGCCTCTCGCAGATGCACCAGTTGCGCGGACGCATCGGCCGTGGCGCGGCCCGCTCCTACTGCATCCTGATGACCGGCGGCAAGGTGAGCGAAGAGGCGCAGCAGCGGCTGGACACCATGGTGAGCACCACGGACGGCTTTGAGGTGGCGGAAAAAGACCTGGAACTGCGCGGCCCGGGCGAGTTTTTCGGCACGCGTCAGGCGGGAATGCCCAGCCTGCGCGTGGCAAACCTCATCCGCGACCGCAAGCTGCTGGAGTTGGCCAAGCGCGAGGCTCGCGCGCTGCTGGAAGAGAAGACCCCGGAGATCACGGACACAGAAAAGCGCGCCGCCGTGGACTATCTACGAACGCACTGGAACCGCCGCTACGGACTGGTGGAGGTCGGCTAGCCGCTGCCGACGCACCGGGTGTAGGCTAAATGACATGATTCTGGGCATTGGCGTGGACCTGTGCGAGGTGGAGCGCATTGAGCAGGCGATTACGCGCCACGGCGAGCGCTTCCTGTCGCGCATCTACACACCGGCCGAGCGGGCTTACTGCGAGAGCAAGCTGAATAAAATGGAGCGCTTTGCCGGCCGCTTTGCCGCCAAGGAGGCGGCCATGAAGGCCCTGGGCACGGGCTGGCGGCGCGGCGTTGCGTGGCGCGACTTTGAGGTTGTCCGGCTGGCCAGTGGCCAA
The DNA here is from genome assembly GCA_903851035.1 of uncultured Acidobacteriota bacterium. Classification (GTDB taxonomy): domain Bacteria; phylum Acidobacteriota; class Terriglobia; order Terriglobales; family Acidobacteriaceae; genus TOLSYN. The sequence continues at coordinate 41,366 of CAINND010000092.1, read as the reverse complement.
CCGGCCATTGCCCTGCACGGCGTGGCCCAGCAGATTGCCCTTCAGATGGGCGTCAGCCGCGCACTGGTCAGCATTACCCACACGGAGGCCACGGCAATGGCCCAGGTTGTGATGGAATCCGTTTGAGCCGGATGCATGGCTGCGGATTCCTTCATCCGCGATGCCTCCGGGTTTGCTATCATTCGGCTCTAAGGCGATTGGAGAGAACGTGCCAAGCCAAAATCAACTGCGCTGGGCCCGACTGAGGGTTGGGCTGACCGTCGTCTTCGCCATCCTGGTGATGGGCTTCCTCATCTTTTTGATGAGTGGCACCTCCGGACTGTTTTCCCGCACCATTGATGTTTACTGCTATGTGGACAACGCCAACGGCCTGCGCACCGGAGCACCCGTGCGCCTCTCCAACGTGGACATCGGCAACGTGCGAAGCATCCACATCGTCAATCACCATGACAAGCTGGGCAACAGCACGCCGGTGGAGCTGCGCATGCAGATCAATGCCAAGTTCCAGCCTTTTATACACACGGACTCCAAGGTTCTGCTCTCCACTTCAGGCGTGCTGGGCGAATCCTTTGTGGACATCAACTCCAACCAGGCCAAGGGGCCGGTGGCGCAGAATGGCGCCGATCTGCCCAGTGAGATGGTGCCGGACATTCAGGACGTTGTGCGCTCATCGCAATCCACGCTGATCAACGTGGGCACCCTGGTCAACCGCCTGGACCGCGTGTTGACCGCCGTGGAAGACCAGAAGGGCTCGGTTGGCAAGCTGATCTACGACCAGCAGCTTTACAACAACCTGAACAGCTCGGTGGCGCAGGCAAATACGCTGTTCAACGACCTGAGTAACGGGCGCGGCAGCCTGGGCAAGCTGATTACCGATGACAGCTTCTACGAAAAGGCCAACGCCACGGTGGATAAGCTGAACTCGATCGCCGACGGCATCAGCCAGGGCAAGGGCTCGGTGGGCAAGCTGGTAAAGGACGATTCGCTGTACAACAACGCCAACCAGACGCTGGCCAAGGCCAACCAGTTGATGGACAGCATCAACCGCGGCGAAGGCGGACTGGGCAAGTTTGCCAAGGATCCGGAGTTTGCGAGAAAGCTCGACCTGATGGTGACCAACCTGGCGCAGATTACCGAGCAGTTGCAGCAGGGCAAGGGCACGGCAGGCAAGTTGCTGAAGGACGAGTCGCTGTATAACAACGCGGACAAGATGATGGTCGAGAGCCAGGGCTTGGTGAAGGCCATCCGGCAGGATCCCAAGAAGTACCTCAGCATCAAATTGCACATCTTCTAGACGACAAAAGTGTTAAGAAGCATTACGTTGCTCGCAATTCGCGGGCAATCCTGCTAACTTCGCAGCAATTCCCCCGTGGCGGCTGCTCCGCACCCTGTGCTGGAGGCCCCCGGCGGTTTGGACTGCGAGGTTTCCATGCGTACTCTTGCCACTTTCTGTGCTGTGCTGCTGCTTTGCGGCGCAGTGTTTGCCCAGGCTGCCGCTCCGGCCGCTCCGGCTGCCCCCGTCAGCTTTGATCGCTCCGCCATGGACACCACGGCGGACCCCTGCAAGGACTTTTACCAGTACGCCTGCGGCGGATGGCGCGCTTCGCATCCGGTGCCCGCCGACAAGGCCCGCTTTGGCCGCTTTGACGAGCTGCGCGAGTACAACCTGTATGTGCTGAACGGCATCCTGGTGGACGCCTCCAAGCCCGGCCAGCACAGCGCCACGGCCAAAAAGGTGGGCGACTTCTACGCCGCCTGCATGGACGAAGACACCATCGAGGCCAAGGGCACACAGCCCATCCAAAAGTGGCTGAAGAAGGTGGACGCCATCAGCACTCCGGCAGAGGTTGTGAGCCTGAGCGCGCGCCTGCAGGCCAACGGACTGCGCGCCGGCTTCTTCATGTTCTACATTGGCGCCGACCTGCATAACTCCACCATGAACATTGCGCATGTGGATCAGGGCGGGCTGACGCTCTCCGACCGCGACTACTACCTGAACCAGAATGCCAAGATGACCGAAGTCCGCGCCAAGTACCTGGAGCACATCCAGAAGATGCTGGTGCTGGCCGGTGAGAAATCCGACAAGGCCGCGGCGGACGCCAAGACCATCCTCGCCTTGGAGACCAAGCTGGCCGAGGCCAACATGGACCGCACCCTGCGCCGGGATCCCAAGAACCACGACCACAAGATGAGCCTTGACGAGTTGCAGAAGCTGGCGCCGGGCATTGACTTCCCCCGGTACTTCAAGCTGATGGGCAGCGGCGAGTTCGACTCGCTGAACGTGGGCAACCCGGTGTTTTTTGAGAAGCTGAACGGGCTGCTGGCCAGCGAGCCGCTGGAGAGCTGGAAGACCTACCTGCGCTGGCGCGTCATCAAGAGCTCGGCCACGCTGTTGACCAAGGACTTCGTCAACGAGAACTTTGAGTTCCAGGGCAAGTACCTGAGCGGCCAGAAGGAACTGGAAGCGCGCTGGAAGCGCTGCACCAGCATGACCGACTTTGGCCTGGGCGAGGCCCTGGGCCCGATGTACGTGGCCAAGGCCTTCCCCAAGGAAGCTAAGGACCGCATGGACGTGCTGGTGGCGGCCATTGAGGAGTCCATGGGCACAGACATACAGGGCCTGGAGTGGATGAATCCCGAAACCAAGAAGGCCGCCGAGGACAAGCTGCACAAGGTGACCAACAAGATCGGCTATCCGGCCAAGTGGAAGAACTACAACAAGGTAAAGGTTGAGCGCGGAGACTTTATGGCCAACGTGCAGGCCACCACCCTGTTCGAGCACAAGCGCAACCTGGCCAAGCTGGGCAAGCCCGTGGACCGCAGCGAGTGGGGCATGACGCCGCCCACCGTGAACGCCTACTACAGCTCCAGCGACAACAACATCAACTTCCCGGCCGGCATCCTGCAGCCTCCGTTCTTCAGCGCCAAGGTGGACGAGCCGGTGAACTACGGCGGCATTGGCGTGGTGATTGGCCACGAGCTGACCCACGGCTTTGACGACCAGGGCCGCAAGTTCGACGGCGACGGCAACTTCACCAACTGGTGGGGGCCGAAGGATGGTCCCGAGTTTGAGAAGCGCGCCGCCTGCGTGGCCGACGAGTATTCCAGCTTTGTGGCCGTGAAGGACGACAAGGGCGAAGTGCACCTGAACGGCAAGCTGACGCTGGGTGAAAACACGGCGGACAACGGCGGCATCAAGCTGGCGTATATGTCCATGAGCAAGCAGTTGAAGGGCGACGTGCAGCAGAAGACCGATGGCTTTACGGCGGCGCAGCGCTTCTTCATCGGCTTTGCGCAGGTGTGGTGTGAGAATGTCACTCCGCAGCGCGCACGCGAACTGGCACTGACCGATCCGCACTCGCCGGGACGCTACCGCGTCATCGGCACCATCCAGAACGCCGACGAGTTCGCCGGGGCCTTTGGCTGCAAGAAGGGCGACCCGATGGTTCCCGTCAGCGCCTGCCACGTTTGGTAAGTTGTTTTGGAGTTGAAACAACGAGGCCCGCGAGTAATCGCGGGCCTCGTGTTGTTACAGCATGCCTGAAAGTTTGATCGGCAATTAATTTATAAAAATATAAATTAAGAGTAAGATTTTTCTTTATTTCCGCGCGATCCCCCCACGCGCCTCATCCTTTCTGTATCGATTGGGAGTGCTCTTTATGAAGTCTCATCTAGCATGCGGTGGACTGTCTATAAGCCTCTATATTGTCCTATCGGTTCTACTCTGCCCCGGCATGGGATTCGGCCTCCCACAGCTTTCAACACACAACAACCAAAGCGGAAACACGATTCTGGTGCCGAGTGCTGTCAGCACCATTCAAGGTGGCATCAACGCGGCAAGCGATGGCGACACCGTGCTGGTGGCACCGGGCACATACAGCGAATCACTCGACTTTCTGGGAAAGAACATCACGGTTGCTTCCTCCGGTGGTGCCAGCGTCACGATCCTGGACGCAGGAAAGGCCGCCAAGGCTGTCTCCTTCCATACCGGAGAAACGCGCAGCTCGATCTTGAAGGGCTTCACTGTTCAGAATGCGGTGGGATATGGAGTTTTTATCAACAATGCCAATCCCAGCATCTTGAACAACATCATCAGCGGGAATCTTGGCTATGGAATTTACATGGATTATGGTGGTGCGCTGATACAGGGCAATACGATCAGCAACACTACGACTGCTATCAACGAGGTCAACTACGGCTGCGACTGGATCGATGGCTCTGGCATTTATTTTGGCGCTGCCAATAATGCAGGCTACGACCTTGTGGTTATCAACAATTTAATTGAAAAAAACTATGCTCAATGCCAGGGCGGCGGCCTGCAACTCGGTGGCGCCCCATCGCAAATCATTCAAAATAACATTATTCGCAACAATGTCTCGCTGGGTGAAGGCGGCGGGATTTCCGTGTCGGGCGGATTGCTGACACTGTCGCAGAACTTGATTTATAACAACACATCTGGGGCGGCGGGGGCTGGAATCTTCCTGTCCAATGGCAGTGACGACTATTATTCAAGCCCGCTCTACAGCATCATCACGAATAACACTATCGCCAATAACATGATATCGGGGAATGGTGAGCTCGCTGATGATTGGTTTGACGGATCGCAAATAGCCCTTCCAGGTTACGTATCCGGCACTGGCATCTTCAATAACATCATTGTTGCCAATGATCCTTACTTCGGCGCCATAGCTTGCGATATCACCTACGCGTATTTAAGCGATGATCCTCCCGTCGTTATGTACAACGACATCATCAACCTAAACTCCAAGGGATCAAATTATAGTGGCTGGTGCACAAACCCTGCCGGTGACGGCCATAACATCAGCGCTGATCCGAAGTTCGTAAGCTCGGGAAGCAATTTTCACCTGGAAAGTGGCAGCCCTGCGATTGACGCGGGATATAACGCGGCGCCCGGCATGCTAACAGACGACCTCGATGGCAACGCCCGCATCCAGAATGGAAGCGGCGCCAGTTATGCCATGGCCGACATGGGCGCCTACGAATACAGTGGAACGCCTAACCTGCGTGCCTCAACCCAATCCAACCTGTCGCTCTCAACCTCATTTACGCCCTATGGCAGCCCGGTGCAGTTCAATGCCGCAACAACCTCTCTTGACACGGTTACTTCCGGAACCATCAATTTCCTTGACGACTGGACAACCATCGCCTCGACATCCGTTGATGAATACGGAAACGCCACCTTTACCAGCAACTCCCTGGCCGTGGGCGATCATTGGCTGATTGCCGCCTATAACGGAAACGCCGTCGACGATCAAAGCATCTCTACAACGCAGCACGTTTTCATCTCGGGATTCAGCACCAGCATGAGTTTCCATATTTCGGCTACGTCTCTCCCGGTGACGCAAGCATTAACTATGACCGCCACTATGACGTCCGCAAATGGCACTCCAACAGGGCATGTCAACTTCATACTCACTCCACCGAGCGGTACTGTAACCACGGTCAGCGTCGCGCTGGATGCCAGCGGCACGGCAACATACACCACCAATCTCCCGGCCGGCGATAACGCCGTGCAGGCAATTTATCCTCTTCAGGGGGGATATCTCTCATCAACTTCAACGGTGTATCAAGTTACAGTCAACAAACTGGCCACCACCAGCACAATGACGGTTTCGCCGACCACAATTCTGGCCGGGCAGAGCATCACATTCAATGCTAGTGTGCAGGGCTCCGGTGGCACGCCGACCGGCACGCTGGGCATCATGGAAGACACCGTCAATATCGTCTCGGCAACTCTTGTTTCGGGAGCTGCGTCGATCTCCACCACATACCTCAGTGCAGGCACGCACAACATGACGGCTTACTATGTTGGCGACCCTACATTCGCGCCTTCCACCTCGGCTCCGACGCAAGTCAACGTGCAGGATTATTCGATTGCACTTACCTCTTCTACTTTGAGCGTGACTGCCGGGCAGAGTGTGAGCACAACCCTTACAGCTACACCACTCGCAGGCTTTACTGGCACGGTTACCTACAGTTGTGCTTTGCCGACACTCATGACTGGAGCAAGTTGCTCGGCTGCGTCGGTATCGCTGAATGGAAGCGGCGCACAAAGCCCTACTCTGATCGTTACAACACAGGCTGCCAGTTCCAGGGAAAAGACAAGCAAATCAGAGCGCATGATGGCTGGCATCACTTTCCTGCTTTGTGCCTGTCTGAGTGTTCCATGTACGTGGAGAAACCGGCGGCGTGGACATACCCTCAGCGCGCTTCTGCTAGTTATTTGCGCCATCCTCGCGATGGGCATGTCCTCTTGTGGCGGCGGTGGCAGTTCAACTACCTCCAACCCCGGCACACCTACGGGGAGCTACTACGCTACTCTCAATTCCACCAGTAATGGGGAGACACACTCCCTCAGCCTGACGATTAATGTCCAGTAGTTGTAGATGACATAGATTGACTCCCAGCATACAAAGAGGCCCGCGAGTAATCGCGGGCCTCGTTGCGTTACTTATGGACTAACAATTAGGGTGCACTGACCAGAGAGAACTTACCTGCAACATATCGCTGCCGCGAGTTTGACCAATGGAAATAACGGCGTTGCACCGTTAACTTCTTTCCATTCAAAATTGTGCTGCGAGTTTCTTCAATTTGGCGGGTGCGCCCTGTAGCGGATGGCACAACGGTGAAGGTACTAGACTGATCAATATCTCGTTCCCCTTCAGGTACCGAATGCTCACGTCGTATTTCATCTCTATCTAGAACAGTAACCAGCTTCCCATGAATGACATTCAATAGTTTGAAATTTTGTCGAAAATATCCAGTCCCATGCCCTGTACCAGCATGGTGAACTAATATCTCTGGATTGCGACTATCGCGAATGATTGCTGTTTCGACATTGACACTACTATCGTAATGACAGTCAAACTCCGCGTTATCTACAGCGTGCCAATTTCCCTCAATACTGGAAAGCAGATACAACATAGCCGAATCATGATCTGGCCGACACGGAATGAACAATACTGCAGACTTAGATTTCTGAAACTGCAACCAAGTAACTTGTTGCAATTCGTTGTCATATGTCTTGGCCATTTCGGGAGCTACACCAACAGCGATGAGTCGCTGAACCTGCTGCTCCATGGGCCCAGTATTGAGCCAGTAAACCATATTGTCACTCTGGGCAAACAACCTGCTGGGTATAAGTAATAGGAGTGAGAATAGGAATTGAAGATGAGCGCGCCGCATGCGGCAAAGAATAGCACCGTTAGGTAAAACTGAGTTAAACCTTTCTACCTATTTAGACTATTCAACCTACACCCCGGCGCTCTTCGTGCTCTCCGCCTGTTCGTGGGCGTGGTAGCTGGAGCGCACCAGCGGGCCGCTCTCCACGTGTTTGAAGCCCATCGTCATGGCCTGCTCTTTCAGGTAGGCGAAATCCTCCGGCGGATACATGCGCTTGACCGGCAGGTGATTGCGCGAGGGCGCAAGGTACTGGCCGATGGTGAGGATGTCCACCCGGCGCTGGCCTAGGTCGCGGCAGACTTCGACCAGCTCGTCCATGGTTTCGCCCAGGCCGGCCATGATGCCCGTCTTGGTGACCGTGGTGGGCGAAATCTGCTTGGCCTTCTCCAGCAGGTCGAGGGTGCGCTGGTAGCGGGCTCCGCTGCGCGCCACGCGATAGAGGCGTGGCACGGTCTCCGTGTTGTGGTTCAGGATGTCGGGCCTGGCGTCGAGAACCGTGCGCAGGCAATCCTCGCGGCCCTGAAAATCCGGGATGAGCACTTCGACCGAGCACTCCGGCTGGAGGCGGCGAATTTCGCGGATGGTCTCTGCGAAGATTTCAGCACCACCCAGGTTGTCGTCATCGCGGTCCACGCTGGTGACGACGGCGAACTTCAGTCCCAGGCTGGCCACGGCCTCGGCCACGCGGCGCGGCTCATCACGATCAATGGGGAGCGGCCGTCCCTTGGGCACGGCGCAGAAGCCGCAGCGCCGGGTGCAGAGGTTGCCCAGCAGCATGAATGTGGCGGTTTTATGGTTCCAGCATTCGCCGATGTTGGGGCACTGCGCGCTCTCGCAGACGGTGTGCAGATCCAGTCCGCGGGCAAGCTTCTTGAGGGCGTGATACTCCTCGCCCATGGGGGCCTTGGCGCGCAGCCAGCGCGGCTTGGGCGCGGGCTTGGCGGCAACGGTCTGTATCTGAATCAAATCGGGTGCGGACATGGCTCTACCTAAGTGTACGATGCCCGGCGGCGGGCGGGGGATTCGAAAAGGGTGGATCGCCGCCGACTAAAGCGTTTTCAAGTAGTCGAGCAGTGCGTCGAGTTGCGCGCGGCTGAGCGTGTTGCCGAAGGCTGGCATCTTGGCCCGCCCGCCCAGAATGGTGGAAGTGATGCGCTCGTCGTTGGCGGGGGCGCCGCTGGGCAGATACTGCTTCTTAAAGAGACGGTGCAGGCTGGGCCCTTGCAATCCGCGGGTGGAATACGCCTCATGACAGCGCGCGCAGTTGTCGTCAAAAACGCGGCGGCCCGCCGACTGGTGCGCGGTAAGGCCAAGCTCGGCGTCGGTTTTGCGCTGCTGCCAGCAGGAGGTAAGCACAAGCGCAAGGGCGGCAATCAGAATCAGGCGAAAAGTGCGCGGCGTCATAAACAGTCCTGGTAGGAATCGTTTACCATCTTATTCGCCGTGGCAGTTCAGCTCAAACCCGTGTCCAAGCCGCCCTCGCGTATGGATGGACGGCGCGTGCTGGTGGATCGCCGCCTGCCGCGCGGCACCCAGCGCGACGAGCTTGCGCTGGCCAGTCATATGCCGGTGCTGGCACCTTCGGCCGAACTGGCCCGCTGGTTCCGCTCACGGCCCGCAATGTGGGTGACGTTTCGCCGCCGCTATTTGGCGGGGTTGGAAGAACCCGCGATGCTGGATGCGTTGTTAGAGCTGGAAGAACTGGCGCAAGGCTCGCGCCGCATAACGCTTTTAACCGCCGCCAAGGATCCCGAGCACAGCCATGCGGCCGTGCTGCGCGACCTGCTGAGCGGCGTGCGCAAGCCTCCTGCAAGCACCGGCCCGCAACGCGCCGTGGCCGCAGGCAGGCAGCGCGCCCGGAGGCAACGTTGATCTTTCGCCGTACTCTTTCCACGCAGGCAACTGAAGGCCCTGTGCAGCCCGCCTTTGAAGCTATCTCCGCCACCCAGGACGGCGTCACGGCCGAGGATTGGTTCGTCAGCCAGGTGGACCACGCGCAACTGAGCGGCGACCTGGCCGCGGCGATTGCCCCCCACAAGGTTCCCAACGTCAGCAAGGATGTTGTGGAGGCCATTCGCCTGCACGACATGGGCTGGATGCCCTTTGACGGCGCGTTCAAGGCTCCCATGAAGCCCAAGGTGGGCCAGGATGGCCGCATCATCAGTTTCGTCAATGGCCCGCCGGAGACGGTGCTCTCCGCCTGGACCGGCTCCATCCAGACGGCGCAATCCACCGGCCCGCTGGGCGGACTGCTGGTAAGCGCGCACTTTGCCCGCCTGGCGCAGCTTTATGTGCAGGATGAAAAGTATCCGCCCGAACTGCGCGCGCAGGCCCAGCAGTTTGTGATCCGCGAGGCGGAGCGGGTGGACCGCCAACTTACGCTGGTACAGAAGCAGCAAAACCCGCCGACGCTGGAAGAGATCGAACAACTGCTGTGGGTGCTGCAGTTCTGCGACCTGGCCTCGCTCTACATTTGCAGCAACCCCACGGTGCCGGTGGAGATGCCTATGTCGTTGGGTGGCGGGCAGTTGCAGATGCGCTATGAAAACGGCTCCTTCCGGGTGCAGCCCGGAATCCTGGATAACGTCGTCATATTGGAGATTCCCTGCCTGCGCTACAAGGATGGCCGCTTTGAGCGCGATATCGTTCCGGTAAAGGTGCAGTAGGAGGCGTGCATGCGTGAGCTTGCCAAATTGTTGGCGGATGACGGCTACTCGGCAACGCCCGCGCACATTCTGGAGGGTCTGGCGGAGCCGCTCGTCCATACTGTGCCAACTGGTGCGCCACAAGGTATCTACGCCGAGCTCTGGCACATCGTCTATTGGCAGGAGATCAGCCTGCGCTGGATCGCCAGCAAGCCGGTAGATTATCCCGAGCACTCTTCCCAGGGCTTTCCCTCGGCTGAGGATGCGGCTTCCACTCCATGGTCGGAGCTGCATCGCCGGTTCTTTGCCGGAGTTGCGCTGGCTGCGCGACTGGCAGAGGATGATGCCGAACTAGGCCGCAGGATCGTCTGTGCTTCCCGCCCCGGGCATCCCGTGCGGCACATGACCGTGCTGGAACAACTGGAGAACCTGGCGGCGCACAATGCCTATCATCTGGGCCGCATCGTATTGCTGCGACAGCTCTTGGGAAGCTGGCCGCCGCCTTCGGGAGGCGATCGCTGGTAGAGCGCGTCAAATACCAAGGCTGGCAGGAAGCGATGAGTTTGTGCAAGCATTCTTGCTTCAAGAAGTGTCCCAATAAGGACGAACCTCGATAATTAATAACCCTGAGCAATACTTTGCGAATTGAGAAGAATTGCATAAGTGATTGAAAGTAAAACCCCGATAATCGTCTAAGAAAAATTTAATACTGTACTCAGTGAATTTTCGTATTCTATGACGACGTTCATAGGGTTATGATCACGAGGAATATTTACAATATGTGAGGTGGCACTATGGCTGATCGCAAGCAATTCGAAAATGTTAGCAAGCCAGATCCAGAACTGATGCGAGCACTGGATTCGCTTCGAGGTAAGGTGATCAGCGAGGAAGAACTTAGAGAGCAGCGCATTAGCTTCGCATTTGGTAATGCTCCTGCATCCCATTTGATCACCAAGGAGAGCGTGCGTCTCGCCTCCCAAAAAATCAGACTCCTATCATAAGGAGATATTCTCCTGTCTATGTCGGTTCGAGAGAAAGATAACCCTTCCCTATTCGCCAAGATACAAGAACAGAACCTTTTACGGCAGTATGACCTATTGTCAAACTGTATCGAAATTGGTCTCGAGAAAGGGATTGAATCTTTCGACAAGTACACGCTCTGGACCCTGAACTACGCCGCAGTTTCGAATATTTCTCAGTTTGGGGGAAGGTTTAGAGAAGAACCTATTTACGTTGGTAACCATACCCCTCCCCATTTCAAGGACGTCCCGAATGAAATGGATAGGTTCTTCTCGGTTGTTCATGAAAATTGGACATTATCAGACCACCCCACCCTTTTAGCCGCATATACTCTCTGGCGGCTAAATTGGATTCACCCGTTTGTCGAGGGTAATGGACGGACCGCCAGGGCAGCGTGCTATTACCTCATCTGTGTCAAACAGGGCGGGTTGCTTGGTGGAAGGAAAATTGTCCCCGAGAGAATACGAGAGAACCGCGAACCTTACTACGCAGCTCTTCAATCCGCAGATCGTGCGTGGCATGAGGGCCGGTTCGACGTAAACCAACTAGCGGATTATCTCTCCGGGCTGCTGAAGGCTCAGTTGCTTGATTCTGACTAGCTCGGCATATAGCCTTCGGTACTTTTTCACTCAGGGGTGCAATGCCCCGGCTAGATATTGAATTCAGAAGGTTCTCCCTTTCGCCCTGCTGCCAGCCGTGCGAAAATAGCTGTATCCGCCTATGACTTCCCCTGAAAAAGAGCCGCAGATTACGCCCGAAATTATCCGCAGTCACGGTGTGACCACGGAAGAGTACGCACGCATCCTGAAGTGGCTGGGTCGCACGCCCACCCTGACCGAGCTGGGCATCTTCAGCGTGATGTGGAGCGAGCACTGCTCGTATAAATCCTCGCGCGTGCACCTGAAGCGGCTGCCCACCAAGAGCAAGCTGGTGATGCAGGGTCCGGGCGAGAACGCCGGAGTCATTGACATTGGCGGCGAGTGGGCCTGCGCCTTCAAGATCGAATCGCACAACCATCCCTCGTTCGTCGAACCCTTTCAGGGCGCGACCACCGGCGTGGGCGGCATTCTGCGCGACATCTTCACCATGGGCGCGCGTCCCGTGGCGGTGATGGATAGCCTGCGCTTTGGCCACATTGCGCGCGAGCACGATAAGACGCTCGACCAGGCCGGGCTGCACAAAAACCACGCGGTGGTGGATGGCGTGGTGGGCGGCGTGGCCAGCTATGGCAACTGCTTTGGCGTGCCCAACCTGGGCGGCGAGACGCGCTTTGAAAGCTGCTACAACGGCAATCCGCTGGTGAATGCCTTTGCCCTTGGGCTGGTGAAGAAGAACGAGATCTTCTACGCCTCGGCCAGTGGCGCGGGCAACCCGGTGATCTACGTCGGCTCCAAGACCGGCAAGGATGGCATTCACGGCGCGACCATGGCCAGCGAAGAGTTCAGCGAGGGCAGCGAGGCCAAGCGCCCCAACGTGCAGGTGGGCGATCCCTTCATGGAAAAGCTGCTGCTGGAGGCATGCCTTGAGGCGATGCAGACCGGCGCGATCGTCGGCATACAAGACATGGGAGCGGCCGGTTTGACCTGCTCCACCTGCGAGCTAGGCGGACGCGGCGGTGTGGGTTTGGAGATTGAGCTGGACCTGGTGCCGCAGCGCGAGACCGGTATGAGCAGCTACGAGATCATGCTGAGCGAGAGCCAGGAGCGCATGCTGCTGGTGGCCGAAAAAGGCCGCGAAGAAGAGGTCTTTTCGGTCTTCCGCAAGTGGGGACTGGACGCGGCCACCGTCGGCGAGGTCATCCCGGAAAACACCATGCGGGTCAAACACCATGGCGTGGTGGTGGCGGAGATTCCCAACGAAGCATTGACCGACGACGCACCGCTCTACCACCGCGAGGTGGGAACCTGGGTGGCACCGGTGCCGACGGAAAAGCCTGCGGCAATCGTGCTGGGCGGCAAAAAGCATCTCAACACGGAGTTTGAAAAGCTGCTGGCCAGCCCGAACATCTGCGGCAAGCAGTGGGTGTATGAGCAGTACGACAGCATGGTGCAGACCAACACCATGCAGGGTCCCGGCGGATTGGCCGGAGTGATTCGCGTAAAAGGCACGGAGCGCGCGCTGGGCATGGCGCTGTATGGCAACGGGCGCTGGTGTTACTTGAACCCGAAGCTGGGTGCGGCGCACAACGTGGCAAGGGCCTCCCGCATGGTGGCCTGCACGGGCGCGCAGCCGGTGGCGGCCACCAACTGTTTGAACTTCGGCAACCCGGAGAAGCCGCCCATCATGGCGCAGTTCTCGCAGGTGATTGACGGACTGAGCGAGGCCTGCACCGCGCTTGAAACGCCGATCACCGGCGGCAACGTCAGCTTCTACAACGAGACTCTTGGCGAGGGCATTTACCCCACTCCGGTGCTGGGTGTGGTGGGCATCCTGCAGGATGTAACCCGCGCCGTGGGGGCGCACACACGCGCCGCAGGGCGGACCATTGTGCTGCTTACTCCCAAGGCTCCGTCGGCTAATACGCAGCGCGAGTTCGGCAGCAGCGAATTTGCCGTGCATGTGCTGGGCGAGCTGTGGGGCGCGCCTCCGGCCCTGGACTTGAAGGCGGAAAAAGCCTTGCAGGATCTGTTGCAGCATCTGGCGGCCGAACAACTCGTGGAATCTGCCCGCGACGTGGCCGAAGGCGGCATCGCCGTGGCCGTGGCCAAGATGGTGTTTACAAAGGGCCTGGGAGCAGAGGTGGAACTGATCGGCGGCGGGCTGCCCGTGGAATGCGTGTTGTTTGGCGAAGACGCATCGCGCGCGCTGGTGACCTGCGACGCCAAACAGGTGCGAGCCATTGAGGCGAGTGCGGTAAACTATGGTGTGCACGCACAGGTGATTGGGCTGACCACGGAGTCGCACTTTGCTCTGCGTGTTGACAGCCTGCCGGTGGTGGAAGGCGACGCCAACTCATTCCGCAGGATATGGCGGGAGGCGCTGGTGGAGGCCTTGCAATCGGAGACTGAGGCCGCGCACGTTTAGCTTTTGTTTTAAGGTTTTTGCCGTGCGGCCGTGTAATTGACGGCTTGCGGTAAACAGGTTTTTCACAGCGATTGGGCACGGCTCCGGCCGTGCCATTTGCCTTATCACTGCCGCCCGGGCGGCACAACGCAAGTTTTTCAGGCGGGTGCAATGATCGAGATCGAGCTGGATAAGCTTCACGAGGAGTGCGGCGTGGTGGCCGTGTTTGGCCACTCAGAGGCGGCCAAGCTGTGTTATCTCGGATTGCACGCGCTGCAGCACCGCGGGCAGGAGTCTGCCGGCATTGCCGCCAGCGACGGCCATCGCCTGAATTGTTACAAGGCCATGGGGCTGGTGGCAGACATCTTCAGCGGCACCACTCTGCAAAAGCTGCCCGGCACACACGCCATCGGACACACGCGCTACTCCACGGCCGGCGACTCGGCGCTGCTCAACGCCCAGCCCATCCAGGTGGACTGCAACAAGGGACAGATTGCCATTGCGCACAACGGCAACCTGGTGAACGCAGCCGAGCTGCGCAAAAAGTTCGAGCTGGCCGGCTCCATCTTCCAGACCTCCAGCGATACGGAGATTGTGCTGCACCTGATTGCGCAATCGCGTGAAACGACGCTGGCCGATGCCATGGCCGATGCCCTGCGCCGCATCGTGGGCGCCTTCAGTTTTGTGCTGGCCACCTACGACCACATCTTCGCCGCCCGCGATCCCAGGGGCTTCCGCCCGCTGGCCATGGGCCGCATCCCGGGCAAGGATGGTGCTGCCGACGCCATCGTCTTTGCCAGTGAGACGTGCGCCTTCGACCTGGTGGGTGCCGAGTACATTCGCGACGTAAAGCCCGGCGAGCTGATCGTCGTCGGTGCCGATGGCATCCAATCACACTTTTACGCTCCGGCGCTGGAGCAGTCGCAGTGCATCTTCGAGCAGGTGTATTTTGCTCGGCCGGACTCACTGGTATTCGGCGGCAGCGTGCAGGCGGCTCGCGAGCAGATGGGCCGCCAGTTGGCGCGCGAGGCGCCGGTGGAAGCCGATCTGGTTGTCGGCGTGCCGGATAGCGGCCTGACCGCCGCGCTGGGTTATGCCAGCGAGAGCGGCATCCCCCTGCAGTTTGGCCTGGTGCGCAATCACTACGTGGGCCGCACTTTCATCGAACCCGAACAGCGCGTGCGCGACTTCGGCGTCAAGCTCAAGCTGAATCCCGTGCGCCATCTGCTCAAGGGCAAGCGCGTCATCCTGATTGACGACTCGATTGTGCGCGGCACCACCAGCCAGAAGATCGTCCGCCTGGTGCGCGACGCCGGTGCCACCGAGGTGCACATGCGCATCAGCTGCCCGCCCACCACCTCGCCATGCTATTACGGCGTGGACACTCCCGAGCGCCGCCACCTGATCGCTGCACAAAAAACGGTGGACGAGGTGCGTGAGTTTATTGGCGCCGACTCGCTGTCCTATCTTTCGCTGGAAGGCCTGCGGCTCAGTTGCGGCGAGCCAAAGGGCGAAAGCCACTACTGCACCAGCTGCTACACCGGGCACTATCCCACCGGATATGTGGACCTGCACCAGGTGCGGCCGGTGGAGGTCGTGAGCAAGTAACTCTCGCTGTCGTTTCTCCTTGCCGGAGGCGCAATCGCCACGCCCCTTGCCACCGGCGACCTCCCGGAGTGGCATTTCGCAAGCCGGAAGCGTGTTTTTACCCCCCGTGGGACGGCGGGCAGGCAGCTTTGTTGGCTACAATAAGAACTTGCCGCCGCGCGCCGATTTGGCGCATCCAACCCTTGTAGAGATCGATTTCAACAGCATTGGCGTGGTGATTATGAAGAGCCTTCGCAGCCTGACCGTCCTTGTAGTGATCGCAGCATCCTCCGTTTTATTTGCGCAGGCTCCGGCACCACAGCCTGCGGCCAGTCCGGCAGTGGCCCCGGCAACATCCCCGGCGGCTGCCCCGGCTACCAAGGCGGAGAAGGTGCCCGACCGCACCGAGGCCTATTACCACTTCCAACTGGGCCACATGTACGAGGAGATGGCTGCCACCACCGGGCGCAGCGAAGACGCCGCCAAGGCCATTGCAGAATACAAGCTGGCCGTGGAAGCCGATCCCAACTCCAGCTACCTGGCCAGTGCGCTGGCGGAGATTTACGCGCGCGCCGGACAGATTCGCGACGCTGTACTGGCCGCCAGTGACGTTATCGCGCGCGATCCTGGGAATCTGGAAGCGCGGCGCCTGCTGGGCCGCATTTATCTGCGCTCCATCGGCGATCAGCAGGGCTCCAGTAAGGAATCTGCCAACATACTGCACCTGGCCATTGAGCAGTATGAGGCCATCGTTCGCCTGGACCCGAAGAGCATGGAAGATCACCTGCTGCTGGGCCGCCTGTACCGGCTGAATAACGAGAC
Source organism: uncultured Acidobacteriota bacterium (assembly GCA_903851035.1). Lineage (GTDB taxonomy): Bacteria > Acidobacteriota > Terriglobia > Terriglobales > Acidobacteriaceae > TOLSYN. The sequence continues at coordinate 25,086 of CAINND010000092.1, read as the reverse complement.
GGCCAAGGCTGAAGTTGAGATTCGCGCCGCCGTCAAGTTGCAGCCTTCCAGTGAAGAGGCGGTGACCACGCTGGCCATCCTCTACAACGAGGAGGGTGACACGACGCGCGCCGCCGACATACTCAGCTCGGTGCCGGAGGATCAGCGTTCGCCGCGCATTTACACCGTGCTGGGCTACACGCTGGAGCAGCGCAAGGAATTCAAGAAGGCCGTGGACGCCTATCGCCAGGCCGTCAAGCTCGACCCGGACAATTTGGACGCCGTTCGCGGGCTGGCCGAAAACCTGCTCTACGATAATCAGCCCGAAGCCGCGCTCGAGCAGCTCAACCTAATTGCCGCCAGCGACCCGCAGGATGCGCAGACTTTTATGCGCATCAGTGAAATTCATCGCCACGAGGGCCGCTACGACAAGGCCTACGACGCGCTGAAGAAGGCCGTGGCTGCCGCACCCGATTCCATGGAAGCCAAGTACAACCTGGCCGTGGTGGACGAGGCGATGGGACAGTTTGACGAGGCTGCCAGCCTGCTGCGCGAGCTGCTGCTGAAGAGCGACCATCCGGGCGGCAAGCTCGACGAGCACGAGACCAATAACCGCGCCATCTTCCTGGAGCGGCTGGGCACCGTCTATCGCGAGCAGAACAAGACCAAGCCCGCAGTGGACACCTTCCACCAGATGACCGAGCTCACCGACGAGCTCGCCGCGCGCGGTTTTCAGCAGATCATTGAGACCTACCGCGACGCACATGATTGGACGGCGGCCACGGAGGCCGCACGCGAAGGCGTCAAACGGCTGCCCAATGACCGCAACCTGCAAATGGCCCTTGCCCAGCAGGAGGCAGACGGCGGCAAGCCCGATGAGGCCATCGCCCGCGTGCGCGCCATGCTGGACGGCAAGCCCGCCGATGACCGCGAGGTGTGGATCAACCTGGCACAGATGTACAGCCGTGTGCGCCGTTTTAGCGAGGCAGAAAAGGCCGTTGCCCACGCGCTCGAACTCTCTCAGAAGCCCGAGGAGCGCGTATTCGTCAACTTCCTGGCCGGCAGCGTTTACGAGCGCCAGAAGAAGTACGACGAGGCCGAGGCTTACTTCCGCAAGGTGCTCACCGACGACCCTCGCAACGCCACGGCCCTGAACTACCTGGGCTACATGCTTGCCGATCACGGCACGCGGCTGGAGGAGGCGCTCACCATGGTCCGCAAGGCCGTCGCGCTCGATCCGCAGAACGGCGCTTACCTCGACTCGCTGGGCTGGGCGTACTACCGCCTGGGACGCTACGAGGAGGCCGAGGCCGCGCTGCGCAAGGCCATGGAGCGGCTGGATAGCGATCCCACGGTGCATGAGCATCTCGGCGAGGCCTACCAGAAGACCAACCGCCTGAAGCTGGCCGTCACCGAGTGGGAGCGCTCGCTGGAAGAATGGAAGAAGAGCGTCCCCGCCGACCAGGACCCGGGCGAAATTGCCAAGGTGCAGAAGAAGCTGGACAGCGCCAAGGTCAAGCTGGCCAAGCACGGCGAGCTACAGGCAAAGTAATCCGGCGGCAGCCGTAGGCGGTGAGTGCTACACTTTTCCCCATGCTGGCCAGCTACGCATTGCCGGTGGAAGCATCCCGCGGGCGGCGTTATCCCGAGCCGCCACACCCCTACCGCGATGACTTCCAGCGCGACCGCGATCGCATCATCCATGCCCGCGCCTTTCGCCGGCTGGAAAACAAGACGCAGGTCTTTACCCGCCGCCTCAGCGACCACTTCCGCACCCGCCTGACCCACACCATCGAGGTGGCGCAGATCTCGCGCACCATCGCCGCCGCACTGCATCTGAATGAGAGCCTGGTAGAGACTCTGGCGCTGGCCCACGACATCGGCCATCCGCCCTTTGGACACTCCGGCGAGCAGGCGCTGGACAAGGCGATGCGGCCGCACGGCCTGTACTTTGACCACAACCTGCACGCCCTGCGCATCGTGGAGAGCTTCGAGCAGCGCTACGCCTCGCATCCCGGCCTCAACCTGACCTTTGAGGTGCGCGAGGGCATCATCAAGCACTCGCATGATTACTCCGCCGCCGAGCATCCCGAACTTGCCGAATACCTGCTCGACCTGCGTCCGCCGCTGGAAGCGCAACTCATCGACCACACCGACGAGATTGCCTACAACACGGCCGACCTCGACGACGGCTTTGAGGCGGGGCTGCTAAAGCTGGAGGAGGTGCGCCGCGGCGTCAGCCTGTTTGACCGCTACCTGCGCCAGGTGGAAGCGGAGTTCACCGCAGCCTCAGCCAAACTCAAATTCAACGAGGCGCTCAAGCGCATGCTCAACCACCTGGTCACCGACCTGATTGACCACACCAAAGAGCGCATCCGGCAGAGCGGCGTGGCCACGGTGGACGACGTGCGCCAACTGCCGGAGCGGCTGGCCGCATTCAGTCCCGCCACCGACGCCGGACGCGCGGAGGCCAAGCAGTTCCTCTACCGCAACCTGTATCACAGTGAAACACTGCGTCCGCAAAAGGCCGATGGCGAAAAGATTGTCGGCGACCTCTTCGCCTATTGGCTGGAGCATCCCGAGGCGCTGCCCGCCAGCTATCAGAAGCGCGCCGTGGAGCAGGGCGCGCCGCGCGTGATTTGCGACTACATTGCCGGCATGACCGACAACTACATCCTGGACCAGCACCGCCGCCTGCTGAAGCGCTAGTTCGGGTTTCACGGGTGTTTTATACCTGTTTCGTGTTATCTTTGCCCTAAGTATGCTTTTCACTGAACCCAGCGAATTTTTCTTTACCGCCGGATACGAGTCGCCCATCGGCCACCTCGACCTTGCCATGAGTGAGCGTGGGCTGGCCGTGGTCGCCTTCCAGGGTCGCTGGGTCGCTCCCTATGGCACGAACGATGCGCGCTGGATTGAAGAGCCGCGGCGGCTGCGCACGGTCATCTCGCAGTTAGACGAATACTTTGCCGGTGAGCGCCGCGAGTTCGATCTGCCGCTCGACCTGCGTGGGCCGGAGTTCCACATGCGCTGCTGGCAGGCACTGCTCGGCATTCCCTATGGGCAAACCTGGAGCTATGCGCGGCTGGCCGCTGAGCTGGGTTCACCGCTCGCCTCGCGTGCCGTGGGTCAGGCCAATCATCACAATCCTGTCGCCATCATCGTGCCCTGCCATCGCGTTATCGCCAGCAACGGCTCGTTGGCGGGCTATGCCGGCGGATTGCAGACCAAGGAATTTCTGCTGACGCTGGAGGGCGCGAGCTTCCGCCATTCGTCGGCCCTGCAGCCATCACTTTTTGGCGAACTGGCGGGCTAGTACTACCGCTGCCCCGGCACCTGCATCCTTCTTGCTGACCCCGCCCGCCGGGCCGTACACTCCTGCTATGCACTCGCACGCCGGTCACTCACACGGAGACGGTCATGGCCACTCGCATCCCGCGCTGACGGCGAGCATGCTGCGCCTGGCCCTGGGCTTTACCGCGGCCTACATTATTCTGCTGGCCGTGGCCGGAGTGCGAGCCCACAGCCTGGCGCTGCTCAGCGAGGCCGGGCATAACCTGAGCGATTTTTTTGCCCTGCTGCTGAGCTGGGTTGCCGCCTACCTGGGCGAGCGCCCCGCCACCAGCACCAAGACCTTCGGCTGGCGCCGCGCCGGAGTGCTGGCCGCCTTCATCAACGCCATTCTGCTGGTGGTGATCGCCGTGGTCATCGTCGCCAGCGCCGTACAAAGAATGCTGCATCCAGAGCCCGTCGAGGCCGGCCTGATGATGTGGGTGGCCGCCGCCGGAGTGGTGCTGAACGGCGCCATCACCTGGATGCTGTTGCGCGGTGGCCGTGACCTGAACGTGCGCAGCGTGCTGGTGCACGAAATCGGAGACACGCTCTCCACCGCGGCGGTCATCCTTGGCGGCTGGCTCATCCTGGCCAGCGGACGGCAGTGGATCGACCCCGGGCTCTCCGTGGTGATTGCCGTCGTCATCTTCTGGTCCAGCATCAGCATCGCGCGCGAGAGTCTGAATATTCTGTTGGAGGGCGCGCCGCGCGGCATGGAGCTTACATCCATTGACGCCGATCTGCGCGCCGTTCCCGGCGTGCTGGACGTGCATGACCTGCATGTGTGGAGCATCGGCAGCGACACGCACGCCCTGGCTTCGCACATCACCATCGCAGACATTCCTCCGTCGGAGAGCACGGCCATACTGGATGCGATGCGTCTGATGCTCGCCCGCCGCCACCACATCCACCACACCACGATTCAGTTTGAGAGCCAGCAGTGCGCGCTCAGCGACGGATGCGTGCTGCCTGCGCCGCACACCCACGGGCCACACTGAGAGGACACATCATGCAACTTCGCCCCATGGCCTTTGCCGCACTTACCCTGGCTGTACTCGCCACGCTTGCCCCGGCCGTGGGATGCAAGAGCGGCGAGCTGCCGCCCAGCCCGGTTTCGCTGATCAACGGCACACGCAACCGCGTGAACCCCTTCCGCATGACGCTGACGACCGATCCCACCTGGCCCAAGGCCAGCGGCCCCATCCTGCTCAAGGTACACATCATTGACGGCGCGGGCGAACCAGCGGAGGGCGTGGAATTGAAGGCCGACGTCAGCATGAGCGGCGGAGCCAACGGCGCCATGCAGGTTCGCTTTGACGACCGCGGCAAGGGTGACTACGAAGCCCAGGTCACACTGGAAGCGCCCGGCAACTGGGACGTGGACTTGAGCGCCAAGCAGGGCGAACGCAACAAGCAGCAGCGGCTCAACATTGAGGTTGGCAACTAGCCACCGGGAAAATCTGCGTGCGCCTGCGATGGCTGGCTGTGATTGTGTTTCTGGCTCTGGCGTTTCCCTGGCTCTGGTCGCATCGCAGCGCGGCGCCGAATCCGATGACGTGGATCCTGCGCGTACGCAACCAGATTCCGGAGTATCGTATTGCACTCGCCGTGAGTCCCAATCCACCGGCCAGCAATGACACGATCATCTTCCGCGCCAACGTTTCTGATTCCGACGGACGCCCCGTCGACGGAGCACATGTGGAGCTCCAGGCTTTTGTGCCCAGTGGGCAGCAGTCCATGCGGCGAGTGCCAATGCATGAGCTGGGCAAGGGCGACTACGAGGCGCGCACGCAGCTTGCGGAGGCCACCGAATGGACCGTGGACGTGGTTGTGGAAAGAGGCTGGCATGGCGCTCGCCAGCGTCACGCCATCAGCGTGCAGCCGGAGATGACGACTCACCCGGGCGACGGAGACGACAGTGATACCGACGATGACTAGAAGTGGAGTGTTTTACAGACGGCGCTGCGTTCGTTAGCGCGCGGGGTGTACTTCGATTTGTCCGACCATGGTGCGTGCCTCTATGCCAGGGCCGCCGCCGTGAATGGGGCCTTCCAGCAGAATGCTGCGCGGACCATACTGCGCCAACCCATTGCTGATGTGCAGCTCAGGAAAATCGCTGATGACCCGGTGCGTGGGGCTGACGCCGGTAACGGCGCGAAGGTAGCCCGAGGTATCTCCACCAAAGAAGATCACGATATCGCCCATGGCGGTTATCAGTTCGCTGGGCAGCAGCGCGCCGTGCACGGCAACGAATTCCGCCGTGATGCGTCCCATGCCGGTGTGGGCGCGCACGCCCTGAGCCAGCTTCCAAAGCTCAATATCGCCCATCGTGCTGTTGACCGCCACTGTGCCGTGCGCCACTCCAACGCGGATGTTGCCGCCGCCGCTCTCTATGGTGACCGGTCCGCCCATTTCGCCCAGGCTGATGTTGCCTCCGGCGGTGCGCAGCGCCAGTTCGCCCAGGCAGCGCATGATTTCGATGTTGCCGCCGCCGCTTTCAATGCGCGCGCGCGTGATGGCCTTCAATCCTATACTGCCCGCCATGGAGGCAATCTGCAGATCGCCCACGGCCGCCTCAACGCGAATATCTCCGCCGTCGGTATGGATGAAGGCGTTGCCGACACGATGATTGACCTGCACCGAGCCGCCGGATGTTATGGCCTGCAACTCGTCGGCATCATCGACTTCAATGTCTCCGCCGTGGGTGTGTAGCTCCAGCCGGTGCACGTGACCGTGGACGATCATTTTTCCCGCCATGGTCTCCACGTGGAGCACTTCCGCACGCGCCGGCAGTTCCAGCACCAGCTCGGCGCGCAGCTTGATATCCACGTCGCCCAGGGGATGCAGAATGTCCTGATTGCCATCATTACCGGCGATGAAGCGGAAGGATGCAAACTGGCGGCGCGCTGCCGCCTCGTCGCTTTCGGCGGAATGCAGACGCAACAGGTAGCTGCCCTTGCCACGGCTGGGCAACACCCGCACCGAACCGATAAAGCGCATCACCTGAACCAGTTTGACGTTGCCCAGCGCGCCCTGGCTCTCCTGAACCCAGCCGTTGCCTTCGCGCACCACACTGGGCGCGGATTTGCTGGTGGCCGCTGCGGGCATGGCAAAGGCCACCACAAGCGCGACCAGCAAGGTCGCGGTGGCGCTCCGCCGCAGATGCAGACTGCTTTGCATCAGGCTACTGCTTCTCCTGTGCCGTGGCCAGCAGGCGAGAGGATTCGCCGCGAATGAATTCGTTGGGGTCTTCCTTGGCCAGTTGCGCCAGGGCCTGATGCACGCTGGTGTCGTTGGGCACCACGGCCAGGGCCTTCAGGGCTCCGGAGCGCACGCCGGGATTGTTGTCATTGAGCAGCGCTTCCAGCATGGCGTTGCGCACGCGCACATCATCTTTCACCATAGGCGCCAGCGCCTCTTCGGCCTTCAGCCGCACGCCGGGATTGCTGTCACTGCGCAGGCTGAATACCAGGCTCTCACGCACCGCGGGATCGTCCGGCCGTTGCTTCAACAGGCCCACCGAATCCATACGCAATCCGCTGTTGGCCGTGGAGCGCGAGGCCATCACAAGCAACGCTTGAATCTGCGGATCGTTGATCGAACCCTGCATGGTCTCCGGCAGGGCGCGCTCGTACTCAATGCGCACGCGGTCGCCCGTGGGGTCCTTCACAATGCTGCGAATGTTGGCGATTGAAGCTTCCTGCGCGGAGCCCGAGCCGGAATGCAATGCGGCGTTCAACTTGTACATCGAACCGATTCCGCCGCCGAAGCCCACGACGAAGATGATGGCCGCCAGTGCCGGCGAGAATTTTGCCTGGCGCAGCAGAGCCATCGGATCCAGCACCCAGCGCCAGCCGCGACGCTGCTCCATGGACTCCAACGCGCGCGAAAGGCGGATGCGCGAGTCGGCCAGCAGATTCGGCGACGGTTCCATCACCGGCAACTGGCTCATCTCCTCATGCAGACGACGCATTGCCGTCAGCTCTTCGGCGCACTCGGCGCAGCGGGAGACGTGGCCTTCCAGTTCGTGGCGGGCATCGTCGGCCAGCTCCTGGTACAGATACAGCGAGATATTTTCGCGGACCCAATCACAGTTCATTCGCTATGTCCTGACGCGCGCGGCGCGCCTACCTCAGGTCGGCCAGCGCCACTCGCAACTTCTGGGTGGCGCGGAAGAGGGTGTTCTTGGCCGTCTCCTCCGTGGTGTTCAGGGCCTCGCCGATTGTCTTCAGCTTCAGACCCTGGTAGTGCTTCATCTCAAAAACCATCCGTTCGCGCGGGCTGAGCTTACTCAAAGCCTGCTGCAGGCGGATCCCAATCTGCTTGCTTTGCAGCTCGTGCTCAGGACCGGCTCGCCCATCCGCCACCTGATCCAGCAGATCGATGCTTTCGCCGTCTTCGCCCGTCCGAATCGAGGACTCTTCCCGCCGAACCTTCTTGCGCCGCAAGGCGTCCATGCAGAGGTTGGTGACGATGCGGTAGACCCAGGTGTAAAACGAACACTCGAAGCGAAAACTCGCCAGGTTACGGTAGGCCTTGAGGAACGCCTCCTGGTAAATATCCTGGGCCTCGTGCTCGCTTCCGGTCAGGTGCAGGGCCAGCCGCAACACCTGCTGGTCGTACTGCCGCACCAACTCCTCGAACGCAGCCTTGTCACCCTGCTGCGCGGCGCGGATCAGTTCGGCGTCGTTCACCCGGCTGGAGCCCTGGCCCACCATGCAATCCTTCCGTGGGGACCCGCTGCCGTAACCGACTCACCCTTGCCGCTCTCCCGCCGGAACTGCCGGTTGGGGAGGTACATTGGGTTGGACGGTCTAGCTCGCGGTCCGTTAGCGTCTATTTTGCGGTTTCAGAGATAAAAAAGGCCAGCGCCAATCGGCGCCAGCCTTCTTTGGAAATCCGGATTACCGGCTTCCGATTGCTTATGTAACCGTCTCTTCGCCGGCTTCCTTGGTGACGGCCACCTTGATCTTGACGGTGACCTCCTTGTGCAGCTTGATCGGCACTTCGAACTCGCCCAGGCTCTTGAGCGGCTGATCCAGTTCGATCTTGCGACGATCGATGTTAAAGCCGCGGCCCTCGAGCTCGTGTGCGATGTCGGCCGAAGTAACGGAACCGAACAGCGCATCGTTCTCGCCGGCTTTGCGGGTAAACAGCAGGCTGACACCGTCAAACTGCTTGGCCAGCAGCTCGGCATCCGCCTTCTCTTTGGCCGACTTGCGTACGGACGCGGCCTTCATCTGCTCAATCACGGCCTTGTTGGCCGCCGTGGCCTTGACGGCCAGCTTCTTGGGCAACAGGTAGTTGCGGCCATAGCCTTCGGCCACGGTCACCACTTCACCGCGCGCGCCCAGATTGGCTACATCCTCTTTCAGAATGACTTCCATGATTCAGATCCTCTCTGTGCGGTTTAGCGGCTCGCCGCGAAGGGCAGCAGAGCGATGTTGCGTGCCTGCTTGATGGCCTCGGTGACGCGGCGCTGGTGGGGCGTGCAAACGCCCGTCAAGCGGCGCGGCGTGATCTTGCCGCTCTCGGCCACGAAGCCGCTCAGCAGGCGCACGTCCTTGTAGTTGATGTTGTCAATCTTCTCGGTGCAGAACTTGCAAACCTTCTTGCGCCGGAAGAACTTGCGTCCGCCATCGCGGCCGCTGCCGCCGGGACGTCCGCCCTGACGCGGTCCGCCGCCGGGACGCGGCCCTGAGGGCCGTGCCGACGCCGGAGCGGCTTCCGTGGAAGCGCCCTCGGCCGGAGCTGCCTGTTTGGTGATCTCGTCTGCCATAACTCTCCTTCACTGGCGCCGCCTGTGGGGCGCCGGAACTTGCTGGCCGTGGTGGCGGCCAAATTCGCCTTTGCCGATGGCCCGCCGCGTTCTTGCCGCGTCGGGCCGGCGGGTTACACCGTTGCCGGAGGAACCGCTGCCGGGACTGGAGCCGCTTCGGCCGCCTCGGCCTGGGCTGCTGCTGCCGCCGCCTGTGCGGCTGCTGCTGCCTGACCCTGCGTGCCCTGGCCGCGCTGCTTGCTGTCGCGCAGCTTCTTGACCTTGGCCAGACGCTTCTCTTCCACGTCCGTACGCACGGTGATGAACTTGATCACCAGTTCCTGCACACGCAGGCGGCGCTCCAGTTCCTTCAGCACCGTGCCCGGACCCTCGACGAAGGCCAGGATGTAGATGCCATCGATGAACTTCTTTACCGTGTAGGCCAGACGGCGCTTGCCCAGCGAGCGGTCAAAGCTGGTCACCTTGCCGCCGGTGGCCGCCACGTTGGTCTCCATCGTCTTCAGCAACTTCTCCAAATCCTCTTCAGAGGTGTCCGGACGAAGGATAAACATCACTTCATATTTGCGATCCATCTCTTCTTCTCCTGGGCCGCGCTTGCGCCAGCCCTCAATCCCTTACTCCGCCTGCCCGGCCTCACCGTCAACCTTTTGGTTGTAACGGTTCATTGCGGCCGCCGCTCCCAGCGTCAAAATCACCCGTACCGCTTCACTGCTCTTGTCCAGGGCCTCATCGGCCGTGGGCAGCTGCGCCTTGCGAATCGGCGACAGCACATAATCCTTGCCGCTTGTCAGCGCGTGATCCGGAGCGATTCCCAGCCGGATGCGCAGAAACTCCTGCGATCCACCCAGGCCGGCGATGATCGACTTCATCCCGTTATGCCCGCCCGCGCTGCCGCGCTCACGAACCCGGATGGAGCCGAAGGGCAGGGCCAGATCGTCGTACAGCACAATCAGGTCCCGCTCCGGGTCCGCCTCATACCGCTCCAGCAGCTCGCGTACACTCTCACCGCTGTGATTCATGTAGGTTTCCGGCTTGGCCAGCAGCACTTCCTGACCTTCCAGAATGGCCCGGGCCGTCACCGCCCGGCAGTGGCGGTTGGTGACTTTCACCCCGCACTGCCCGGCCAGCCGGTCCACGGCCAGAAACCCCATGTTGTGCGGGGTGAACTGGTATTCGATGCCCGGATTTCCGAGCCCGACAATCAGTTTCACCGCGCGTCTCTCCTCGCCTGGCTGGTGGAACAAACGCCCCACCCAACCGCGGCAGTTATTTCTTCTTCGCGTCCTTGCCGATCGCATCGGCCTCTGCGGTTTCCGTCTTGCCCTTCTTGATGACCTCGGGCTCGGCGGGTGCAGCGGCAGCGGTAGCGTCGACCGCCGGAGCAGCCTCTTCGCGAACATACGTGATGTGCACCACGGTCGCGTCCTCGTCGTTCAGGTACTTCACCTTGTCCGACTTCGGCAGGTCGCCCACGCGGATACCCTGACCGGCGCTCAGCTCCGTCACGTTCACCGCGATATGGCTGGGAATGTCTGCGGGCAGGCACTCGATCTGAATCTCGCGCAGCACCAGGTCCACCAGTCCACCGGCTTCCTTGGCGGCCTTGGCATCGCCTTCCAGATGCACGGGAATTGACAGGCGCATCTTCTGATCCATGGCAATGCGCTTCAGGTCGACGTGCAGCAGGCTGCCCTTCAGGGGCTCATACTGCCAGTCCACCACCATGGCCTTGTCCAGCTGGCCATCCAGGTTGACATCGAAAATCGTGTTATGGCCGCTGCCCGAGCGCAGAATCTTGAGAATCTGCTTGGGGTCCACGGCAATGGCGCGCGGTTCCTTTTTGGCGCCGTAGAGCACGCCCGGAATCATTCCGGTGGTGCGCAAACGGCGCGCGGCGTTCTTGTCGGAAGCTTCGCGCAGCTTTGCTTCCACGGTGTTGGTTTCAGTTGCGGTTGCCATCATTGAAGTTCCTTCTACGTCTTGGGTCCCTGCCGCGGCCGGTGGCCTTGGAGGGGAACTAGTTAAACAACTTGCTGACCGAGGTCTCTTCGTGGATGGACTGAATCGCGCGAGCGATCAGTCCGGCAATCGTGAGCACCTTGATCTTCGGTTCCTTCTGTCCAGCTTCACTCAACGGGATGGTGTTGGTCACCACCAGCTCCTTGAGGTTCGACTTGGAAATTCTCTCCAGCGCAGGGCCGCTCAGCACGGCGTGCGAAGCGCAGGCGTACACGCTCAGCGCACCGGCATCCAGCAAGGCCTGCGCGGTCTTCACCAGCGTTCCGGCCGTATCCACAATGTCATCCAGGATCAGGCAGGTGCGGTTGTTCACGTCGCCGATGACGTTCATCACCTCGGTGACGTTGATCTCCGTGCGGCGCTTGTCCACGATGGCCATCGGGGCATCCATCTTCTTGGCAAAGAAGCGGGCGCGCTCCACGCCGCCGGCATCGGGCGAGACCACCGTCAGGTTCGGCAGGTTCTGGCGGCGGAAGTGATCCACCAGCACCGGCGAGGCAAACAGGTGATCCACCGGAATGTTGAAAAAGCCCTGAATCTGCGGGGCGTGCAAGTCCACCACCAAGGCGCGATTGGCGCCCGCCGTGGTCAAAATGTCTGCCACCAGCTTGGAACTGATCGGCACGCGCGGCTTGTCCTTGCGGTCCTGACGGGCGTAGCCAAAATATGGAATTACCACGGTGATGCGGCGCGCCGACGCCCGCTTCAGGGCATCGATAATCAGCAGCAACTGCACCAGGTTGTGCGAGACCGGATCGCACGTTGGCTGGATGACAAAAACATCCGCGCCGCGCACGTTCTCCAGAATCTGCACATAAATTTCGCCATCAGAAAATTGCGTTAAAAATGTCTGCCCCAGCGGCAGCCCCAGAAAGTCGCAGACTTCCTTGGCCAGCCCCGGGTTGGAGGTGCCGCAGAAGATCCGCAGCTTGTCGTCGCGGCGGCTCGGCGTCTGCTTCTTCTCGCCCTTGGGCTGTTCGCCCGTCTTGGCCTGCGTGGTTTCCGCCGTCGCTTCCGCGGCTGCGGCCGTCACTTCATTCGGTTTGGTGGGTGCGTCCATCGCTATCTCCGTAAAAGGGACTGGTTGATCCCTGTTCGAACTTCGCGTGCCACTCCGCACGTTGACCGGCGCCGTTGCGCTGGGCTCCACGCGGAAACCGTTGCTGCCATGTTGCTGTACCTGAAGTGTTTGGCTGGGCGGCCAGGATTCGAACCTGGACGAAGTGCTCCAAAGGCACTTGACCTACCATTAGTCTACCGCCCAACGGGCAAGACTCGCCGAACCCTTCTAGCCCACAAACCTCTGTTCGCCATACTGCTGGCGCGTCAAGGTTTGCGTGGCCCGTGCCGCCATACCGGAGGCCGTCAACTTTGCCGCCGCCTGCTCGGCCAGCTCCAGGCTGGCGTACAGACCGTACATCGTCGAGCCGGAGCCGGACAACGAAGCATACCCGGCGCCATAGCGCTCGAGCATTCGCTTCACGTCACGCAGTTCGGGATACTGAGGAAAGACGACTCTTTCGAAGTCGTTCTCTATCCCGGCACGGACGAGGTCGAGAAGCGGTGTCTCGGCCCGGTCCCCGCTTTTATCAGCGGGAACACCGGTTGTATTCAGGTGGCTCAGCCACTCAAACGACGAGAGACTGAACTCATTTAGTGTAGCTGACCCCCTCGATGCGGTCAACCCGGCATCGGCCACCAGTGCATCCCAATCGCGGAAGGCCTGGGGCGTTGATACGGCTATGCTTGGCGTCACCAGCACGCAGGCCAGGGGGGGCAGCTCCGGCAGGGGGTAAACCTGCTCGCCGCGACCCACGCCCAGCACCGTGCCACCCAGCAGAAACAGCGGTACATCGGAGCCCACTTCGGCCGCCACACGCAGCCGGTCTTTGGCCGTAAGCTCCTCTCCCAGAACACGTTCCAGGCCGAACAAAGTCGCCACGGCGTTCGACGACCCCGCCCCCATGCCGCCCTGCACGGGCAGCCGCTTGTCAATTGTGATGGTCACCTGGCGGTGGCAGCCCAGCACGGCCATGGCCCGCTCCACGATGCGGTAGCAGGTGTTGGTGGCGTCGCAGGGCACGCGAGGATCGGCACAGTGAATGACGATGCGGTCGCCGGGAACGGCCTCCACGGTAATCAGATCGTGAGCCGCCACCGTCTGATAGATGGTCTCCAGCGCGTGAAAGCCATCCGGACGCGAGGGCCCGATGGCGAGGCCGAGGTTGATTTTGGCAAAGGAACGGACAGTGGCAGCCATACCCGAATGATTTTACTCGCCTGCCGGGTGGGCCGCCGAGTATTTCAGCTTGCGCAAGCGCAGGCCGTTAAGAAATTTTCATCACCCCTGCTTACCCTTTCTTTCCTCCCGCGTCCAACAGGCATACACCGAAACCTCCTTGCACTGCTCGGGAGCGCACACAAAATGCGCTCCCTTATTTTTTGCCCGGAAATTGGCGGCCTGCATCCGGATTAGCACCGGCGCATACTGTCCGCCGCGCCGCCGCTCGTCTATGATGAGGGACAGCATCTTGAGCGCCCGTGCGCCTGTTCAGGGGAAGGCCTCTGCAACGGCCTATGCGGCAGCCCGGCACAGCTTATGCAGCGGAGAGGAAGAGCGATGAAGAAGCTCACTGCAAATTCAAATGGCCGCTACGGCCTTCTTCTGCTGCCCGCGCTGGTGGCCGCCCTGTTGCTGCCGCTGGTACTGCACGCCGCCGATACCAGCGCGCTGCGCCCACCCAGGGGGGCCAAGGTCGCCATCATCGCCTTTGAAGATTTGCAGTGCCCGGACTGCGCCGCTGCCGAAACTCTACTGCTGGAAGCCAGCGCCAAGTACAACGTGCCGCTGGTGCGCATGGATTTTCCGCTGCCCAAGCACGATTGGAGCTTTGACGCGCACGTGCTGGCACGTTTCTTTGACTCGATCAGTAAACCCGGCGCCAAGGGCCTGCCACTGGGCGAGCAGTTCCGCCGCTGGTGTTACGCCAATCAGGATTCGATCAAGAAAGAGAACCTGCGCGGCATGGCCGAGCGCTTTGCCGATCAGCACAACGTCACGCTGCCGGAGAACGTGGACCCCTCCGGAAGACTGGAGACGCTGGTCCGTGCCGACTATGAAGCTGGCCAGCGGGCGGGCGTCATCCATACGCCCACGGTCTTCGTCGTAAGCCTGCATCGCCGTGGCGCGCCGTTCATCGAGGTGTTGGATCGCGAGCAGCTCTTCGCCATGATTGAAGAACTGCAGGCCGCTGAGAAATAATCATTACGTACCTGGGAGAGAGACAAAGATGACGAAGTGGAACACGAACATTGCGCGCACCCTGCTGGTGGCCGCCTGCCTGATGCTGACCTGGGCGATGCCCCTGCGCGCCATTGACAGCAGCGCGCTGCACCCACCGACCGGCCAACGCATGGCGATCGTCGTCTTTGAAGACCTCGAGTGCCCGGCCTGCGGCAGCACCGATCCTCTGCTGCTACAGGCTCAACGCAACTACGGAATCCCACTGGTGCGCCACGACTTCATCATTCCGATTCACCACTGGAGCAAGGAAGCGCACATCATGGCGCGCTACTTTGACACGGTCAGCCCGCAGCTGGGCGAGGAGTTCCGCCAGTACATCTTCCACAACCAGGCTTCGATCTATAAGACGAACCTGCGCGACTGGGCCGACCGCTTTGCCAACGCGCATCATGCGCCGCTGCCCGCCTTTTACGACCCGGCGGGCGCGCTGCGCAAAAAGGTGGAAGCCGATACCGAGCTGGGCAAGTCCATGGGCATACACCGCACGCCGACCATCTATATTGTCAGCGTGAATCCCAGCACACCCTACGTTGAAGTGCCGGAGAGCAACAAGCTTTTTGAAACCATCGAGGCCGTGCGCAGCCACCTGCCGCCCGCCGCTCCGGTCAACCACAACCGCAAGAGTCCGAAGAGCTACTAGCTCATTCAGTAAACATTTTCAGCAAGAAGAAGCGGCCCTGCGATGGGGCCGCTTCTACTTGCGCTGAATACTTGCAAATAACCACGCCGACAAATCGCGCGCAGCTCAGCGTCCGCCTTTGGCGAAGTGCTCCCAGCCTTCGGGCTCCAGCTCCGTGGTGTAGCCGTTCTCGTGTTCGAGGCTGATCTCCGCGCCATCCGTGATGTAGCCGATGAGCGTGAGCGGCGTGCCCTTGTGCACGGCGGGTACGCGGCGGCCCGGTGGCACGGTGAAGAGCAGTTGATACTCGTCTCCGCCGTGCAGGGCGTGACGCAGCTCCACCTCGTGGCGATTGAGCGAAGCCACGGGCACGGCGTTTTCCTGTATGGTCGCGCCCACATGGCTCGCCTGGCAGAGCCGCCGCAGGTCCATGCTGAGGCCGTCGCTGATGTCCATCATGGCCGAGGGAAGTTGACGGGCGGCCAGAAAGCGCGCCAGCTCAAGCTGCGCCTTGGGATAGAAGTGCGCGGGGTAGCTGGCGGCGCGAAACTTACGCGTGGGCAGGGCATACATCTGCTCCAGCAACGCCACGGGCGCACCCAGTTCGCCGCTGACATAGATGGCGTCGCCCGCCTGGGCGCCCGTGCGGCGGATGGCCCGTCCGACCTCCACCGTACCGATCACGGTGATATCGGCCATGATGCCCGTGGGCGACTGCGCAATGTCACCTCCGGCCAGCGTGATGCGCGCGGCGCGGGCTACGTGCAGCAACCCGGCAAAAAGCTGATCCACCCAGCGCTGCGGCAACTTGGCGGGCAGGGCGAGTGAAAGAAAAGCCGCCACCGGCACGCCGCCCATGGCCGCAATGTCGCTAAGGCCGCGGGTCAGGCAGCGATGGCCCACGGAGTCCGCCGGATGCCATTCGCGGCGGAAGTGCGTGCCCTCCAGACAGAGGTCGGTGGTGATGAGCGTCTCCTCGCCCGGTGAGGCGGCCACAACGGCACAGTCGTCGCCAATGGATTCCACGATTCGCGCGATTTGTCCGCGGCGCGCGGCGGGTGCGGCGGCCCGGCTAAGGCGGGCGATGCGCTCTACAAGATGATTTTCCGGGATCGGCATAATGCAGGAAGGGTAGCGCGAAAGCGCGCGCCGGGCAAAGCGCGCGCCAGCAAAAACAAAGCCGCTGCGGATGGGCAGCGGCCTGCAACATACTCGAAATCCGGCTATAGCTGAACGCGGTCTAAGCCGGCGCCGTCTCGCTGATCTGCGCCGTCAGCTCGTCCACGCGGCGCTCCAGCACGTGGCGAATGCTGAGGATGCCGATGAGGCGGCCGTCATCTTCCACCACGGGCAAGTGGCGCTTCTGGTGGTTGATCATCACGCTCATCGCCTCCGCAATGGGAGTGGAGCGGGTGGCCAGCAGCACGGGCGTGGTCATCACCTCGGTGATGGGCAGCTTGCGAGGATCGCGGCCGCTGAGGGCCACGCGCTGCATCACATCGCGCTCGGTGAAGACGCCGGCGACGATGCCGTGCTCATCCACAATGGCGGAGGCGCCCATGCGGCGCGACATCATAGCCTCAATGGCATCGGCGGCGGTGGCGGTCAGTGGAACACTTGCCGGGTTCGCGGCGCAATAGTCGAGAATGCTCATGGCTCTCCCAGTTCACAAAAGAGTACGCCTATACAGACGCCCGTGGAGAGGAAAAGTTCCCCGAGGGCAAAATTCTGCAGTAAATAGCAATTTTTCAGGGAAGAATCGCGCGGAATATCGTAAGAGGAAGCCGCTTAGCTGGCGTGCGGTGCCGGTACTTGCGCCAAGGTGTTGCGCAGATACTTGTGAGGATTGACCGGCACGTTCTGGATGCGAACTTCGTAGTGCAGGTGCGGCGAGGTGGCGCGTCCCGTGGTGCCCACATAGCCAATCACCTGCCCGCGGGTAACGTGCTGGCCGGGACTGATGGCAAAGCCCGAAAGGTGACCGTAGCCGCTGGTTACGCCATGGCCGTGATCAATGTGAATCAGGCGTCCGTAGCCGCTGGAGAACTCGGCAAAGGTGACCACGCCGTCGGCGGCGGCATGTACCGGTGTTCCATAGGGCACGCTGATGTCGATGCCGCTGTGGAACGCGCCTTCACCATTGAACGGATCCACTCGTTCGCCAAAGCTGCTGGTCAGGCGGCCTTCCACGGGCCACAAGGAGGGCGCATCGGCCAACTTGCTCCAATCCGCCAGCGAGGCCAGCCGGCGGCTGGGATCTTGCATGCCCAGCGTGGCCGCGCCGGTGATGGCCGATCCGCGCAGGGCGTAGAGCGTATCCAGCGAAGCCTGGTACTGCTCGGGACGAATGTTGTCGTTGGTTGGCAGCAGGCGGGAGTCGTTCTTCAACCCGTAGATGGCCGATACCTCGCTGGCGATGGAGCCGAGCGAAGCCACCTGCACATCCTTTTCCTTGCTGACCTGTTCCAGTTGATTGTAATTGCGCTTGATCTGGTCTTTTTCGGCCCGCAGCTCGTTAAAGCGCTCCACCTTCCACAACATGCGGGCATAGGAGCCGGCCATGCCGCTGATGGTCAACATGCCGATCAGTGCACCGGCCAGAAAGACATAGAGGTAGTGAACGGGAATGGGAATCTTGCGGAGCTGTCCCTCGGCGTCGCGCGCCACAAACAGGATGTACCAACGCTTCCGCAAATTCCGTCTCCTCTGGGAGTGGTGAAAAACCGGGGTCCTGTCGAAGGATCGCGCGCAGCGCTGTCGAATTTCGCAGACGCTGCAGCAGGGGGAGTGCGTCCCTCTATTCTGCTCACACTGATATGGAGCAACCCTGAAAGCGTACCAACCCAGACAAGGGGAGTCAATGGAAAGCGGGTGCCTAGGCATCATTGGTACCTGTCCGCCGGAGCACTAGTGGGACTTACGCCCACACAAATACGAAGAAAAAGCGAATTAATCGCGGAAATCCTGAAAAATCGCCAGCCCCGCGCGCTGCTATAATCGAAGACTACGCCCATGTCGAAGAAATCTATCTGTGGCCCGCACTCCTTCGAGGCACCTTCCCCGCAGCAGCAGAGAATCCGCTCCACCACCGTTTTGTGCGTGCGCCGCGATGGCCACGTGGTGATGGCCGGAGACGGACAGGTGACCCTCGGCGATCACGTCATCAAACACAGCGCGCGTAAGATTCGCCGTCTATACCAAGACAAGATACTGGCCGGCTTTGCCGGCAGCACCGCCGACGCCTTCAGCCTGTTCGCCCGCTTTGAGAGCAAGCTGGAGCAGTTTGCCGGCAACCTGGGCCGCTCGGCCGTGGAGCTGGCCAAGGACTGGCGCACCGACAAGAGCCTGCGCCAGTTGGAAGCCCTGCTACTGGTGGCTGACAAGCATCAGACCTACCTGCTGAGCGGCAACGGCGACGTCATTGAGCCGGACGACAACATTGCGGCCATTGGCAGCGGCGGCCCCTTTGCCCTGAGCGCCGCGCGCGCCCTGATGCAGTACACCCAGATGGACGCCCGCCAGATTGCCGAGGCGGCCATGACCATTGCCGGGCAGACCTGCATCTATACCAATGAGAAATTTACGATCGAGGAGCTGTAAGCGAGAAGGAGCCCTCATGGCCGGCTACTCAGGTACGCCGCTCATCACCAAGCTGGGGATCAAGACGGGCCAGCGCGCGGTATTCCTGAATGCGCCAGCCGATTTTGACGAATTGCTGGGGAAGCTGCCCGAAGGCTTGCAATTGCTCGGCTCGGTGATTGCTCCCATAGATTTTGCGATCAGTTTTCTGAGGTCCAGGAGCGGGCTGGACAGGACCTTTGCCGCAGTGAAGAAAGCGTTGTCACCGGCAGGAATATTATGGGTTTCATGGCCGAAAAAGTCCTCGGGAGTGGCTACCGATTTAAGCGAACAGCTGGTTCGCGAAGCTGGAATTCGCGCTGGGTTGGTAGACATTAAAGTATGCGCCGTGGACGAGACATGGTCAGGGTTGAAGTTTGTTATTCCGGTTGCCGCCCGGGTCGCACCGCGCGGCGCCCTTCGTAAGCAGAAAGTTTAGGAGTTATCGTGGCCATTTACCTGCCGCAGACCGTGGAAGAAGAGATGATTGCGCTGGACGAGTTGACGCCGCGCGAGATTGTGGCTGAGCTCGACAAGTACGTGGTGGGTCAGCACGACGCCAAGCGCGCCGTCTCCATCGCCCTGCGCAACCGCATGCGGCGTCAAAAGCTCTCGCCGGAGATGGCCGAAGAGGTCATGCCCAAGAACATCATCATGATGGGGCCGACCGGCGTGGGTAAAACCGAAATCGCCCGCCGTCTGGCCAAGCTGGCCAACTCGCCATTCCTCAAGGTGGAGGCCAGCAAGTTCACCGAAGTCGGCTACGTGGGCCGCGACGTGGAATCCATGATTCGCGACCTCATCGAGATTGCCATCGACATGGTGCGCGAGGAGAAGCTGGAAGACGTGGCGGAAAAGGCCGAGATGAACGCCGAAGAGCGCATCCTGGACCTGCTACTGCCGCCCACGCCCGCTGAGACCACGCCCGCAGCCCAGAGCACTGCCCAGAGCAACGTAACGCCCATCTCTGCCGTTCCCCCGGCCGCAACGGGCGATCCCATCACCCTGCTGGGCGATGCTCCGGCTGCACCGAGTGAAGCCAGCGCCGCGCGCAGCCGGGAGAAGCTCCGCCAGCAACTGCGTGAAGGCAAGCTGGATGAGCGCACGGTGGAACTCGACGTCCGCGAAAAGAACATGCCCTCGTTTGAGATCATCAGCAACCAGGGCATTGAGGACATGGACGTCAACTTCAAGGACATGCTGCCCAGCATCTTCGGCCAGCGCACCAAGAAGCGGAAGATGAAGGTCAGCGAGGCCTTTGATTACCTGATCGCCGAAGAAGAGCAGCGGTTGATTGACATGGACCAAGTGACCAAGACGGCCCTCGACCGCGTGGAGCAGAGCGGCATCATCTTCCTGGACGAAATTGACAAGATCGCCGGGCGCGAGAGCGGCCATGGCCCGGACGTAAGCCGCGAAGGCGTGCAGCGCGACATTCTGCCCATCGTCGAAGGCACCACGATCAACACGCGCTACGGCATGCTGCGCACGGATCACATCCTGTTCATCGCCGCCGGAGCCTTCCACGTCAGCAAGCCCAGTGATCTGATCCCCGAATTGCAGGGCCGCTTCCCCATTCGCGTAGAACTAAAGTCACTGACCGTTGAGGACTTCATCAAGATTCTGACCGAGCCCAAGGGTTCGCTGACCAAGCAGTACATTGCGCTGCTGGAGACGGAAGGCCTGAAGCTGGAATTCACGCCCGACGCGCTGGTGGAGATTGCCACCTTCGCCGCCAAGGTGAATGAGACGACGGAAAACATCGGCGCGCGCCGCCTGCACACCATCATGGAGCGGGTGCTCGACAAGGTGAGCTTTGAGGCGCCTGACATGAAGGAAAAGGACGTGCGTATTGACAGCAAGTACGTGCACGACACCCTGGCCGACATCGTCAAGGACCAGGATTTAAGCCGGTATATTCTGTAGGTGGGATAAAACTCAGACGCCGCTCTCCGTCGAGGGCGGCGTTCTTATTGTTAGCGCACTTGCGATTCTTCTTCCGTTGGCTTGAGCTTCTGCAGTAACAGAAACAATGCTCCACCAACCGCATATCCAACAAGAATGCTCAAGAACCATATGCCCTTGCTCCCGCTTCGATTATGTGCCGGATGATAAACGGTGAGCCATCGGCTGACATAGAATTGGGGGACGGCGGAAACCATCAATGAAAACCAGAAACTAAAGGTTCGTCTCAACCAAGGCTGTACATATGAGCAAGCCATCACAGCTCCTGTGTACGTCACAGCCACTGGTTCGGTCCACTCATCGAAGACGCGATGGGGACGCCACATCAGAAGCATCAAAGGGATAAGCCCAGCTATACCAAGAAAGAGCCACCAAAGATTGATGGTGGTTACAAAGTACTTCGAGCGTATCGGCTTCCGATGGTGCTCTCGCTCTTCTTCGGCCGTGAGGCGTGCGACCTCTCGCTTCTTCGCATGCGCCTGTTCGTAGCTCAGTCCGCGACGGGCCATCTCGGAATCCATGGCAAGAGATGCATCGTCCGTCAACTCCGAGCGGCTGGCTGCAACAAACAATAGCTCGTCGTCGCTCAGCCCCGCATACTGCTCCTGAAAACTAGTATCCAAGAGCCCTCCTGAGATAATCATCATGATGTACCGAGGCCGCGGGAGGACGTAAGTCCCTCTCTAGTAACGTCATGGAACAATTTCGGACAACCCCGGATGGCGAGTGCTTTCCGCTTCCTTGCTCAAGCTCGTAGAATGGAAAATATGGAAACCGTAGTCTCACAAGCCGACCTTTCCGCCAAGCGCGAGGCGCTCTACGCGCATCTGCGTCGGTTGGGGCGGCTGCTGGTTGCCTACTCCGGCGGAGTGGATTCGGCGTACCTTGCCTGGGCGGCACACCAGGTGCTGGGCGAGCAGATGCTGGCCGTGATGGCCGACTCGCCCTCGCTGGCCCGCGCGCAGATGAAGGACGCGCTGGCCTTTGCCCGTGAGCAGGGCTTCCCCGTCGAAGTCATCCAGACCGAAG
Organism: uncultured Acidobacteriota bacterium; assembly: GCA_903851035.1. Classification (GTDB taxonomy): domain Bacteria; phylum Acidobacteriota; class Terriglobia; order Terriglobales; family Acidobacteriaceae; genus TOLSYN. Next base: position 3,441 of record CAINND010000092.1, on the reverse strand, counting down.
AACTCAACAACGCCGACTACCAGAAGAACGACGCCATGCGCTGCTTCCACTGCAAGGACGAGCTGTTTGCCGTGATGGAGCGCTTTACCGCCGAGAAGGGTTGGCAGGCCGTGGCCTACGGCGTGAATCTTGACGACCAGGGCGACTGGCGTCCCGGGCAGAAGGCCGCCGCGCAGCATGGCGTGGCTGCTCCCTTGCTGGAGGCCGGGCTGACCAAGGCTGACATTCGCCAGTTGGCGCACGAGGCCGGATTGCGCGTGTGGGATAAGCCCGCCTCGGCCTGTTTGTCCTCGCGCATCGAATATGGCCGCCCGGTGACCCGTGAGGCATTGGAGCAGGTTGAGCGCGGCGAGGATGCCCTGCGCGCCCTCGGCTTCCGACAGTTCCGCCTGCGCCACCACGGGCAGGTGGCCCGCATAGAGATTGCCCGCGAGGAGCTAGGCCGCGCGCTTTCGCTCGAAATGTTCGAGCGCCTGAGCCGGGAGATCAAGGCCTGCGGCTTTGAGTTCGTCACCCTCGACCTGGAGGGCTTCCGCTCCGGCTCGATGAACGCGCTAATCAGTGCAGACATATTGCAAAAGCGCTAAATGAACGTAAACTGACAGGCATGAATTGGCTCTATAGAGTATTGCTGGTCGCGCTTGTGACGGTAGCTGTGTGTTTTGGGCAATCCACTATCGGCCACAATGGCAGTGTCTCTGTCGTCAAGGCAGAGCCACCTCAGTATCCACCACTTGCACACTCAGCAAATCTCCCGGGTGATGTCAAAGTCGCATTCACCATCAAACCAGATGGAAGTATTGCTTCCTTCAAAGTTGTTAGCGGCAATCCCTTGTTATCCCCAGCCGTTTTGAACAGCGCCAGAACTGCACAGTTTGCATGCAACGAGTGTCTTTCCCCTCAGGAGTTCGTCGTTGTATATCGTTTCCGGATTAATGCAAAAATCATTGACTGTTGTGCTGGTAGTTTCCAGAAAATAGAGTATCCATCAGAACCTCCCACGCCTGGACAAATTGTAATTACAACTGAGGCTGAACCTTTCTGCACTTGTTGCACTGCAGGGACACTGTCAAAACGTCCGCGCACTGCAAAATGTCTATACCTTTGGCGGTGTGGGCATTAGCGGGGGTCAGGGCCAGAGCTCCCCCTCCGCATGAGATAATTTCCTAACGTATGTCATGGAATCCCAAAGGGATTGGAGAGTGGCTGATGCGGCGGATTTTTGTGTGTTTATTGTTGCTGGTGGTGGGTTGCCGGGCGCAGGCTCCGGTGCCGGCCGACATGCAGCAAAAGATTGAGAAGCAGGTACGAGCCACCTTCAACTACCCGCCTTATGTGGACGTTTCAGTTGGCGACCGCAAGCCCAGCAAGGACTTTACCGGATACGACGATGTGACCATCACGCTCAGCTTCCGCGGCCAGGCACAGACGCGCAAGATGCTGATCAGCAAGGACGGCCAGAGCCTGATCGCCGTCACCCGCATGGACCTGACCAAGGACCCACTGGCGGAGACCATGGCCAAGATCAGCCTGGCCGGGCGCCCGGTGCGCGGCAACAAGTCGGCCAAGGTCACCATTGTCGTCTTTGACGACTTCCAGTGCCCGTACTGCTCCAAGGTGCACCAGACCCTTTTGAGCCTGATGCAGAGCTACGGCGACCGCGTGAAGGTCATCTACAAAGATTACCCGCTCTACGACATTCACCCCTGGTCGGAGCGCGCGGCGCTGGATTCCGGCTGCCTGGCGCGCCAGGGCGACGACGCCTATTGGGACTTTGCCGACTACGTGCACGCCAACCCGCAGCGCATCCGCGGCGATAAGCGCTCACTGCCCGACCAGCTTGCCGAGGTGGACAAGATCACCCTGGAGGTGGGCAAGCGTCACGGCCTGGACGAGGCTAAGCTGGGCCAGTGCGTGCAGACCCACGCCACCAAGGACGACCTGAACGCCAGCGTCAAGGAAGCCGAGACCCTGGGCGTGGAATCGACACCGGTGATTTTCATTGACGGCATGAAGCTGGATGGCGCCATTCCGGACGAGGAATTCCGTCTCATCCTGGACAAAGAGTTGAAGGCCGTCGGCGGAGCCGGTCAATAGGCTCATCGCGCTACAATAGAGTTTGATTGGTTTCAGATTGTTTTGCTTGTGACGCGCATTATTCGCAGAGTTGGAGGGTTTTCGATTGAAACGCACTGACAAGTTATGGGCGGTGGCGCTGCTGGCGCTGGCCGCGCTGAGCCTGGCCACGGGAGTCGCCTGCAAGGGCGGCAAGGGCGGCGACGATGTGCTGGCGCGTGTGAACGGACGCAAGATCATGCGCGCCGAGGTGGAAAAGTACTACCGCAACCAGACGGAGCGGCAGCCACCCAGCTCCAACGAGCAGGCACAAGCACTGCGGTTGGGCATTCTGCGCGAGCTGATCGAAAACGAAATTCTGGCGCAGCGGGCTGAAAAGCTCGGCCTGCTGGCCACCGACGAGGAAGTCGACAGCAAGCTGAGCGAGATTCGCGCGCCCTTTACCAAGGAAGAGTTCGACGCACGCATGAAGGAGCGGGGCATTACGCTCGACGACTTCAAGCGCGACCTGCGCCGCTCCATCACCGTGGAAAAGGTGTTAAACAAGGAGATTACCTCCAAGATCAACATCAGCGACGGCGACATCAGCGGCTACTACAACCAGCACAAGGCGGAGTTCAACCTGATCGTGCCGCAGTATCACCTGGCACAGATCCTGATCACCGCGCAGCCCAGCCCGCAGGTGCGCAACCTGAAGAACGACAAGGCGCAGAACGAGGCCGAGGCCAAGAAAAAGGTGCAGATGCTGCAAAGCCGGCTGGAGAGCGGCGAGGACTTTGCCACCGTGGCCATGAACTACAGCGAAGATCCGGATACCTCGGCCACCGGCGGTGACCTCGGCTTCATTCCGGAGAGCTCGCTGCAGAGTGACCGCCAGGCCTTTGAAGCCATTGGCAAGCTGAAGCCCGGTACGTTTACGCCTCCGCTGCCCGCGGCCGACAACGGCACGCACCAGATCTTCGGCTATCGCATCATCAAGCTGATCAGCAAGGAGCCGGCAGGCCAGCGCGAATTGAACGATCCGCGCGTGCAGCAGGCCATCCGCGAACAGCTCCGCGACCGGCGCGAGCAGCTGCTGAAGAGCGCCTACTACGAGTCTCTACACAACAGCGCTTCCATTGAGAACTACCTGGCTGATCAGGTTCTTAAGGCCACCGCGCAGTAGGAGCGGGTTGCAAGTTTTTTAGTAAAAATAAACGCCCGGTGATGAGCCGGGCGTTTTACTTTGAAGCCATTTCCTTCCGCAAGAAGAGCGCCATCTACAGCGGCGCTCTTTGCACTCCAACAACTGAAACTACTCGACAATCATCAGCAGATCCCCGGCGTTGACCGTCGCGGCCTCCGCGACCGTAATCTTGGTAACCT
>CAINND010000091.1 GCA_903851035.1 uncultured Acidobacteriota bacterium | reverse complement strand
GCCAGCGGACCCCCGCCAAAGGTAGTGCCATGCATTCCGGGATGAATCGCCAAGGCCACTTCTTCGCCCACCAGGATTGCGCCCAGGGGAAGTCCCGCGGCCAAAGGCTTGGCCAGGGTTACCACATCGGGCTTCACTCCATAATGCTGATAGGCAAACATCTTGCCCGTGCGTCCCAGTCCGCACTGAATCTCATCCAGCAGCAACAGCGCGCCGCTCTTCGCGGTCAGCGCCCGGGCGGCCTTCAAGAACTCAAGGCTCACCGGCTGGATTCCGCCTTCGCCCTGCACGGTCTCAATGCACACCGCGCACACGTCGTCGGTGAACTTCGCCTTCAAATCCTCCACGTCGTTGAACTTCACAAACTCCACGCCCGGCATCACCGGTGCGAAGGGCTTGCGATACTTCTCCGTGTAGGTGGTCGCCACCGAGCCCATCGTCCGTCCGTGGAAGCTGTTCTCCATGGCCAAAAACTTCGTGCGCTTCTTCAAGCCCTTGCCGCTGGCCACCGCGCGCGCAATCTTCAGCGCGCCCTCCCAGGCCTCGGTGCCGCTGTTGCTGAAGAACGCCTTCTTCAGCCCGCTCAGCTTCACCAGCCGCGCCGCCAGAGCCGAAGGAAACTCCGTATAAAACAGGTTGCTAACGTGCACCAGTTTCCCGGCCTGCTCGCGAATCACCTTCGTAATCGCCGGATGCGAATATCCCAGTGCCATCACGCCGATGCCGCTCAAAAAGTCCAGGTACTGGCCGCCGTCCTCGTCGTACAGGTACGCGCCCTTACCGTGCGTCAGCAGCACGGGATGCCGGTCGTAGGTGTGCAGGATGTACTTTTCTTCCGCCTTCTGAATCTGCTTCAAGCTCACGACGCCATGACCTCCGTGCCGCATTCGATCTTCGTCTGGTAGAAGGTCGGCAGCACATCTGCCTCCAGTGCCGGCAATATGCGAACCCGGTGCACGCCGCTGCGCAGCGCATCCTGGCAGGCCTGCAGCTTCGGCAGCATGCCGCCCTTGATTACAGACGTCTGCACCAGTTGCGGAATGTCGCTCGCGGCCAGCCAGCGGATGACCGCTCCGTCCGCGCCCTTCACTCCGGCCACATCGGTCAAAAAGATCAGCGCGTTCGCGCCGCAGCCCGTCGCGCAGGCCGAGGCCATCTGGTCGGCGTTCACGTTGTAGTATTCGCCGTCGCTGCCCAGCGCAAGACTGCTGATCACCGGCACGCCGTCGTTCGCCCAGATCGCCTCAATCCAGCGCGAGTCCACCGAGCTGATCTCGCCCACGAATCCCAGGTCGCCGCCCTTCGTCTTTTTCTTGCGCGCCAAAAATGCCGCGCCGTCGCCGCCGCACAACCCAACAGCCGCCTGCCCGGTGGACGTGATGGCCGCCACCAGCAGCTTGTTCACCCGCCCGGCCAGCACCATCAGCGCCACGTCGCGCGTCTCGCGGTCGGTCACTCGCAGCCCGTTCACAAACGTGGATTCCTTGCCCAGCAGCGCCAGTGTCTCCGTCAGCGCCTTGCCGCCGCCATGCACCACGGCCACCTTGTGACCCTCGGCCACCAGGTCGCTCACGGCCTGCGCGCACTTCTTCAGCAGCTTCTTGTCTTCCAGCGCCGCTCCACCAATTTTGACTACGAGTTTCATCACGCCAATCCCTCCTTCTCGCTCCAGCCCAGCATCACGTTCATGTTCTGGAGCGCCTGGCCCGCCGCGCCCTTCATCAGGTTGTCCAGACAGCTCACAATCGTCAGCCGCCGTCCGTCGCGCGCCAGCTCAAAGCCCACATCGCAAAAATTCGTATGCAGCGAATAACTCACCTGCGGCAGATGCTTGTTTCCGTATATCCGCACAAAGCCCTCTGCTCCGTATGCACCGCGCAGCACCCGTTCAATCTCCGCGGCCGCCGCAGGTCGCGCCAGGCTCACATAGATCGTCGAAAGGATGCCGCGAGGAATCGGCAGCAGGTGCGGCGTAAAGGTAAGTTCGTCATCGTCGAGTCCCGCCTGCTCCAAAATTTCGCCCGTGTGGCGATGTCCAAATACCGAGTAGGCCGAAAAGTTGTCGGCCACTTCCACAAAGTGAGTCTTCTGCGTCGGCTTCTTTCCCGCGCCGCTCACTCCGCTCTTGCAGTCGCAAATCACGCCGCGCTTGCGGTCCACCAGCCCGGCCTTCACCAGCGGAGCCAGCGGAACAATCACGCTCGTCGCATAGCATCCGGGATTCGCCACCAGCCGCGCCCCGGCAATCTCCTCGCGATGCAACTCCGGCAATCCGTACACGGCCTCGGCGTCCAACTTCGCGGCCAGCGCGGCATCGGCGTCGGTAAAGCCATACACCGCGCGATTTGCCTCCGCCTTCAGCCGCCACGCTCCGCTCAAATCCACCACGCGGATGCCCTCTTGCAAAGCCTGTGGAACCAGTTCGCGGCTCAGCTCATGCGGAGTCGCCAAAAACAAAACCTTCACCGCGCGCTGCTTCAGCAGCTCCCAATCGAAGGGCTCCAGCGGATAATTCGCCTGCGGCCCCAGCTCGGGATAAAACTCTTCCAACTGCTTGCCCGCCGCCTCGCCCGCGCGCGCCAAAAACAACGGCGTCGCCACCTTAGGATGCTTCAGCAGCAGCCGCGCCAGTTCAAAGCCCGCGTAGCCCGTAGCGCCCAGCACCGCCGTCTGCAGCTTCTGGCCGCTCACTGCATCATTCCTTTAATCCGCAGCGCCACCCGGTGTGCGTTCTTCTTGCTCTGCGATATCACAAGGATCGTGTCGTCGCCGCCCACGGTGCCCACCACCTCGGGCCAGCCTTCGCCATCCATGGCCGCCGCCACGGGCTGCGCCGAACCGGTCACCGTCTTGATCACCAGCAGGTTCTGCGCCTCGCGGACCTCAACCACAAACTCGCGCACCAGCCGCCCCGTGCTGTGATATCCCGGCTCGCCCGCCTGCTCGCCGCGCGGAAGGCTGTAGCCATCGCTGGTCTTCACCAGCGCCAGTTCGTTGATGTCGCGCGACAGTGTCGCCTGCGTCACATCAAAGCCCTGCCGCAGCAGCAGCCGCCGCAACTGCTCCTGGTTGGCAACACTCTCCAGCTGCACCAGCTCCAGGATGACGTTCTGACGTGAAACTTTGGACATCGCTCTCACACCGTGCAAATTTATTCACACAACCGTATAAGTATGCATCTTGATGCCCCGCCGCGTCAACCCTGTTTTTCACAGCCTACCTAGCGGCTTTCCATGTGATTTCGCTCACATCCGGAGCCCGAAATTTCGGCACGGTCTGTCTGCATAATCCATCCGCACCTCGCATTTTCATTCATCCGCACCGCGCCGCCCCTGGCGCCAATATTCGCGAACGCAACGAAAAAGGCGGCCCGCAGGCCGCCTAATCCGCATGACTGAATTGTTTAAGCTACTTCGCCACCGCCGTTTTGCAGCACTTCATCACCAGTGCCAGCATGTAGGCCACCGTCCCGAGGCCGCCCACAAACAGCACCACGAACAGCACGATGACGCCCCACTGCGCCTGCACCTGCAACCCACCCAGATCGGCATAGGGTTTCAGGTAGGCCATCCGCAGCAGGTAGCGCAGGCACACCATCAGCAGTAGCGTCAGCAGGCTCACGCCAAATCCGGCGCTCACCAGCTTCGATGGCTTCTCCGCCAAACTGCCCAGCAGTATCAGCAGCATCGCCGCAATCACCGTGACCAGTGCCAGCCCGAACACTCCGCCCGTCAGCGGATCGCGCAGCAGCGTCATGGCAATCTCCCGCGGAGTGGCCAGCAGCAGCCACATGCCCAGCAGGAACTGCAATCCCGTGCAGGCGGCAAACACCAGCGCCGCGCGCTGCACCAGCCAGCGCCCGTAGCCCGCGTCCTGCTTCATGCGGCTCATGCCGATCTGCGCCAATATGGCGGAAAACAGCGCCACCGATCCGTTCACAATGTGCAGGTAGCGCGGCAGCAGCGTCGCCTCACCCAGGTTCAGATTCCACCCGTTCGGATGCGCGCGATAAATCTCCAGCCAGCGCTCCGGCCGCAGCATCAAGGTCATGTTGTTGACGAAGATGAAGCCGATCGCCAGCAGCACGCACACCGAAATCGCCAGCACGCATCCGGCAATACCTTTTCCTTCAACAGCCTTATAGCTGAAGTAGTAGTAGCCGTAGTAGGCCACCATCACCAGTGGAATCACCATCAGCCACGTTGAGGCCATGATGATCGAGCTGGTGTACAGGAAGTTGCCATACAGCACCTGCACAAACAGCAGCGCGGCCACGCCCAGCGTCACCGTAAAGGCCAGAAACGTAGGCAGCATCCCAGCCAATTCCACGGCCAGCCGCCGAGAGTACTCATGCTCGGCGTGCCGTCCGCGCAGATAGTTCCACAGCGTCCACAACCCGCCGCCCAGCGCGGAATTCATCGCCGCGACGTGCAGGGTAAACACAACCAGCAGAAGTACCGTGAACAGCCACACCGGGCCGGGCAGCGGCAACGGATCCACATGAGGAATCATCGTCTGCATTACCGCACCTCCTGGGCCAGGCTGGCCTGTGCGCCCGGCATCGCCGGCCGTCGCATCCGTGAATGGTTGGTCCCCGTCGGCATCTGCATGGGAGCCGGCTTGACTGCCAGCGGCAGGTTCGCCTCATGCGCAATGTAGAAGCCCAGCGCCTCGGCCTGATCCGCCGGAGCGTTAAAGTCCGGCATATTGCTGCTCATCGCGCCCAAGGCCGGAAAGACCTCCGCCACCTGCGCCCCCGTTGCCTTCTCAAAGGTTCCACGCAGCGGGCGGAACGATCCGTTCACCGTGTGGCAATGCCCGCAGCGGCTGTCGAAAACCTTCTTGCCCATCTCCAGCTTGTTCGCCTCGGTGATGGTCAAATGCCACTCCGGATTCAGCCCCGCCAGATATTTTCCCAAGGCTTTTCTGTCCTGCTCGTCGCCCGCAAAAGGTGGCATCGTGCCGCGCAGCACATGAATATGTTGCAGGATGTCGGCCGCAAAAGCCGCGTCCCAGCCATCCACCCGCCGGCTCATGCCGCGGTATCCTTCCGCCGCGTGACAAGCGCCACACTGCAGCACAAACAGGTCGCGTCCGTACTCCGCGCTCGCGGCATCCGCGTGCGGCAAAAACTTTGCCGACTTCAGCACGCCATTTGTCTTGATCGTCTCCACCTCGGCGGCGCGCATGTCGTTGGCATACACCAGCGTGTTCACCGCCCACGGCTTGCGAAGATACTCACGCAGATACTCGCCCGCGCCCACCATGCCAATGCCGCACAGCACCAGCACCGCCACCACCGGAGGCCGCATCCACGACGGCTTCCACGCGCCGCACACCAGGGCCAGCAGCAAGGCCAACAGGCTAAAGCCCACACCACCGCGCAGCGCATGGGTCACGCTGGTCACGCCCATTCCCAAAGACAGGTGAGAGAACAGCGGCAGCCTTGCCGACCACCACCACAGCCCCACCGGCATCACCACCGCTCCGGCCACCATCCACTTGGCGCCCAGTCGCGCCACCTGCTCGCGCGCGCCGTCTTTCGGCAGCGTCACAAAGGCGAACAGCCCGGCCAGCACCACGGCGGCCGCCGTGCGCGTCAGCAGCGAGGGCCAGTACGTGGGGTTGAAGAATCCCGCCACCAGGCTGTGACCTTCCAGCCATCCGCCGGGGGTCAGCATGAAGGTCAAAATGCCGTTGATGACGAACAGGCTCATCCAGGCCGCGACAAAGTAAATCCAGCCGATGATCTGGTGCTCCGTTGCGGAGAGCGTCTCCCAGGTCTTGGCGTAGATGATGGCCGCGGCAATCTCCACGAAGAAGAAGACCCACTCGATGGCCCACAGCCAAACAAAGGCGTGGATCAGCGTCGAAGTCGCCTCCGGGCTGACCAGCCCGATGGTGAACCAGATGCCCACGCCGCTCACCGCGCCGAACACCAGTGTCAGCAGGGCGAAGAACTTGGTGTGCCGTTTGCAGTAGTCCAGCAGCGCCGCGTCATTCGTCCGCCGCGCCCGCGCCTCGGTCGCCACCAGAAAGAAGCCGCCGCCCACCGCAAAGTGACTGACGAATACATGCAGCACGGCCACCAGCGCAATCAGCACGCCACCCGGAAATCCAAGTTGCCAGTAGGGATAATTCAAAGGACTCTCCAAACTGCCTGAAAATAATGTATGTCTTACTGACACCAACCACTTATCTTCCTACCGTTGCCACGCCCGTGCAACAAAGTTTCACCACAGCCGCGCCATCATTTTCCACGCGCAAACACACCCGGGCCGCCACGCTGATGCATGGTAGCCCGGGGGCGGAAACCACAGTGAATTAAGTTAATTCGTGAAGAACGCGGCGTTCTTTTCCGCGAAGTCGGCCTTGTCGGCGGGCAGCTCTTCGGCCGGGTAAATCGAGTTGGTCGGGCACTCTGCCACGCAGGCGCCGCAATCCATGCACTCTTCAGGATTGATGTAGAGCTGGGACACGGTGCCCCACGCCGCCTCGTCCTTGCCCGGGCGGATCGCCTCCGAGGGGCAGGAATCCAGACAGAGGTTGTCCTTCTTACAGGTATCGATGATGACGTGTGCCATGCCAGTCTCCTTGATGAAACGCCGCCCGGGAACCGCCGAATCATTCGCCGGCTGGGAATTCCCGAACACTCACTGATGATAAGGGAACTCCCTCACGGCAGTTCTGTGATGTGAATCACTTTTCTGCGCATTTCTCCACTGGAAAAACCTCCCCGCCGTCCATTCCAGCTATCCGCCTCACCTCGGCCGCCGTCAAACCCAGCTCGCGCAGGTGCCGCAAACTCAGCGCGTCGTGGCGCTTGGCCAGCCGCACGCCCTGCTCGTCCCGCAGCAATTCGCAGTGGAAGTACCCCACCTCCGGCAGTCCCAGCGCGCGTTGCAGCAAAATCTGCCGTGCCGTGGAGCGCAGCAGGTCCTCGCCCCGCACCACCTCCGTCACCTGCATCGCCGCGTCATCCACCACCACCGCCAGTTGATAGGCCGGCACGTCATCGCGCCGCCACACCACGAAATCGCCAAAGTCGCGTCCGGCCACAAAACCCACGCGTCCCAGCCTCGCATCGTCAAACTCAATGCGCTCGCCATCCGGCACGCGAAAGCGCCAGTTGAAGCCCACAGGCTCCGTCGCACCACTCGTTTTCTCTCGGCACGTTCCCGGATACAGCGGCTCGTCCTGGTCGTCATGTGGAGCCACCGCCGCCTCCGCCAGTTCCCGCCTCGAGCAAGTGCAGGGATAGATCCATCCCCCATCCCTCAGCCTGCGCCATGCCGCGCGATACAACTCCCGCCGCTCGCTCTGCGCGTAGGGTCCAACCCCGCCGCCCACATCCGGCCCCTCCTGCCACCGGATGCCAAGCCAGCCGAGGTCCTCAAACATCGCCCGCGCAAACTCCTCTCGGCAGCGCTGCTCGTCCAAATCCTCATTGCGAAAGATGAGCACGCCGCCCGCTGCCCGCGTCCGCCCGTAGGCCTGCCAAAAGGTTCGCGCATGGCCCAGGTGCAAATACCCAGTAGGCGATGGCGCAATCCGCCCGCGATACGTTTTGTCTTTGGCGCATGGCATCAGCCCTCATTCTATCGCCGCCCACCCTGCCCCGCGTGCGCACCGCCCGCAAACTTGTTACCCTGAGTTTTGGAGAGTGCCATCATGTCCAACTTCCCCGAGCAGCCCGAGATCAACGTCCGCAACTCCGACGATTACCGCGAGGGCTATGCCAACAGCGTGCAGATCCGCATGAACGTGTGGGATTTCTTCCTGGCCTTTGGCCGCGTGCAGCCCACCAGCGGCCCCGGCATCGAGCTCACCAACTTTCAGGGAATCTTCCTCAGCCCGCAGCAGGCCAAGGCCCTTTCGCTCATGCTCCAGCAGAACGTGGAAAACTACGAGCAGACCTTCGGCGAGATCAAGCTCGATCCGCAGATTACGCCCAGCGGCCCCATCCACTAAATTGCAGTCGAGGCCACGATGAGCCACGCTGGGCTAACAGAAATTCCATCCGGAAAGACGCCCGCACCGGCGCCCTCGCCGCGCTCTGGCTTAGCGGCCTTTGCCGCCATCTTCGCCGCCTTGTGGCTTGCCCACCTGCCCTGGCTGCGCCTGCCATTTTTCTGGGACGAAGCCGGATACTTCATCCCCGCCGCGCGCGACATTCTCCTCACCGGCGATCCCATCCCCACCACCACGCTCAGCAACGCTCACCCGCCGCTCGTCATGTTCTACCTGGCCAGCCTGTGGAAGCTGACCGGCACCGCGCCCAACGCGCTGAATCCGCTGCTCACACGCTCGGCGATGCTCTTAGTTGCCGCTCTCGGACTCACCGCCCTGTGGCTCATCGCCCGCCGCATCGCGGATAGCGCCACGGCCTGCTGCGCCGTGCTGCTCACCGCGCTCTCGCCCACCATTTTTGCCCAGTCGCAGATGACGCAGCTTGATATCGCCGCCTTCTGCCTTTTGCTCTGGACGCTTTACGCCCACCTGTTTGGCCGCCGCTGGCAGGCTGTCCTCTTCGCCGCCCTCGCCGCCCTCGCCAAGGAAACAACCGTCGTCTTCACCCTCACCCTCTTTGGCTTTGACCTTCTGACCACCATCGCCCAACGCTACCGCCCGCAGCTTGCCGAGCGGCTCCAACTTCCGCGCCGCACCCTCGCCCAGGCCGCGGCCTACCTGCTGGCTCTCGTTCCGCTCATCGGCTGGTACGCCTACCATCACCACCGCACAGGACACGTCTTCGGCAATCCCGACTACCTGCGCTACAACGTCGGAGCCACCATCACCCCCCTGCGCATCTTCCTTTCGGCCGTCATGCGGCTGTGGCACGCCGTCGGCTACATGAACCTCTTCGTGCTCACCTTTTCCGCCGCCGCTCTGGCGTGGGATGCACATCGCAACACCCCGGGGAATCCAACAACGCCGGCCCAACCCGAGTGTCATCCTGAGCGCAGCGAAGGACCCCTATCTGATCCGTCTATTTCCGCACCAGAGAAGGACCAAAGGCCCGCATACACAACCAGCGCCGCCACTCCCGCCGAGGCCCAATCCAACTTCACCCCCGCCATCCGCTTGCTCTTTGTGCTGCTCATCCTGGCGCAGGCCGCCGAGTTCAGTGTCGTCGGCGGAGCGTTGCTCGCCCGCTACATGATTCCCGCCATCCCGCTCGTCGTGCTGATCAGCGTGGATGTCATCCGCCGCCACGCTCCCGCCTGGCCCCTTTGGATTGCCGGATGCGCCCTGGCCTTCGTCGCCGCGCTCTTTCTCAACCCTCCGTGGTTCATCTCTCCGGAGGACAACCTGACCTGGACCGACTACGTGCGCATGCACCAGCAGGCGGCACAACTGGTGGAGCAGCGTTACCCGCAGGCGCACATCCTGACCGCGTGGACCGCCAGCGACGAGCTCACCCGGCCCTTCCTCGGCTACGTGCAACGGCCGCTCACGGTCGTCAGCCTGGAGAACTTCTCCGCCGAGGAGATTCTCCGCGCCCAGCAGCAGCCGGAGAGCTTCGATGTGGTCGTCGCCTTCAGCACCAAGTTCGAGCCGCCGCACGGATTCTTCCAGCGCATTCCGGGCTACACCCGCATCCAGAGCCGCTACTTCGACTTCCACCAGGACCTGCCGCCCGCCACCATCGCGCGCCTGCTGCACGGCCGCATCGTCTGGCAAAAACACACGCCCGGCGAGTGGATCGCCATCATCGAGATCGACAAGATTCGCGACGCCCGCCTGCGCATGCCGATCTGTCATCCCTAAGCGAAGAAACCATCCAGACCGTCGCCCATTCGGTCTGTCATCCTGAGCGGAGAATCCGTCAGGGCTACTGACGGATTCGCAGTCGAAGGACACCTATCTCCTCCGCCAACTTCCGCGCCAGCCGCAGAATCACCCCGCCCCGACTCCCCTGCTTCCAGCATAGCCAAATCCAGGGGGCAGACCCTCACCCCGGGCCACAGGTCTTTCTGCCTGGGAATCAACGACTTACAGAGAAATGACCACACAAGGGGGCTTGACACACCTCCTGAGCGGCAAAATATATGTAAAGATATCTTGACATGATGTACGTTTACGATTACTTTGTGTAAGAACATTTAGACACGTCAAGCCGAGGAGACTTGCCATGTTGTTTGCAGGAATGTCGTTTCAAGAAAAGCGCGCCTGGATCGCTCAGGCTTCGATGGGACTGATCTACGGCCGCTACTTCTGGTCGGTGACGATGCAGGGCGGTCGCGGCCCCTTTGGCAGCCTGCTGGCCACGGTCATCCAGTTGGTCATCTTGCAGGTGGTGCTGATTACCCTGGCCGCCATCTTCAATCCGCGCGAAGCCAGCGCCCCGCAGGACGAGCGCGAGCGCCTGATTGACCTGAAGGCGACGCGCGTGGCCTACGCCGGGCTTTCCACGGCTGTCGTGGTCGCCTGCTTCTTCGGCGCCATGACTCCGCCCATCGTCTTCAACACCAACTCCCTGCTGTTTATTCTGGTCACGGCGGAGATGATGCGCAACGCCTGCCAGATCATCCTGTACCGCCGCGGGGTGTGCTAGTGATCCGCAACGAGATTCGCCGCCTGCGCTTTGAGCACGGCGAGATGACGCAGCAGGCGCTGGCGGAAAAAATCGGCGTCACCCGGCAGACGGTGAACGCCATCGAGCAGGGCAAGTACTCGCCCTCCTTGGAGGCGGCCTTCAAGATCGCCGCCGTCTTCGGCCAGCCACTGGAAGAGGTCTTCCACTACTCGGTCGAGTAAAGACTAGTCTCCGCGCGTGCGGCTAAGCCCCGCGCGCGGAGGATGCCCGCGGGAATCTAGCTGTTATTTTCCGGTGGGCAGGGGCTGCACGTTGCCGCAGTTGGGACCCTTGTAGGTCGAAGTGGATTCGCTGGTCCACTCAATGGGCATGGGGTTTTGCCCGGCCTGCATGGTGCCGACAAAGTGAACCTTGCTGCGCACCGTCAGGTCTTCTTTCCACCAGGTCTCCAGGCTGCCCTTGCCGTTCATGTGGCCGCTGCAAACCATCTCCGCCTTCATGCCGTTGTAGCTTTTCACGATGTTGACGATCTGGCACTCCTTGGCGTGAGAGACCGGTGCGCCATACTTATCCAACTGCTCCTGCGTCACGCAGTACTGCGAAGTGATGGGCGCGCCGCCAAAGGGAGACCGTCCGCCGGGTATGTTCATTCCCGGAGGCAGCGGCGATTGTTTCCAGTTCATCGTCGTGGTCACTTCATACAACCCGGGTTTGCGGGGTTGCGCATAAAGCGCGACGGCAAAAAGGCAGCAGAACAATGCGATGGCGATGTTGCGGATGCGCATGGACTTCCTCCGTGAATGCGCCCCGGCAAGCGGCGCGGCAACACTGTACGCGATGAGCGCCCCGGCGCAAAGCGAAAAGACGCTGAAAACGCTACTCCTCCGCCCGCAGCTTCATGCAAGCGTCAGCTCACGGGCGCGGGCAAAGACCAGCTCGAACATCGCCACCGTCAGCTTGCCCGTGGCGGTGTTCTGGTTGCTGGGGTGGTAGCTGGCTAACAGTTTGATTCCGTTGGGCATCGCGTACTCGGCCAGGTGCGCGAACCTGTAATCCCCTTTGCGGATGGCGTGCCCCTCGGCGGCCACCGCCGCCAGGTAGGCATCAAAAGCAAACTTGCCCAGGGCGATGATCACGCGCACGTTTTTCAGCGCCGCCAGCTCGCGCAAGGTGAACTGCTGGCAGCACTTCTGCTCCGCAGGCAGAGGCTTATTATCCGGAGGAGCGCAGCGCACGGCAGCCGTAATCCACAGATCGTGCAGTTTCATGCCATCGTCGCGGCCCGTGGCCGTGGGTTGGCTGGCGTAGTTGGCGCGGAAGAGGATTGGATACATGAAGTTGCCGCTGGCATCGCCCGTAAAGGGTCGCCCGGTGCGGTTGCTGCCATGGGCTCCGGGGGCAAGGCCGAGGACCAGCACGCGGGCGTTGGGGTCACCGAAGCCGGGAACGGGTTTGGCCCAGTAGTCGCAGTCGCGGTAGGCGCGGCGCTTTTCGCGGCCAATGCGCTCGCGGTACTCCACGAGTCGCGCACACTGCCGGCAGGCAACCACTTCGGCCTCAAGGATTTGCAACTCGGATGCGGAGCGCGCGGACACGATCAGGACTCCACCTTTATGGCACCACTTCATAGTTCAGATGCACGATTCCCGAGCGATAGACCTTGTGTCCCACCAGGCGCAGGCGGCGGTGCTCGTAGGGCGGAGGCATCAGCTTGATGCCGTCGCCGATGAGCACGGGCATGATGCTGACCTCGACGGCATCGACGGCGTTGATTTCCAGCAGCGAGCGGAAGAGCTGCGCGCCGCCGAAGAGCCAGATGTCTTTGCCGGCGGCCTGGCGCAGGGCCTCCATCAGCTCGCGCGTAGGCTCGGAAACAATCGTGAGCGCGGGGTACTGTGCGGGGTCCATGGTGCGGCTGACGACGATCGTCTTATAGCCCTCGAAGGTCTGCGCGCCCAGGCCGGCGACGGCGACCTCGTAGGTCTTCCGTCCCATCAGGAAGGTGTCGTAGTTCGTCCAGGTGTGGGCAAGGTCAGCGTCCACCTCCTCGTCCACTGGAATCCAGTCGTATTCGCCACCGGGCCCGGCGATGTAGCCATCCAAGCTCATGGCCACGCTGTAACAGATTCTGCCCATGGGCGCTCCTCCCGGCGCCCGGGGTGGGCGCTACTGACAGGCAGACGAGGATATCCGCTTTCAGCCCTGGCCGCCAGTGGCAGGTGAAAATAGATTAAAAAACAAAAGGGTGAGCGTGTTTTACCGTGAACGGCTACTCATTCGGGATCAGTTTGAAGCTGTCGTGAAAGCGCGTGGCATTCGGATAAGTTTTGCCCACTGGTGTAATCACCAAGGTTTGGTAAAGATGGCCTCCGACGATGTAAATGCGGAAATAGAAGTGATAGTGCGATCCGTTCGTGTCGCCATCCATTTGAAACTCTAAACCGCGGTAACCGGATAGGGTAAGCTTTCCCTCGGATCCGGCCTGAATGATTCCGTTTGATTTTCCAATCAAACCATCTTTTCCGGCCTGCAATATAGCATCCTGATTCTGCCCGGCAAAGATTGAGCCAAAGTCCGTCACACTGACGATGAGGGCTGATTCACCCAGATCGAAGATGTAGTTGTGCAGCATGGCCGTTCCAACGGCTGTGGGCTGCTCCATTTTGCTGAACTGCGGCTGCACCGGACCATCAATGGCAAAGCCGTCCATTGGGTATCTGTAAGTGTGCCAGGCGTCGCTTGTGGCTGGTGCGGCCTGCGCCAGCACCGCCGGAACCACGCACAAGATGATGACTGCGAGCAGGATACGGCGCTGCAAGAGGGCGAACAGGGAGGACTGCATCGGGCGACTGCCTCCGTGGGTGGGATGCTGGATTATACCTTGCCGACGCGCGGTTGTTTTGTACCACTCCCGGGGCAGAAGCATTGCCGGATGTGGGATTTGGCCGCGCAAATCGGGCGATTTCCGGCTGCGGCGTTTGACCATCACTTGCTGGGTTTCATACACTAGATTGTTCGCCTTGCGCGCCCATGCGGCTCGGCGTGGCAGGAACCGCGGCGCGGCCCATGGGCCGCCCCTATCTTCTCAAGTGACAATGAAGGCTATCCCGTTGACATCCACTGATTTGACGCCCCCTGAAGCAACCGCCGAAGTAACCAAGAACCCCTGCGAGCGCGAGGTCTCTGTCGAGATCGCCGCCGACGTTGTTGCCGCCGAGATGAAGTCGGCGCTGGAGCGCTTCCAGAAGCACGCGCGCATCCCCGGCTTCCGCAAGGGCAAGGTGCCTGCGTCGGTTGTGAAGGGCAAGTTCGAGCAGGAGATCAAGACCGAAGTGGTCGAGCGCCTGCTACCCGGGGCCTTCCGCGAGGAGTCGAAGAAGCAGAACCTGGTGCCGATTGGGCAGCCGCAGGTGATCGACCTGGAGTTCGAAGAGGGCAAGCCCTTGAAGTTCCGCGCCGCCTTTGAGGTGGTGCCGGAGTTCACTGTGGATGGCTACAAGGAGATCAAGGTTGCGGCCGAGCCCACCGCGGTGGATGAAGCCGAGGTGCAGAAGACCCTGGACGGCCTGCTGGAGCGCGGCTCCACGTACGAAAACGTGGACGAAGATCGTGGCCTGGCCGATGGCGACTACGCCAGCGTGGCCTTTAAGGGCAAGGGCACCGAAGAGGGCGCCGAGCCGGTCGAGATGAACGACGTGCTGGTGGATATTGGCGGCGAAAACACCATCAAGGACTTTACGGAGAACCTGCGCGGCGCCAAGGCCGGTGAGACCAAGAGCTTCGACGTGACCTACGCCGAAGACTTTGGCGACGAGCGGCTGGCGGGTAAGACCCTGCACTACGACGTCGAGGTCAAGGGCATCAAGAAGAAGGCGGTGCCGGAGCTGAACGACGAGTGGGTGAAGGAGCTGGGCCAGGAAGGCCTGAACACGGTGGACGAGCTGAAGGCCCGCATCCGCGAAGGCATTGAGCACGAGAAGAAGCACCAGGCCGACCACAAGCGCAAGGACGAGATCCTGCACAAACTGAACGAGCTTTTCCCGATTGACGTGCCGCGCGTGCTGGTGGAGAACGCCATTGACCAGCGGCTGGAGCGCGGGTTGCGCCAGCTGGTGAGCCAGGGACTGCGCGCCGAGGACATCAAGCGCATGGACCTGAGCAAGCTGCGCGAGGGCCAGCGCGAGGGCGCGGTAAAGGACGTGCGCGCCAACCTGCTGCTGGAAAAGGTGGCCGACGCGGAAGGCATCACCGTGACGGACGAGGACCTGGACAAGGAAATCACGGCGGCGGCCATGCAGGGACGTCAGAATCCGGCGCTGCTGCGCCAGCAGTTGGAAGAGCGCAACGGCCTGGACGCGCTGCGCAGCCAGTTGCGCTGCGACCGCGCCCTGGACGCACTGCTGAAGCAAAGCGAGTAGCAAGCGCATCTTAATAGGTAGAGACAACAGGCAGAGATGGAAACGGCGCCGGGGCAATTCCAAATGGACGCCGGGGCTCAAGGAGACGGAATCATGCTAGTGCCGATGGTAGTGGAGCAGACCAGCCGTGGCGAACGCGCCTATGACATTTACTCGCGGCTGTTGCGCGACAACATCATCTTTCTGGGAACGCCGATTGACGACAACGTCGCGAACCTGATCATTGCGCAGTTGCTGTTCCTTTCGGCGGAAGACCCGGAGAAGGACATCTCGCTGTACATCAACTCGCCGGGCGGCTCGATTACGGCGGGCATGGCGATTTACGACACGATGCAGTTCATCCGCAACGACGTGGTGACTTATTGCATCGGGCAGTGCGCCTCCATGGGCGCCATGCTGCTGGCGGCGGGCGCGGCGGGCAAGCGCTTTGCCCTGCCTACGTCGCGCATCCTGATCCACCAGCCGCTGATCATGGGCGGCGGCATCAGCGGCCAGGCCACGGACATCGACATCCACGCCCGCGAGATTCTGCGCATGCGCGAGCTGATGAACCAGTTGATGGCCAAGCACACCGGCCAGGTGCTGGAGAAGGTGGAGCGCGACACCGAGCGCGATTTCATCATGAACGCGCAGCAGGCGAAGGAATACGGCATTGTTGACGATGTAATTTACAAGCACAAGTAACCCGGTGGGCGGTGACCGAAGGGTTCCGCCCGGGTTGTGCAAAGGGCTTCCCTGCCCTTGTCCCCAGGACGGGAATGGGCGGAGAATAACCGGACACGGAAGAGCATCAGACAGGAGTTGTGCTGTGAGATCGAGGACCGGAACCGACGAGGTATTACGCTGTTCCTTCTGCCATAAGTCGCAGGACGCGGTGGCGAAGCTGATCTCGTCCCCATCGGATTATCCGCGGGCGTACATCTGTGACGAGTGCGTGGCGGTATGCAACTCCATTCTGGAAGACGACCGCAGCGAAGCTCAGACGGCTGCCAGCCCCAACCACCTGCCCAAGCCGCAGGAGGTCAAGGCCTTTCTGGATGAGTACGTCATCGGCCAGGAAAAGACGAAGAAGAAGCTGGCGGTGGCCGTTTACAACCACTACAAGCGCATCTTCATGAACCGGCAGCGCGGCAGCGAGATCGAGCTGTCGAAGTCGAACATCCTGCTGATTGGCCCCACCGGCACGGGCAAGACCCTGCTGGCCCAGACGCTGGCCAAGATGCTGGACGTTCCCTTTGCCATTGTGGACGCCACCACGCTGACCGAAGCCGGCTACGTGGGCGAGGACGTGGAAAACATCATCCTGAAGCTGCTGCAGGCGGCCGACGGCGACGTGGCCCGGGCCCAGACCGGCATCATCTATATCGACGAAATTGACAAGATCGGCCGCAAGGACGAGAACCCCTCCATTACCCGCGACGTGAGCGGCGAGGGCGTGCAGCAGGCGCTGCTGAAGATTCTTGAGGGCACGGTAGCCAACGTGCCGCCGCAGGGCGGACGCAAGCATCCCCACCAGGAATTTACGCCGGTGGACACGACGAACATCCTGTTCATCGTGGGCGGAGCGTTCGTGGGGCTGGAGAAGGTCATCGAGCGCAGAATCGGCAAGCGCGCCATGGGCTTCAAGACTCCGGACGAGACGGCCAAGGACGAACTGCATCCGGTGAAGCGCCGCGACGACGAGATGCTGCAACTGGCGCAGCCGCAGGACCTGATCAAGTACGGGCTGATTCCGGAGTTCATCGGACGGCTGCCGGTAATCGGCGTGCTGAGCGACCTGGACGAAGCCGCGCTGGTGGAGATCCTTACGAAGCCTAGAAACGCCATCATCAAGCAATACCAGCGGCTGTTTGAGTTCGAGAACGTGAAGCTGCGCTTTAGCGACGACGCACTGAAGGCCGTGGCCAAAGAGGCGCTGAACCGCAAGGTGGGCGCGCGCGGTTTGCGCATGATTCTGGAAGAGCTGATGCTGGACCTGATGTACTATCTGCCGGACCAGAAGAAGATCAAGGAGTTCGAGGTGACGCGCGCCATGGTGGAAGAGCGCGACGTGAACCTGCAACGGGTGGAAAAGCAGGCCTCGTAATTTTGCATGTTTATCAGCGGCGCCCGGCCATGGCCGGGCGTTTGCTATTGGCGCGGAGATTTCCGGCACGGGAATAAATGCGGCGGGATTTTGCGATCTTGCAGGTATTCCGGATTCGCGACTTCCGGCTGTGGACTTCCCTTCCGGAGCCGGGCGTGATGTGCTGAATTACCATGGTGTTGGGCTGAATTCCACGACGGTTGCCGCCGATAGGGGGTTATAGTAGGCTCATCACACAACAAGCGCCGAAGGCCGCCGTGGTGAGGCCTTTATCGCACCGGGGAAGTGAGAAGAAGTGAGTCTTATCAAGGACAAGTTCGAGAGCCGCAAGCTGCCCATGATGCCCATCCGGGACGTCGTGATTTTTCCCTACATGATGACGCCGTTCGTGGTGGGACGGGAGAGCAGCGTGCGCGCGCTGGATGAGGCGCTGGCCGGCGACAAGCGCATCTTTTTGGCCACGCAGCACGACCCCGGGGTGGACGAGCCGAAGCCCGACGAGATTTACCAGGTGGGCTGCATCGTCAACATTGTGCAGAGCCTGAAGATGCCCGACGGCAACATCAAGGTGCTGGTGGAAGGCATTGAGCGGGCACGCATTGTGCAGGTGACCGAGGGCGACGGCTACTACACCAGCACGGTGCGGGTGAGCCGCCAGGTGACGGAGATGACGCCGCGGGTGGAGAGCCTGATGCAGCGCGTCAGCAGCCTGTTTGAGCAGTACGTCAAGCTGTGCCAGAGCCTGAACCAGGAGACCATTGCCAGCACCGTGCGGCAGGATGACATTGGCCGGCTGAGCGACACGATCGCCGCCAACCTGCAGCTCACCATCGAGGAAAAGCAGGAGCTGCTCGAGCTGTTCGACCCGGCGGAGCGGTTGAGCCGCATCGGCGACGTGCTGGACATTGAGATTGAAAAGCTGAACATGGACCGCACCATCCAGAGCCGCGTGAAGCGGCAGATGGAGCGCGCGCAGAAAGAGTACTACCTCAACGAGAAGATCAAGGCCATCCAGAAAGAGCTGGGGCGCGGCGAGAAGAACGAGTTCGACGAGCTGCGCAAGAAGATTGAGACCAGCGGCATGCCGGCCGACGTGCTGGAGAAGGCGACGCAGGAGCTGAAAAAGCTGGAGGCCATGCCTCCCATGAGCGCCGAGAGCACGGTGAGCCGCAACTACCTGGACTGGCTGCTGGCGGTGCCGTGGAAGAAGAAGTCGAAGGAAATCCGCGACATTGATTTTGCCGAGAACACGCTGAACGAAGACCACTACGGGCTCGAAAAGATCAAGGAGCGCATCCTTGAGTTTTTAGCGGTGCGGCAGCTGGTGAAGAACCCGAAGGGCTCGATCCTGTGTTTGGTGGGGCCTCCGGGCGTGGGCAAAACCTCGCTGGGCATGAGCATTGCGCGCGCCACGGGCAGGAAGTTCGTGCGTATGAGCCTGGGCGGCGTGCGCGATGAAGCGGAGATTCGCGGACACCGGCGCACCTACATCGGCGCCCTGCCGGGACAGATCATCCAGATGATGAAGAAGGCCGGCACGCGCAACCCGGTGTTCATGCTGGATGAAGTGGACAAGATGAGCAACGACTTCCGCGGCGATCCCAGCTCGGCGCTGCTGGAGGTGCTGGACCCAGAACAGAACTTCATGTTCGTGGACCACTACCTGGATGTGGAGTACGACCTGTCGCAGGTCTTCTTTATCGCCACGGCGAACGTGCTGCACACTATTCCCAGTCCGTTGCAGGACCGCATGGAAGTGCTACGGCTGCATGGCTACACCGAGCCGGAGAAGCTGGAGATTGCGCGGCGCTACCTGCTGAAGAAGCAGTTGGAGCAGGCCGGACTGACGGCGGAGAACATCCGCTTTGAAGATGAGGCGCTGAAGGGCATTATCCGCAACTACACGCGCGAGGCCGGCGTGCGCAACCTGGAGCGCGAGATCGGCAACGTGTGCCGCAAGGTGGCGCGCATGGTAGTGCGCGAGGGCGAAAAGTATTCGACGGTCATCACCGGCGAGGGACTGCACGAGTACCTGGGCGTGGCCAAGTATCGTGACGCGGCGGCCAACGAAAAGAGCGAGATCGGCCTGGTCACCGGCCTGGCGTGGACCGAGGTCGGCGGCTGCATCCTGACGACGGAAGTTGCGATTGTGGACGGCAAGGGCAAGCTGACGCTGACCGGCAAACTGGGCGACGTGATGCAGGAGTCGGCTCAGGCGGCGATGAGCTATCTCCGTTCGCGCTGGCAGCGGCTGGGCATTCCTCGCGACTTCTACCGCAACGTGGATATCCACGTGCACGTGCCGGAGGGCGCGATTCCGAAGGACGGCCCTTCGGCGGGCATCACCATCGCCACGGCCATCGCCAGCGCGCTGAGCAAGATTCCGGTGCGGCGCGACATCTGCATGACGGGCGAGATCACCTTGCGCGGCAAGGTGCTGGCCATTGGCGGGCTGAAGGAGAAGCTACTGGCGGCGCATCGCGCTGGCATTCTGGAGGCCGTACTGCCGGAGGACAACCATAAGGACCTGGCCGAGCTGCCGGAAAACCTGCGCACGGAAATGAAGTTGCATTTTGTGAGCTCGATGGACGAGGTGCTGCAGATTGCGCTGGAGCGCCCGCTGCCGGAGACGGACGTGACCGGTCCGCTGCCACTGGCCTCGCCTGCTGAACCGAGTGAAGCGCGGCAGTAGAACAATAACGTTTGCACGCAGTAAGCCCGCCGGATTCGGCGGGCTTTTCCATTTCGGCGCGAATTCAATTACACCCTGATGAAAAACAGTGTCGCCGCGCGAGAATGTCAGATTTTCGCAGGAATATACGCTGCCCTATCACATCGCAGCCGCCCATGTGTCACAGAAGAGACCGCACCCATGGAGCAGACTTAATCGTTCATCGTGCGGGCAACGGCCCGTGCCACTTACATCTATCACTAACACTCATACTCTGATTGATCATAAGGAAGGCAATATGTCGAAGAATGAAATGAGCCGCCGGTCGCTGCTGAAGACCCTGGCGTCAGGAGCCGCCGTAATTGGCGGCGGACTTGCACTGAATCTGGCCGCGCCGGGCACGGCCGAGGCGATGGTGAAGAAGCTGCCCACGACATGGGACGAAACCTGGGACGTGATCGTAATTGGCTCCGGCTTTGCCGGGCTGGCCGCAGCGGCCGAGGCAGCCGGAGCAGGCTCGAAGGTCGTCATCCTGGAAAAGATGCCGGTGTATGGCGGCAACTCGATTATCAACGGCGGCGAGTACAACTCCTGGGACGATGAGTTCCATCTGCGCCAGAAGCTGGGGTTGGGCGACGACAGCGCCGAGGTCCACATGAAGGACACGATCAAGGGCGGCGACTTCTACGGACAGCCGCCGCTGGTGAAAATCCTGACCGACAACGCCACGCCGACTTTGAACTGGATGATCGACGAGGGCGGCCTGAAGCTGCGCGAAGTGGTGAACCGCACGGGCGGCCACTCCAACTATCGCACGCACACCTGCGTGGAAGGCGTGGGCCGTGGCTACACCGAAGCCCTGAAAAGGATTGCCGAAAAACGCGGCGCCAAGCTGGTGCTGAATACTGCAATCACCTGGATCTGGCGTGCGAGCGCCGATCCCGACAGCCCGGTGCTGGGCGTGGAAGTGAAGCGCGGCAAGAAGACGCTGAATCTGAAGTCCACGCGAGCCATTGTGCTGGCCAGCGGCGGCTTTAGCCGCGACGTTGCCATGCGCCAGATTTACAACCCGAGTCTGACGGACACCTACAACTCCACCAACCACCCCGGCGCCACGGGCGAGACGGTTCGCTATGCGCAGGCAGTGGGCGCGGAAGCCATTCACATGGCGTTCATCCAGCTCTATCCCTATGCAGAGCCGGAGACGGGCCTGCTGGACGCACCTGCCGTGTACCCCTTCCGCGGACCGGGCTTTGGCATTGTGTACGTCAACAAGGTTGGCAAGCGCTTTGTGAACGAGATGGAGCGCCGCGACGTGGTGAGCCGTGCGGAGATGGCCACCGGCATGAAGCCGACGTTCTCCATCTTTAACGAAAAGATGATCTTGAAGATGGGCACTAAGGAAGAGATCGAGGCCGGTATCGCTCGTGGGCGCTTTGTGAAGGCCGATTCGGTAGCCGAACTGGCAACCAAGCTGGGCATTCCGCCGGAGAACCTGACGGAGACCGTCAAAAAGCACAACCAGTACATGAAGGACGGCAAGGACCCGGAATTCAACCGGAACTTCACCAAGGTGATGATTCCGCTGGAAGAAGGCCCGTTCTATGGCATCGCTCAGTGGCCGGCCATCCACCACACGATGGGTGGACTGCGCATCGACACAAACGCGCAGGTGCTGGACATCTGGTCGAAGCCGATTCCGCGCTTCTACGCGGCAGGCGAGATCACGGGCGGCATCCACGGCGCCAACCGGCTGGGCGGCAACGCCACGCCGGACGCCTCCGTCTTTGGACGCATTGCGGGTGTGAATGCGGCCAAGGAAAAACCGCTGGCCTAAAACCATCCCCGGAGGCGAAGGCGAACTCCGCCTCCGGGGCTTCCCTACTGATAAGGACTGCGATGATGACAGCGAAGATTCGTTGGGCTGGATGGCTTTGCGCGCTGCTGCTGCTGACGGGCAGTATGGCCATGGCGCAAAAGAACGATCCCTGTGCGGTATGCCACAAGGACTGGAGCAAGGTTCTGCCGAAGGATCATGCGGCGGTGAGCGGAGGATTTGCACAATGCCGCAGCTGCCATAAGACGGGTACGGATGGTACGGCCGCGGCGAATGGTTTTTCCACGCGGCTGCATAAGGCACATGCGGCGGGCGCGCGCAAACTGCCGTGCGAGACTTGCCACAGTTTTGAGGACGGCAAGAGCTTTGGCCTGCGTGGCGAGGACGCGAACCTGGGCGTGGTGAAGAAGGAAGACCTTGCGTTGATGCAGCAGAAGATGGCGACCTGGGCCGATGGGCCGTTCACCGATCATATGCACGCCACGGCCAAGGTGGACTGCGCTGGATGCCACGGCAAGCCGGTTCCAGTGAGCGACGTGACGGTGGAGAATCCACGCTGCCTGGAGTGCCACGGGCCGGTGGAGAAGCTGGCGGAGCGCTCGGCGAACAAGGAGTTCCCCAAGCGCAATCCGCACGCTTCGCACTACGGTTCGGACATTGCATGCACCACATGCCATAAGGCTCACGAGGCAAGCGTGGTGATGTGCGCAGACTGCCACAAGCTGTGGAAGCTGAACATTCCCGGCGCGGCAAAATAATTTGCTGCAAGTACGAAGAGCCTCCGCTTGGCGGAGGCTCTTTTGTTTGCGCCGAGTTAAACGGTGCGTGGCTAGTAGCGGAAGCGGTAGCGCAACTCGGCGAAGAGCTCGCGCGGTGCGTTCCAGTGGAAGCCGCCGAAGGTGACACTGTTATCCAACTCGACGCGGCGGTTGGCCACGTTGAGCGCCGTAAGCGAAAGCGAACAACGGCGGCCGAAGTCGCGTGCCAGGCTGAGATCAAACGTGGTGTGCGCGGGCAGATAGTTGCCCGGATAAGGCTGGCCGGGGAAGGCGTTGCTGAATCCCGAGCCGTAGTTGACGTTGGTGGACGCGTGCGCGTGCCAAGGCAGCAGAACGTCTCCGCCGACGTTGAGCGTGTTGCGCTGGTCGTGATCGAGCGGGCAAAGCGCAACGCTGGGGTCGCAGACGGAGATGGGCGCGCCGCTGGCCGTGAGACCGCCGGTGACCGTGCCGCCGCCTTCAGCTATTTGGTTGGAGTAGGCGAGGTGCAGTTGCACGCGATGTGCGATGCGCGGCGAGCGCAGAGTAAGCTCCCAGGCGCGGATGAGCGCCGACTGTATGGTGACGGGAAAGAAGAGATTGCTCTCGCCAATGTTGTTGTGGTCGAAGAAATTGTTCACGCGGTTGCGGAATGTGTCGGCATCCAGCGTCCAGCCGTGATACGGGATGTTGATGCCGAACTGAAATTCCTCGTCGCGTTCGCCGTGCAGGGGGAGGAAGGTGTCTCCATTGCTGCCGGCAAAGTTGCTGAGCGCGCCACTGGCGGTGATGAGCGGTGGCGCCTGGTAATAGTGTCCGTAGCTGCCGCGTACGGTCCAATGCAGGCGCGGAATGGTGACGGCCACGCCGAGGCGCGGGCTGATGGCCGACTCGCTGACGCCGCCGGTGAAGTGCGTGGGGCGCATACCTGCGATGAGCGTGAGCCAATCGAAGGGACGATAGCGGTCTTCCACGAATAACGCCGCGAGCCCGCCGGTAGGACTGACCGTGGCATAGGGCAAGCTGGGGCTGCCATCGTTGGCCGTTACGCCGAAGCCTTCACTATCGCGCTGATAGAAGCCATAGCCGCCGACGCTGATGTGATTGCGAGCGAGTTGCGCGTTGAGGCTGAGCTGGCCTCCGGCATAGGAGGAAGCTCGCTCCTGATGCGTGCTGACCGGTTGATCGTCTGCGGCGCCCGCGTAGTTGGCGCGGTTGTAGTGGAAAAACGGCGAGGCCGTGAAGAGCGCGCGCGGACTGAAGGTATGCACCCAACTAAAGTTGACGAGCACGTCGGTCTCGCGATCGGCGTCGCGGAGCCCGATGGTGGGATACTGCCCGCCGGCGGGATTGTTCTCAATATCGTTGGGATAGGGATCGTAGGGAATCTGGTAGTAGTCGCGGCGCAGGCTGGTGACGGTGCGGAACTGGTCGGCCGACGTCAGATTGTAGATGAGCGAGCCGAAGCCTCCGTAACCGTTGGTGCGGTCGTGCACCGCTTGCGGGACGGGCGTCTGGATGCCGAGATCGCTGCGGTTGCCGTTGAGGCTGGCGTACCAGGCCAGGCGCTGGGTGTGATCGCCAAAGCTGAGTTGACTGTTAGTTTGATAAAAGCTGCCCGCGCTGAGGATGAGTTCGGCCTCGCGCTGGCGCTCAAAGCCGGTGCGCGGCACCACGTTGAAGACGCCATATGTGCGGTCACCGAGTTCGGCGCCATAGCCGCCGCGGCTGATCTCGATGTAATCCACATCCTTGGGATCGAACTGCGGGCCGAGGTTGCTGGCGATGTTGGTGTTGGGCACGGGCACGCCGTCGATGAGCCAACTGGTCTGGTGTCCGCCGCGAATGTGGAGCTGGTCGTGGGTGACGTAGGAGCCGGGGACCCAATCGGTAATCATGGCCAGGCTGTTGCTGCGCGTGGCACCGGGAGTGTTCTCCACATCCTGACGGCTGAGCGTAGTGGTGGGTGTTGCAGAGTCGGCGGCCACGGGAATCAGCTGACTGTTGACGGTGACCGACTCATGCGCGGCGACCGGCGCCAGTTGGAGATGCAGGACTGGTTCGGTGTTGCTGGCGATAGTAAGCCTGTGCTGCGTGGCGGAAAAACCCTCGGCCGTGGCCGTGAGCGTGTATTCGCCAAAGGGCACGGCTGGCAGGCGGAAGGCACCATCGGCATCGCACTCGGCCGTCAACTGAAAGTCGCTGGCGCTGGCATGAAGATTGATGCGGGCATGAGCGATGGGGCGGTGCTGCGCATCATGCACGACGCCGCGCGCGGCTCCAAAGACGGTGGCAGAGGAATTCGCGGCAAACAGCAGGAAGGCCGCGAACAGCAAAGTGAATCGAAACTTCATCGTGCAATCTCCACGGGCCACCGGGCGCATAATGGCGCAACGGCATGGGCCGGTCACAGGCATGGGCATCCACCGGCTGCCACTGCGAGACAGGTAAATGCGTGTACTCGCGTGACGCGGGCGGTGCGATGATCCGAATATTTTTATTGGAGCTAAAGTACGCTGAGTTGGCGCGGCGGAGCCCGCGAAGAGCCTTCGGGCAACGCAGGGTCAGCGACGCATGGCGCATTTGCATGCGTGTTTAGCGGAGCAACGGCAAAGAGCAGATGGAGGCGCGCGTGGGTTGCATCCCCCACGCCAAAACCGTTGAGTACGGAGCCAAGCTGGCGATAGGAACAGGGTTCCGGCTGGGAGCGGAATCCGGGAGAATCATCCGCACGCAGGCGCTGCCACATGGCAAGCATGGCGCAGTGATGACGCCCACGGCCACGACAACAGGGCGGAAGATCGGACTCCGAGGGTGCGAGCAGCGCGGGAGCAGCCACCGTCCACAGCAGGATCGCGAGTACCAGTTGCGAGACGAGTTGTGAGAATCGGCGGCGCATGATCGACGGTGGATTATAGCAAATGCGAACGCGCACCGAGATCCGCGCCAGCAAAGCCCGCAGCAAGGCGCGCGCTATCAAGTACGCTGCTGCAGTGAACGCGATCCTTTACAACATGGCGCTTGCAGTCCCCATGCAATTGGCATGGGCGCAGAGCGTGTGCGACACTAGTGTAATTGCACAAACAGGTTGACGCGCAGCCGCCCTGCGCGGAGTGCGCACCCACAGGCCGGGATGGCGAAATTGGCAGACGCAGCGGACTTAAAATCCGCAGGAACGAAAGTTCTGTGGGGGTTCAAGTCCCCCTCCCGGCACCATAGAATCAATCAGGGATAGGCCTCGTAGTCCATCTGTAATCCAAACTTCATCTACCCGCATAACACGACATCTCTGGCTGCCACTGCAGCATGAATTACTCAGACAAGCACAAGTTGCGATCCGATGCTTGTTGCTCGCATATGCCTGTTTGTCTCACACGTTGCCGCGGCTATAGGGACTTATTCACAGATCGAATTGAAGTCCAGTCATTGAATGACTTGGATGGCTACGGATACACTCAACTACATGCTCAACCGGGGCTATGCCTACGCCACAAGCATCGGCAGAAAATACCATGGGCAAACTCTGCTCTCCCATCTGGCTAGCCTTTACCCGCACTCAACCACAGAAGCCTGGCAACAGAATCTGAACAACGGCGAAGTGACACTCAACGGCGTCACAGCCACTGGAAGCGAAACGGTCACCGCAGGACAAACCCTTGTCTGGAATCGGCCGCCGTGGATCGAACCAGATTGTCCGCTGCACTTCGATATCCTGTTTGAAGACCCCCATCTGTTGGCCGTCAACAAACCCAGCGGGCTGCCCACCCTACCCGGCGGCGGCTACATGGAAAACACCCTGCTGCGCCTGGTGCAAAAGCAAAGCCCCAACGCAAACCCCGTCCACCGGTTGGGCCGTGGGACGAGCGGCATCGTACTCTTCGCCAAAACACCTCAGGCGGCTGCGAATCTATCCGCAGATTGGAACACACCGCGAATTCAAAAGATCTACCGGGCGCTAGCGCAACACGTCGCACTGCAAGACCGCTACGAGATCCTCACCCCCATCGGCCTGGTACCGCACCCCCGCATCGGTTCCGTGTGGGCCGCCAGCTCAAATGGCAAACCGTCAAAGTCATTGGCAAAGGTGATCTCGCGCGGCGGGAGCACTACAACATTTGAGGTAAGCCTGTATTCGGGCCGACCGCATCAAATCAGGATCCATTTGGCATCCATTGGCCATCCCCTGGTGGGCGATCCTCTGTACGGCATGACCGGCCAGCCGCTTGAAGATTTGCCCGGCCTGCCGGGCGATGGAGGATATTTTCTGCACGCTCAATTCTTGAACTTTCGCCACCCCATCAACGGAGAACAAATTAATCTTGAGGCAGCTTTGCCGAACGGATTCTCATTGCACCAGTAGGTTCACGACAGGATTTGTACGTTATTGAATGTATGTGTCGGGACGTGCTCAGTCCTGCTCCCGGCACCATGAGACAGAACAAGCAACCGCCCCTTATGCAATCAGGTGCTGCGGCATTGCCGCGATGGTCAATATAGGCCAGTAATCCTGCGGCTGTAGCCGGATAGTGGGTCATGTGGACTTCCGATCGTAAGCAAGTACTCGGAGGCTTTACACGGAGGACTATCCAATGTTGAAGATCAAGAGCAAGGCACCTTGGGTGTACAGGCTGGTAATGTGCGGCATGGTGATAGCTGGCCTGGCAATTCTGTTTGGCTCACCGCTAGTAGTGCCGGCGGCCAGCGCGCAGATTGTCATCAGCGTCAATCCGCCAGTTTGCATTTATGGCTACTACGAGTATGAACCGTATGGTTGTGCACCGATGGGATTCTACGGCCCGGGCTATTTCTATAACGGAATCTTCCTGGGCGTTGGACCGTGGGCTAGCTGGGGCTACAACCACGGCTGGGGCGAACATCGCTTTAACGGTGGTGGCGGCGGACGCTACGTTGCCGGACACAGAGATGGCGGAGAGCGTCCGTCAGCAGGACACGCAAGTAACCGTGGTACGGCATCGCACGGCGGTGCAACACATGCGGTAGCGAATCGTGGCGCTGCACCACACACTGCAGCAGCTCACACCAACACGACGCACGCCGCAGGTGGCGCGTCTCATGCAGCGTCTGGCGGAGGAGCTTCGCACGGCAATGGTGGACATGCCGGCGGTGGCGGCGGCGAGCACCGCTAATATTTTCAACTGATAGCAGGCTGCGCTTGGACAGACATGCAACTAAGACTCAGTCCGCGTAATCTTTGGCCGCCGTGCATACAATCGCACCGGCGGCTTTTGCATTGGACTGTGTATGGGAGCATTCCTTCACGCAGACGTCAAAGCACAGGAATTTCGCGCTAAGAGTGGTTGAACGCAGGAGAGGACATGGTCATAAAATACAAATGGATTGAATTCTCGCTGGTGCTGGTGATGATGGGAGCGACCGTGGCGGCCAAGACAACACGTCCGATCGCCATGCCCATAGAAGAATCTGAGCACCTGGGGGTCGACACGGGAGAACCCGTCAGATCGGCCGTACGAATCCTGCACCCGAGGGCAGATCAGGTACTCACGCACAACTTCGTCAATCTGAAGTTTGAGCTGGTGCGGCCAAATCCCGCTGGAGGGAACAATAACTTTATCCTTCAATTGGATGCTCGCGATCCGGTCAACACATCCAACACGGAATATACGTTCACCGATCTACGCGATGGCACACACGTCATTACAGTCATTGAGGTAGATGCAAATGGAACACCGCTGCCAGACTCCGCGACTGAGGTACATTTCGCGGTGAAGTCCGTCACTGGCGGCGCAGCCTCCGATCAGAACTGAGTATGAAGTAGCCCCACACATACCCACTACAGGCTTTGCTTAGCTAAATGATTACGCATTGTATATGTGTAGTGGTTTTGCCTTAATTTGCCTTAAGCAGTGTCAAGACTATGCCAGAAGTGACAGGGCCGTGAAAAAGAGCGCGCAAACCCATTTCATCATGCGCATCCCCATTTGTGACCAACCCATAGCAAATAGTGTCGAACTCATCTTCCCTGCTCTCTTGTGACAGCGTGCATCACTTGCACAAACATAGGTATGAATCTGCTTACGACGAAAGATAAACGATATTTGATGGTCATACTGTCCCAGTTTGACCACTGGAGCGATAAACAGCAGCCAACTTGCTCACGAACCTTGACGCCTGAGCAATAGTGAGCAGCTTTCCCTGGATACTCCTGCCAAACTCACCAAGTAGATAACTTCGTGTACTGCCAAGCAGATTGCAGCAGCAATGTTGGCAATTCTGGGCACGATTACACGAATGCGCATCCGCATTGGCTTCCAGGAGATTCCAGAATGAAGATATGCACTGCTGCACTCATGCTCGTCTGCGTTTGCGCCGGCTCCATCATGGCAAGCGCGCAGGCCACCACTGCACCAGCGCAAATACCCGGCCCGGTCGAACTCAACGCACCGGAGCCAATTGACCTGACCTATGTGCGGCCAACACAGGCAACAAAGTTGAAGAACTATGTATTCGACGCTTATGGCCCCTATCCCATCGCTGGAGCCGCGGTCGTGGCCGGCATCGGCCAGGTGGACAACACTCCTTCGGCTTGGGGACAGGGCGCAGCGGGCTATGGCAAGCGGTTCGCCTCCGACTTTGGCATAGCGGCAATCACCACGACTACGCGTTACGGCCTTGCCGAGGCACTTAAGGAAGACACTTTGTACTACCGCTGCGAATGTAAGGGGCTCTTCCCGAGGCTGGGCCATGCGGTTGCCTCTTCGGTGACAGCGCGCCACGGCACAGACGGTCACCGGGCGTTCTCCATTTCGGCCTTTGCCGCGCCTTATGCTGGAACGATCACCGCTGTTTACCTTTGGTATCCCGGCAGCTACGGCGCGCGAGACGCTCTGCGCATGGGCAACTACAACCTGTTGGGAAGTGTCGGCCAGAATATTCTGCTGGAATTCTTTTACAGCGGCCCGCACTCCGTACTGTCACGAATGCATTCCAATCCTCAGCCCTCGGCAACGGGGCCTGGCCATGAGTGATCACCAGTCGCTGGCACTTGCCGGTGTGGCTACTACGCCACCTGCGCCACTTCCATTGCACGATGGAGGCGGCGAGAAATGGATGATTACCGACTTCTTCGAATGGTTTGGGGAAATAGGCATCTTTTCATGGCGAGTGCTGCGCGCAGCCGTAACACCTCCCTTTGAATTCCGCGAACTATACCGGCAACTGGATGAGATCGGATCAAAATCGCTGCCGCTGGTGGCGCTGGCGGGGGCAGCTATTGGCGCTGTGCTCGCCATGGAGTCTTTCGAAAGCATGACGCGCTTTGGCGCCCGGTCACTGCTGCCTTCAGCGTTGGTGTACTCGGTCGTCCATGAGATTGGCCCGATCATCACAGCGCTGGTCGTAAGCGGCCGCGTGGGCGCAGGCATTGGCGCAGAACTGGCGTCCATGAAGGTGACGGAGCAGATTGACGCCATTGAGGCCTCGGCGGTGAATCCGTATCGCCTGCTGGCCGCCACGCGAATACTGGCCTGCATCCTGATGCTGCCGCTGTTGACCCTTGCGTCTGACCTGTGCGGCTTAGTGATGGGCTGGGTTGCCTTAAGTATGGTTGAGCCGCTCTCTTTTCACCAGTTCTACACGAGCGGCTTTCGCGGGTCGGATTTCAACGATCTGCTGCCACCCACATTCAAGACGGCCATCTTTGGGCTCATTATCGGCACGATTGCCTGCTTCCAGGGCATGCGCACCCGCGGCGGCGCTGAGGGCGTGGGCAGGGCCGCAACCAGTTCGGTCGTCCTCTCTTCCCTCTTTGTCATATTGACCGATGTAGTGCTGGTCAAACTCATCATCATATTTTTCCCGTAAACGATTATGGCCGCCATGAATTACACCGCTAGCATTCCACAAACCGATGACGCCATCTCCACGCAGGTCGTTGCGGTTGACAACGTCTTTAAGTCATTTGGAGACCAGAGAGTCCTGAACGGCGTGAGCCTTACGGTGAACCGCGGAGAGACTCTGGCTGTGCTGGGACGCAGCGGCAGCGGCAAAAGTGTACTTCTACGCCTGATCATTGGACTGCAATCGCCGGACTCGGGAGCTGTTCGTATTAATGGCGATGGCATCGCCGGCCTGTCGCTCGACCAGCTCGGCGTGTATCGCAAGAAGATGGGATTTCTGTTCCAGCACTCTGCACTCTACGATTCGTTGACGCTGGAGCAGAACGTTGCCTTTCCCTTGACGCACCATAACAGCGGCATGCCGGTGGCTGAGTTGAGTGATCGCGTAAGACTATTGCTTAGCGAAGTCGGCATGGAGGGTCACCTGAATAAGATGCCGGCTGATATATCAGGTGGAATGCAGAAGCGTGTGGGGTTGGCCAGGGCGCTGGCGCTGGCTCCGGAAATACTTCTGCTCGATGAGCCGACAGCGGGATTGGACCCGATCAGCGCATCGGAGATTGACGACCTGGTTCTTAAACTACAGGCCGAACATCATATGGCCACCATCGTCGTAACTCATGACCTGTACAGCGCAAAGACCATCGCAGACCGGCTCATCCTGCTTGATATGGGCAAAGTCGCGGTGGAAGGAACATTCCAGGAGCTTGTGGAGAGTCACGACGCATTCGCTCGTGAGTTCCTGAAGCACACATAGGAGTAGTTATGTCGAGAGCATCGCGGTTGGGAGTTTTTATCGTTGCGACACTGGCGATCCTGGTGGTTGGCATCTTCATCATTGGAAGCAGGCAGTATCTCTTCAATTCGACGTACCAGGTGAAGGCCCAGTTCAGCAACGTCTCCGGTCTGGATGTCGGTGGAGAGGTGCGGGTTGGTGGAGTCCACAGCGGGACCGTGCACAGTATTGATTTGCCGCATAACGCGAGCGAGCAGGTTACAGTTGTGATTGATCTGGTGAAATCAACGCACGAGATCATAAAGAAAGACTCGGTGGCGACCATTGAGACGGAAGGAATGCTGGGCAATCAGTATCTGGCAATTTCCTTTGGCTCAGCGGGATCTCCCGAGGTGAGGGATGGCGATATGCTGGCCAGCCGTCAGCCGCTTGAGATGGCCGATCTACTCAGAAAGGCCGACAGTCTGCTCGATGGCAGCCAGCAGGCCATTCAGAACACAACGCTGGCAACGGCACACTTGAACTCAATCACCGATAAGATTGATCGCGGCGAAGGCACCGTGGGAGCGCTGGTCAACGACAAGCAGCTCTACAACAACCTGCAGCAGACAACAGGGAGCATGCACGAGACAATGCTCCACGCCCAGGCAGGCGTCACAGACTTCCAGGAAAACATGGAAGCCCTGAAGCACAACTTTCTGTTGCGCGGATATTTCAAAAACAGAGGCTACGCGGATTCCGGGGATGTTGCGAAGAATGAGATCAACATATTGCCGACCGATGCGCCCCTCAAGGAGTTTACGTACCAGGTAAAGCAGCTCTTTGATAAGAAGGATGCTGCCAAACTGACCAATCCAAAGTTTTTGCATGACAGCGGTGAGTTCTTGACCAGCGAGCAGTTCGGACTCGCCGTAATCGTGGTCTCAGCGGGCAGCGAGGGGGATGCGCAGAAAGAGACTGCGCTTTCCGAAGCCAGGGCCATGGTCGTGCGTGATTATCTGGTAGAGCATTTTGGATTCGACGACCGCTTGCTCAAGACCCTTGGGGTGGGCAAGCAGGCCGGAGCGACCGCCGGGAACGACTGGGGAGCGGTGCGCGTCGTCATCTATCCGACTGGCACGCGAATGCCGGCCAATAAGAACGCACCCAAGGCAATTACATCTCCCGTGGATAAGCCCATTCCATCGCTGTCTGCCGCGGCGGATGAAGAGAAGATTCACGACTAGCTGCCCAGGCTACACGCTTCACTCACAGTAGAAGGCGAGCGTGCACCACATATCTCCGTGGTGCGGGGCCGACCAGATAGAATGGATAGCAGGTTACAAGTATTAGCGTTGATGTTGTGCCCGTAGCATTTAGCACAGAGAGATCAGCAGGATCGACCACCTTCACCCAGTCCACTGTGTAATGGAGCACCTTGCCTGGTGCCTGCATCAGAATTTCATCACCAGTACGGATATCCTTCAGACTTCGAAAAAACGTATCGCGATGCCCTGCAACTCCGCTGTTGCCTGGCTCACCAGGCAAAGGTGTGCCCTCAATGTGTCCTGCACCCAGGCGCAGGGTGCGGGCGCTTGTGCCTTGCAGCACCGGCACGGACAACTTCAGCCGCGGAATATCCATGCGCCCGATGATATCGCCCCGTTGGACTGGCGCAAGTGTCTGAGGCAAGTTGCTGCCATCAGAGATCTTGCCCGCAGCGGCAATTACCTGATCCGCCACTGTGCTGCTATGCCTTGCCTCCAACAACGTGTAGCCAACGTAGGTGAGCGCAACTACCCCAACTAGAAACAGTAGATCGCGCACGCATAGGACAATGCTCCACCTGCGTGTTGCATTCTGGCGTGGGGTGTTATCGGAGTTCATGGCGGATGCCGTTTGGCATTGGCACGGCGGCAACAGGATTCGCATAGTACCCGCTGCGCGTGCGGATCAACATGTGGCGACCCACGGCAGGCCTGACCTGAATCACTCGCCAGGTTCCGTCATGGCTTTTATTGGTCGGCAAATATGTGAGCGTGTATTGGCTTCGTATCTCGCGTGCAATGTTTTTGCAGATTGGGAGTACATCCTGAAGTTCAGCAGGCAAAAACACCTCACCGCCCGTCTCCGCGGCAAATCGTTTGAGAACACCAGGTTTGCGGTCTTCATCTTGCTCGTCATAGATGCCAATGCTGTAGATGATTGCGTTGGAGTGCTTCGCCTTCAATAAAACCGAGTCGAGTGTGTGCTTGCTGGCATTGTCTCCACCATCACTGATGACGATGAGTATCTTTTTGTCCATTCGTCCATGGGATAGATGTTCCAGGGCAGCGTCCATGGCATCGTACAGGGCCGTTTGCCCAACCGCGTTGAAGCTGGCAAGCGCCACCTCTAACTGTGCAACGCTATCGGTGAATGGCAACTGTGGCGGCAGCGCGAATGAAACCTTCTCATTGAAGTTGACAACAAACATCTCATCTTTGGGATTGCTGGCACGGGCAAACGCAAGGGCGGCCGCCAACACATCTGCGCGCTTGCGTGCCATGCTGCCGCTGTTATCGATGACGAGGCCCACGGTTACAGGGATATCTTCCTGGCTGAAATATTTGATATTTTGAAGTGTTCCGTCTTCGTAGACATGAAAGCTATCTTGCGCTAGTCCAGAGAGCGCGCGGCCCTTGTGATCCGTAACGGTTAAATGGAGGGCCACCAGCTCAACATCCACGCTGATGGTGTAGGAGGCGTTGTCCGTTGATTGCTGCGGCAGCGCCAGGGCGTTGCCGGGGGCAAACATAATGCAGGCCAGCAGCAGCGCGATTTGTGCATAACAAAACATTCCCATGATCCAAACCGTAATGCCCGAGAAGCGCCCATCCACACACGGAGAAGCCGGACGAGAGCGCAGCAGTGGGCCGTTGCAACCAGCACCCGATCGCTGTCTAAGTCTCGTCCGGCGTTCCATCAACTATCCAGTGTGACTAATGCCTGATGCTCAATTACTGTTTTGCCTTCTGAACGCGCCGGGCAGTGAACGACAGGAAGAAGCTGCCGGCAAGTCCCAACACTCCCAGTAGCCCGATGAGGGGCATCAGGCTGGCAGTTTTCGGCAGCGCTTCCGCTGCAATAGTTGCCGGCGCGGCATCTGTCTCAGCCGGCGGAACGTCCACAGCCTGGTTCAGCGCGACTGAATCCCCTGTGGGGGCTACGGCAACAACCGGAACCGTTTTAAGAGTCTCAATCGGAGCCGAGTCAACTTCCTCAGACGTGGTCAACACGGTCACATTGGCCTCTTTTGCCAGCAGGATGGCTCTGGAGCGGGGATACACAAATTCCTCTCCCCATTCACGGCCCGGATAGAACCATGCTCTCAATGCTTCCGGCTCGCCAGCAGGACGCTCGCTGAACGTGATCACGGTCTTGTTCGTCGTCTTCAGGCGATAATTCGGTATAGCAATGATCGTCGTGTATAGATGCGTCTTATCCTCGCTGAAGATCTGCACGATGTGGCGATCTGACTTTGAATCGAGGATCTTGAAGACGTAGGTGCCCGCTGGAAGGATGTGTTCGCCCACTCCGGGGACTTCAATCGGTCCGTTGATGGTGACGATGGTCTCCCGGTTATAGTCGTCTGCCATTACAGCCGGCGTGGCGAGCGCGAACAGCGCGATAAGGGAGATGGCGGTGGCTGCTGCTCTAAACAGTTTCATTTGGTTCTCTCCATTGATTCTCCGAGATGTCCGCACGGCGGTGGGTAGGTTTTGGGAACTCTAGCGTATCGGTACAGAAGAGTTCTGCCTCCGGATAGCCCGGCTGCTTCTCCACCGTGGAGAGTGTGATCGCCTGCCAGTGTGGCTCGTCTGCCAGGATGATGCTGTGTAATGTTGACCACCGAGAGAAATATCCCCTCAGTTGCGCCGCGTTGACAGGTTGATGATCAGGACGATCAGCGCCACCACCAGCAGCAGATGGATCAGGCCACCCGCAACGTGGAGACTGAACCCGAGTAACCAGAGAATCAGGATGACAACAAAGATAGTCCAGAGCATTTCATGTCCTCGCATGTTTGTTGTGCGCCCGGGATCGCGTTTCCACTCCCGGGCACACAACAGTTACCGTGACTTGTTAATTGTTTGCAATGGCCTGACGTTTTGCATTCCTTACTTCGTTTAGGAAGCGCTCCGAGGCGGGCGTGGGAGCCACTTCGCCGTGCAGTACTGCGCGGGTCGAAACATCTCTTCCGTAGATGGCATCCATGGATTCTTCATCACGGCGAATCGACGCGCCGTTCAGGGTAAGGCCGGCAAACGCGCCCTTGGCACGCGAATAGGTAAGAATCTCCGTATTCAGCATCCAGTCAGTATCGGCGGACGCATGGCGTCCCACGGGACCCGCTGCGGCCGAAGCATCGGCGCCCAGCTCAAACTTGCTCTGCAGCAAGCGCTGCATGCCGCGCTCGTCCTGGATGATCATGACCAGGTCGATGCCTTCGATGCCGATCTGCAATCCCCAGCTACCGCCGGTGATGGCAAAGAAAGCAGGAGCGCTCCAGCCTTTGCTGGTGCGGCACGTCGCCACGCCACGGCCGTTCTCCGCGCCAAACACGAAGCCGCCCTTGAGCATGTGCGGCACAACTGCCACGCACTTGGCATGCTGCAGGACTTCTTCAGGAATTCCGCGATCCGGCGTGTTCATGATTTCGTGTAGAACTCGCGCTGCATTGTCCAGACGCTCGGCGGACTTTTCACGGTGCGACTCCGCCCAACCAAGACTGGTCAGGCTCATCAACGCCACAAACAAAATGATCTTCTTCAAGGTGAGGCCTCTAGTTTTCTACCCCTGCACGGCATCTATGCGTCCATCGCATGAGCGGCGCGTTGAGGTACTTCGAAGCATAGCGTCAGGCATCGGCGGCGTCTGAGCTAGAATGCACACCTATGGGGCATTCATCTTGCAGATGTTGCAATGTTGATCGACGAACCTATCACAAGCAATACGCGCCGGATGCGGAAGCTAAATAATAAGAAAAGAAGCCGGCTGTGAAGTCGGCGCCTTTCTGTCATTTGCTGCTGATATTACAAACTGCGGACGAGGACCTATGTGCGTGTTTTTGGGGCTTTGACCGTTTCAGAAGCCAGCTTTTCTGATAGCCCAAAAGCATTCATGGAATGCTCTAATGCCTTCCTGCTTAGTTCATGCGCTGACATGTGGTCACCCTTGCCATGGGCGGCGCTGGCAGCCGCATGTGCATGTGCTGCCAGGTTGTGCAATTCTGCGATTCGCGTGTGTGGACTCTGCGGCATGATCTTGGCCTCAATTCTTACTTACATTCACTGGCTAGCAACGCAGCGCCATGCACGGCGCAGAAGCTGCGTTTAGTTCCATCGATTACATGCTTGGCCTTGGCCACCGCCTCGGCCGAACCATGAACCAGCAGCAGATACTTGTCTGTCTTCACTGCTTCTTCATAGGCAACAATGCTGTCCCTGGGAATGCCGATACTGGCCAGCCCGCCGCCAATGGCGCTAATGCCGCCAATGACCACGGCGCCCTCCAGCCCGGCTACGATCCAGGCCACCAACGGCCCGGCCACAAGCACTGGTCCAACGCCAGGAATGACAAACAGCGCAGAGCCGAACAGCAGGCCCCAGAGCCCGCCCCAGAACGCTCCAACCTTGCCCCACATCTTCATGCGATCACCGGTGTTGTAGTAGCCCATCACATGCTCATCGGTATGCTGGCCCTTGCCGGCGATGGACATACTCTTCATGTCAATGCCTGCCTGTTGCAGGCTCTTCACGGCTTGTTCGGCCTCATCATGTGTCTCGTAGATGGCTACAACTGAGTTTCTGTCGTTCATTGTTCTCCCCGCTATTTTCGATTGGTGAAACAATTCGCGTGCGACGCTCGCATATGCAGCAATTACAGTCGCGTGGATTTACCCCAAAATATATGCTGGGCCCGCAATAGAAGTGTTGCACCTGCGCGAACTCCAGGCTGAGCAATGCGGCACAGTTCGCCAACCATTGCCACAGGCTGATACAGTGGCTACGCGGTGCGGAATTCCTGACGCCAAGTGATAGAGAACACAGCGCATCGGGTTCGCATCAAAATCACAATGTGAGCCGATTTGACCATTCTGCGGGTTTGGTTCCGCGTAGCCTGAT
Organism: uncultured Acidobacteriota bacterium; assembly: GCA_903851035.1. Classification (GTDB taxonomy): domain Bacteria; phylum Acidobacteriota; class Terriglobia; order Terriglobales; family Acidobacteriaceae; genus TOLSYN. The sequence goes on along the minus strand of CAINND010000091.1, from coordinate 14,119 downwards.
ACGTATGCACCTTTGCCCCAGGAGTTGACCGTGGCCGACAAAGATTCTGTTGCATTTAATTATTTGGGCTCACACAAGAGTATTGCTGCCCACTCGACCACACATCAGTACAGGAGCGGCCAGTCGATTTTTCGGCAAGGCGACAAGGCGGATGCCGTTTATTACATTCAGAGCGGCAACGCAAAACTGACCGTCGTCTCTGAAAGCGGTAAGAAGGCTGTGATCGCCATTCTGCGTTGCGGCGACTTCTTTGGCGAGAGCTGTATCACGAGCCAGGCACTCCGATCCTCCAGCGCCACGGCGATACGGGACTCGACTCTCTTTCGAGTGAGCAGAATGGACATCGTCCGCATTTTGAAGCGCGAGCCGGCCTTTGCAAAGCTGTTTACTTCGCACCTCCTGTTTCGCATTGGACGAATCGAAGAAGACCTTGTGGATCAGGTCTGCAATTCCAGTGAACAACGCCTGGCCAGACTATTGCTGATCCTGTCCGATTTTGGCCGGCAAACAACATTGGAAGTGGGCATTCCAAAAATTGACCAGGAGACATTGGCCGAGATGGTGGGCACCACGCGCTCCAGGGTCAGTTTCTTCATGAACAGGTTTCGCGCCAAGGGATATATCGATTACAACGGTTCGTTGCATGTGCATAAGGCACTGCAAACCTTCCTCTTTAATGAATAACGCTCTGCAGAACGATCTGCGTTACACAGAGCAAACACGCCACTAATCGTGTAACACGACGCTGACCAGCGAGCTGTGGACGTGCATCCCGCCTTCGTTGTACTCGATAAAGCCCAGTTTCCGGAAGCGATTCATAAAGAAGCTGACTCTGGAGCGCGTAGTGCCGATCATTTCAGCAAGGCACTCCTGGCTCATCTTGGCAATCAGTGGAATGGGCTTGGACTCCTGGCCAAAGTTGGCCATCAGCAGAAGAAGCCGGGCCAGGCGCTTTTCACTGGAGTTGAAAAGATGGTCTACCAGATCTTCCTCCATGCGTATGTTGCGGGCAAGCATGTGTGCAAGAAAGCGTTCGGCAAACTCGCGCTCATCATGCAGCAACTGAATCATTGCCTGCTTTGATACACGGGTAATCCTGCTGCGCTCGGCCGCGCTTGCCGTTCCCATCCGGAGCGGCTGTCCGGCCAGGCTGCCTTCGCCAAAGAAGTTGGCTTCCGGCAGGATGGCGACAATGGCCTCTTTTCCCGCCGAGGAAACAACCGCCAGCTTCACTTTGCCTTGTTCGATGTAGTACACGGCATCCGCCGGATCGCCCTGGGCATAGATGCTTTCATCGACCGCGTATTCATGGCTGGTTTTTCCCTTGGATATTTTTGTGAGAACAACACTCGGGTGCAATCCGTCGATGTCTGCATAAAACGCATCGGCCTTTACTGCGTGCGCAGATGGCACAACGTCAACATCGCGCAAAGCATTATTTGCCTTGTCGGCAGACTTCTTCGTCTTTCTTTTGCTTGAAAGGGTGTCTGGCTTTTTGGCGGGATGAACCGAAATTGGCAGTTTTGTAGCCATGGGAAGCCTCCAACAGGCTTAATGAATGTCCCCTGGGTGAGCCAAGTATACGCTGGGAGGGATGACACTCCCATGAACTTTTGGCTTTATTTGTTGCATGCTGGATGAGATGGCCGCTGAACTGACGGCAAGAGCCAGACGATTAAATAACTCTGGCTCTTTCATTTCCGCCCACACTGAGAACTACTTTCGGCGTAACGACAAACCTGCCACCACTCCGATTGCCACGCCCGCGGCCATGCTGGCAACGACTGCAAACAAAGGGTTTTGCTGAATGCGGTGGGCTGACTCATCCACGCATTTTCCTACCTTTTCATAGCCTTGTTTTGCCGTGCACCTGGCCGCGTGCAATCCATCAGCGACTGCATCCGTGACTTCATTGGTTGCGCGGGTAGCCTCTCGGACTGATTCCGCAATGTGATCTCCAACTTTTTCAGCAAGTGTCTGTGACATTGTTTGCCTCCAGATACAGCTTGCGCCTGCCGGCATATCACGGCTGGTCAAAAATGCTCATGTCAACCGTGCAATTTCAACTGTTCATTCTTGAACAGCTTCAACAATGCTGATTCTGGATAATCCGAGCTGTCTGTGAATGATGTTGAAAGGAGTGCCCCATGCACCATGACGTTGAATCCGCCAAATCTCTTCTGTCAGAGCTGAAGCGCGCCTACCGAAGTCTGCCCCCTGAGATACAGGCAAAAGTCGCTTCTCTGTTGCGTGAGAACGCAGCGAATGATCAGGTTCAATGCGGGCATTCGCACTGATGGTCCTACGCAAGGAATGACTGGGTTTTCTTTGTCCGAGCTATGGTGTGATGATTGCCACTGGCTGCATAGTCGGTTCTGTCGACTTTAATTGTTTCAACGCATCCTGCAACAACATCCATTTCCGTTGTGTCTTCCTGGTGAGTGCCGGCGTTTTGAGATTGCCATAATATTGCAGAATATTGGTGCGCAGTTCCAGCGGAGCCTCTGCGATCTCTCTTCCCGATAACTTGACCAGCAGTTCCGCGTAGGTATCATCCGCCAACGAGTACTCCCCAGCCACAGTCGCATTGCCGGTATCAAGATCAAGATTCCGGAGCTGCAGCTTTCCTGTTTTTTCCTGTACTAGATAGTTGCGATACTGATCCACCGTGGCATTGATGCTTTTTATGTAAAGGTCTTCCGTCTGCGGTGTGGGGCTCTTGAAGTCCAGCCCCTTGAATGGGCCGTATTTCGGTACATATCGCAGCAGCGAAGAGAGTACCCGCGTTCCAACACCTGGTTTCACATAATCCTTGCCCCACTCTTTTTCGTAGCCGGAACGCGACAAGCGATACAGAAATTTTCGTTTCGCCAGGTCCGGCGTCTCGTGAAGCATATCTTTTTTGTGGGTCTGTAGCGCTACCTCGGTCATATGAGGGATGAGATGACTGACCGCATATCGATAGGAGCCAACCGCAAGATCCTCGTGCGTGAGCACGTCTTTCAACTCAAGTCCGTACACCGCGGGGAATACTCTTTCCAACAGGGGCTTTGATACCTGAAATCCTATGAAGTCATGATATTGCTGTGAAGCATAGCGATTCCGTGATACCTGCAGGGTGTCGAAGCCGAACTCGGTTTTGAGGTGCGCGGTTTTGTCCTGCGCATACCGGACAGACTTCCCATACTTTGCCTGCAACTTCGGATACTCAATGGCGACAGCCTGATTCACGGCTGGATGCCCTGTGACATCGGCGGCGTAGTGTGACAGTGCCCCAAGTGCGAAGGCGTACTCATTCGCGTCGCTGCTCTCGATCAGCAGCTCGCGGACAAAATCACCACTCCGCACATAATGCACAAGGTTGCTGAACTCACGGCTGCCAAATGGATAGTAACCGAGATCCTGAATGACGGCGCCGCCATAGGCATAGGCATGAGCCTGAGTAAGCTGGTCTTCCGTGAGATCCGGATACCGATTCAGCAGCATCTGCCTGATCTCACTGGTCCACAGCAAGTCCACAATTTCTTCGTGTGTCAATACTGAATATGCCGCGGCCTGCGCGCCGCATAGCAACATGATCAGCGCGACCGTAACCACGCAATGCACACTGCGGCACCAGTGCTTACGCATGGTGCCGCAGGATATCGTCCTGTTGCGCATCTTATATCCGGCCTAGCAGCACCAGGATCAGGACAATCAGCAATATCAAGCCGATGCCGCCAGTTGGGTAGTAGCCCCATTCCCTGCTATGTGGCCAATTTGGCAGCGCGCCAATAAGCGCCAGAATCAGTAGCACGATCAGTATTGTTCCCAGCATATACACTCCTCTTTCAACCTGATATCACACGCATCATGTGTATAAACTTTTCTGATGTCCACTACTGGTCAAAACTGCACAACGTTCCATGTCAATTCCGGCCACGAAGATTGCCTTGACCGGTTTGGCTGTCCCATCTGCATGGAATAAAAACGGCGTGAGCCCCAGTTGCGAGCCCACGCCAGTCATGCACAGAAGAATACACATCCGTCTTCTTTTACATCTACAAGATCACGCTGATCTCAATATTCACGCCGGGATAGTTCGGATTGCACAGGTAATAGACACCGTCAATCTCGACGACATAGACATCCTGTGTGTAGAGCCAGTCACTCGGCCATAAGCCAATGAACTGGAATGAGTATCCGCCGTAATTGAAACGGTGATTCTGGCGGTAGTCGTTCTGGCTTACATGGAATCTGTGCTGCTCGCCGAACTTCGCCCTGTAGCGATCATCCGGTATGCGGTTTCCGCGTACTTGTCCCCCAGGGCGCATGTTGTTCTTTTTTTCGTCCTTGCTTTGCATCTCCTGCTGAGTCATCTGCGTCTGCTTTGTATTCTTTTCAGTTTCTTTCGCGGGCTTCTCATCCTTCATGGCAGGCTTGTCCTGTCTTACAACCTGCTTCTCAGCCCGCGTTGCCGGCTTCTCCGCTCTTGCAGCAGGCTTTGCTTCCGGCCGTGCAGACTTCTCCGGCTTTGCCTGCTTTTCTTCCTGCCTGGCAGGTATTTCTCTCTGCTCCTGCTCGTGTTTTTCCTGTGCCCACACTGGGGCAGACATAGCCAGTAGCAGCGTCAATGCGCATGTACCGGAGATTCTGATGTTCTTCATGATGGTATTACCTCGTTGTTGCCTGTTGTCTTGCGCCTGGCTGCCATGTATTACCGCCAAACGGCGCTTAATGCGCGTATGCAGCCAAAGGATGACAGGGCTGATCCCATGTGCCTGTACTGTATTGCACACTTGCACCATTTGAGCGCACACTTACATTTCATATTGGGCAGGATTCTAGGCATTTATTTCGGGTTGTGAGCAATTGTGCTCATTTTTTCGCGCCCTGGACGATGCATCCTCATCATGCCGTTGATTTGCGCAGCATTGCCGTAGCCATCGCCAACCGGAGATGGAGCCTGCTTAAATCCTCGAGCTGGAGATATATGGTAGACAAAGCCCCTGGCATCCTCCGTGGAAAGAATAAGGAGAATGCTGTAGCAATCAAGTCTCCTCGCCGCCCCTCATCACCAAAATCCATCCTCGCCAAAAATATTTCGCCGGCCGATCCGATTGCATCCTTTGACCCGCGCGCCTTGCTCAAGAAACTCTCCGCCGGTAAGACGAGCAGGGATTACAAGGTTGACGATTCCATCTTTTCTCAAGGGGAGAAGGCAGATGCTGTGTTCTACCTGCAAACTGGCAAGGTAAAGCTCACTGTTGTATCCAAGCGCGGCAAAGAAGCCGTCGTCGCCATTCTGTTGCAGGATTGCTTCTTTGGCGAGGGCTGCCTGGCAGGACAACCGCTCCGCATGGCCACAGCCAGTGCGGAAATAAATAGTACGATTATCCGTGTGGACAAGAAAAAGATGCTGGAATTGCTGCACAAGGATCCGGAGTTTGCAGAGCGCTTTCTGGCCTACCTGCTGGTTCGAAACATTCGTATGGAAGAAGACCTGGTAGACCACCTCTTCAATTCCAGTGAAAAGCGACTGGCCCGGCTCCTGCTGCTGATGGCCAACTTCGGCCAGGAATCGAAGCCCATTCCGCTAATCGCGAAGATGAGCCAGGAGACCCTGGCCCAGATGATCGGCACAACCCGTTCGCGAGTCAGCTACTTCCTGAATCGTTTTCGCGATCTCGGACTTATTGACTACAACGGTGGCGGAATGCATGTACACAGCTCGCTGGTCAGCGTCGTACTGCACGATTAGTAGCGGGAATTGCATGGCATACCTGGCTATGCATCTTAAACAACCGAAAGCCGTATCAAATACTTACTTCCAGTCGGGCGCGGCTGGGAGTTCGCTTTCGTGCGCTGGCCGCCGGTCTTCATGGCTCTGCACTGGACGCTCCGGATGCGCACCTGCCACCTCTACTCCTTCGATAACGCCGGCCTCATACGGCTGATCATCTTCGACCAGCTCTTTTACGGTCTCATTGGCAACATCGTCGGACTCTGACAATCCCTGCGTGTCGCCGGATTGACCTGCGTCATCCAGATTTTCCAGTTTCGTGCCGGGCAACACTTCATCCAGACTTACTATGCGTTCGCTATGCTCATTTCTTTTGCGTTTCATGGAACCCGCCTTTTCAAAGATGCCTGCCTTGTATTCCTGACAGTGTTGGCTGTTCAATGCACTGCAGTGTGCGATATCACCGGCGTATCAACAGCCCCATGCAAACTATCCGCTCTCCTGCGAGTGAATGTTGGTCAAATCGGCTCAGTGCGACACATCGATACCTCACCTCGATGTACGCATGAATCCCTCCGTGGATTGCAGCCTCCGAAGCGCTGGTGCTAATGCCGCAGTGTGTTCTGCCACTGCGCTTAGTACTCACCGTTCTTCCCAACCTTATTCCAGACATGACACTGAAGTTTCTAACTCCGGAGGCCGATAGCACCCATTGAAGAGGCGCAGATGAAATTTCATCCGCGTTCGTTTTCACGCCCCTGCCTGCCATGGCGGCGGCGCCAAAGGCAAGGAGCTTCCTGTGTTCCAAAACTTTAAGTTGTCTGGCAAGATCATGGGCGTCATAGCGGCGGTCATGCTTTGCACCTCGCTGCTGAGCATCTGGATAACCGGCCAGCGCGTCAACCGGCAGACGGAAGAGGCCTTCCGTGACAAGGTTCGGCAGATCACGGGCATGGCTTCCGCTACGCGCGAGTGGTTCAGCGACAACCTGGACACCATGGTGCCGACACATGAGTTCAACAGCATTAAGCAGGCTCCCGTAGTGGTGGCCTGGAGCGTGGCCGAACGCTATGCCGAAGCCAACCACATGCGCTTCCGCACGCCCTCGCTGCGCCCGCGCAACCCCAAGAACCAGCCGGATGAATTTGAACGGCGCGCGCTGGATAAATTCGCCCAGGATCCTGAACTGAAGGAGTTCAGCGAGCGCGCCATGCTGGATGGCAAGGAAGTGATGCGCTATGCACAGCCGGTAAGGCTGAGCGGCGATTGCCTGCGCTGCCATGGCGAACCGGCAGGCAGCCGCGACGTCTTCGGCAACGTCAAGGAGGGTATGAAGGTGGGCGACCTGCGCGGCGCCTTTGCGGTTACGGCCAGCACCGAGCAACTGTCCGCAGACGCGCGATCCAACTCGCTGTGGCTCATCCTGCTGAACTTCTTTACCTTGACGGCCAGCGTGCTGGGCGTGTGGTGGGCAGTGCGGCGGCTGGTGGTACAGCCACTGCGCAAGAGCGTGGAGTTGGCCAACTCGATCGCTGACAATAATCTTGCGGTGCCCGACCTTCTAGTGGAGAGCGAGGATGAACTGGGCGAGGCCAGTGCTGCGCTGAACAAGATGAAGAACAACCTGCGCGCCGTGGTTCACCAGATTGCCAGCACGGCGGAGAGTGTGGCGGCGGCCAGCGAGGAGCTTTCCGCAACGGCGGCCGAGCAGAGCCAGGCAGCGGAGACGCAACGCTCCCAGGTGGCGCAGGTGGCCACGGCCATGCACCAGATGACGACCACCGTGGTGGAAGTAAGTGACAACAGCAACCGAGCCGCGCAGGTGGCACGCGAGAGTGCAGGCATGGCCACGCAGGGTGGCACCATTGTGGAGAAGACCCTGCGCACCATGAACGTCATCAACGACGCCGTTGGCAGCACCAGCAAGCAGATTGATGAGCTCGGCAAGCGCTCCAATGAGATTGGCCGCATCGCCGGCGTGATTGACGAGATCGCCGACCAGACCAACCTGCTGGCCCTGAACGCCGCCATTGAAGCAGCACGGGCAGGCGAACAGGGCCGCGGTTTCGCCGTGGTGGCCGACGAGGTCCGCAAGCTGGCCGAGCGCACCACAACCGCCACCAAGGAGATCGCGCGCATGATCGAGGCCATCCAGGCGGAGACGCACTCCGCGGTGGAGGCCATGGACGCCGGCACGCGGCAGGTGCGCGAGGGCGTGACGGCCACTCACGAGGCGGGCGACGCGCTGCAGCATATCATTCGCAAATCGCAGGAGGTGGGCGACATGATCACCACGATCGCGACGGCGGCCACCGAACAATCCAGCACTACCGAAGAAGTGAAGAACCGCATGGAAGAGATCTCCCGGCTGGTGGAGAGCTCAACCATTGGCACACAGCAGGCGGCCAAAGCCTGCGAGGATCTGAGCGCCCTGACCCACGGCCTGCACAACCTGGTGGAGCGCTTTGAACTGGGCGCCAACGCGCACTCTTCCGCACACACGGGAGCAATCGCCACGGAGGATCACAACTTCGAGGAGCCGGAGTTGGCGTTGGGCCGGGGACGATGGGTGCAGTAGCTCATCGCAGGGCGCAGAGCTAGTAGGGCCGCTCCTGAAAGGGGGCGGCCTTCTCAATGACGGCGGCTACTTGTGGCGCTTGCGGATGAGCAGGTCAACGGAGAGGACTCCGTTCTGGTCGCGGATGCCGACCAGCGAGAGGTCCTTGTCCAGGTTGTACTCGAACTGAATAATCTGCTGCGCCGACTGGCTGAGGTTGGTGATGTAGGTGAGCGTGAGCTTGTTGCTGACCTGCTGCTCCACGGTGACCCTGGCCAGCCCGGCGTTCACCGAGCTGCCCACGTTGGGATCAATCTTGATGCGGCTGACGCCAAAGAGCTTTTGCACGCGGCTGCTGACCGTGGCGTTGAGCGCCTGGCCGATAAGCGCCGTGCTGGCACTCTCGCTGACCGTGGGGGAATACTGCGCGCTGCCCAGCATGGCCGGGTTGGCGCTCTCTTCAGTGGTGCGGCCCAGGGCAAGCAGGCTGATGATGTCATTGCTGGAGAGCGGTGGATCGGAGCGATAGCTGGGCGTCAGGTGGTCGAGCGGGCCGTGCAGTCCAAGCGTGATGTCGTAGTCGCGCACGCGGGCCGTGAGCTCGACATCGAGAGTGGGCTCGATGCGCACCGGGTTGGTCAGCGTGACGTCGCCGCGCTCCAACCGGTACTTGGTGGCGTTGAAGTAAATCTGCCCCTCCAGCAGATTCACACGCCCAAGCGCCACGGGGCGGGCAGCGGTGCCGCGCAATCGCAGGTCTACATTGCCGCTCAGGCGAGCCAGCGTCGTCTGCACCTGTAGTTCAGGCGTGGAGGCGACACGCACGTCCAGATGCACGGCGTTGAGCGGCGAATCAATCTGCTGCGCGGTGGGAAAAACCATTGGGCGCATCAGGTAGCTGGCAAAGTCAAACTGCGGATTGAGCCCGATGCGCGTGATGGTGACGTTGCCGCTGAGCAGCGCGTTGCGCATGGTGCCGGTGAGGGCAAGCGTGGCGTCGGCCGTGGAACTGAGGCCTTCCGGATAGCGCAGGCGGATGTCGTGTCCGCTGGCGGAGAGATTGAGGCCGATGCCCTGTGCCGGCGAAAACGTGAGGAAGCCGCCGCACTGCAACTGCGCTCCACCGGTGCGCGCCGTGAGCTGCTGCACCTGCAAGCGGTCCTCGTTGAAAACTAGTGTACCCGTCACATCGCTGAGACCGTTGGGAAAATCAATGTAGGCGATGGAGCCGTTGCGCACCTCAAGGCGGCCGCTCAACAACGGGCGCTCCATGGTGCCGCCGATGGCAAGATTAAGATCGGCTACGCCGGAGGACGTCAGTCCGGGATCGGCCGACTCCAGCAGCTTGAGGTTGAGATTGCCGGTGGCGCGTACGTCCATGCGGCGGCGGCCGGTGAGTTCGACTCGTCCGCTCACCTGCAGGAAGCGCGTGCCCTGCTCACCGGCCACGCGGAACTGCTCGACCGATAGGATGCCGTTGGCCATGCGCAGGCGGATGGGGCCATCGTTGGCCACGCCGATGCCGGCATACGCCGTGGACCAGCGCTCGGCCGTTACCTCGGCGGTAAGGTCGCGGGCGTGGCGCGCTTCGCCGCTGATCTCGGCGTGTAATTTCAACTCGCTCGGCGCGCTGTAGCGCGCAGGCAGCAGCGCCTCCAGCAATGGATTGAGGTTGCTGCTGATGGCATCGGCCGTAAAGTGCATCGGCATCTGATCGCGCAGATGAATCTGCCCATCTGCACGGAAGTCACCGAGGCGTGTATCGGAGCGGACGGCCACCACCATCTCCGAACCGTGGGTGACTGCCTCCACGTTCAGGTCGCCGAGGGGATGGCCGTTGAGCGCGAGGTTGTGCAGGCGCAGACGTCCGTTGACGACCGGCGCAGACGGCGTGCCGCTGCCCGTGGCGTCAAAGGCTGCCTGCCCGGCCAGTTGCAGACGTCCGCCTTGCAGGGCGTGCAACTGATCGAGGCGAACCTCCGAGCCGATGAGATGAAAGGCGAACTGGCTGGTCTCCACGTTCATGGAGGCATCGCCTTTGAGTTGCATCGCCTCACTGCGCACAAGAATATTTAGCAGCTGCGCCTGATCCTCGGTGAAGCGCACATCGGCGGTGGCAAAGTGGACGGCCTGTCCCCAGGCGGAGCCGTTGCGCACGGCCACGCGACCGTTGCCGGTGAGATGCCCCTCGGTTCCGCCCACCTGCACCTCTCCGCTAACCAGGCCGGTGATGGGATAGTCCCAGCCTGCGATGGATTCAATCTCCGCGGCATCGGCGTTTTCCGCGCGGACATGCGCTGCAAAGGGTAGCGCGCCATCGTAACTGCCGTCCACCAATGGCACCGTAACATCCACATGGAAGCGCGCGCCGCCGTGGCGAAGCTCCGCATTGTGCAGCGACTCCAGGGTGGGTGAGTACTCGACGTCGCCCGCCAGCATGTCCCAATGATTGCGCAACAGGCGCGTGCCGTGTAAGGGAACTTCTCCGCTCGGAGCCGCATCGCGGGCGTGCACCAGTGTTGTGAAGTCGCGTAGCTCAAGGTAGCCGCTGAGCGTGGGATTCATTAGCCGTCCGCGCACCGTTCCCTCGAACTGCGCCGGGCCGTGAAACTCCATGGGCATGGCCTGGGCGCGGCTGCCGCGCCAGGCGGCCACCAGCGGAGCGAGTTCGGCAAAGGCATCGCTGTTGAGGGCAATCCTAAGATCGGAGTTCAAACTAAGGCGGCCACTCACGTTGACCTTCGAGGCGGCGGTGGTGGCCTCGGCTTCATGGAACTGCGCCGACTGGCCATGAAAATCCACGGTGGCGCGCACCGCGGCCGCAACCGGCAACTCGCCGGCGCGCGGGACAGGCCGAACCTTGACGTTGCCATCCATCAGCGCATGCTGAAATCCATCGGCCCAGTGAATCTCCAGGCCGCCGCCGACCGCGCCACCCAGCGAGAGACGGCTTAGCGGCAGTTCCGGCTCGGAAAATGCAGCAAGTACATCCGTAAGCTCCAGACCGCTTACTTCAATGTTGATGCGGCCATCCTGGCGGCGGGACTCCGGTCCGGAGGCCATCAGTTTGCCATGCACGGTACCGCCCAGCGCGGTGGCGAAGAAAGCAGGAATGTTGAAGCGCTCACGGTCGAGAGAGAAATCCAACCCGCCACTTACCCGCTGCAACTGCATGATGGGATCATGCCACTCCATGCCGGTGCCCTGTGCGTGCCCCACAATGGCCCACTCTCCGCCACGGCTGCGCCACACGCCTTCTCCGTTCAGGCCAACGGCACCCGCGCGCAGTTCGGGCACGCGCAACAAACGCCCCAGCTCTCCGAGGTCTGCCGTGGCGCGATAAGCAAACTGCGCCACCGGCGAGGCCAGCGTGGCAATGGCGCCACTGGCTTCCACATAGGAGTGGCCCTCGCTGAGGCGCAGGTGCGGCACATCAACATGATCGCGATAGAGATGGAAGCTGGCATCGGCGCCGAGCGTGAAGGGTTCCACGTTCTGCGGCGCAAGCCGAATGCCGTTCACCCCGGCTTCGCCATCGTAATGATGATCGGCCGAAATGTAGCGCAATGCCAGGCGCAGCCCCTCGGCGCGGCCCTCCATGCGCAGCGGGCGATCATTCCACACCAGCAGCCCATCTGTAACCGATGCGCGATCCACCACCAGCCGCATCAGTTCCTCGGGCGTCGGCGTGGGCCTTGCGCGCGCAGGCTCCGGCAGGTTGGTGCTGCCGTCGCGGTTGACGACCACGCGTGCGCGCGGCTCGGTTATGTTCAGTTCGCGCAGCCGAACGCCGCGGCCTAAAAGAAAGTTCCAGCGCAGGCGCAGGCGAAGCTCGCGTACCTGCAACAGCGGTTGGTCGCCGACGGCCTCACGGCCATGCAGGGTCAGCCCGTTGAGCCGATACTCACCTCTAAAAAGATTCCAGCCCACTGATTGCAGTTCGACACTAGCACCGGTGGCGCGCTGCATGGTGTTGATCTGCCAGCGGCGCACACGCTCATGGAAGTCATCGCCCTGGATGTAACGGACGGCGCCAACCAGGGCCAGCGCCAGCACGCAGAGTACAAGCAACAGCCAGCGCAGAGCTCTTCCACGCCGCGGCCGGGCCATGGATTGCGCCTCAATCTTGCCGCCGGATTGTTGTTCGTCGCGCTCTTCGCTCATGCTCTCGTGCTCATGCTTTCTTACTCAACGCTGAATTGCCGCGTCTTCCTGATTACTTTTCTGTGCTCACGGACTGGCACTGGCTGGTGCGTGAATATCGGCTGTGGGCTGCGGCTCACGCACGGCCTCCCAAAGCACCTGCACGCTGGCCTGCGCGCGCAACTGCTTGAGCCACTTCTCGGTCTCGTCGCTCATCTTTTGTTCCGTCAGCAGTTCGCGAATCTTCGGAGCCAGTTCCTCATAGGTTTCCAGTTTGCCGCCCTTGGCCGCCACCTGCGGCGCCAGTGTCAGGGTGTAGTAGTCCTCTACCTCTTTGCGGCTTACCCGCGCCAGGGGACGCATGCGCTCTTCGATGAATCGCATGACCTCGATCTGTGTGGCAATCTTCTGCCGCACATCGTCCACGGTTAACCCGTAGCGTGTAAGCACCTTTCCCCATGCGGCGTCGTCCTGCGTGGCGCTCCAGTTGGTGCGAATTTCGGTCAGCAGTGCGGCGATCTCACTGCCAGAGGCCGGTGCAACGCCCTGCATCTGTTCGCGCAGAATGCGCTCCTGTAACAGGCGGTCGAAGGCGGCATGGCGGTCGGCCTCGGTGAGAGCGGCAAGCGGACGATGGTTTTCCAGGGCCTCAAAGCGCATCTCGGCGTCAAGTTCACTCCATGTGACCAGCTTGTGATTGACCACGGCGATGCTGCGATCAATCACCTGCGCGCCCGCGGATACAGCCAGCAGCATGAACATTGCCAGTGCGCATCGGGTTCTCCTCATGACGGTCATCATCCCCATGCTCCTCAAAAGGTTTGCCCCAGGCTGAAGTAGAAGTTGAAATGGCGCACCTGCTCCACGTTGGGCACGGCCGTGCAAGTTCCGGTGACTCCCGAGCATGGATCCTTGACCGGAAAGACCGGCGGATTCAGGTTGTAGCCGAAGTCCACGCGCACCGGGCCGATGGGCGTGTGGTAGCGCACGCCCAGTCCAACGGCCTGGGACATGTAGCTGAAGTCGCAGGTTGCCGTCAGGCTCAGGTCGCGGCAGCTTGCCTGGTTGCGCTGGCTAAATCGGTCGAGGTTCTTCCACATCTGGTTGGCCGTACTGAAGGCGTTGCCAATGTCATGGAAGAGCACGAAGCTCAGGTTGCCATGCACCATAGGCAACGGTAACGGGGGCAGGCGCAGCTCAATGTTGTTCACGAACATGGCGTTGCCGCCCAGCGGCGCGCCGGAGTCGGCATCGCGCGGGCCTGCCTGGTTGATGGAGAAGCCGCGGTGCGAATTCGATCCGCCGACAAAGAATCGCTCGGGCAGGGGGACGTAACCGCTGGCCTGTACCTCCGTGGGGCATGTACCACCGATGGCGGAGGCAGCCGAACAGGGCGTGCCGTAAGGCATCTCCACGCCGATGCGCACCGAGCGCGCCAGCACCCAGTTGCGTCCCAGCTTGTAGTAGCTGGCGTTCTGGCCGAGGATGCGTCCGAAGTTAGCCTCCGACCCGAAGTATCCGCTGGCTGCGCCAAGTTCGATCGTGTTGTAGGTGCCCTTGGTGGACTCCAGCGGGTTATCGCGCGTGTCGCGCACGACGATGAAGCTGGGCATGCCGACGCGCACCGGCTGCGAATAAAACGGAATGAGATCCGCGCTGAATCCCGCGGGGAAGCTGTTGGGGTCCACCTTGATGCG
>CAINND010000090.1 GCA_903851035.1 uncultured Acidobacteriota bacterium | reverse complement strand
TACAAGCCCTCTGTTGGCTTGTGTGGAGGACATGAATTTGATCTTTTTGAACTGTCATCGTGAGAGCAGTCGGGTGCCCCACCTTCGCCGCCGCAGTTGCGGCTAAGGTGGGAATCAGTTCCCCTCCACTTCGAAGGCCGTCGCCGTTGCTCTTGATCCTGCTTGCAGTTGATCTTGTTCGAAGTGTCATCCTGAGCGAAGCGCAGCGGATTCGAAGGACCCCTATAAATTCTGTTATGCCAATGCCACCCAAGGTCACCTGCGGCAACTCAAGATTTTGTGTCATTTCCCTCCAAACCCTGCACCAATCACTGGTTTTGTGAGAGATTCTCCTCTCTGCCCCCTTATTCGCGCCGATTTCAGATTTTTCCTGTTTTCCGCGCAGGTTTTCCCGCTATCGGAGCCAAATAACCTCCTGCCCGCGCAAATCCCTTCCAAAGCCTGTCGCCCACGACAGGCTTTCATGCAAATTTCACCACTTTTGCACGCAAAACGCACCCTCCACGGCAACCTGGACATCTCCTCCACGCGCAGAAAACGCGCACAACCCGCCGCGCGCGCAAATCGCGTTTCACAGCAGATGAAAACCTCCAACTCATTTGCGCTCATGGGGTTGGCGTCATAATCACCGCACAAATTGTGTAATTGAAAAAACAGGAAAACCGCGACCACCTAAAACTAGAAAAGGCTCCCGAAGGAGCCTTCTAAGCCATTAAGCCAGTTGAACTTAATGGCGGGGTCGACGAGACTCGAACTCGCGGCCTCCGCCGTGACAGGGCGGCGTTCTAACCAACTGAACTACGACCCCGCGTATCTTACGCGGTAATCAGGACTTAGCCTGATGCTGCTTCCGTTCCGCCGGTGGCGAACCAGGAAATTGGTGGGCAGTGAGGGACTCGAACCCCCGACATCCTGCTTGTAAGGCAGGCGCTCTAACCAACTGAGCTAACCGCCCTTACGTTGCTCCCTCTCACCGCACGTCACAGCGGCTACGGGGCGGCCCCGATGGAACCGAGCAGCAGATTCAGTATATGGGCCGCAACCGAATTAGGTCAAACGACTTTGTGGAAATTCCACACCGCAATTCCCTCTCCCACATGTAGCTCATTCCACGCCGCTTGCCGCCTGCTACACTCTTCTGCATGAGGCGGCTCATCGTCAACGCCGACGACTTTGGACTCACCACGGGCGTCAATCGCGCCATCGTGGAGTGTCATCAGCGCGGCATCGTCAGCAGCACCACGCTGATGGCTACCGGCGCGCAACTGGCTGAGGCCGTGCAACTTGCCTCTTCCCTGCCGACGCTTGGCGTGGGTTGCCACGTGGTGCTGGTGGATGGCGAACCGCTGCTGCCTCCACGCGAAGTGCGCTCGCTGCTGGCGCCCGGCACGGATCGCTTCTATCACACGGCAACCGAAATACTTAGGGCGCAGGCGCAAGGAAAATTCCGGCCTGAGGAAGTGGAGGCCGAAGCCACGGCGCAGTTCATTCGCCTGCAGCAGCACGGAATTCGGCTGACACACTTTGACGCGCACAAGCACACGCATATGTTTCCGCGCATACTGTGCCCACTGCTGAAGGCCGCGAAAACAGCGGGCATCGCGGCGGTGCGCAATCCATTTGAGCCGGCGGCAGTTGTCCCGATGAGCGAGGCTCTGCACAATAGCACACTGTTCGTACGCAAAGTTGAAACGACGTTGCTGCGCGCGGCTTTTCGCGGCAAGTGGATGAGTTTAGTGCGTGAAGCTGGACTGGCAACAACCGATGGCAGCCTGGGCGTGGCGGCAACCGGCGTGTTGAATGAAGATCGTTTGCGCGCGCTGCTGGAGCGGATGCCGGAAGGTACGTTTGAGCTGGTCTGCCATCCTGGATACAACGATGCGGAGTTGAGCCGGGTGCGCACGAAGTTGCGTGAGTCGCGCGAGACGGAGCGCGCAGCCTTGCAATCGCTGACGCCAGCGGCGCTGCGAAATGAGTACGCGATAGAGCTGATGGGCTTTTACGAGTTGAAGACGCAGCGTTAATCTCAACGCAATTTACAAACTCTTTCACACATCAACAGCACCCTGGCGGCAGAATCAGCATCTAACCCGATGGCGCATGTACGGCGCGGCGGAGAGTCATGAGAATCGGCATCACCTGTTATCCAACCTACGGCGGCAGCGGAGTGGTGGCCACGGAGCTTGGCATTGAGTTGGCCAATCGCGGCCACGACGTGCACTTCATCTCCTACTCGCAGCCGATACGGCTCACCGAAGCGCATCCGCACATTCATTTTCACGAGGTCGAGGTCAGCCAGTATCCGCTCTTCGAATATCCGCCATACGATTTGGCGCTGGCGACGCGCATGGCCGAGGTAGCAGAACTGTATGAGCTCGACCTGCTGCATGTGCACTACGCGATTCCGCACTCCGTCAGTGCGATGCTGGCGCGGCAGATGCTGGCCTGCGATCATGTGCGCACGCCTCGGCGGTTGCCCTACGTCACCACGCTGCATGGCACGGACATCACACTAGTCGGGCTGGATCCGTCGTATTTGCCGATCACGCGCTTCAGCATTGAGCAGAGCGATGCGGTGACGGCCATCAGCGAAAACCTGAAGCGCTCGACCATTGATAGCTTCAGCATCAGCAAGCCGATTGAAGTGATTCACAACTTCGTGAACTGCGATCTGTATCACCGCGGAATCGGCACACCGGAGCAGCGGCTGGAGTTTGCGCAGCCCGGCGAGCGGCTGCTGGTGCATCTATCGAACTTCCGCCCAGTGAAGCGCGTGACCGACGTGATTGAGATCTTCGACCGGGTGCAGATCGGAAGTTGCCCGCGCGTTTGCTGATGATGGGCGACGGGCCCGACCGCAGGGCGGCAGAGCGGCTGGCGTGGGAAAAAGGAATCCACTGCAAAATTCACTTCCTGGGCAAGCAGGACAACATCCACGAAAAGCTGGCGCTGACCGACCTGCTGCTGCTGCCCAGCGAGATGGAGAGCTTTGGACTGGCGGCGCTGGAAGGCATGGCCTGCGAGGTGGTTCCCGTGGCGAGCGGTGTGGGCGGGCTGCCGGAGGTTATCACTGACGGCGTGGACGGCTACTACTGCAAGGTGGGCGACGTGGAGGGCATGGCGGCCAAGGCAATTGAAGTGCTGGGCGACGACGCCAAGCTGGAAGCGATGCGCAAAGCGGCGCGGCGCACGGCGCAGGATCGCTTTTGCACCACGCGCATCATTCCCAAGTATGAAGCGCTTTATCGCGGACTGTTGGAGCGCAAGTCGTAGTTGATGCCGTCCATGTTGCCCGATTGCGGCACGGGCAGCACGATGCGCACGATGGTTCCGGCGCCGGTGCGGCTCTCCACTTCAACACGCGCGGCATCGCTGTACAGCACGTTAAGGCGCTCGCGCACGTTGGCCATGCCGATGCCGGTGCCTGGCTGCGGCGTGCTCCATTCACTGGCCTCCGAACCGGGCTCGACGATGCCCACGCCATCATCTTCCACTTCCACTACAAGAAGGCCGTTGCTGACGCGGCTGCGCAGAGTGATGGTGCCGCCGGTAATCTTTGGCGAGATGCCGTGCTTGATGGAGTTTTCCACGATGGGCTGCAAGAGCATGGCCGGCACGACGATTTCCATGCTGGCGGGGTCGAGCTCCTTGATGACGCGCAGTTTGTCGTGGCCAAAGCGGATGACCTCGATGTCGAGATAATCGTCGATGAACTCGAACTCCTCGCGCAGCTCGACAAAGCTGTCACCTTTCTTGAGCAGGCGGCGCAGAATCTTGCTGAGCTTGAGAATCATCTCGCGCGCGGTGTCTTGATCGAGGCGCACGAGCGAGGCGACAGAGTTGAGGGTGTTGAAGAGGAAGTGCGGATTAATCTGGCTTTGCAGAGCTTCCATGCGCGATTGCAGCAGCAGGCGCTCCTGCTCTTCCAGCTTCATTTCAATGCGCGTGTTGTTGAGAACTTTCAGGCCGATGGCAACGGTCATGACGCTGGCGATGTAGAGCGCACCGGTAACCATCCAACTGGGCGAGCTGAGCGCCCAGGTGTGATTCGGAAAGAGGGCCTTGGTCTGCAGGCGCAGAAACTCCAGGCCGAGAATCATGCAGAAGAACGAGGTCTGCCAGTCGATGAAGCTCTTGGCGATGGTGCGGCGGAACCAGCGGTAGATGCTGAGATCGAAGAGCGGACTGAAACTCCAGATGGCCTCGCGGTCGGTGGCGAGTTCGCGCAGGAAGCCCGCGCTTAAACCAGCGACCACGTTGAGCGGCAGATTCATATAGCTGTGCAGGAAGAGATACGGCAGCGAGATGAGAATGCCGCCGCAGACTCCGGCGGTGCGCCCGGCGATGACGCCGAGAAGAATGGCCGCCTCGAAGCTGACATCGGCGGCGAGAAAGTTTTTTACCGTGGCGCGCACCAGCACACCCAGCATGAATGGGCCGCCGATGAAGAGCACCATCTCCAACTTTTCCCAGATGTCGCGATCCTCATGAAAGAGCAGCACGCGGAAGCGTCGCGAGCGCGCGAGCACACTGCTGACCGCAGCCGAGACTCCGAGCTGGATGAGCAGCGTGATGAGGATGAGGGGCTGGGGAATCACGGCTGAGCCTTGCGCACGGATTGGGCAGCGAGTTCGAGCAGCGCGGGAATGGCAGCGGCATCGGGAACTCCGCCCTGCGCCATCTCTCGATTGCCGCCGCCGCGACCACCGGCGGAGGTGACGGCGGATTTCAGGGCGGCACCGGCATCAAAACCCGAGGCTTTTGTAGCGGCTGTGGTGGCGGCAAAGACCAGTGCGGGCGAGCCGTGACCGGCGCCGATGAGGGCGACAACTTCTCCACCGGTGGCGACGAGTTTTTGCGCGTAGAGCTTGGCGTAATTCAAATCGCGCGTGGGGAGAAATTCAGCGACGACGCGGAGATTGTTCTCCACCGGCGTGCGGGCGATGGTCTGCGCGGCTGCGAGTTCGGCGATCTCTTCCAACAACTTTTGCTGCTGCTTGGAGGCCGAGCGATTCGACTCCAGGAGCTTGGAGGTTTTCGCGGGAACCTCCCAGATGTGCGAGGAGTAGAGCGCGGCGGCCTCGGTGAGCACGGTGTAATCCTTGCGCGCGTTGCGCAGGGCGCGGGCACCGCAGACGAACTCCACGCGAAGGCCCTGCTTGACCTTTTCGACCTTACGAAGCTGGATGTGGCCGATCTGGCCGGTGGTTTTGACGTGCGTGCCGCAGCAGGCGCAGAGGTCAACGCCACGGACTTCGATAAGGCGCAGGGTTTCATGGTCGCCCTCCGGCAGCTTGCGCACACCGGCCTTTACGGCCTGCTCGGGCGTGACCTCATGCATGAGGACCTGGCGATCCTCCCAGACGAGGCGGTTGGCCTGGAGCTCCGCCTGTTCGAGTTGCGCGGGCGACAGCGCGGTGGCATCGAGATCGATGGTGCAGGTGTCCTCGCCCATGTGGAAGCTGACGGTGGGCGCGTTGTAGAGCTTGAGCAGCACGGCGGAGAGAACGTGCTGGCCGGAGTGCTGCTGCATGTGATCCTGACGGCGCTCGACGTCCACAAAGCCGCGGGCAAAGGGCTCGTTGGGGAGCAGGGGGAGCGCGTCAACGACGTGCAGGATGACGTTGGCGGCCTCGTCCTCGATGACGTCTTCGACGCGCACCTTGGGCATGTCGGGCAGGGGGTGGCCATCGGGAGAGATCAGTTCGAGCCAGCCGGTGTCGTGGCGCTGGCCTCCGCTGGTGGGATAGAAGGCAGTGCTGGCAAGCTCGACGGCCTTGCGGCCGTTGACTTCGCGCACGCCCATCACGCGCGAGGTGAAGTCATACAGGAACGAATTCTGGTTGTACAGGCGCTCGGTCATGGCGTATGCAGAGATGATACAGCGGAAGCCTTTCGTGCGGGAGAGCGGCCGCGCTTACAGCTTGCGCTGCAAGGCGGCTAGCTGCCAGTAGAGTTTGCGCTCGCGGCGGCGCTGGAAGCCGGGCATGCCGCGGCGCTTGTCGCGGATGCGCGCTGCTAGCTCGCGGGCTTCGTCGCGGCGTCCCTGGTCGGCGAGGAATTGCGCGTAGTGGAGTTGCGTCTCCGTAAGAGTTGACGTGCGCAGGACCTGCTCGAAGAGTTTGGCGGCGCGGTCAACGCTGCCGGTCTTCCAGTCCGCGTAGGCCAGCAGCCCGGCGGCGCGCTGGAAGTCGTAATTGGCATCGGCGGTGACGACGCGCTCAAGATCTTTTTGCGCGGCGGCAAAGTCGTTGAGGCCGACTTCAGCGATGGCGCGGCGGTAGAAGGGATCGAGCGAGTCGGTGCGCTGACGAAGTGCGTTATCAAAACAAATCTTGGCGCCGGCCCAGTCGTGTTTATCCAGACGCAACAGGCCCAGCTCTTCGTAGTTGCCGGCGGAAGGATTCTGGCGCAGATCGTTTTCCACCTCGCGGATGCGGCGGTTGCGGTCGAGAAAGCGGAAGGCGCCGGGATCGAAGAGCTCGGGCAGGGCCTCGACGGCCAGGTAGAGGGCCGCGCCGGGAGGTCCGAGGAAGAGAATAAGGTAAATCCAATAGCCACTGGGACGGCGCCGGATGTAATGCACCACGGCCATCGCGATGAGGGCAAAGCCCAGTATTCCCCAGGAATAGAAGCGCGAAAAGATCATGGAGAAATCCTAGCATCCACCGGGCCCGGCGGACGTTGTAAAATAGCGACAATGTCCCGGGTTCGGCTAATTGCCATCGACATCGACGGAACGCTGCTGGATTCGAACTTCCAGGTCAGCGAACGCAACCTTGCCACCCTGCGGCGGGCGAACTCGCTTGGGGTGGAAATTGTGCTGGCCACGGGACGCCGCCACACCTTTGCCTTGCCCGTGGCGCAGGCGCTGGGCTTTGACCTGGCCCTCATCAGCAGCAACGGGGCGGTGACGCGCACCAGCCAGGGCGAACTGTTCCACAGTGACCCCCTGCCGCTGGCGGCGGCGCGCGAGCTGGTGGCACATATGACGGACTTCCGGCGGAATATGGTGATTACCTTTGATGGCGACGCCGAGGGTTGCCTGCTGCTGGAAACGCTGGAGGAGCTGAACGAGAGCATCCAGCGCTGGCTGCAAAAAAACCAGCCCTACCTGCGCTTTGTGCAACCCATCGAAGAAGGGCTGACGCGCGATCCGATCCAGGCCATGTTCTGCGGCACGATTGAGCGCATGGCGGTGGCGCAAAAACATTTGAAGTCCAACCGTGGACTGCTGACACGCATTACCGCCCTGAAAACCGAGTACAAGGAGCGCGACCTTTGTATGCTGGATATCCTCAACTCCGGCTGCACCAAGGGGGCGGCCTTGCGGCGCTGGGCGGAGGCCAAGGGGATTCCCGCCGAGCAGGTTATGGCCATTGGGGATAACTACAACGATATTGAGATGTTGGAATTTGCGGGATTTCCGTACATTATGGGTAATGCCACGGAAGAGTTGCGCGAGCGCGGCTACAACACCACGCTGGCCAATAACGAAAACGGCGTGGCCATGGCAATTGACGCCGTGCTGGAAGAGATGGAGTAACCGCTTTGCGCTGCCTTAGAACATTGGCGATGGCTGCACTGCTCTCGGCGCTGCCGGTTACCCAGGCATTTGCCGCCGATGTGGCTGATCTGCGCAACGGCTTTGCCATTCCACACCACGCGCGCGAGGTGCGCGAACAACTGGTGCGGCTGTATCTGGATGAGCAGCGCACGACGTTTGTGGACATACCCGCCGCGGAGATCACGGGCTATCACTGGGAGGCCGACGCGGTTGCGCCGAAGCCGCTGCTTCCGCTGAGCGCAGACTCCACAACACCCGTAAAAGACACGCAGCAGATTGTGGCCGAGGCCAGCGAAGTGCATGGCGTGGATGCCGACTTTATCCGCAGCGTGATACGGCAGGAGAGCGGCGGCAACCCGAAGGCCGTAAGCCGCACCGGCGCTCGCGGGCTGATGCAGTTGATGCCCGGCACGGCGCAACAGTTGGGCGTGAAAGACAGCTTTAGCCCCGAGCAAAACGTACACGGCGGCGCAGAGTACCTGCGCGTGCTTTTGGAGCGCTACCATGGCGATGCCGTGCTGGCCCTGGCGGCCTACAACGCCGGGCCGCAGGCGGTAGAGCGCTATCACGGTGTGCCGCCCTACCGCGAGACTCGGCAGTATGTGCGCCGCGTGGTGCACGACTACAACCGCAGCAAGAGCGCGGTGGCCCCGGCGGCGCTGGCTCCCGCAAAGGGCGCGACGAAAGCCACCGGCACACAGGCCACGACCACGGCTGACACGGCAAGGCTCACGGCATCGACTTCCAACTAATTTGTTGACGGCACTTCCATGCTGGATGCGCTCACAGTTTGCGGCGGTTGCGGTTTGGCCGCTGCGGCTCTGGCCATTTAGAATGGTAGCGGCATCCCAAAAGGAAGCAGTCCTGCTGCATGCGCCTGGCTGTAAAGCTGATTTGGCGCATGGAGGGCCCTCCATCCTGCGGAATTGCCGCACCCTGTTGCAAACGGAGTCTTCCGGCGCGCCCGCCAGCCCTCATCATGAAGAAGAAGCAGATCCTCTCCCTCGCCGTTATCACCGCCATCCTGGCCGTGCTGGTGTATTTCCAGTTTCGCTCGTGGCAGCGCTTTGACTGGGCGCTCTTCCGCCAGTACACGGGCGGCGTCAGCCTTTGGTACATCGGCGCGGGCGTTGGGCTGATCTACCTGGGATACATTCTGCGGGCGATTCGCTGGGCCATCTTTCTGCGGCCGACGGCGCCGACGAGCTTCCGCCGGTTGATTGCTCCGCAGGTGGTGGGCTTTAGCGCCCTGGGCCTGTTTGGCCGCGCGGGAGAGTTTGCACGGCCCTACCTGATTGCCCGCAAGCTGAAGCTGAGCTTTACCTCGCAGCTGGCGGTGTGGACGGTGGAGCGCTTTTTCGACCTGGGCGCGGTGGCGGTGCTGATGCTGGCCTTCCTGCTGCTGAAGGGCGGAACACTGGCGCGAGTGCTGCTGCTGGCACTGCACAACGGAGCGCACTCGCTGGCCCGCACGGCCAGCCACCGGCTGCCAATGGTTGTGGCCGCGCTGGTGGTGATGGGCGTCATCTTCTGGCTGTTGAAGCGCGCCAGCGGCAAAGCCGCGCAGGTGGTGCGCGCCCGGCTGGTGGCCTTCAAAGAGGGCTTCAACACCATCCACGACACGAAGAGTTTTGTGCAGATTGTGGCGGTCAGCCTGCTGATGTGGCTGATGATTGCCTGCGCGTATATCGCCGTGCTGCACTCCTATCCGCAGGTGACGGTGACGATGCCGGACGATGCGGCGGGCGTGACCCACGTGGCGCGGATGAACACCATGAAGCTGGAAGACGTGCTGCTGGTGATGGGCTCCAGCATGCTGGGTTCGGCCGTGCAGTTGCCCGGCGGAGTGGGCGGCTCGCAACTGGCGGTAATCGGCGTGCTAGGCTCCAGCCTGTTTCGGCAAGAACCCTACAACATTACAAGAGAGCTGGCGGTGAGCTGCGGCATGATGCTGTGGCTGGTGACGTTCATGTCGGTGATTCCGGCGGGAATCATCATGGCGCGCTTTGAGAAGGTGAGCCTGACGCAGTTGAACGAGGAGAGCAGCCAGCAGGAAGAGGCGATCGAGGACGACGGTCCGGCCTCTACCTAGTCAACGCCTGTGGCCCGCAGAGCAG
>CAINND010000089.1 GCA_903851035.1 uncultured Acidobacteriota bacterium | reverse complement strand
CGGGCGGCGCTGCGGCAGAGACGGAGACGAAGCTGGCAGAGGGACTGAACTCGACGACCGTTCATGCGGAGTTTGCGGCGCTGGCGGTGAGCGACGCCAACGACGGCGAGATGGTGGTGTGCTACCGGACGTATGTTCCGGCGAGCGGGGCTCCGGCGTATTAAGGAAGGTTTCGGAGGTTTCAAAGGTTAAGAGCAAGAGCAAAGGCAAGGTCAACTACCCCACCCTCCGCCAACAGAGGGCGGAAGGATGGGGCACCCGGTTTACCGTTATGGTAGGTGACCTTGTGCGGAATCTGAGTAACAGATTGTATAGGGGTCCTTCGCTTCGCAGGCGCTTACGCCTGCTTCGCTCAGGATGACACTTAATAACAGGGGCAAGTGCAAAGGCAACTGCAAGTGCAAAGGCAACTACAAGAGCAAAGGCGGGAACGGAGAGCGTGAGAGTGCTCTCCTTTTTTATTGTGCGTTGAGCGGCGGAGGCGGGAGAGCGGATGAGGCTGACGATTGACAATCTGGATGGCAAGGGCGAGCTGGATTACACGGCGATGCTGGACGCGGAGGCCGCGCCGAAGATTACTCGGAAGCTGAACGAGCCGCCGGTGATGACAGCACAACTGGTGATGGGCGGTGGAGCATCGGGGACGATAACGGCGGTGGCGGGCGGGCATGTGCGGCTGTATCGCAATAACGGTGAGCTGTGGTTTACGGGCTACCTGACGGCGGCTCCGGTGCTGCGTTGGGCGGGCGCGGGTGCGGGCGGCGCGGCGTGGCAGGCGACGCTGCATGCCAAGGGCGAGCTGTGGACGCTGGATCGCGTGGCGTTGAGCGAGCGGGCGAAGATGGGCGGGCTGACGGCGGGCGAGATGGTGACGGCCCTGACCGCAGAGGTCAACTCCAACTGGAGCACGGCGGCCGTGCAGGATGTTGCGATGGGCAGCGTGGCCGTGGTGGAGACCGGGCAGACGTGGAGCGCGACGGCCGGAGAGATGTCGAGTTGCGCGAGGGCGGTGGTGAGCGCGCAGAACCGGGCACTGACCGTGGCTCCGGTGGGTGCGGTGACGCGGACGCTGAGCGACGCGGCGGCGGGCTTTGACGCGAGCGCGTTGCAGTTGCAGGTGTCGGCACCGGTGGCGAACGACATTACGGTGATTGGGACGAAGGAGCCGGCGCTGTATGTGCGCGACTGCGTTACGGCCAACGGCACGGAGACTTACCTGCCGATGAGTCGCGCGGCCTTTGCGGCGAAGAGCTCGGTGCTGGTGGAGGATGACTTCCACACTATGGCTCTGGATGCGACGAAGTGGGTGAGCGACTTTACGGCGCCGCTGACGTTCACGCAGGGTGGCATCAGCAGCAACGGCGCGGTGCAATTGCGCTTCCGCGACCGGGTGGAGATTGGCGGGCTGACCATCCTGGAGCAGACGGGCATCAGCTACACGAGCGGAGAGGGCGTGATTGGCGGGCTGTACAGCGGCGGCTTTACGCCAAACAACTGCCTGGCCGGAGTGATGATCAACAACGGCGTGGTGCAGCCGGTGGTGGACGGACAGATACTGGCGACGACTGGAACGTTGACGGCGGGGATGCTGTATGAGTTTCGCACGCTGGTGTTTCATCCCGAGCCGGTGCGCAGCGGGCAGGTGTACAGCAGCAGCGTGAGCAACGGCGCCGGGGCGAGGATGAGCCAGGTATGGTTCGGCACGACGCACGTGGTGATCACGCAGCGGCAGATCAATCCGGCGGACCCTTCAACCTTGAGCGGGCCGCAGGTGGTGATCTACGACGGAACATTTGTGGACGCTCCGGCGTGGGGCGACTATATGCCGTTGTGGGGATTGAATCTGCACTGCGTGCTGGGACACGCCGAGGCCACGAACAAAGGCGCGGTGTGGGTGAGGAGCGCGGCTCCGGGAAAGACGTGGAGGACGAGGGTGATTGGCGACGTGACGGCCGGGGCGGAGTGCTACTTGAGTTCGAAGGAAGTGCACTTTACGGCCGCGACGGCTCCGGTGCTGAACGAGCAGGTCGAGGTGTTTTATCGCAGCGAGCAGGTGGCGTGCGGGAGGGTCAACTCGGCGGCGAGCGTTGCGGCGCTGACAAATACGGAGGGCGCGGGCGAGCGGGCGATGGTGGCGCATGTCACGATGCCGGCTCCGAGGACGAGTTTGGATTGCGAGCAGGCGGCGCGGGCGCTACTGGATGATTTGACGCAGGCGGGAATCACGGCAGAGTACTCGGCATGGGCGTCGGGGATTCCGACAGGGACGGGGAGCGGGCAGAGCGACGACGTATGGCCGGGCGAGGCGTGGACGATTGCGGCGGCGCAGTGGGGCGTTGCGGGCGTGGTGATTGTGCGCGAGGTGGAGTTGACGTTTGCCGGACTGAGCGACGCGCTGGCCCAGTACACGATCCACATGGCGAACGAGGCAGCGGAGACGATTGCATTCCGCTTTAACAAGGGTAAACGCAACGAGCTGATCACCGTGGTGGCGAGCGCGCAGACGGACAACGTGGCGACCCGGCCGGCGGGACTGCCGGATGCGAGGATCGCGACGTGGGGAACCTCGACGCTGAGCATGGACATGGGGACCGCTCCGATTACGGGCGGCGGCTTTGAGGTGCGCGTGGAGGGCGACTGGGGATGGGGGATGACCCTGAACCAGAACCTGGTGGGACGCTACACGAGCCAGACCTTTACGCTGCCGAACACGGGCGTGGCACAGAGCTTCTACCTGCGGCAGTACGACGCGAACACTCCGCCACAGTATTCGCCATATACGACGGTAATCAGCGTGGATCAATGACGATGACAAATTTTGAAGAGAGAGTACTGCGCGATTTGGGTGAGTTGAAGGCGCACATGCGCTGGATTGTGGGCAACGGCAACGAAGGGAAAATTCAGGAATTGGAAATGCGCATTCAGAAGCACGAGACGGCACTGCAACGCACGGCCGGACTGGGCGTGGCGGCGGGCATCCTGGTGACGCTGATGCATTTGGCACTGGATTCGCTGAAGGTGCTGCACCGATGACCGCGCGCGAAGAGTTTTTGCAGAAGGCTTGGGCGGCGGCCGAGGCGAGTTCGAAAGAGAGCGGGATGCCGGCGGCAGTGACGGTGGCGCAGGCGGCGCTGGAGAGCCGGTGGGGTGAGAGCGGGCTGAGCCGCGAGGCGCAAAACTACTTTGGCATCAAGGCTCATGGCAACGAGGCGCGGACGGTGATGAAGACCGAGGAGTGCGAGGGCGGACAGAAGCAGAGAATCCAAGCGGGCTTTGAAAAGTTCGCGACGATGGAGGAGTGCTTCCGGCGCAGGGACGCGATTCTGCGTCACGGCGCGGTGTATGCCGAGGCGCGCCAGTGCGTGGCGGATGAAGAGCGGTTTGTGCGGGCGATGGCCAGGCACTGGGCAACCGATCCCGAGTATGCGGAGAAGCTGTTGGCGGTGCTGCGAGAGGTGAAGGGGGCGAGGGGATGATTTTCTTGGCGACGCTGCTGCAGGGGATGAGTTTTATTCCGGCGGTGGTGCATGGGGTGGAAGGATTGTTCGGCGGCAAGACGGGTGCGCAGAAGAAGCAGGCGGCGATGCAGTTTGTTTCGTCGGCGATGGGCGTGACCGAGGCGGTAGAGAGCAAGCAGATTGGCGACGCGGAGAAGTTCGCCGAGGGGCTGGGCAAAGTGATTGACGGCGTAGTGGAGTGCTTGAACGCAAGCGTGTGGAAGAAGTAGAACCTCCTGTGTGGACTGGCGGCGGAGCTTAGGCTCCGCCGCCTTTTTTGCGTTTGGGGAGAAGAGCAAGAGCAGAGGCAACTACCCCACTCAAGCCAACAGAGGGCTTGAATGGGGCACCCGTCAAAGACAAGTTCAAAGACAAAGAGTAACTACCCCACCCTCCGCCAAAGGATGGCGGAAGGATGGGGCACCCGGTTTTACGGTTATGGTTGGTGACCTTGTACGGAATCTGAATAACAGATTGTATAGGGGTCCTTCGCTGCGCTCAGGATGACACTTAAAACAAGATCAAGTGCAAAGACAAGATCAAGTGCAAAGACAAGATCAAGTGCAAAGACAAGATCAAGTGCAAGAACAAGATCAACTACCCCACCCTAGCAACAGCGGCTAGAGTGGGGCACCCGAAACTACACCACCCTCCGCCAAATGAGAGCGGAAGGGTAGGGCACCCGGTGGGAAAATTGCGTGCAAGAAAAAGCGGCGAGCCGAAGCCCGCCGCCGTGTGATTCCTGTTGCGATTAGAGAGGTTCGTTCCAGTTTTCTAAGGTCTTTTTAACGACGATCATGAACTGGTCGGCTACGGCACCGTCGACGATGCGGTGGTCGAAGCCGATGGCAATGGTCATCATGCTGCGGATGGCGATGGTGTCGTTGCCTTCTTTATCCGAGAGGACGACGGGCTTTTTGACGATGTTGCCGATGTCCAGGATGGCGACCTGCGGCTGGCTGATGATGGGCAGGCCGAAGCTGGCGCCGAAGATTCCCGGGTTGGTGATGGTGAAGGTGCCGCCCTGGACCTCCTCGGGCTTGAGTTTCTTGGTGCGTGCGCGTTCGCCGAGGTCGTTGAGGGCGCGCTGCAGGCCGGTGAAGCTGAGCTCGTCGGCGTGCTTGATGACCGGCACAAGCAAGCCCCAGTCGAGGGCGACGGCGATGCCGATGTTGATGTCGCGCTTGTAGTGGATGTTATCGCCTTCGACGCTGGAGTTCATGATGGGCCAGGCGCGGAGGCCCTGGGCGACGGCGCGGATGAAGAAGGGCGTGTAGGTGAGCTTGAGTCCCGTGTTGGCGAGGAAGCTGTTCTTGTTTTTGTCGCGCAGGCGGACGATGCGGGTCATGTCCACGTC
This sequence comes from uncultured Acidobacteriota bacterium, assembly GCA_903851035.1. GTDB lineage: Bacteria > Acidobacteriota > Terriglobia > Terriglobales > Acidobacteriaceae > TOLSYN. The sequence goes on along the minus strand of CAINND010000089.1, from coordinate 110,365 downwards.
GAAGACGGTGTGGACGTGAGCGCTGGTGCGGCGCGAGGCGATCATGTGCTCGGCAATCTTTTTGCGCATGACCGACATGGGCTCGATGAGTCCGGGAGTGCCGGCGAACTTATTGGCTGCGGCGGGCGGGGTGGCGGGTAACGCTGCGCTGCCGGCCGCAGGCGCAGTGGCCGGAGCAGCTTGGGTTGGTGCAGACTTGGCCTTTTCGACGAAGGCGAGGATGTCGTCTTTGGTGACGCGTCCGCCGGTGCCGGTGCCGGGGACGTGGCGGAGATCGACGTTGTTTTCTGCGGCGAGCTTGCGGACGAGCGGCGAGGTGCGGACGTCCTCGTTGGCGGCGATGGGCGCGGCGGCGGGAGCTGACGCTGGAGCCGAAGGCTTTGCGGCGGCGGCTGGTGCAGATGCCGGCGCGGAGTGGGCTGGGGCGGGCGCAGAGGCCGGAGCCTGAGCTGAAGCAGAGCCACCGATTACGGCGACGACGGCGTTGACCTGGACGGTTTGTCCGGCTTCGGCCTTGATGGCGGAGAGGATTCCGCTGACGGGCGCGGGAATTTCGGCATCCACTTTGTCGGTGGAGATTTCAAAGAGAGGCTCGTCGCGGGTGACCGAGTCGCCTACCTTTTTGAGCCACTTGGTGATGGTGCCCTCGAAGATGGATTCGCCCATCTGGGGCATGACGACATCGGTGGCGGGGCCAGCGGCGGCGGGGGACTTTTTAGAGTCGAGTATCGCTGCGCTGCCGGCCGCGGGCGCAGAGGCGGCAGGAGGTTCAGAGGACTTCGCTGGCGCAGGCTTCTTGGTGTCGGGTAACGCGGCTGCGCCGCTGCCGGCCGCTGGCGCTTGGTCGTCAATTACGGCGACGACGGCGTTGACCTGGAGGGTCTGGCCGACCTGGGCGCGGATTTCCTTGAGGACGCCGCTGGTGGGCGCGGGGATTTCGGCGTCCACCTTGTCGGTGGAGATCTCGAAGAGAGGCTCGTCGCGGGTGACGTGATCGCCGGGCTGCTTGAGCCACTTGGTAATGGTTCCTTCAAAGATGGACTCACCCATCTGGGGCATGACGACATCAGTAGGCATCGTTTTCCTTCCGCGCGCCGGTGGATTCGCATCCCCTGGGCGCCAACGGGAAATTATATATGGATGGATGAGGCGAGGTCGCGCGCGGTTGCGGGATAGGGCGGTGAATATTCGGGTAAAGCCGCGTATGGGAGCCGAGAAAACTCCAATTGCCGCGCTGTGATGGGCATCACTGTGCATGGGCGGCGGCGGGGGAATATACTTTTTGCATTATGCCATTTCCGATCAATCGTCAGCGTCGCATGCGCCGCACGGAGGCTTTGAGGAGCTTTGTGCGGGAGACCCGGCTTACGCCAACCGGGTTTGTCTATCCACTTTTCATCTGCCCGGGCGAGGGCGTGAGGAAGCCGGTGGGTTCCATGCCGGGCGTGTTTAACCTGAGCGTGGACGAGGCGGTGAAGGAATGCCGCGAGGTGTACGCGCTGGGTATTCCTGCGGTGATTTTGTTTGGCCTGCCGGAGCACAAGGACGAGCAGGCGAGCGGCGCATGGGCCGACGACGGCATCGTGCAGCGGGCAGCCAGGGCGATCAAGAAAGAAGTGCCCAACCTGCTGCTGATGGGCGACGTGTGCCTGTGCGAGTACATGAGCCACGGCCACTGCGGCATTGTGAAAAAAGTGAACGGGGCGACGCCGGAGACGGAATACGAGATTCTGAACGATCCGACGCTGGACCTGCTGGCCAAGACGGCCGTGGCACAGGCGAAGGCCGGCATGGACATCATTGCGCCGAGCGACATGATGGACGGGCGGATTGATGCGCTGCGCGCCTCGTTGGACGCGCACGGCTTTGAGAATACTCCGATCATGAGCTACGCGGCGAAGTTCGCCAGCGGCTTCTACGGACCGTTCAGAGAGGCGGCGGATTCGGCTCCCAGCTTTGGCGACCGTCGCAGCTACCAGATGGATCCGGCGAACGCGCGCGAAGCGATGCGCGAGATTGAGCTGGACCTGGAAGAGGGCGCGGACATGATCATGGTGAAGCCGGCGATTGCGTATCTGGACATCATCGCCGAGGCGCGGGCGCGCTTTGACGTTCCGCTGGGCGCCTACCAGGTGAGCGGCGAGTACGCGATGATCAAGGCGGCGGCGCAGAACGGCTGGATTGACCACGACCGCGTGATGCTGGAATCGCTGCTGAGCATTCAGCGGGCGGGAGCTTCGATCATCCTGACCTACTTTGCGAAAGAGGCGGCGAAGCTGCTGTAGTTCAGGTTTCAAAGTTTCAAGGTTACAAGGTTTCAAGGAGGGGCTGCCGAGAGGTGGCTCCTTTTTTGTGCGTAGGGTAAGGTCAACAACCCCACCCTCCGCCAAAGGAGGGCGGAAGGGTAGGGCATCCGGAAACATTTTAAAGATAGGGGTCCTTCGACTCCGCTTCGCTTCGCTCAGGATGACAATCAGAAACGTAATCGAACAAAACCAACTGCCCCACCCTCCGCCAAAAGAAGGCGGAAGCGTAGGGCACCCGGTGGAGGGATGAGGTACATGGCGGAAGGGTAGGGCACCCGGTGCATCATGCAAGAGACTTTTGCATCTTCTTTATGAGGTTGTAGTCTGTTGGAGTTCGGCAGAATTATGATTGCGGCAGCGGCGGGAGCGGGCCGGATGCATGGCCTGGAGTGACTGCTGTGATGGAGGATGGCTTGCGAGTGATGAGCGCGCGGTGGCGGCGGTTGGCGGTGTTCCTGACGGTGGGCGTATTTTTGGCGCTGGCCGTGGGGCAGACCACGGAGAAGAAGAAGCCCGAGGACGAGCTGGCGGAGTGGATCAAGGCCAGCTATACGAAGTTCGAATACCGGGTGCCGATGCGCGACGGGGTGAAGCTGTTCACCAGCGTGTATGTGCCGAAGGACGCCAGCGAGCAGAAGACGTATCCCATCCTGTTCGACCGCACGCCGTACACGGTGAGTCCGTATGGCGTGGACCAGTACAAGACGACGCTGGGGCCGAGCGAGTTGTTTGCGCGCTCGAAGTACATCTTTGTGTACCAGGACGTGCGCGGAAAGTTTTTAAGCGAAGGCGTGTTCGAGGATATGCGTCCTTACGTGGAGGAGAAGAAGAGCGCGAAGGACGTGGACGAGGCGAGCGACACCTACGACAGCATCGACTGGCTGGTGAAGAACATTGCGCACAACAACGGACGGGTGGGCGTGTGGGGCATCTCGTATCCGGGATTTTATTCTTCGATGGCGGCGATTGACGCGCATCCGGCGCTGAAGGCGGTTTCGCCGCAGGCTCCGATTGCCGACTGGTTCGTGGGCGACGACTTCCACCACAACGGCGCGCTGTATTTGCCGCATATGTTCGGCTTTATGTACACATTCGGGCAGCCGAGGCCGGAGCCGACGACGCAATGGGCGGCGAGGTTTGATCACGATACGCAGGATGGATACGATTTCTTTTTGCATAACGCCGAGCCGCTGAGCCAGCTGGACGCGAAGTTTTATCACAACAAGGTGCGCTGGTGGGACGAGGTTGTGAAGCATCCGAATTACGACGCGTTCTGGAAGGCGCGCTCGACGCCACAGTTTTTGCGCAACATCAAGCCGGCGATGCTGACGGTGGGCGGCTGGTTCGACGCCGAGGATTTATACGGCGCGCTGCACACGTTTGAGGCGGCGGACAAGCAGAGTCCCGGGGGCGATGTAAGGCTGGTGATGGGACCGTGGTCCCACGGCGGCTGGGCTCGCAATGACGGAGACCACCTTGGCAACGTGTGGTTCGACGGCAAACAGAGCTTGTTTTACCGCGAGAAGATCGAGTTCCCATTTTTTGAGCATCACCTGAAGGGCACCGCCGATCCGGGACTGCCGAAGGCTTACGCCTTTGAGACCGGGACGAACCAGTGGCGGCGCTACGAGCAGTGGCCTCCGAAGGAGTCGAAGGCGGCGGCGCTGTATTTAGGCGCGAATGGCAAGCTGAGTTTTACGCCGGCGGCGGGCGGGGCTGAGTACGACGAGTATGTGAGCGATCCGGCAAAGCCCGTGCCGTACATCACGGGCAATGAGTTTGGCATGACGCGCGAGCACATGACGGAGGATCAGCGGCAGGCCGGGCGACGGACGGACGTGCTGGTGTATGAGACCGAGGCGCTGACCGAGGATGTGACGCTGGCCGGTCCGCTGAAGCCGGAGCTGTGGGTGAGCACCAGCGGCACGGATGGCGACTGGGTGGTGAAGCTTATCGACGTGTATCCGGACAATTATCCCGAGCACGAAGGGAATCCCAAGGAAGTTCACCTGGGCGGATACGAACAACTGGTGCGGGGCGAGCTGTTCCGCGGGCGATACCGCAACGGCTATGAGAGGGCCGATGCGTTTGAGCCAGGCAAGGCGACGAAGATCGCCTACGCGATGCCGGATGTGAACCACACCTTCCGGCGTGGACACCGCATCATGATCCAGGTGCAGAGCACGTGGTTCCCACTGGTGGATTTGAATCCGCAGAAGTTTGTGCCGAACATTTACGAGGCGCGGCCGGAGGACTTCCAGAAGGCGACGGAGCGGGTGTATCACACGGCGGAGCGGGCGTCGAAGGTGGGCGTGATGGTGCTGAGCAAGTAGAGCGAGGTTTCAAGGTTACAAGGAGGGGCTGCCGAGAGGTGGCCCCTTTTTTTACGTAGGGTAAGGGCAACTACCCCACCCTCCGCCAAAAGATGGCGGAAGGGTAGGACACCCGGTAAAGTCAACTCCCCCACCCTGGCAACTACGGCTAGGATGGGGCACCCGGCTTTGTCATTATGATTGGTGACCTCGTACTGTATGGTGGGTCGGAATCGAGTAGGGGTCCTTCGCTTCGCTCAGGATGACACTGCAAAACAAGGTCAAAAGCAACTACCCCACCCTAGCAACTACGGCTAGGATGGGGCACCCGGTAAAGGCAAAAGAGCTATGCTTAGAATATGTTGAGGGAACGATGGTGATATCGGTCGTCAATTTGGGACGGTGCGACTACACGACGGCTCTGCGGCTGCAGGAGTCGCTGGTGGCGCTGCGCAAAGAGGAGCGCGTGGGCAACGTGCTGCTGTTTGTGGAGCATCCGGCGGTGATTACCCTGGGGCGCAACGCGAAGGAATCGAATATTGTCGTGCCGAGAGAACTGTTGGCGGCCCGGGGCGTCGAGGTGTTTGAGATTAATCGCGGCGGCGACGTGACGCTGCACGCTCCGGGGCAACTGGTGGCCTATCCAATATTTGATTTGCGCTCGCTGGATGGCAAGGTGGGGGCGGTAGAGTTTGTGCGGCGGCTGGAAGAAGTATTGATGCGCACCTGCGCGCAGTGGGCGATTGAGACGCAACGGATTGCCGGGATGACCGGCGTGTGGACCTTGCCGGAGGCACCGCCAAGGCTGAACGGGCGGGTGATGGGCCGGGACTATGTGGCGGAAGGCGAAGAATCGAATAGCAAGGCGAAGGCCGGCAAGTGGAGCGAGCGCAAGGTGGCGGCCATTGGCGTGCACATCTCGCGCGGCGTGACCAGCCATGGGTTTGCGTTGAATGTGACGACCGACCTGGGGCTGTATCAATATATTGTGCCGTGCGGGCTGACCAAGCCTGTGACGAGCATCGAGTTTGAGACCGGCGCGCGGCCATCGCTGGACGAGGTGATAGTGGTGGCGGCGCGAGGCTTTGGAGAGATATTCGCGAGCCAGATTCTTTGGCTGGAGAAGCTGGACGATCTGCTGCCGGGCGTGGCGTGGGAGCAGGATGCTCCGGCCGTTGCGCCGGAGAACGAACGGCGCGTGGCGGGCGACGATGTGCACAACGGCTGAGCGAAGCCCGCGACGCAGAGAGCAGCCGCTCTCTGCGATAATGACCAGACGATGAGTGAATCGATGCCAACACCGTTGCAGCATGGGAGCGCGGTGGCGCTGGAGTTTGAGCGCCTGCGCGAGATGCTGCGCGGCTGCTGCCAGAGCGAGTTGGGGCGGGCGCGGGTGGATGCGCTGGCTCCGACGGATGATGCCGCGTGGATTGAGCATCAGCAACAGTTGACGGACGAGGTGCGTGCTTACATTCGCGCAGGCGGATGCTTTGACTTCCACGGGCTGACCGACGTGCGGCAGATGGCGTTGAAGGCGCGCATCCAGGGCGCGGCGCTGGAGATGGAGGAGCTGCGTGATGTGCTGCTGATGGTGGCGCGGGCGGAAGAGTGGCGCGAGGCGGTGATGCATCCTCCACAGGCGCTGCGCGAGGGCTGGCCGACCGTGGAGGCGATGAGCGCGGAGGTTGCGGACTTTGCTCCGCTGCTGGGGTGGTTCGCCAACAAGCTGGCTCCGGATGGGACGCTGGATGACAACGCCAGCCCGGCGCTGGCCGGGGTGCGGCGTGAGATTGAACGGCAGCGGCGGCAGATTCAGAACTCGCTGCGCGGCTATTTGCGGCGACTGAGCGAAGGCGACGCGCTGCAGGAAGAGCTGGTGACGATCAGGGGCGACCGGTTTGTCATCCCGGTGAAGACCGAGCAGAAGCGCCGTGTGCAGGGCGTGGTGCACGGAGCGAGCAGCAGCGGACAGACGGTTTTTGTAGAGCCGCTGGAGACGATCGAGCAGAACAACGAGCTGGTGCGGCTGCTGGAAGATGAACAGCGCGAGATTCACCGCATCCTGCTGGAGATGACGCGGCGGCTGGGCGAGCGCTCGGCGGAGATTCTGGCGGCCGAGGAAGTGCTGCGCGAAGCCGAGTTGCAGTTTGCCAAGGCCCGGCTGGCTGAGCAGTACGGCTGCGCGCGGGTGAAGCTGCTGACAGAAGATGCGGCGAATTCGCTGGTGCTGGTGGAGGCGCGGCATCCGGTGATGGAGCGCAATCTGCGGGCACGGGGGCGGAAGGTGATTCCGCTGACCCTGGAGATGGAGCGCGGCGCAAGGCAGCTGATCATCAGCGGTCCAAACACGGGCGGTAAGACCGTGGGCCTGAAGACCGTGGGCTTGCTGGCACTGATGGCGCAGGCGGGGATGCCGGTTCCGGCCGAGCGGGCGGAGATGCCGGTGTTTGACGCGGTGCTGGCCGACATCGGCGACTCGCAGTCCATTGAGCAGAACCTCTCGACCTTTTCCGCGCACGTGACGAATATTGATTTCATCTCGCACACGGCGACCGGGCGTTCGCTGGTGCTGCTGGACGAGCTGGGCTCGGCCACAGACCCCGAGGAAGGCGCGGCGCTGGCGGTGGCGATAGCCGAACACTTTCTGAAGGCCGGGGCGCTGACGATCATCAGCACGCACCACACCGCTCTGAAGATGTACGCGGCGAATCGGGAGGGCGTGTTGAACGCGGCGGTGGGCTTTGACGAAGCGACGCTGGGGCCAACCTACGAACTGAAGGTGGGCGTGCCGGGCGCGAGCGCGGGCATCAACATTGCGCAACAGATTGGACTGAATGCGGAGATCATCGCTGCGGCGCGCGAGAGGCTGAGCACGCAGACGCAGGACATTGCGGGATTTTTGGCGCAACTGCACCGCGACCTGAGAGCGGCTGAGCAGGAGCGTTTGGAGCTGAAGCGGCGCGAGCAGGAGGTGGCGCGCGAGCGCAGCCGTTTGGCGGCCGAGGGGATGAAGGAGCAGCGCGAGAAGGTTCGCGAGCTGGAGAAGAAGCTGGAGAGCCTGCTGCGCGACTTTGAGTACCAGGCGCGCGAGGCGGTGAACGGAGTGCAGGATCGCGCGGCGCAGCAGAAGCTGAGCAAAGAGGCCGAGCGCAGGATCGCCAAGGCGCGGCGCGAGTTCCGCGAGCAATTTAACCACGGAGTGGTGGCGCACACCACGGGCGCCGACCGCGGCGATGTGAACGCGCAGCCACACGTGGTGCAGAGGGTCAACGAGGGCGACACCGTACAGCTGAAGAGTCTGGGGCGCAGCGGCAAGGTTGTCCGCAAATTGGAGGACAACGCGCTGGAGGTGCAGGTGGGGCCGATGAAGATGCGCGTGCCGATGGACGACGTTGCGACGGTCATCGTGGATGCCACGCGCAACCCGGTGCAGGCGGCGCGCAGCCGAGGGGTGAATGTGCGGCTGAAAGACGAGAATGCGGCGGTGGTGACCGAGCTGAACGTGATTGGCCACACGGTGGACGAGGCGACGGACGCGCTGGAGAAGTTCCTGGACCGCGCGTTTTTGGCGGGCGCGGAGCATGTGCGCGTGGTGCACGGCAGCGGGATGGGAATCCTGCGGCGGGCGCTGCGTGAGTATTTGAAGCGGCATCCGCAGGTGGCGGGGATCAGCGAGCCTCCGCAGAACATGGGCGGCGGCGGCGCGACGGAAGTGCAGTTGAAGGTGTGAGCGTGCGCGTAGAATGACATCATCCATGACGAAATTAGAAAAGCAGATTGCATTCATCCTGGAATTGGATCGGCTGAAGGACGTGCTGCGGCAGACGACGTTGACCGTGGCAGGAAACCGGCAGGAGAATTCGGCAGAGCACAGCTGGCACTTGGCGGTGATGTCCACGGTGCTGGCAGAGTATGCGACCGACGCGGTGGATGTATCGCGTGTGGCGGCCATGTTGCTGGTGCATGACGTGGTGGAGATTGACGCGGGCGACACCTTTGCCTACGACGCGGCGGGCTACGAGGATAAAGAAGAGCGCGAACACAAGGCGGCGGAGCGATTATTCGGGATGCTGCCTAAAGAACAGGGTGAGGAGTTGCGCGCGGCGTGGGATGAGTTCGAGGAGTGCGTGACCCCCGAGGCGCGGTATGCCAACGCGCTGGACCGGATGCAGCCACTACTGCTGAATTCGAAGAGTGGCGGCGGCTCGTGGCGGACACATCGTGTGACGCGGGAGCAGGTGCTGCGGCGAATGGAGCCGATACGGTTGTGGACTCCCGGGCTGTGGCCGGTAGTGTTGGAGATTGTGGACGACGCGAGCGTGCGAGGCTGGCTGGCGTAAGCGCGCGGCGGTAAGAATCAAGCACGGCAGAGAAAGAGGAAGCGGTGGCGAACCCCGGAGATTTTGCCTACACGGTAAAGCAGCAGGCCGACATCGTCCGCATTGTGGGCGAGTACGTGAAGCTGCGCAAGGCCGGGGCACAGAATTACAGCGGGCTGTGCCCCTTCCACGGGGAGAAGACGGCGTCGTTTTCCGTGCACGCGACGAAGCAGTTTTTCCACTGCTTTGGCTGCGGAGTAAGCGGCGACGTTTTCGCGTTTGTGCAGAAGATTGAGAACGTGACATTTCCGGAGGCGGTGCGGCTGGTGGCGCAGAAGCTCGGCATCGCCATGCCGAAGCAGGAGTTCGGCTCTCCGCAGGAGGCGCGCGAGGCGCGGATGCGCGGCCTGCTGATGGATTTGAACGAGACGGCCTGCAAGTGGTTCGAGGAGCAGCTTAGAAAGCCGGAGGCGGCCGCGGCACGAGAGTACCTGAAGGGTCGCGGGCTGACCGAGGAGGCGATTGCGCGCTTCCGCATCGGCTACGCGCCGGAGTCCGGATTTTTGCTGCGCGACAAGCTGAAGGGCATGGCCGACGAGGATGCGCTACGCGAGTGCGGGCTGTTCAGTTGGAAGGAGCACGGCGAGGCATCGCGGGCGGCGGGCGGAAAAGAAGCGGCGTCCAACACAAAGGACGCGACGGGCGCGAAGGATGCGGCGAAGACGAAGGCCGCGCTGTACAGCAAGTTCCGCAACCGCATCATGTTCCCCATCTGCAATGAGAGCGGAAAGGTGATTGCCTTTACGGGGCGAACGCTGGCCGTGGACGAAAAGGCGGGGCCGAAGTATATGAACTCGCCGGAGACTCCGATCTACTCGAAGTCGAGGGTGCTGTTCAACCTGCATCATGCGCGCGAGGCGCTGCGGCAACTGGACTACGCGATCATGGTGGAAGGGCAGATGGACTGCATCTCGGTGTACAACGCCGGCTTCCACAACGTGATTGCCACCAGCGGCACGGCCTTTACCGAGGCGCAGGCGAAACAACTGGCGCGCTATACGAAAAAAATCGTGGTCAACTTTGATCCCGACACTGCAGGTGCGGCTGCGGCGGAACGTTCACTGGCGCTGCTGGTGAGCGAGGATTTCGAGATTCGCATTCTTACCCTGGAGCAGGGTTACGATCCCGACCTGTACGTGCGGCGCAAGGGTGCAGCGGCCTACGGCGCGGCGCTGCGGGATGCTCCGCGATATTTCACCTACCTGATTGCGCGGGCGCAGGCGCAGTTTCCGCGCACGGCGGAGGGCAAGGTGAAGGCCGTGAATTATCTGCTGCCGTACATCCAGCGCGTGCCCAGCCGCATTGTGCGCGACGAGCTGGCAATGGACGTGGCGCAGAAGTTGCAGATCGATTCGGCGGTGCTGCGGCAGGAGCTTCGCCATGTGGCCGGAGCACGGACGGCGGTGAAGGTCGCTCCACGGCAGGAAGCTCCGATGACAGAGGCCGAGCAGATATTGTTGCAGGCGCTGCTGAGCGGCCATGAGTTGAACTTTACCTACGAAGACGAGAACGGCCAGGAGCAGGTGTACAACCCAGCGGAGCAGGCTTACTACACGTTGAGTTCGGAAAAGCTGCACCACGGGATGCGCTGCGAGGCCCTGATCGACAAGGTGCTTAAGGCGCTGGCTGACGGCGTGGACGTGATGAGCATGGAGATGACGGACGACGAGCGCGGGCTGCTGGCCGGCGTGCTGATGCACGACCATGAGGCGTTGACTCCGGAGCTTCTGCACGGGGCGGTCAATGCGCTGCGTCGGCGCGAGCTGGAGCGGCGGCAACGTGAACTCTCCCGGCAGATTGCGCAGGTGGCGAAAGGTCAGGACGCGGCGGCCCTGGCGCAATTGATGCAGGAGAAGCAGAAAGTAGATCGCGCGCTGCGCCATGCGGCGAGCGAATAGGCAGCGGCAGCGATGGAAAACACAGAGCACAAGTTGCGGCGCAAGGATCGCGCGGCGGAGGCAGCCGAGGCGGAGGCGATACTGCGCGATGGCGTGTACGGCGTGCTGAGCCTGGTGGATTCCGCGGGCGAAGCCTATGGCGTGCCGCTGAGCTATGCGTATGCGGACGGAGCCATCCATGTGCATTCGGCGGTGGAGGGTCACAAGCTGGAGGGGCTGCGCACCGGGGCGGTTGTGAGTTTCTGCGTGGTGGGTGAGGCCGAGCCTATCCCGGAGAAGTTCAGCATGCGCTACCAGAGCGCGATTGCCCGCTGCGAGGTGCGAGAGCTGACAGGCGCGGAGAAGCTGGCATCACTGGAGCACCTGGTTGCGAAGTATGCGGGGCATCTTCGTCAGGAGGGCACGGCTTACATCGCCGAGTTGGAGAGCTCGACCAGAGTGTTTGCCCTGCGCGTGATGCAGGTGAGCGGCAAGCGGCGCAAGTAATCTACGGCGGTTCGTGCGCTGCGGCATTCTTCCAAGAACGAACGTAATCAAATTACATGGACATTGCGAGAGGCGGGGATGCCGCGCCCACACACGGCTGTGCGTGTGGGCCGCATCTAATCCTGCTACTGCTGCTGTTGTTGCTGCTGCATGGGCTGGCCGGGGCGGGTTTCAGGCTCGGGCTCCTCGGCGGGGAAGTTGGCGCTGCTGACGAGCTGCTCGTGGCCTTCCAGATCAACATCGGGGCGGAGCTGCACGTCCACGCTGAGGCGCTGGCCGGCGTGACCGTTGTAGAGTCCGCGGACGGGAGGAACGTCGCCGTAGTCGCGTCCGTAGCCGATGCGCACATGGCGTTCGGCAACGGCGCGACCGAGGGTGGGATCGAGCGGCATCCAGCCGCCCTCGGGAATATAGACCTCGGTCCAGGCGTGGGTGGCCTGGCCGCCGATGACTTCTTCCATGGCGGCGTTGGGGTTTGCCGAGTCGTGCTGCGGGACGAGGTATCCGCTGACGTAGCGGGCGGGAATGCCGCGACGGCGGGCGATGCCCAGCAGCAGGTGGGCGAAGTCCTGGCAGACACCGGCGCGCAGACGCAGCGCATCCTCGATGGATGACTGCACATGGGTAGCCCCGGGCAGATACTGAAAGCGCTCGTGAATGAGACGCGCGGCGGCCTGGGCAAATCCCCAGGCGGTGCCGTTGCAGGCCTGCTGCGCGGTTTCACTGAGTTCGGCGAGACCGGTGAGGTGCGGGACGTAGGTGCTTTGCACGAGGTAGTCGTAGAACTCCTCGTAGAGCGCCTCGCGCTGCTGGTCGAGCTGATCGAGCGTGACGCGCGGCTCCGGGTGCGGCGTGTCCATGCGAAGGACGACCGAGTCGGCTTCCACCTTAAGATGACGATGCTCCTTGAGGACATTGAACTGGTGAATCCAGTTGCCGAAAGCATCCTGATAGCTGGTGGCGTGCGCGGCCGGATTGGTGGTGAGGCGGAAGCTGAGGCAGCTCTGGCGGTCGTCGGTAAGCGGGCGCAGGCGCACTTCGTTGTAGCTCTCACTGACCGGACCGTCGTAGTGGAACTCCGTGATATGGACGAGGTGGTAGCGGTTCATGCGCTGGCCTTGTAGTAGAAGTAGGTTCGGGCAATCTGCTCGCCGATACAGAGGCTGCTGCCGAGCAGATCGCTGAGGTAGGCGTGCAGACCGCGCTGGAAGATTTCTTCGATACGGTCGTAACGCAGGGCCTCCAGCACCTTGCCGGTCTGGCGTTCGGCCTCATTGGAGTAGGAGCCGGGCAGGGTGTTGCTGAGGGCGCGCAGGCCGCTTTGCACCTCGGTGATGCTGAAGCGGATGGAACGCGGGTGCAGGGGATGCAGGATGAGCATATCCGCCACATGCTGGGGCTCGATCTGCGCGTAGTACTTGCGGCGATAGGCCTCGTAGGCGCCCACGCTCTTGAGCACGGCCATCCACTGATGGTTGTCGGCTTGGCCGGCGAGCTGGGGATTCTCAAATAAATATTGATACTGCACATCAACCAGGCGGGCGGTCATCTCGGCGCGCTCCAGGTGGCAGCCAATGCGCAGGAACTGCCATCCCTCGTCGTGAGGGACGGTGGCATCGGTGACGCCGTGGAAGCGGTGCGCGCCGAATTTGACGAGATCGCAGAAGCGGTGCGGGCCGGCGGCAAGTTCGCGGCGGGTGTCGAACTCATTGACGGCGTGATAGAGGCCGTTGATGTCTTCCCACATCTCCCGGCTGAGGCGGTCGCGGATGGTGCGGGCGTTTTCGCGGGCCTTGGCGATGCACTGCAGGATGGAGTTGGGATTGTCCTGGCGGAAGGCGAGGAACTCGAAGACCGTGTGCGCGTTAGCTTCGTCGTAAAGCGTGCGGAAGCGCGCCTCCTCGCCGGCCATGACGAGCAGCGGGTCCCACCGCAGGCGATAGAAGCGGTCGCTTTCCTCCAGCAGCATGTGGTAGTTGACGTCGAGGATGCGCGCGGTATCCTCGGCGCGCTCCATGTAGCGCGAGAGCCAGAAGAGAGAGTCGGCGATGCGGCTGAGCATGGTCGTCATACCTCCTCACGCAGAACCCAGGTATCTTTGCTGCCTCCGCCCTGCGAGCTGTTGACGACTACCGAGCCTTCACGCAGGGCGACGCGGGTCAGGCCTCCGGGAACGACCGTGACGTTTTCGCCGTCGTAGAGGCAATAGGGGCGCAGGTCCACATGGCGTCCACCGACGCGCTCCAGAGTGGAATCGTAGCTGGGCACTCGAGACAGCCCGATGAGCGGCTGTGCGATGTAGTTGCGCGGGTCGGCCAGGACGCGTTCGCGGAACTGCGCGATGGTGGCCTTATCCGACGCGGGACCGATCAGCATGCCGTAGCCGCCGCTTTCGCCAACGGCCTTGACGACCAACTCGGGCAGGTGGTCGAGGACGTAGGAGAGGTCGCTGCCGCGCGAGCAGAGATAGGTGGGCACGGAGCCGAGGATAGGCTCTTCGCCAAGATAGTAGCGGATGAAGTCCGGCACATAGGCGTAGACGGCTTTATCATCGGCGACTCCGTTGCCGACGGCGTTGGCCAGCGCGACGTTGCCGGCGCGATAGGCACCCATCAGTCCGGGCACGCCCATCAGCGAATCGCTGCGGAAGACCAGGGCGTCCAGAAAGTCGTCGTCGACGCGGCGGTAGATGACATCGACGCGGCGCAGGCCGTGGATGGTCTTCATGTAAACGACGGTGTCATCCACGATGAGGTCGCGGCCCTCGACCAGCTCGATGCCCATCTGCTGGGCAAGGAAGCTGTGCTCGAAGTAAGCGGAGTTGTAGATGCCGGGAGTGAGCAGCACGGCCTCGGCCTGGCCTCCGCCACGCGGTGAGAGGCTGCGAAGGATGCGGCAGAGCTCGGTGGGGTAGTGATTGACGGGCAGCACGCCGTAGGCCTCAAAGGCCTCGGGCAGGGTACGCGTCATAATCAGGCGATTTTCCAGGACGTAGCTGACGCCGCTCGGGGTGCGGACGTTATCTTCCAGCACCAGGTATTCGCCGCTCTTGGAGTCGCGGATGAGATCGATGCCGCTGATGTGGGAGTAAATGCCGCGCGGCACGCTGAGGCCGACCATCTCCCGGTAGAAGTGCTTGCAGGAATAAACCAGCGAACGCGGGATGCGCTTATCGGCCAGGATGCGCTGCGCGCCGTAGATATCCTGCAAAAAATGGTTGAGGGCCACCACGCGCTGCGCCAGGCCGCGCTCCACCCGTTGCCATTCGACGTGAGGGATGATGCGGGGAATGAGGTCGAAGGGAAAGAGCCGCTCGGCGCCCGCACCGTCGCTGTAAACGGTGAAGGTGATGCCCTGCAAAAGAAAAGAGAGGTCGGCGATTTTGCGGCGCTCGACGAACTGCTTTGGGTCGAGCGAGGCCAGCGTCTGGAAGAGCTTGGCGTAATGCGGACGCGGCACACCGGGGGCTTCGAACATCTCGTCAAAGAAGCCGCCCAAATCGTAGTTTGCGAATAAAGAAGGTGTTTTTTGGCCGCTGGCCGGCATCGTAGGAGGTTAGCAGCCGCGACGGCCGGGGGCCAATCGAAACTATTGATAAGAGGTATAGAAAAGCAAATAGGAGAAAATGTGGTCTATTTGTGTAAGTTGTTCATTATGAATGGGATAGTTGCCTGACAAGTAGGACGCGTGGGGCCGGTGGCTTGCCAAGGGGCCATTCTATCTGGGAAACTAAGAATGTTCCCGCAACGCGGGAGTGTACTCCGCATCTAAAGGCTTGATGCCTTCTCGCCAACATGGCGATCTGCCCGTAGCGGAGCGGGCCTCTTATGTTTCGCAGAAAGTACTGGGGAAAGCTGGGCTTTCCGGCCGGGTGGCGGCCGCGTGGCCCGGTTATGGCTGCGTGACGGAATATTTTTCCGTCTGTGTGATTTTTTCTGGCTGCCGAATGGCGCCCGTGAAGGACTAGGCTTTGGCTCTCGACGATAAGTACGAAGATATTCAGAAGCTGATCGACACCGGCAAGGAAAAAGGTTTTCTCACCTACAACGAGGTGAATGACCTGCTGCCGAACGATATCAACTCACCCGACGACCTGGACGACCTGCTGGGAATTATCGGCACCCAGGGCATCAACGTGTTGGAAGACACGAAGCTGCCTTCGGAGAAGAAGTTCGAGCCGGAAGAAGAGGGCGAGGACGTTGAGCTGGACCTGACGCCGGGCGCGCTGGAAAAGACCAACGACCCGGTGCGCATGTATCTGCGCGAGATGGGCACGGTTCCGCTGCTGACGCGCGAGGGCGAAGTGGAAATCGCCAAGCGCATTGAGCGTGGGCAGTTGCGCGTGCTGAAGGCACTGTCGCGCTCGGCCATCGTCATCCGCGAAGTGCTGGCCATTGGCGACGACGTGAAGCGCCAGGTGCGCTCCGTCAAGGAAGTCGTGGTCTTCGACGAAGAGGAGATCACGGACGAGGTGTTGCAGGGCCGGCTGAAGGAGATCACCGGCAAGGTGGACGAGCTGGCCAAGCACTACAAGAAGGCCGCCCTGCTGGTGACGAAGCTGGCCGACATCGGACAGCCGGGCAAGGACAAGACGAAGATTCGCGCCCATCGCAAGGCCTACTGGGCGCTGGGACGCGAGCAGGTCGAAGTCAGCCGGGCCATCCGCGCGCTGCGCTTTACCAACCAGGAGCGCAAGCGCCTGATCGACCGCGTGAACAAGACGGTCGAGAACATCAAGGCCCTTGACCGCCAGGTGCTGAACCTGGAAAAACGCTGCGAGTTCACCAAGGTCGAAGAGCAGAAGAAGGAAATCCGCAAGCAGATCCGCGCGGTGCGCACCGACATGGAGCGCATCGAGGTGGAGGCCGGAGCGGTCTTCCCCGAACTGAAGCGGACGCAGCGCGAGATCATCCAGGGAGACATGGATGCCGAGCACGCCAAGCGCGAGCTGATTGAGGCGAACCTGCGACTGGTGGTCAGCATTGCGAAGAAGTACACGAACCGCGGATTGCAGTTCCTGGATCTGATCCAGGAAGGAAACATCGGCCTGATGAAGGCCGTGGACAAGTTCGAGTACCGCAGGGGATATAAGTTCTCGACCTACGCGACGTGGTGGATTCGTCAGGCCATCACCAGGGCCATCGCCGACCAGGCGAGGACCATCCGCATCCCGGTACACATGATCGAGACGATCAACAAGCTGATCCGCACCAGCCGCCAGTTGGTGCAGGAGCTTGGCCGCGAGCCAACCAGCGAGGAGATCGCGCGCCGCATGGATATTCCCGTGGCGAAGGTGCGCAAGGTTCTGAAGATTGCGCAGGAGCCGATCTCGCTGGAGACTCCGATTGGCGAGGAAGAGGATTCGCACCTGGGCGACTTCATCGAGGATCGCGCCGTGGTCAGCCCGGCCGAGGCGGTGATCAACGTGAACCTGAAGGATCAGACCAGCCAGGTGCTGCGCACGCTGACACCGCGCGAGGAAAAGGTCATCAAGATGCGCTTTGGCCTGGAAGACGGGAGCGAGCACACGCTGGAAGAAGTAGGCCAATCGTTTGCCGTCACCCGCGAGCGCATCCGCCAGATTGAGGCGAAGGCCCTGCGCAAGCTGCGTCATCCGTCGCGCTCGCGCAAACTGCGCGCGTTCATGGATGGAGTGCACGACTAAAAGAAGGTTTCAAAGTTTCAAGGTTGTAAGGTTTCAAAGTTAAGGGCACGGCCGAAAAGGCTGTGCCCTTTGTTATTACAGGTGGGCTCTACTCGTATCGCAGCGCCTCGATGGGGTCGAGGTTGGCGGCCTTCCATGCGGGGTAGATGCCGAAGACGAGGCCAATGAATGCCGAGGCGCAGAAAGCGAAGAGCGTCCATTGCCAGCTCATGGTGGCGGGTAGCGAGCTGATGGTGGCGGCGATGAGTCCCGTGAAGAATGCGCCGACCAGGATGCCGACGATGCCGCCGACGGCGGTGAGGACGACGGCCTCAATGGTGAACTGCAACAGCACGTCGTGGCGGCGGGCTCCTACGGCCTTGCGGACGCCGATTTCGCGGGTGCGCTCGGTGACCGAGACGAGCATGATGTTCATCACGCCGACGCCGCCGACCAGCAGGGCCACGCTGCTGACGGCGAACATGAAGACGAAGATGCCGCCGGTAATCTGCGTCCACACCTGCACGATGCTGTCCTGGCTGAAGACGGCGAAGTTATCCGGCTGATCGGGCTTGAGCTTGCGATGGCGGCGCAGCAGCGCGCGCATCTCATCCATGGCGGTGGCCATGTCGGGCTGGCTGGTGGCCTTCACGCTGATCCAGTTCTGCTTCATCTCCGGGTGCAGCTTGCGGAAGGTGTTGTAGGGGAACATGGCGATGTTGTCTTCCGGGTTGGCGCCGCCGCTGAAGCCGGATTTCTTCTTCTCACTGACGCCGACGACGCGGAAGAGCTTACCTTCGACGTTGATCTCACGGCCGAGGGGATCGATATCGCCGAAGAGTTCGCGGGCGGTGTCCATGCCGAGCACGACGACGGGCATGCGCTGGTCGTCCTCGGTTTGGCTGAACCAGCGACCCTTGGCAAGCTCGTAGTCATAGACGGATTTTGTGTCTGCCGTGTCGCCTTCCAGAATCGTGTTCTTCACCGTGCGGCCTTCATACTTGACCGAGTAGGTGCCGACGCCGAAGGCCGGAGCCATGATGCGCAGTGAAGGCGCAACGGCCTTGACGTGGGGCAGGTCCTTCATGGCCTCGGCGTCATCCAGGGTGAGCTCTTTGCGGTTGAGCATCTCCGCCGTGGGGCGGCCGAAGTTGAAGACGTCCAGGTGGAAGGCAAAGACGATGTTGCTGCCCATCTGCTGCACCATGCCCTGCACGTTGTCGTTCAGTCCGCGGACGACGCTGGAGATGGTGATGACCGTGGCGACGCCGATGACAATACCGAGGATGGTGAGTCCGGAGCGCAGCTTGTTGCGCACCAGCGTTTCTCCGGAGAGGCGGAGAATCTCGCCGAACTTACCCGTTGAATGCACGCGGCTGGCCATGGTCATAGCTCAAAGCGCAAGGCAGCGATGGGATCAAGCTGCGCGGCCTTGCGGGCCGGATAGACGCCAAAGAAGATGCCGACGCTGAGAGCCATAATGATGCCGGCGGCGACGGTCCAGAGTTTGACCTCGCTAGGCATGCCGATGGCCAGGGTGACGCTTTTGGCGATAACGATGCCGAAGAGGACTCCGATGGCGCCGCCGATGAGGGCGAGCACCGCGCTTTCAATCAGAAACTGGCTGAGGACATCGGCCGAGCGTGCGCCGAGGGCCTTGCGGATGCCGATCTCGCGGGTGCGCTCGGTGACCGAGACGAGCATGATGTTCATGATGACCACGCCGCCGACGATGAGCGAGATGGAGGCCAGGGCGACGGCCACCATGAAAAAGCTGCTGCTGAGGCTGGACCAGATGGCGAGGAAGCTCTGATTGGTCTCAATGGCAAAGTTGTCCGTGCCTCCGGGGATGACGTGGCGGCGGGAGCGCATGATAACCCGCACCTGATCCATTGCCTGCTCCAGCGGCAAGCCGATGCCGTAGCCCTTGGCCCAGATGCGCAGGCTGACCTTTTGCGAGCCGAACTGCTTAAACCAACTGCTGATGGGCATGACGACCCAGTTGTCCTGGCTTTGGCCGAGGGTTTTGCCCTTTGGCTCAGCGACGCCGATGACGGTGTAAACCGAGCCGTTGATGCGGATCTCCTTGCCGAGGGGGTCGAGACCGGCCATGAGGTTTTCCGCAATGTCATTGCCGATGACGGCCACGGGCGAGGTGGCGTTGACGTCGGCCTCGGTGATATTGCGTCCGGAGCGGAGGTTGAGGTCGTAGATGCTGGTCATGCCGGGGGTCCAGCCGCGGGCAAAGGAATCGCGGATGTCCTGCTCGTTGAACTTGACCCGGACATCGCTCTGGTTGATGCTGGCGCCGACGTTCTTGCAGGCGGTGCAGGCTTCCTGCACGGCCAAAAAGTCATCGTAGTGCAGGTTTTTGCGCTTTTCGCTCTCCAGGAAGTCATCGACATTGGTGATGACGTTGGGGGCCTTGCTGACGATAAAGACGTCGGCGCCGAGGTTAAAGATTTTCTCCCCGACGTAGCCGTTGATGCCGTTGACGAAGGTTTCCACGGCAATGATGGTGGCCACGGCGATCACCACGCCCAGCAGGGTGAGCACGCTGCGGAGCTTGTTGGCCCACAGCGATTGCAGCGCGATCCGGACTGCTTCCCAGGTATGCATGCGAACGGCTCTTTCCGGGCATCCCCACCAGTGAAGGCAGTTTACCAGAGAGCGGAGTGCGGCGGCAGGCCCGGCGGGAAGCAGAGTAAAAATCGGGTTCAGGGATTTGCACCGGGAGAGCGGCCGGGCAGGCGACGGGGGAGACGGAGATGCGTCACAAGGTGATGTGACCCATGCCTATGGCAAGGTGGCGGCGGTGGGTGTATCACAGACGGGGAGAGAATCTGTCAACGCACGGTAAAAATTGTGGGCTACCGGGCGCTGTGCTACGATTTTTCCGCTTTGTAGTTGGCCCGGCATGCGCCCCAGCGGCGTTCCCTGGCCGGGCATTCTGCCTGAACCATGACGGCCGCGGCGCAGCGGTACGGCACGCCGGGGTGGCGGAGTGGCCAAGGTTGGCAGTGATGACGCCCGCGGACTTTTGCCGGCGGGCGGTGAGGTGAATCGAAACACCTGGGAGTTGCTTTGTGAAGACCTACGAAGGCGCAAACGTTAGGAACGTGGCCGTGATGGGCCACAGCCACTCGGGCAAAACCTCGCTGGTATCGGCCCTGCTCTACACTGCGGGCAGCACGCCCCGGTTGGGCAGGGTGGACGACGGCTCGACCGTAACCGATTACGACGAAGAAGAAATCTCACGGCAGATGACGATCTCGGCCGCCCTGGCCGCGACCGAGTGGGGCAAGACGAAGATCAACCTGATCGACACGCCGGGTTTCAACATGTTCGTGCATGAGGCGGAGATGGTGATTCCCGCGGTGGACGCCGCGCTGGTGGTGGTGGATTCCGTTAGCGGCGTGCAGGTGGTGACACAGAAGATTTGGAGCTTTGCCGAGGAGTTTGCGCTGCCTCGCGTGGTGGTTTGCACGCGCATGGACCGCGAACGCGCGGACTTTAACCGCGTGATGGATTCGCTGACCGGTGCATTTGGACGCACAGTGGTGCCGGTGCAATTGCCCATCGGCGCGGAAAAGAACTTCAAGGGCGTGGTGGATCTAGTCAAGATGAAGGCCTACTACTACGAGGTGGGCGGCAACGGAAAGGCGCGGGTCGAGGAGATTCCCGCCGACATGGCCGAGCAGGCCAAGGCCGCGCATGAGGCGCTGGTGGAGCTGGTGGCCGAAGGCGACGACGCCCTGATGAGCGAGTTCTTTGATACCGGCACCATCGCAGAAGAGCACATCACCGGAGGCATTCACAATGCCATCCGCGAAGATCGCCTCTTCCCGGTGCTGTTCGCCAGCGGCCTGGGCAACATTGGCAGCGACGAGGTACTGGACTTTCTGGTGGATTACGTTCCGACGGCCATTGAGCGCGAAACCGTGAAGGGTGTGCCGACGAATCCGGAGGCCGAGCCGCCGGTGCGTAAAACCGCAGCAACCGAGCCGCTCTCACTGTTTATCTTTAAGACCGTGAGCGATCCCTTTGCCGGACGCATCTCGTATTTCAAGGTCGTCAGCGGCGTGCTGAAGAACGACGCCACGATCAACAACTACACGCGCGGCACGGCCGAGAAGTTTAGCCACATCTCCGCTGTGCTGGGCAAGCAACTGGTTCCGGTTCCGGAGCTGGTTGCAGGCGACATTGGCGCAGTGGCCAAGCTGCGGGAGACGCTGACCGGCGACACGCTGGGCGACAAGAGCGCTCCCATTCAGTACCCGGCCATCACCTTGCCGGAACCGGCCATCACCTTTGCCATTGAGCCGAAGACGCGCGCCGACGAAGACAAACTGGGCGTGGGCGTACACAAGTTGATGGAAGAAGACGCGATGCTGCGCTTCTTCCGTGATCCGCAGACGAAGGATTTCCTCATCGCGGGCACGGGCCAGCAGCACATCGAGGTGATCGTCAGCAAACTGAAGCGGCGCTATCACACGGAAGTTGTACTAAAGGCGCCCAAGGTACCTTACCGCGAGACGATTCGCGGCACGGCTGACGTGCAGGGCCGCCACAAGAAACAGTCGGGCGGCCACGGGCAGTTCGGCGACTGCAAGATCAAGATGAGTCCGCTCGAACGCGGCAAGCACTTTGAGTTCGTGAACACGACCTTTGGCGGCTCCATCCCGAAGAACTTCATCCCGGCGGTGGAAAAGGGCATTGTGGAGGCGGCCGCGCGAGGCTTCCTGGCGGGTTACCCGGTGGTGGACTTCCGCGTGGAACTTTACGACGGCAGCTACCACGACGTGGACTCGAACGAAATGAGCTTTAAGACGGCCGGGCGCATCGCCTTCAAGAAAGCCATGGAGGCGGCCAAGCCGGCGCTGCTGGAACCAATCATGCAAGTGGAGATCACCGTGCCGGACGAGTTCGCCGGAGCCATCATGGGCGACATGAACTCGCGGCGCGGACGCATTCAGGGCATGGACAACAAGGCCGGCAACACGGTCATCCGGGCGCATTGCCCGATGAGCGAGATGCTGACCTACGGCACCGACCTGACGGCCATGACGCAGGGCCGCGGCTCGTTCAACATGGAGATGGATCACTACGACTTTGTGCCGGCCTTGCAGCAGGAGAAGATCATTGCCGCAGCCAAGGCCGCCGGAGCCGGAGCCGCCGAGGAAGAAGAAGAATAAGAGGCGCTTATCAACGCAAGATAGCCGAGGGGCAGCCCGTTGTGGCTGCCCTTCGTATTGCGCTTACATGCTTGCCACGGGACGCTGCCCGGAGTATAGTTCCGGCGCGGGAATCACCGGTCAACATACGTTGCCGGCAAAATGGGAGGAAGTATGCTCAAGGCGTTAGGGGTGGGATTGCTGATGCTGGCGATGTGTCCGTTTGCGCTGCCCACGGCGGAGGGTTGCCACGAGGAGAGAGAGCGCCTGCGGGATCGCCGTCACGCGCTGGAAGAAGATATGCGGCATTATAGTCATCGCTGCGAAGGGGTATCACCGTACGAGTATCGCGAGCGCGGCTGCCGTGAATGGCGGCACCGGATCGATGAAGAGCGCGCCCGGCTGGATCGCCATCAGCACGAATTTGAGATGCGCTGCCGGTAAAGTGCAAGTCAATGGAATGCAGTAAAGGGCAGCCCCCGCGGGCTGCCCTTCGTCTTACTGCCCGCATAGCAAACGGGCAATTGTTTAGTAGCGGTCGTGGAGCGCGTGGTGAATGGCGCGACGGGCTTCATCAATGTGACCCAGGGCACGTCCCTTGAGGCCGCGGTTCCACTTGTTGTCCTCACGCTGATTAATGTCATTGTAAGCGCTGTTTAGCAGTTCAAGGGCGCGGCGGAAACGGTCGGGGGCGCTCCAGTTGTTGTCAACCGGCGGATGATCTTCGAGCGGCTTGCCGTCATCGATGGCGGCCTGCTTGATGTCATTGATTGCGGCATCAATGCTGCGGATGGCGCGGGACTCATCGGAGTCCACGCGGCCGTTGGGTACCCAGCGGTCCAGGTGCGCGCGGGCATGGCGCAGGTCGGTGAGCGCGTGCAGGTAGGCCGGGTGGATGCCCGGGGTCTCCGCCGTGGCGAACGAGGTCAGCAGAGCGGCAAAGGTAAACAGCAGCGCAATCTTCACAACGGTCTTCATGGGATAAGTATTCTCCAGTCAGGTTGTGGTTCCGGTTGTCTCCAGCGATGGCCAAGGCCGGCGCTGGAGGGTTTGATGCCAGTGTCGGGCAAAGGGTGCAGCGCGAAGGCTACTCCTTTTCCTGCAATTTAATGGCGTGACGAACCGCCTTGCAGGCGTCGTCAATCTGATGCAAAGAGCGATGCTTCAGGCCCCGCGCGAAAGAATCAGACTCGCGTCTGTCAACATCCTGACGCGCTTGCGTGAGCAACTCCAAGGCGCGGTGCAGGCGGTCACCACCAGTCCAGCGGGAATCCAGGGGAGGATGATCGCCCAAAGGCTTGCCATCGTCAATGGCGGCCTCGCGGACCATGCGCATGGCGGAGTCAATATCGGCCACTGCCTGCTCCTGGTCGGCGTTGACGCGATAGTTGCCGGTGCGCGTCATGAGCAGGGCGCGGGCGCTGCGCAGGTCGGCAAGAGCATGAATATATGCGGGATGCTTGCCTGGCGTGTCGGCCAGGGCGGTGGCGCCCAGCAGTGTGCTGGCCATAAAGAAGCAGCCGAAGAGCTTGAGAAATTTCATCATGTTTTTATCTCCCCAAAGCAGGGGTGGAGTGTATTTGCCTGTTTAGCTAACACGGTGAATGCGGGAAGGTTGCTGTGGACGTGCGAAAGTTTTTGGGAGCGATGTGGGGGCGAAAAAGAGGACGGCCAGGCCGTCCTCTTAAGTTGTGCGCGCGGGTGCTGACTAGAAAAGTGTGTTCGTCTTGCGCGGCGCCTCCAGACCAAAGTGCTTATAGGCCAATTGGGTGGCCACACGGCCGCGCGGCGTGCGGTCGAGGAAGCCGATCTGAATGAGGAAGGGCTCGTAGATCTCCTCGATCGCGTCAGGCTCCTCGGCCAGGGCCGCGGCCAGGGTGTTCACGCCCACGGGTCCGCCCTGGTATTTCTCGATGATGGTGAGCAACAGGCGGCGGTCAATCTCGTCAAAGCCATGCTGATCCACCTCAAGCATTTCGAGTGCGGCCTTGGCCGTGGCGCAATCAATGTGTCCGGTGCCGCGCACCTGGGCGTAATCCCGCACGCGGCGCAGCAGGCGGTTGGCAATGCGCGGTGTGCCACGGCAGCGGGTGGCAATCTCCAGGGCGGCGTCCTCATCCATGCCGACGTTCAGAATCTGCGCCGAGCGGTTGAGGATGATCTTCAGGTCGTCGTGGGAGTAGAACTCCAACCGCAGCACCAGGCCGAGGCGTGAGCGCAGTGGGGCCGAGATGAGTCCGATGCGCGTGGTGGCGCCGACGAAGGTGAAGTTGGGAATCTCAAAGGAATGAGTACGCGCCGAAGGACCCTGGCCGACCATGATGTCCAGGCGGCAATCCTCCAGCGCGGAGTAGAGCAGTTCTTCCAGCGCGGGCTGCAGGCGGTGGACTTCATCCACAAACAGCACCTGGCGCGCCTGCACGTTGGTGAGGATGGCCGTCAGGTCGCCTTTGATCTGCAGCGTGGGGCCACTGGTCTGCTGGAAGGCTGAGTCCATCTCATTGGCGATGATGGCCGCCAGCGTGGTTTTGCCCAGTCCCGGCGGGCCGTAGAGCAGGATGTGGTCGAGGGCCTCGCCACGGGCGCGCGCGGCGGCAATGGCCACGGCGAGGTTTTCCTTGACCTTGGACTGGCCGATGAACTCCTGCAAGCGCTGCGGGCGCAGCTTGAGCTCGAAGGTCTCTTCGCCTTCCAGCGGCGCGCCTGCCACCAGTCGGGAACGGTCTTCGGGATGCGTTGCCATGTGAGCGATGTTATATCCCCGGGGGCGCGGGCGGCAATGTGGCAGGCAGTGCGGTTTTGATTCCCCGGAGCGCGGGGGTTGCGCTACACTCGATACTTTGTAAGCTCTGGAGAATGCTACATGTTGCGTCGTTTAGCGTGGCTACTGCCTGCCGTGGTTGCTCTCATCCTCTGCGCTCCAATGTTTGCCCAGGGGCGCCCGTTCACCTTTGAAGACATGATGAAGCTGAAGCGCGTCGGCGACTTCACCATCTCGCCGGACGGCCACTGGGTGGTCTTCAGCGCGGTGGATGTGTCGCTGAAGGAGAACACGCGCAAGGGCCATCTGTGGATCATCCCCACCACTGGCGGCGAGGCGCACCGGCTGACCGAGCCGGGCGCGGGCACGGAAGACCGCCTGCGCTTCTCTCCCGATGGCCGCCACGTGCTGTTTACCGCCGTGCGCAACGGCCAATCGCAGATTTACGTGCAGCTCTTCCATCCGGAGACGGGAACGCTGATTGGCACACCGCACGCGGTGACGAACATCTCCACCGAGGCCGATGGTGGGACTTGGTCGCCGGATGGGAAGAAGATTCTCTTCCTGTCTTCGGTGTGGCCGCACTGCCAGGACGACGCCTGCAACCGCCAGCGCGATGAGAAGGCGGAGCAGAGCAAGGTGAAGGCCAAAATCTTTGACCACCTGCTGTATCGCCACTGGGCGGCCTATGAGACGGGCAAACGCTCGCACCTGTTCCTGGCGTCCGTGGATTGCGGTGAACAGCCTTGCGTGGCGCGCGACCTGACCCCCGGAGACTGGGATGTGCCGCCATTTTCGCTTGGTGGACAGGATCAGTATGCGTTTTCTCCCGATGGCCGCGAGGTTGCTTATGTGAGCAATCACGATCCGGTGCAGGCGATTTCGACCAACAGCGATGTGTGGACGTTATCTCTGCTGACGCCGGATGTGCGGCCGGTGAACCTGACGGCCAGCAATCACGGCTCGGATTCGACACCCGTGTATTCGCCGGACGGCAAGTACCTGGCCATCCGCTCGCAGTTCCGCGGCGGCTATGAGAGCGACCGCTTCCGCCTTCAGATAATTGAGCGCGCGACGGGAAGGATCATCAACCTGACGGAGGGGTTTGACCGCTGGGTGGAGAGCGTGGCCTGGGCCGCGGATTCCACGCACCTGTACATCACGGCCGAGGACGCTGGCGAGGCGCCGATCTATCGCGTGGAGCTTTCCGCAACGGCGCAGCCACGGCAACTGGTGCGCGGCTTCAACGATTCACCCATGCCGACGCCGGATGGCCGCACACTGGTATTCCTGCGCAACTCGGTGCGATTCCCCAATGAGATTTTCACGCTGTCGCCCATTGAGCCGCACTTTGCGCCTCCGCCGGCAGTAGCGAACAAGCCGGCGAACGGCCATCACCTGCCGCTGATCGGGCACAATCACACTCAGGCGCCGCCGACGCCGCGCGCGGTTTATTCCGAAAAGGATGACAGTGTGGCCGCTCCCACCGGAGAGCGTCGCCTGACCCACATGAACGACGCCGTACTGAGCAAGGTGCAGATGCAGCCGGTGGAGTGGTTCTGGTTCACCGGTGCGGAGAAGAAGCAGGTTGAAGGATTCCTGCTGAAACCGCCGGGCTTCGATCCCGGCCGCCGCTACCCGGTGAAGTTCCTTATCCATGGCGGTCCGCAGGGAGCCTGGGGAGACGACTGGAGCTATCGCTGGAATCCCAACCTGTTTGCCGCCAGCGGATACGTCGTGGTGATGATCAACCCGCGAGGCTCAACCGGCTACGGTCAGGCCTTTGTGGACGACATCAACGGCGACTGGGGCGGACGTGCTTACGAAGACCTGATGCTTGGCCTGGACTACGCCGAGCGCACCTACGCATTTATCGACAAGGATCGCGAGTGCGCAATGGGCGCCAGCTACGGCGGCTACATGGCCAACTGGATTCTGGGTCACACCGACCGCTTCAAGTGCATCGTCAGCCACGACGGCATGTTCAACCCGGAGAGCGCATACGGTACCACCGAAGAGCTCTGGTTCAACGAGTGGGAGTTCAAAGGCACGCCGTGGACGAATCGCGAACTGTATCGCAAGTGGTCGCCCGCGCTGGCCGAGACAAACTTTAAGACGCCGACACTAGTTGTGCACGGCCAGCTCGATTACCGCCTGGATGTGAGCGAAGGCTTCCAGTTGTTTACCGCCCTGCAACGGCAGAAGGTGCCCAGCCGGATGCTGTACTTCCCGGATGAAGGCCACTGGGTGCTGAAACCGCAGAACTCGCAGTTGTGGTGGAAGACCACTGGCGACTGGGTGGACTGGTTCATCGGCACGCCGGGCAAGCATCCGTTGGATGGGCCTCCGCCGGAAGAATAGAGATGATTGGCGGAATGAGAAAGGCGCCCCATCGCGGGGCGCCTTTTCTTTGAGAAAACCACAGAACTACTTGGCTGCGGAATCTTCTTCCTTGGGCTCGGTTGAGAGCAGCGACAGGCGCTGCGAGGTCTTCAGATCCTGTGCTGAAAGATGCGCGCCGCCCAGCAGAAGCAATCCGCTGAAGAAGGCCCAGAAGATGAGTGTGACCGAGACGTAAAAGGGGCCGTAGGCATCCTGGAAGCCAACCACCGGCAAAGAGGCGACATAAAAGAGCTTGGCCACCTCCCAGAAAAAACCGGTGATGATGGCCGCCGGCAACACCGCACGCGGCGACACTTTGCCGTTGGGCAGCAACCAGTAAATGGTGAAGAAAATCAGGACGCTGGCCATCATGCCAAAGGTCTTCATGGCCACATACTGCACGGTCCAGTTGAGGCTGCCGACAATCTTCATCAGGAAGAGCGCGATGGTGCCGGTGCCGAGGTGATCGCCAAGCCAGCCCTGTGCGGCCTGTGCCGGTGCCCATATGCCGGCCGTGGCGCCCACGCTCAGCATGGCCAGCACGCCGCAGCTCAAGGCCACGCCCAGTGAGACCACCTGGTTCATCAGGTAATTGCGCGATTTGAATCCCCACACGGAGTTCAGCGCCACTTCCAGCGGCTCAAAGACGCCTGTGCAGCTGATGAAGAGCATGATGATGGAGATGACCTTGACCTGATGCGAGCCGGCCATGGCTCCGACCTTGCCAATAATGAACGCCTGATTGCTTGGCAGGTAAGCCCTCAGCATGCGGTTGACCGACTCCACCATGGCGGGCGAATGGAATACGCGCTGGCTGATGGTGAGCATAAGCACGGCCGCCGGGAAGAACGAGAGCACAGCGCAGGCCGCTACGCTGAAGGCATAGGTATGCACCTCTGTAGTGCCGAGGTACTTGAGCGTGGACCAGCCGTTGCGGCGCAGAGTCTGCAGCATGGAGGTGCGCAGCCCTTCCAGGGCATCATGACTGCGTGGCGCGGTCGGCTGGGATGTTTCTTGATTTGTCATCGTTGTTTTTATTGTAGCGAACTTCGATGTGACTGATTTTTGACGTAGCGCCGACGGTTCAGAAGTGCGGAGTGAACACTCAATATTCGTATCTATTACATCGCTCGTATTGAGTAAATAATTACTGTCTCGCATACCTACCATATGGGAGTTATTTTTGCTCTGGGACAAACATTCACTTGCCTAAGTGACAAGTGTGCGTTACTAAGGTTCTGAAGTGGACGTGTCGGCTCCGGGCGCACCTAATTGGTTTGGAGCCAAAATCTTTGGAGTGGATGTGCAGTCGGTGGTAAGCAAGTTATTCAAATCCGGGTTCCAGTTGCCTTTCTCGGCGGATGTTGATCTGGCGAGTTTGCGGTGAAAGGCGGCTGGAATCCGGATTTGTTTTCTTGTGAAAAATCCGCAGGCTACTGATGCGTTAGCGTGTTTAGACCTGTGGAGCTGTGCTTCTGAACTCTGTCCATGATGACTGTTGTACTTGCAAGATGTGAAAGGAGCGATCAGTGAGAGAGAAAGGTACTGTCAAGTGGTTCAACGGCGCGAAAGGTTACGGTTTCATCCAGCGCAGCACGGGTGAAGACGTTTTCGTGCATTACTCGGTAATCCAGGAAAGCGGATATCGTACCCTGAACGAAGGCGAGACGGTGGAGTTTGAGTGCGTGACCGGACCGAAAGGCCTGCAGGCTCAAAACGTAAACCGCGGCTAATTATTTAAGCAGTTAGTTAAGAACCAGACTAGAGGCCCTCATCCCCCAAGGGCCTTTTCTCTTGCCCGCGAAAAGTCCACGGCGGGTGCTTCGGCATGACTCCAGTAAGAAAATCGAATCAGGCACAGCAAAGTTCGCCGAGCAGGAGTCGCTGCTCGGGCGTGGGCGCTACAAAGTGCACTCCCGCTCTATATCCCTTACCACGGGCAACGATGGCCTTCAGGCTGAGACAACCCATGCCGCCGGGCAGTCGCAGCGTAAGCAGCACCAAAGTGCCGGTAGGAAGGGGGCGGGTGAGGGTCAGTCCGGCTCCGCTTGGTGAAAGGTCACAGGTGCGGGCCTGCACCTGGAGTTCTTCGCCGCCGGCGACAAAGGCAATGAGGCTGGCGCGGATGTCCAATGAGCGGCGGGCAAAGAGGCGAGCACAACGGGTGACGACGCGGCCGGCGTGCGTGGCGCGGCGGCGTTCGGGCTCAAGGAAGATGGGTGCCCTTTGCATCATCGGACTCCAGTCGTGCGATGGCCCAGCGGGCGTGTTCGGCCACGGCCGGGTCGGTGTGCCGGGCCAGCTCACGCAGGCGCGGCAGGTGTGCGCGGTCGCCGCTGTTGCCCATGGCCAGGGCGGACGCACGGAGAATTCCACGGAGTTTGGCGCGCTTGACGGGCGTATGGCGAAAGACGCGTCGAAACTCCTCCTCGTTCATACAGGAAATCCAGTCCAGGCGGGGATTGACGAGTTCGGTACGGGGGTGGAGCGCGGAACTGGTGGAGAATGGCGCGCGGCGGTTCCAGGGGCAGACGTCCTGACAGATGTCGCAGCCAAAGAGGTGGCGCCCCGCGGCCTTGCGTAGCTCTGGATCGACGGCCGAGCGCTGCTCGATGGTTAGGTAGGAGATGCAGCGCGTGGCATCCATCTGGCGCGGAGCGGTCAGTGCCTGGGTGGGGCAGGCGTCCAGGCAGAGGGTGCAACTGCCGCAGCGGTCTTCGGAGGGCGTGTCGGCAGGTAACTCCAGCGAGGTAAGCATCACGCCAAGAAAGAGAAAGCTGCCAAGCTGCTGGTTGAGGATCAGGGTGTTTTTGCCCGTCCAGCCGATGCCGGAGTGAGCGGCCAGCACGCGCTCGACGATGGGGCCGGTATCCACATAGCACCATGTACGGGGCTCGGCGAGTCCGCGCGTAGCGGTTTCTGCGACGAGGCGTGCTTCCAGGGCGCGGAGGCGCGGCAGCAGTATGTCGTGGTAGTCACCCTCAAGGAAGGCGTAACGGGAAATCCATCCGCGCTTGGAGTCGTCGCACTCGGTGGAAAGCGGCTGCGCGGAGTGGTAACTGTCGGCGCAGACGATGGCTGATCGCGCCCAGGGGGCTACGTTGGCCAGGTCGGCGCGCTTGAGCTCACCCTGCTCATTGCGGGAGGCCAGATACTCCATCTCGCCGTGGCGCTGGGCAGCAATCCAGGCAGGGAAGTATTCGAGCTCGGCCAGGGGTGCCGTGGGGGCGATGCCGCAAAGGTCGAAGCCTTCCTGCTGGGCGGCGTGGCGGACGAAATTGGCCAGCGATTGGATGGCGTGGACCTCAAAGCCGCGGCAGTGACGAAGCTGCGATAGAGCAGTGTAACGGAAGGAGTGCGGCCGGTGCGACGGCGCTGGCTGCGCCGCCGGGCGGGCGTGTGATAAAATCTGCATATTCAGTAAGGCTCTCGAAACCGGACAACATGCTCTTCTCCAAAGAATACGTAGGCTACCTGGCCAAGCAAGTCGTTAAACGCCTGCAGGCGAACCACTTCATCAAGAGCGCGGCACCGGAAAAGGTGGCGGAGCGGGTGCAGAACTGCATGGTCGAGGAGCTAAGCCTCGAGGACCGCATCAACGACGAAGTGCGGGTCATCCTTGAAGCGTACTCCGATGAGATGCGTAACCGCGGCGCCAACTACCAGGAGATGTTCAAGAAGGTAAAGAACGAACTGGTGCGCAAATACAAGGCGGTACTATGAGACTGTCTCGCGAAAAGCTGAACAAGCTGGCGGCCGTCAGCACCGAGCAACTGGCCGGCATGAGCGACGTGGAATTCCTGGAAGGCTACGATGACATTCGCCAGGAGCTGCGGCGAGTGCTGGAAGATCTGCTGGTAAACGAGGAAAAGCTGGACAAAGCCGCGCGCCAGAAGATCGAGAACCAGACGCGCATCATCCCCGAAGGCAGCGCGGAATGGAACATTCTGTACCACAAATACTATAACGACGAGGTTAAGAAGCTCGGTATATAGCTGAATAAGAGCGACTTAAGTAAACCGGCCCCGCCATTGCGCGGGGCTTTTTGTGTCCGCAAGAGTCGGTCAGGAGATGGGTGAGAGGCTGTAGGGTGAGCCGTCCGAGCTGCCCACGCCGTTGAAGATGTACACCGTCCCCTGGTAGCTGGTGTAGAAGCAGCGTCCGCTGCTGGTGCCGCAGGAGGAGCCCGTGATGCTGGCTCCCGTGGGGGCTGCCTTGACCTCGTAACCGGTGGTGCCATTCGAGGCAGGTGGAGTGCAGTTCATGGCAAATGCATAGCCACTTTTGATGCCGCTGGCGAGCTGCACATCAATCAGGTCGGCGGCCGTGGAATTGACCGGCGTGCTGCCCAGGGGCGGCCCCAGGTAGCTGAGCTGGCAGGCGTAGGTGCCAAGGTCGGGATAAACCTGCAGGTAGCCGATCTGGGCGGAGTTGACGGCACGCAGCGATTGCACGGCAGAGGCCTCATTGGCTGCCACGCGGGCGCGCAGAAGGTTAGGAATGGCAATGGCGGCGACGATGATGATGATGCCGACGGCGATGAGCAGCTCCAGAATGGTGAAGCCCCTCTGCTGTCTATTCCGGGATGGGTACTGCGACATATTGATCCGTCCTGGTTGAATCACCGCAACTTCATGCTGTGCCATCCCCGAAAGGGCGTCAACGGAACGTGCCGCCCAGGCGGTTACGAGAGTCGGCAGATAGCGTCCACCCGGGGATGGCCTACTGGTGTACGGCCAGGCTGAAGTGACATCGATTTGGCCACTCTCCCGGCTACCGCCAAGTGTGGTAACGGCAGGCGCGGCGGAAAACTGAAGAATGCGGCAAATAAAGCCCGTTAGAGGAAGCCGGGGCTGCCTGGCGGAGTCTCCGGTTGCAGGCGCGGCGGGCATTTGTTAGAACTGCAAGGCGATGCTCAACGACCTGAATGCCATTCACGACGATATTTATGCCTTCACCCAGGGTGTAGGGATGAAGCACTTTCCGGGCTATATCCCGGACGAGATGCCCAGCGTTCTTTGGGACGGAGAGGACGTTACAGAGAGCTGGAAGGACTTTGTGGAGCTGGCGCGATCCAGTGGCGCGGCCTTTTTGACGGTGAACACCGCACAACTGGATGCCGACGACGTGGAGTTGCTGACCAGTGAGTTGCGGCGCAGCCGGCTAAGCCGCGCCGACGACTTGGAGAATGCACGGCTGCTGCGCGCGCACAGCGGACAGATGGGCTTTATCCAACTGGGATTTCCGCACCAGGGCGTCATGTTCGTTTGCGAGATCATGACCGAGTGGTACGAGACCTACAAGGCGCTTGAGGAGATGGCCGACGACCTGGGCGGCATCATGATCGATGGTCCCGCCGAGGGCGGCGAAGAGGACGAGCGCTGACCGTGCGCTGGCAAAAAAGGAGCAGCGCACCGGGTGCGGAGAAAATCGCCCGGCTGTTGACGGCCGCCACGGAACTGCCGGAGGCAGTGGCCAGCCTGCTGGCTGCGCGCGGCATACAAAACCCGGAGGAGGCGCACCGCTTCCTGCATCCCACGTTAAAAGACTTGCACGATCCCATGCTGATGCTGGGCATGGCCGCGGCCGTTGAACGGCTGGAGCGGGCCATTGCGCAACGCGAGCCGGTGCTCATCTACGGCGACTACGACGTGGATGGCACGATGGCGACGGTCATCCTGAAGACTGCCGTGGAACTGCTGGGCGGGCAATGCAGCTTCCATGTGCCGCACCGCTTGCTGGAAGGCTACGGCATGCGCGACGAGGTGATTGAGCGCGCGGCCAGCGAGGGCGTGAAGCTCATCATCAGCGTGGACACCGGTATACGGGCCTTTGCCGCCGCCGAGACGGCCGAGCGCGTGGGCGTGGACCTGATCGTGACCGACCACCACCTGGTGGCCACGGGTGAAGGTGTGCCGCGAGCATTGAGCGTGCTGAATCCGAATCAGCCGGGTTGCGGGTACCCGTGCAAGGGGCTGAGCGGCGCTGGTGTGGCCTTTAAGGTGGCGCAGGCGCTGCTGGAGCGTGCCGGGCGCGGAAGGCTGGTGGAATCCTTTTTGAAGATAGTGGCCATTGCCACGGTGGCCGATGCGGTGCCGCTGCTGGGCGAAAACCGCGTATTTGTGCGGCTGGGATTGGAAGGGCTGCGCACGGTGGCGAATCCTGGATTGAAAGCGCTGCTGGAAGTATGCGAACTGAACCACGGCCGTACAGTGAGCGCGCAGGAGGTGGCCTTCCGCATCGCGCCGCGCATCAACGCCGCCGGGCGCATGGACGTTGCCGGCGACGTGGTGGAGCTGTTTACCGTGCGCGACGCCGCGCGCGCCAGGGAACTGGCCGAGCGGCTGAACCAGTTGAACATCGCGCGGCAGCAGGAGGAGCAGCGCATCAGCGAGGCCGTGCTGGAGCAGGTGCAGCAGAGCGACGAGTTGCGCGAAGCCGCGGTCATGGTGGTGGATGGCGATGGCTGGCACCGCGGTGTCATCGGCATCTGCGCCTCGCGCGTGGTGGATCGCTTTGGCCGCCCGGCAGTGGTGATTGCGCGCGATGGACTGGAAGCGCACGGAAGTGGGCGCTCGGTGCCGGGCTTCCATCTGCTGGATGCCCTGGAGAGCGTGCCGGAGCTCTTCCTGCGCTTTGGCGGCCACGCTCATGCCGTGGGTTTTGCCATGTGCAGTGAACACATTCCCGATTTGCGGAGGAGGCTGAACGAGTACGCGCTGGCGCGCATGGAGACGGGCGCCATGGAGCCGGTGACGGAGTATGACGCCGAGATTGAGTTGGACCAGGTGACGCCAGTGTTCTTTGAGTCGTTGCGCGCGCTGCAACCTTTCGGGATGGGGAATCCTGACCCGGTATTTTTTACGCGTGGGGCAGCCGTGATGGGCGAGGTTCGGGTGATGCGCGAGAAGCACCTGAAGCTGAAGTTGAAGCGCTATGGCGCGCAGAATGGTCCACTGGCGCGTGGCATGGACGTGCTGGGCTGGCGTATGGCTCACCGGCTGGAGCAAGCGCCGGTGACGGGCGGCGACCGTTTGGATGTGCTCTACCGTATTGAGCAGAACATGCACCCGGATTTTGGCGGCGGGCTGCAACTGATCCTGAGCGATTACCGCCGCGAAGAGCCGCGCGGTTTGCCGCAGGGCGACGTTGGTTTTGAGCCGTAAGTCAGGTCGCGTACACTGGTAGCATAATGTCGGTATCCATCGTTCGGCTGCGGAAGTGGTTTGCCGGGCTGGCCATTGTGGCCATCGCGGTGGTGGCCGGTTTTTATTTTTACGCCCGCATCCAGCAGCGCCTGCTGCTGAAGAACCTTCCCGCAAAACTTGGCATTGAGGTGCAGCAGTCCAGCGAGGGCTTCACGCTCAACAAGAGCGAGGGCGGCCGTACGCTATTCACTATCCATGCCTCCAAGGTGGTGCAGTACAAGGAGGGTGGGCGCGCCCACCTGCAGAACGTCAACATCATCGTCTATGGACGCAACTCCGACCGCTTCGATCAGATATACGGCAGCGATTTTGACTACGACCAGAAGGCCGGCACGGTGGAGGCTCGCGGCGAGGTGCACATTGACCTTGAGGGCAACACCGAAGGCAAGCTGCTGGACGATCAGAGCCCGCCGCGCGAGATGAAGAATCCCATCCACCTGCGCACCGATGGGCTGGTCTTTAGCCAGAAGACCGGCATAGCGCATACCGATGGACGGGTGGAATTCCGTGTGCCGCAGGCGTCGGGCACGGCGCTCGGCGCGACCTTTGACACCAAACAGAGCATTCTGCTGCTCCACCAGGATGTGGATGTGTTGACCGATGGCGCGGAGCCGGCGCACATCGTTGCCCACGATGGGCGGATTACCAAAGAGCCTCGAATATTGGAATTGAATACCACACTGCTGACTACGAGCCAGCGCCAGGTGCGCGCTGGGTTGGCCATCCTGGATCTGACGGCGGAAAACGCAGTGCAGAATGTGCACGCCAGCCATGGAGTGGAGATGGCGGATGGCGGAGGAGTCAAGCTGCGTTCGCCGCTTGCGGAACTTAAGATGGGCGCGGCCAACGCACTGGAACAGGCGCACTTCATGGGCGGAGTGCAGATGGAGTCCAATCCGCAGAATGCCACGGGCAAGGCCAGTGAGATGGTGGTGCACTTTGTGACTGTGACGGTGCCGATACAGCCAACCGGCAAGAAGGGAAGGGCCGAGCGGCGGCAATCGCGGGCGCAGACGATTGATGCGATGCACGGTGTGGTGTTAAGCCGCGATCCGGCGGCAGGCGTGGCCAATCCGCAGTCGCTCACCATGACCTCCGAGGCGATGACCTTTCTGCTGAACAAAGACAGCCAGGAGTTGAGTTCGGCGCGCACACTGGGGCCGGGCGAGGCGGTGCTGAAAACAATTGGCGGCAAGAACGCCGGCGAGCAGACCGTGGTGGATGCGCAGTTGTTTACCGCGGAATTTGGCGCGCAGAACAAGTTGCGCACTGTGCACGGCACGGGCGATGTGCGCACCCGTACCTCACAGCCTGGAATGCCCGATAAGGTGAGTTCCAGCGAACGGCTGGTAAGCTACTTTACGCCGGGCGGAGAGGTGAGCCGCGTGCTGCAGGAGGGACACTTCCGCTACATGGAGGCGCAGAGCTCCAACAACGAACCGGGTGGACGCACCAGCACCGGGGAACATGCCAGCTATTCTCCGCAGGATGATGCGATGACGCTGACCGGCAACCCGCGCATTGTGGACGGCGGCATGACGACAACGGCCGACTCGATCCGGCTGGTGCGGCGCACCGGCGAGGCCTTTGCCATGGGCAACGTGAAGACCACTTATAGCGAGTTGAAGCAGCAGCCCAACGGCGCGCTGCTGGCCACCTCCGATCCGGTGCATGTGACGGCCCGCGCGATGAATGCCATGCAGCGAACCGGTCTGGCACACTACACGGGCGGCGCGCGGTTGTGGCAGGGCTCCAATATTGTGGAGGCTCCAACCATTGACTTTGACCAGAAGGCGCGGACGATTGTGGCCATTGGCGACCGCAAGCGGCTGGTGAGCAGCATCTTTTTGCAGGTGGATCAGAAAGGTAAGGCCACGACGATGCTGGTGACGGCGCCGCGGCTGGACTACACCGACAACGAGCGCCAGGCGCACTACTCCGGCGGGGTTACAACCCGCAGCGAGGATGGTGTGATGACCGCCGACCATGCCGACGTCTTTTTGAATCCGCAGAGTGCGTCGCGCACGCCGGGACCGAGCCAGCTTGACCGCATTGTGGCCACAGGCCAGGTGCTGGTGCGCCAGCAGGAGCGCCGCGCCGAGGGCGAGCGCCTGGTGTACACGGCGGCAACATCCACCTATGTGATGACCGGTGGGTCGCCGGCCTTGAGCGATCCGGTTAACGGCACGACGCGTGGTGATTCGTTGACCTTCTATAGCCACGATGATAGGGTGGTCGTCGAGGGCAACGGTTCCTCGCGGACCGTGACCAATACCCACGTAGCGCGCTGATGCAGACGCTTTCCACTGAAGAAATCGGCAAGAGTTACCGCGGCCGCCGGGTCGTGAACGGAGTTTCGCTGAGCGTGAGCCGCGGCGAAGTCGTGGGACTGCTTGGCCCCAACGGCGCCGGCAAGACAACCAGCTTTTACATTATTGTCGGATTGATTCCGCCGGACACCGGGCGGGTGATGATCGGCGACACGGACATTACCGACGTGCCCATGTACCTGCGGGCGCGCCACCACGGCATCAGCTACTTGCCGCAGGAGGCTTCGGTCTTCCGCAAGCTGACGGTGGAAGAGAACATCATGGCCGTGCTGGAGACGCAGAGCTCCACGGTGGCCGATCGCCGCGTCAAGATGGAAGGGCTGCTCGATCAGCTTGGCCTCGGACACATCCGCAAGAACAAAGGCTACGCGCTGAGCGGTGGCGAGCGCCGCCGGGTGGAGATTGCCCGCGCGCTGTGCATCAACCCTACGTTCATCCTGCTGGACGAGCCTTTCAGCGGCATTGACCCGATCGCCGTGCTTGACCTGCAGAAGATCATCTTCAGCCTCAAAGAGAGCGGCATCGGCGTGCTGATTACCGATCACAATGTACGCGAAACGCTTTCGGTCACCGACCGTGCCTACATCATCAACGACGGCCGCATCTTCCGCACCGGAACTCCCGAGGAACTGGGCAACGACCCAGAGGTGAAGCGTGTGTACCTGGGTGAAGGCTTCACACTAATCTAGAAAACGACCGATTCGGGAAGCGACAGTTTTCGGAATCTGCGGTGCAATCTGCGGTGCGCCTCACACGGAAGTACATCAGGCCTAGTAATTCCCTCAAACTGGTTTAGAATCGAAGCGGGAAACTTCCCCTCATTCGTGCGCATGGTTTCGCTTTCCACAAAGCTGAATCTGAAGGTGACGCAGCGCCAGATCCTTACTCCGGGACTGGTGCAGATGGTCAGCGTGCTTGCGCTCAACAAGCTTGAGCTCAAGGACATGATCAACGAGGAGATGGTGGAAAATCCTGTACTCGACGAGTACATGGACATGGTTCCCACGATTGACGAGATTGGCGCGCGCGAAGAGCAGCGCGAGCGCGAAAGCCAGGCCACCAGCGCCGAGGAGCCGGCCAAGACTCCCGAGGAGCGCGATCCTTTTGAGGAAGTGGACTTCGGCTCGTTCTTCAACGATTATCTCGACCCCGGTTACCGCAGCCACACCGAGCTGGAGGCCATCGAGAAGCCGAGCTTTGAGAACTTCCTGGCCAAACCGACCACTCTGACCGATCACCTGAGCTGGCAACTGGGCGCCATGCACATGAAGGCCGATGTCGCCGCCGCCGCCGAGCTGATTATTGGCAACCTGAACGACGACGGCTACCTGCCGGTAAGCGACGAGGAACTGCTGCAGCAGGCGATCATGCCTCCGTTGGAGGAAGGTGGCGCGCCGCGTCCCTTGTTTGCCGCGCATGCGCTGGCCGAGGCGCTGGAAGTTGTGCGGCAGATGGATCCGATGGGCGTGGCCGCGCGCGACCTGCGCGAGTGCCTGCTGGCGCAACTCAAGGACCTGCGGCGCATCCACGACGACCGTGGCGGCGAGCCCGATATGCCGGAGCTGCTGGAAGACGCCATCCACATTGTAGACAAGCACCTGGGATTGCTGCAGAACAAGCAGATGCGTGAGATTGGCCGGGCCCTGGGCAAAAGCCAGGAGCGAGTAGAGCGCTGCGTGGCGCTGATTCGCACGCTCGACCCCAAGCCGGGACTGCGTTACAACGTGCCGGAGACGCGGCTGATTGAGCCGGACGTGGCCATCTTCAAGCAGGGCGACGAGTACTTTGTGCTGATGAACGACGATGACATGCCACAGCTGAGGTTGAATCCAACCTACCGCAAGCTGCTGCACCGCGATGGCAACGAGAAGGAAGTGCGCACCTACGTCAAGGAGCGCTACAAGTCGGCCATTCAACTGATCAAGAACATCGAGCAGCGCAAGCAGACGATTCTCAAAGTGTGCTATGCCATCGTGGGCCGGCAAAAGGATTTTCTCGACCACGGCATCGACCAGTTGAAGCCGATGATGATCAAGGACGTGGCGGAGGAGATCGGGGTGCATCCATCCACCGTCAGCCGGGCAGTGGCCAATAAGTATGCGCACACGCCACAGGGCGTATTCGAGCTGCGCTACTTTTTCAGTGAAAGCGTCAACGGACCGGAGGGCGAGGGCACCTCGCTGCTGATCCTGAAACGCCGCGTGAAGAAGCTGATTGAAGACGAAGACCCCGCCCGGCCGCTGACCGACGAGCAGATTACGCACATTCTGCAATCGCAGGGCATCCAGGTGACGCGGCGCACGGTGGCCAAGTACCGGGAGGATATGCGGATTCCCAGCACCCATCAGCGGAGAGTCAAAAAGTAATTTTCACGTTTTCACCCTTCTGGTACTGGCAGCCAACTTCCACTTCTGATATAACCAAACGCCCACGGAGTTTTTCCGTGGCACGGATGCCGATCCTAAGGATAGGCGTCCTGGTCCGGGGCCAGCGACTTCAGCCGTCCGCAATGGAGGGCCGGGCCCGCGGGCCGTATCCGGCGGCCCAACTGCCGGAGGGTCCCAGGAGGGGGAATCGAATGATCGTTGATTTCACCGGAAGGCAATTCGAAATTACTCCCAAGATACGCAAGGAAGTGGAGGCCGGGCTGGCCAAGCTCGCCAAGATTGTGGGCGACAACTGCACCAGCAAGGTCATTCTTATCGCAGAGCGGCAGAGGCGCATTGCCGAGATCACGCTGACCCGCCGGACAAAGAAGCTGGTGGGCCGGGGCGAAGCCGCCGACATTTACTCGGCCATCGACGAGGCGCTCGAGCACATTGAGAAGCAGGCGCTGAAGCTGAATACCCGCAAGCGCGACACCAAGCGCGGCGTGAAGCCCGCATGGAAGGCCGTGCCCGAGGAGGTTGAAGAACCCGTGAAGGTGCAGCGCACACCAAACGTCACGGAAGTGCCGGTGGTTGTGCATCGCTTCCCGGCGCGGGCCAAGATGAGCGAGGCGCACCTGGTGAAGAGCCAGGACGCGGTGGCCGTACAGCCGCTGACCATCGAGGAGGCAGTCAAGGAATGCGAGTTCCGCGACCTGGGCGTGCTGGTCTTTCGCGACAAGCAGGGCGACCTGCGAGTGCTGCACCGCCGCAAGGACGGCAAGTTGGGGCTGATTGAAGTGCCGTAGGAGTGACGAGACAATCTGAACAGTAGCGCGGGCGGCCAACAGGGCCGCCCGTCGTGTTTTTATTCCGCTGTCTTTGACAGTGGGCGGAAGCAGCGGATGGCCGGAAGGTGGATTGTCGGCCAAGCCCTCTGCTGATAAAGTTACGGCTATGGCAGGTAAAAAGCGCAAAGCGGTTCCCAAGCCCGTGCCCGAGCCGAAGCATCCGGCAGTGGCGCAGGAGGATGCTCCCCGTGCCCGGCTGGTGATGATTACCGGCCTGAGCGGCAGCGGCAAGATCACCGCCCTCAAAGTATTTGAGGACATGGGCTACTACTGCGTGGACAATCTTCCGGCCGAGCTCATCCCGAGCTTTGCGCAGTTGGTTGAGGACGCGCGCGACAACCGCAACGCAGCCATCGTGGTGGACATCCGTGAGGGCAGCCGCCTGGAAAAGCTGCCCGCCATCATCGCCGGCATCAAAAAGCGGTTGGACGTCACGCTCATCTACCTGGAGACCAGTGACAAAGTGCTGGTGCGTCGCTTCAGTGAGACGCGACGCCCCCATCCACTGGGAGGCGCGGCCAGCGTCATCAGCTCGCTGCGCAACGAGCGCCGCCGCCTGGAGCCTATCCGCAACATCGCCGATCTGGAGATTGACACTTCAAAGTTCAACGTCCACGAGCTGCGCACGCACCTGGTGGAGATGTTCAAAACGACGAGTGAGGCGCGGCAGCCGCTGCTGATCTCGACTTTGAGTTTTGGTTTTAAGAACGGCGTGCCGGAGAGCGCGGACCTGGTCTTCGACGTGCGTTTCCTGCCCAATCCGCACTTCATTCCGGAGTTCAGGCCGCACACGGGGCGCAACCCGCTGGTGGCCAAGTACATACGTTCCTTCCCACAGACGCAGGAGTTCATCACCAAGACGATGGACCTGCTCAAGTTCCTGCTGCCGCATTACGTGGCGGAGGGCAAAAGTTACCTGACAATTGCCTTTGGATGCACCGGTGGTCAGCACCGCTCGGTGTTTTTGGCCGAGGAGTTCAAAAAGCTGCTGGCCAAGCAAGGCTACCGCGTCAAGGTAGAACACCGCGACAGCCCCGCCAAGAGTTAAAAGGCGGCGGCGGTGCACCCGCCGGGTGACGCCGCTTAGCCAACGGCTGTGACGCGTGAACTGACGTGCGGGCGCGGCTTCCAGTAAAATCAAGTCTTGGCTCCCAGCAACCCATCCCGACGCCGGGCCGTCGCGCGAGTGCCTCATGCGTAGACTGATCCGTCTGCTGTGGTACGTGCGCCCCTACTGGCCGCAGTTATTTGCCAGCCTCGTCTTGTTTGCCATGGTCGGCCTGCTGGAGGCCTTCCGCATCGCTCTTCTGCGCCCCATCTTCGACCATGTTTTCAGCGTCGAACGTGCCGGGCCCATGATGCTTTTCAAGATACCGCGCACGCATTACATCGTTTACCTGAACCAGTTTGTGCCGGGTGCGCTGCACGATCCATGGCAGATGGTGGCCTTCGCCCTGGTTGCCTCGGTCTTTCTCAAGGGCATATTCGACTACGTTGGCACCTACCTGGTGAATTACGCGGGCTTCGGGCTGGTCACCGATCTGCGCAATGACATTTATGAGAGCGTGATGCGGCGCTCGGCGGCCTTCTTCCAGCGCAATCCCACGGGCAAGCTGGTGTCGGCCATCATCAACGACATTGACAAGGTGCAGTTCGCCATGTCGAGCGTGCTGGCCGAATTCCTGCAACAGTTCTTCATCTTTGTCTTCAACGTGGCGCTGGTGATTGCCGTGGGCGGCAAGCGGGCCTGGATCCTGCTGATCTTTGTGCCGGTCATTACCATGAGCTCGCGCAAGATTGGCCGCCAGGTACGCAGCACTACGCGCAAGGGGCAGGACAAGCTGGCCGAGATTCAGAACATTTTGCATGAGACGATCACCGGCAACCGCATCGTCAAGGCATTCAGCATGGAGCTTTGGGAGACCATGCGCTTCAAGGCGGCGGCCAAGCGTTTGTTTTCGGCCAATATGCGCTACGTGGTGGCCATGGCCGTCAGCTCTCCGCTGATGGACCTGCTGGGTGCCGTGGCCGTGGCCTTGCTGCTCAAGCTGGGCAGCGACAGCATCAGCCATGGCACGATGAGGATCGGTGACTTCATGACCTTCATTACGGCCACCATCCTGCTGTACCAGCCGGTGCGTAAATTCTCCACCTTCTATAACAGCTTTCAGCAGGCACTCGGCTCATCAGAGTCGGTCTTCAGCTTCATGGACGCCAAGGATGAAGTGCGGGAGAAGACCCTGGCGCGCAAGCTGGGCCGCTTTCATGATTCCATCCGCTTTGAGGACGTGCGCTTCCGCTATAACGACGGGGAAGACGCCCGCGAGGTGCTGAGCGGAGTGAATCTTGAAGTCAAAGCTGGTGAGCTGCTGGCCATTGTGGGCGGCAGCGGAGCTGGCAAAAGCACGCTGGTACATCTGATTCCGCGCTTCTTCGATGTGACCGGCGGATGCATCCTGGTGGATGGCAATGATATTCGCGAGGTCTCACTGGCCTCCTTGCGTGGACAGATTGGCATTGTGGCGCAGGAGACGATGCTCTTCAACGACACGGTGCGTAACAATATTGCATACGGGCAGCCGCAAGTCTCACAAGCCGAGGTGGAGCGTGCCGCAAAGGCCGCACTGGCGCATGATTTCATCCTGCGCATGCCGGAGGGCTACGACACGGTCATTGGCGAGCGTGGCTTCCGCCTCAGCGGCGGCGAGCGCCAGCGGCTGAGTATTGCCCGCGCGCTGCTAAAAAACGCTCCCGTGCTGATTCTGGATGAAGCCACCAGCGCGCTGGATAGCGAGAGCGAGGCACTGGTGCAGGCCGCGTTGCAGAACCTGATGGCCGACCGCACGGT
Source organism: uncultured Acidobacteriota bacterium (assembly GCA_903851035.1). Classification (GTDB taxonomy): domain Bacteria; phylum Acidobacteriota; class Terriglobia; order Terriglobales; family Acidobacteriaceae; genus TOLSYN. The sequence goes on along the minus strand of CAINND010000089.1, from coordinate 67,420 downwards.
CTTTGTCATCGCGCATCGGCTTTCCACTGTGCGCAGGGCCGATAGAATTATTGTGCTGGAGAATGGCCAGATAGCCGACAGCGGCACGCATGAAGAGTTAATGTCGCGGCTGGGAACCTACCGCCGCCTGCACGACCTGCAATTTGTGGATGCTGACGCGCCACGCGCCTCGGCCCAGGAAGGAAGCGGCGACCCATCATGACGATCCGCTCCATGACAGGCTTTGCCCAGTTGAAGGGCGAGCATGGCAAGACGGCTTACACCTTTACCGCCAAGAGCGTGAACCATCGCTTTCTTGACTTGCACCTCCGGCTGCCTGCGCGCAGCGAGCTGTTTGAACAGCAGTTACGCAAGCTGGTGAAGGAGAAGATGCACCGCGGCCACGTCGAACTGTCGCTAGCGCTCGAATACGCCGGGGCCAGTGGCATCAGCGTGAACCGCGAGCTGGTGGCTGGCTATGTGAATGCCTTCCGTGATCTTTCCGACGAACTGGGTTTGAAGGGGGAACCGGACCTGAACGGCATCTTTCGGCTCAACGGAGTGCTCTCGGCCTCCAGTGAGATGCCGGAAGAGGAAGCGCTGCAAGGCGCATTGCTCGCCGCCGCCGGTGAACTGATTGAAGCTCTGAACGCCAATCGCCGACTGGAGGGCGACCACACACGCGCCGAGTTAGAAACCCGCATGGACCAGTTGGAGCGCAACACGGCCGAGGTGGAAAAGCTGCGCGACACCGTGCTAGCCGCGCATCTGGAGCGCATCCGCCAGCGCATGAACGAACTGCTGGAGGGCAAGGCCGAACCGGATCGCCTGCTGCAGGAGGCGGCAATGCTGGCCGAGCGCAGCGACGTGCAGGAAGAAATCGTGCGCATGCAGACACACATTAAACATTTCCGAGCCCTGCTGGTGGAGGGCGCTGAGGTGGGCAAGAAGCTCGACTTCCTGCTGCAGGAGATGAATCGCGAAGCCAACACCATGCTCAGCAAGACCACGGGACTGGCCGGCGACGCGACGCGCATCACCGAGCTGGGGCTGGCGCTCAAGAGCGACATTGAAAAATCACGTGAACAGGTGCAAAACGTAGAATGACACCCGTATTCATCATCTCGGCGCCTTCGGGCAGCGGCAAATCCACGCTGGTCAATGCGATTCGCACGAATGTCGACCGGCTTGAGTTCAGCGTCAGCTACACCACGCGCATGCCGCGCGGCAGCGAGGAGAACGGCCGCGAGTATTACTACACCAGCCGCGAAGTCTTCGAGCGCATGATCGAGCGCGGCGAGTTCCTGGAGTACGCCGATGTCTTCGGCAACTATTACGGAACGGCCAAACGCTTTCTGCAGGACGCCACCGGGCGCGGCCACGACCTGCTGCTGGATATCGACGTGCAGGGCGCCGGACAGATACAGAAGAATCTTCCGGACGCGGTCAGCATCTTCATTCTGCCGCCGAATCGGCAGGAGTTGGAGAAGCGACTGCGGCGGCGCAGCTCAGCCGAACGCATGACCGACGAGGCGGTCATCCAGCGGCGGCTGGAGACGGCCACCCGGGAGATTGAAAAATACGAGGAATACGACTACATTCTGGTAAACGACCAACTCAGCGATTCGATTGACGCGCTGAAGGCCATCATCCTCTCCGAGCGCTTGAAGGCGGAGGGAAGAAAGCCTTCACGCAGCGACGAGGAGCAGATGACAAAGTTGGCGGAGAGCCGGCGGTTAGAAAATGTCCGGCCCATCTTGGGACCGATTCTGGAGAGCTTTCGCAGGGCCACTGCATGACTTTACAGGGGGAGCAAAGTGGAACTCTACAACGGATTTGACAGCAACTATCGGTATATTCTGGTGGCGGCGCAGCGTGCCCGGCAACTACAGTCCGGCGCCACACCGCTGATTGCCACCAGTTCCACCAAGCCCTGCCGCATTGCCGAGCAGGAGCTGCAGGCCGACAAGGTGAAGTGGGAGACCAAGCCCATCCCGGTGATTGTTCCGGTAACGGAGTCCGGCGCAGCCTAGTCCTCTGTGGAGGACCGGGCAGGATGGCTGCGGCCATCCAGGGAGCTTCCGCGCGCATCTAATCCGCAGGGAAGAGCAACGTATGAAGATCGCACTGGGAGTGACAGGTGGCGTTGCCGCCTATAAGGCCGCGGAACTGGCGCGTCGGCTACAGGATCGCGGCTTCCGCGTGCAGGTGGTAATGACCGATGCAGCGCAGGAGTTTGTGCGTCCCCTGACCTTTGCCGCGCTCACCGGCGAAAAAGTCATCACCCGGATGTTCGCGCAGCGCGATTCGTCTGATGTAACTTATGGGGATGCCACAGCCACGCTGGATAGTTCGGTCGAACATATCTCCGTGGCACAGTCCATTGATGCACTGGTGGTAGCTCCGGCCACGGCGGCCACGCTGGCTCGATTTGCGCAAGGATTATCAGAGGACTTTCTCAGTACGCTGTACCTGGCCACCACCGCTCCGGTGATTGTGGCGCCCGCGATGAATGTAAATATGTGGCGGCATGCGGCGACGCAGGCGAACCTTGCCACTCTGCGTGAGCGCGGCGTCACCATCGTGGAGCCCGGTTCCGGATACCTGGCCTGCGGCATGACCGGTGAAGGCCGCCTGGCCGAGGTGGACGAGATTGTGGAGGCCGTGCTGGCCCGAGTTACGCAGTCACAGGATTTGAAGGGCGAGCATATTCTCGTCTCCGCCGGGCCAACCATGGAGCCGATTGATCCGGTGCGCTTTGTCGGCAACCGCTCCAGCGGCAAAATGGGCTACGCGATTGCCGAAGCTGCGCGCCGTCGTGGAGCCCATGTGACACTGGTGAGTGGTCCGACAGCATTAACGCCTCCTGCGCTGGATGAGTTTGTCTCGGTGGAAACCACGGCAGAGATGCGTGCGGCGATGCTCGAACGGTTTGCAAAGGCCAGTATCACCATCATGACCGCCGCCGTTGCCGACTTCACGCCTGCCGTTCAGTCTTCTCAAAAGATTAAGCGCGAAGGTTCACTAACCCTGGAACTGGTGCCGACAGCAGACATTCTGGCCGAGCTGGGCTCTCGCCGCGCCCCCGGACAGTTACTGGTGGGCTTTGCCGCCGAGACCGAAAACGTTGTCTCTCACGCGCGCGGCAAGCTACAGCGCAAGCATCTGGACGCCATCGTCTGCAACGACGTTTCGCGCCCCGGCATTGGCTTCAGCAGTGACCGCAATGCCGGCCGCATACTCACCGCCGACGACGAGATCGAGATACCTGAGATGAGTAAGCTGGAGATGGCGGGCCGCATTCTAGATGCCCTGGTGGCCTTGCGCGCGCAGCAGAAGGCGCCGAAGGTGACCAGCTAGATGGCGAAAGTCCTGGATGAAGCCAGCAGCCGCGCCGTTGCCGAGGCCGTGCGCTACTATCGCGAGCTTGGCATCTACGATCTGTATCGCCGTGATGTGCCTGCCGACGCCGCCTGGCTACAGGCCATTGCCCGCGAGGAACTAGCCGTGCCGGTGAATGAAGTTGTAGCCGCGCCGACTGAGCCTGTCGATGCGCCGACCGATCCCGCCATTCTGGCCGCGGTGCTGGCCGATAAGCCTACCGCGCTCAAGGTGATTCGAGAAGATATCGGCGATTGTCAACGTTGCCGCCTTGGCGCAACGCGCACCAACCTCGTATTTGGCGTCGGAGATCCGCAGGCGCGCATCATGTTTGTCGGCGAAGGTCCGGGCGCGGATGAAGACGCGCAGGGCGAGCCCTTTGTTGGCCGCGCCGGGCAACTGCTGAACAAAATGATCAACGCCATGGGATTGCGCCGCGAGCAGGTGTACATCGCCAATGTGGTCAAGTGTCGTCCGCCGCAAAACCGCACGCCGGAACGCGATGAGTGCGACACCTGCGGAGGCTTCCTGATGCGCCAGTTGAGCGTGGTGCGTCCGCAGGTTGTGGTAGCGCTGGGCGCCACGGCCGCCAAGTACCTGCTGGGTACATCGGATTCCATGGCCAACCTGCGCGGCCGCGTTTACGAGTTTCATCCCGTGCTGCCGCACGCGGCACCGGAGCGCGATGCCGAGTTCACCACCAGCCTGGTCGTCACCTATCACCCGGCGTACCTGCTGCGCGATCCGCGGCAGAAGAAAGAGGCATGGGCCGACCTCCAACTGGTGATGAAGCACCTCGGCATGCCGCTGCCCGCGCGCGGCGCCGGCGCCTCGCCCGAGGCCTGATGACCGCCAAGCGCACCCAGCAGGAGTCTCTCTTGCCTGTGGAGCAGACGCTCTACTGCGACGTAGCCCTTCCGGTTCCACTCGACCAGCTATTCACCTATGAGGCCGGAGCCCTTGAGCCCATCGTCGGCGGGCGCGTCGTCGTACCCTTCGGCGCCGGAGCGGAGAAAAAACTCAGTGGCATCGTGGTGCGCGTGCACAACGAGTCGCCCACGCGAAAGCTGAAAAAGATCCTGCAGGTGCTGGATGCGGTGCCCGTCCTGGATGAGCCGCTGCTGGCCCTGGGGCAGTGGATTGCACGCTACTACTTGGCGCCCATCGGCGAGGTTTATCGCTCCATGCTGCCGTTGCAGGCGGAGTTCCGCCAGGCCTTCGGCTATCTCATCACCGATCTCGGAACTGAGATTCTTTACGACGCGGCGCCGCCGGGATTCTTCCAGCGCTCGGGCGGCGAGGCGCGCGGCGTCATGGCGGAATACGCCGTGCTCGATGCGCTCAGCGAGGGCGAGCTTGTGCGCGAGGAGCGTCTGCGTGAGCTGGGTGCCACACGCGAGTTGCTGCGCTCGCTGATGCAGAAGAAGTGGATTGTCCGCGAGGACCTCAGCGGCGCGCGCGATGCCCGTCGCATGGTGCGCCATGTTGTGTTGCGGGATAACGCCTTGCTGCGGAATGACGCGGCAGCCTCTGAGCATGCCGATCCGAATCCTGACGAACGGAAGCCAGCCAAACTCAACGCCGGTCAGCAGAAGATTCTCGACCTGCTGCGCGCCGCCGATGGCCGTCTACCCGCTGAGTCCCTGCGCGAGGCCGGTGCGTCGCCCAGCTCTTTGCAGACGCTTGTGCGCCATGGACTGGTGGAGATCGTCGAGGAACCGGCGGCGCAGGCCATTCCGCAGATGAAGCCGCGCACCACGCTCGACTTTCTCTTTACGCCGGATCAGAAGAAAGCCCTGAAGCAGATACTGTCGTCAGTCGAGGAGCGGCGCTTCCAGGCCGTGCTGCTGCATGGCGTCACCGGCTCGGGAAAAACAGCCGTGTATTTGGCTGCGATGCAGAAGGTGTTGGCCTCCGGGCGCGGCTCGCTGCTGCTGGTGCCGGAGATCGGTCTCACTCCCGGCGTGGCCGCCGACCTCTACGGCATCTTCGGTGATGAGGTGGCCATCCTACACTCTTCACTCAGTGACGCCGAGCGTGCCGCGCAGTGGCGGCGCATCCAGAGCGGGGAGGCGCGCATCGCCGTCGGTACTCGCTCGGCCATCTTCGCTCCCGTCCGTGACCTCGCGCTCATACTGGTGGACGAGGAACACGATCACAGCTACAAGCAGCAGGAAACGCCGCGCTACCACGCGCGCGATGTGGCCGTGGTGCGGGCGCATGCACTCGGCGCCACGGTTGTCATGGGCTCGGCCACGCCTTCGCTGGAGAGTTATCACAACGCCACGCGTGGCAAGTACGCGCTGGTCGAGCTGCCCGACCGCGTGCAGGAACGTCCGCTGCCGGAGGTTGAACTGGTGGACATGCGCGAGGAATTCGCGCAGACGGGCAAGGAGACGGTGCTCAGCCGCCGCCTGACCGAGGAACTTACCGGAGCACTGGGCCGCGGCGAGCAGGCCATGCTGCTGCTCAACCGCCGCGGCTTTTCGTCCTGGGTCATGTGCCGCGCCTGCGGAGACACCGTGCAATGCCGCGACTGTGCCGTGGCCATGACTTACCATCGCGCGCGCCGCTGCCTGCTCTGCCACTACTGTGGATTCCAGGCACCGGTGCCCAAGCGGTGCGCCAAGTGTGGTAGCGATTACGTGCAGTTCCTGGGCACGGGCGCCGAAAAGCTGGAGGACATTCTGCACTCCGCCTTTCCTCAGGCGCGCATCGGACGCATGGATCGTGACACCATCCGCGGCCACGCCGACTTTGAGCAGATGCTCTGCCGCTTTCAGTCCGGAGAGCTCGATCTTCTTGTGGGCACGCAGATGATTGCCAAGGGACACGACGTGCATGGCGTCACGCTGGTCGGCGTCGTCGGAGCCGATACCGCGCTCGGCCTGCCGGACTTCCGAGCCGCCGAACGCACCTTCCAACTGCTGACCCAGGTGGCGGGCCGCGCTGGCCGTGGCAATCTGCCCGGCAAGGTCGTACTGCAAACTCATTTTCCAAATCACTACGCCGTGCAGTTTGCCGCGCATCATGACTACCACGGCTTTGCCGACAAAGAGCTGCGCTTCCGCGGCTGGATGCACTATCCGCCCTTTGACGCACTGGCCAACGTAGTAGTGCGCAGTGAGAGTGAGTCGGACGCTCTGCGCTATGCCGGGCTGCTGGGCAAATGGTTTGAGCAGGAGCGCCATGAGGGTGTTCGCGTCATGGGTCCCGCCCCAGCGCCGGTCGTCCGCCTCAAGCGCGACTACCGTTTCCACTTTGTGCTGAAGGCCGCCGGTCGCGAGCGGCTGAACCTCTTACTGCGCGCCATGCTCGCGGCCGCCGCTGAACAGAAGATCCCGCGTGGCAACATGATTGTGGACGTCGACGCCATGACGCTGACCTAAGCTTTAAGTCTGATTGTGGCGCGTGTGGCGCCTACTCGTCGGGATGTTTGATGCTGTGCGCCAGTTGCGGGAAGGTTGAATTCTGCACCGGTGCAGGTGTCAGGGTCAGCAGCAGCAGAGCCAGCGCCACCACGGCCATCCAGCGGCGTCCACGGCCCAGCGCGGGCCATATGGGTACATCGGGCTGTTGCAGGCCGCTCAGGGCCAGGAATACCGCCCAGATCATCCATCCCGCCCAGCAGTACCAGGCCATCGCCACCAGTCCCGCAATGGCCGTCCAGGAAAGCATTCTGTGTAGCGAAGGCGAGGCCGCAAACACGATGTGTCCGCCGTCGAGCTGCCCGCCGGGGAGCAGGTTCAGCGCTGTGGCCAGCATGCCCGCCCAGGCCGCTAAAGCCAGGGGATGCAGGGCATAATGCGCCAGCGCCGGAGCTCCGGGATGAAGCAATCGCTGACCTAGCTCAAAGATCAGGGGAAAGCCAAACTGAATATCGGGGTCCGCGGGGCCTGAAATCGGATGCGAGAGGGCTATCCCGGCCAGCATGGTAGGCAGGGCGACTACAAAGCCGGCGATAGGCCCGGCAATGCCAATATCGAATAGCGCCGCACGCGACTCAATGGCTCCGCCGATGCGGATGAATGCCCCCAGCGTGCCAATCATCGTGGGTGCGGGGATGAAGAATGGCAAAGTAGCCCGCACACCGTAATGGCGGCAGTAAAGGTAGTGCCCCATCTCGTGAGCCAGCAGGATGCCCATGATAGCCAGCGAGAAGGGCAGGCCACCTTTCAAAAGACGCGGAGCCTGCCACAGCCAGTTCACCGGAAAGAGCGGGATCAGCTCTGTTCCAGTGGCAAAGGTCTTCAGGTTGTGGTCAAAGTTAAATTGCAGCCGTGCACCTACCAGCAGAGTGGTAAAGCAGGTGAAAAGCAGCAGCAGAGCGGGCAGCCCAAGGCGCAATAAGGCCGACGACCGGCGGACGTATTGCGAAGCCTCCGTGGGCATGGGCAGCGGCTCGGCGTTGAAGAGTGGGTTGGACATCAGCGGGCCGCCGTGGGCAAGGTAACAGCGGCCGCCGGGCTAATCAATGGACTGCAGTTCCTTGCCGGGCTTGAAGCGCACGGCCTTGCCCGGGGGAATGTTCACCTCGGCGCCGGTGCGGGGATTGCGTCCAATGCCGGTTTTGCGCGGGCGGACGTTGAAGACGCCGAAGCCGCGCAGCTCGATGCGATCGCCTTCGGCCAAGGCCTTCTTCATGCTTTCAAAGACGGTTTCCACCGCGCGCTCGGCTTTGGTCTTGGTGACGCCCGTGCGGTTGACCACTTCGTGGATGATGTCGAGTTTGATCAAGCGATTGGCTCCCGCGCTACAGATTGAAAATCAAGGGCTTACCCCCACTGATGCTAGGAAATTCCCGGCGGCTTGTCAACGCAGTTTCCCATCTTCCTGCACCCGGGGTGGATGGTAAGATGGCCGTACACGGAGCTCCAGCCGGCTTTTGGGCCGCAATGGGAGGCGCGGAAGGTGCCCCCAGCCCGTGAAACTCCAACCGAGGACGACCGAGGCAATGGCAATCAAGAGCGACCGCTGGATCCGCGAAATGGCGCAAAAGCACGACATGATCAACCCCTTCTGCGAGAAGCAGGTACGCGAGGGCGTGATCAGCTATGGGCTCTCCAGCTATGGCTACGACCTGCGCGTGGCCGACGAGTTCAAGATCTTCACCAACGTCAACTCCGCCGTGGTGGACCCTAAGCATTTTGATGAGCGCTCGTTCGTCAGCGTCCGCGGAGACAGCATCATGGTGCCGCCCAACAGCTTTGCCCTGGCGCGCTCGGTGGAGTACTTCAAGATTCCGCGCGATGTGCTGACCATCTGTGTCGGCAAAAGCACCTACGCGCGCTGCGGCATCATCGTCAACGTCACGCCCTTTGAGCCCGAGTGGGAGGGCTTTGTCACCCTCGAAATCAGCAACACCACGCCGCTGCCCGCCAAGGTCTATGCCAACGAAGGTCTCTGCCAGATTCTCTTCTTCCAGGGCGACGAGCCCTGCGAGGTGAGCTACAAGGACAAGGCCGGCAAATACCAGAAGCAGAGCGGCATCGTGCTGCCCAAGCTTTAGGCCGCCATGCAGACCCTGGTGCTGCGCCTGGCCCCGCCATCAGCGGGAGAAGACTTGGCCCGGCTGGCACTGGATCCAGCTCTGCGGGAGGCTGCTCGTATATTGCAAGCCGGCGGGCTGGTGGCCTTCCCCACGGAGACCGTCTACGGCCTGGGCGCCAACGCGCTCTCGACCGCCGCGGTGGAGAAGATATTCCATGCCAAGCAGCGCCCGCACTGGGATCCCGTCATCGTTCACGCGCCCTCGGCGGCCGAAGCCCGCAAACTGGCCTCCCAGTGGCCGGATGAGGCCGAAAAGCTCGCCGCCGCCTTTTGGCCCGGCCCGCTGACCATGCTTCTGCCCCGTGCTGAGTGCATTCCCGCCATCTGCACCGCCGGGCGGGAGAAAGTCGGTCTGCGCGTGCCCTCGCATCCCGTGGCACGTGCCCTTTTGCTGGCCGCTGGCGTGCCCGTGGCGGCGCCCAGCGCCAACCGCTTTGGCCACACCAGTCCCACCACAGCCGAGCACGTCCTGGCCGATCTGGATGGCCGCATTGACGCCGTGCTCGACGCGGGGCCATGCACCGTGGGTCTGGAATCCACGGTACTCGATCCCACCACACATCCTCCCATCATCTACCGCCCCGGCGGGGTGACGGCGGAGCAGTTGCGCGTCCTTCTGGGTGAAGTCCGGGTGGCTGAGCGTGCGGTGCGCGACGAGGCGCCGCCTGAGAGCCTGGAGTCGCCCGGATTGGGTATTCGCCATTATGCGCCGCGTGCTCCGCTGCACCTTGTAGGTGGCGAGACCGAGCTTGCCGAAGCCATCTTGCGCGCCACAGGACGCCGCGTGGGCGTGCTGCTGCCCTCCGGGTGGGCACTGCCTCCCACGGATGCCCGTGTGACCGTGCTGCCCTGGGGAGACTGGCATCAGCCAGAGACGCTGGCACGAGAGCTTTATGGCCGACTGCGCGCGCTGGATGAGCTTGAAGTGGAACTGATCTTGTGTCCGCTGCCGCCCGCTGAAGGCATTGGGCTTGCCCTGCGCGACCGCCTGAATAAAGCCGCCAAGTAATTGCAATAATCCTGTTAAATCCGACTCCAGCGCAGCAAAGAGCCCGCCAGGTGGCGGGCTTTGTATTTCTGCATCAGGTGGCTACCTGGCCTCGCCCTCTTTGTACATGTAGCGGATGGCGCTCTTGTAGATGAGCAGGTTGCTCTGGCCGGCGGCGCGGTTCAGCTTGATGCAGGTCTTGTCATACCATTCGATGATGCCATGCAACTCCTCGCCCTCGCGGGTTACGACAACCATCGGAGTTTTGCTCTGCATCTGCTTCTGGTAATAGAAGTTTTCAGCGTGGGTCTGCTCGGCGGGCGCGGCTTTTTTTGCAGCCTGAGCCGCCGCTGGAGGCGCCGCACGCTCGGCAGTGCGGGTGGGACGGTCGCGTCGATCAGCCCCCGGCTCCACGGCGCGCAACGTCTCACGGGATAGCGAGGGGCGAATCAGCTTGCGATTGCCGAAGTTTTCCGTCTCCGGCTCGCGCAGGAAGGCTTCCGGCTCAGCTCCGTTTCTCATTGTGATCCTCTCCCCACGGGGAGCTTGGACATATGCCACCAAGCTGGCGCCGAACTCACCGGCTGAGACACCGCTGGCGTGCCATGCGATGCGCACGCTACTAAGTAATTGGCCAGATGAGAAATTCGACGATTTGGCTACACCCTACCATACCGACGGGAGCAAGACAATCCTTCTCTGTGGATTGCAGAAGTAGTTCGGTGGGGGGCGTTTGCAAGGAGAATCAAATCTCCAGTGAACCGGAGTATCCGTCGAGCGAGAGCGAGCGTAGCAGGTTGCGGCGCATGCCGCTTTGCACTTCGCCCAGTCCTTCGCTGGCGCGCACCAGCCACTCAAAGCTGATCGCAGAAGCCATGCGCTCCAACTCACCTTGTGCGTCTTGGTTGCGCACCAGTTCCGGTGTGCCGGACTTAAGGAAGATCAGGTCCTCCAGCACGGAGTAGAGCACGGCGATCATCTGATCGGTTTTCTCCTTGCCCTCGCCACCGGCGCGATAGGCCTCGGTGGCCTTATAGAGAGCGCCATGGTCGTTCTCGCCCAGAGCGGTGGAAAGCAGCAGCAGGGCATCCTTGCGTGCGGTCAGGTATCCAGCCAGGTCAAAGCCACGGGCGCGCCCCACGGCACCGCCGCACAGCCGTGCCACCAGCTTCTTCTGCGCCGCCGTCCACTCCGGACGCAGCTTCAGGTCCTCGCCAATCTCCTCGGCAGTCAACGGCGCCAGGCGCAGGGTGATGCAGCGCGAGCGGATAGTAGGCAGCAGGCTGTTGGCATTTTCCGCCAGCAGGAAGATGGTGGCGAAGTCGGGTGGCTCCTCCAGCACTTTGAGCAGGGCGTTGGCCGCCTCTTTCATAAAATTGGATTCGCTGAAGATGTAAAAGCGATGGCCGCCCTGGGTGGGGCGATAGTAGATTTCGCCGATGACGTGGCGCACCTGATCCACCTTGACCAGCATCTGCGGCGGGTCGGGCGGAATGATCAGCACCTCGGGATGGGTCTGCACCAGGATGCGGGTCTCACGCTTGTCGGTGTCGCGCAGGCCTTCGCGAGCCTCCACTGCCTCGGCAAAGCGCTGATCCAGTTGGTCGGCCTGGCCGATGCGTTCGCAGTTCGAGCAGCGTCCGCAGAAGTCGGGCAGTCCATCCTCGGCGGTGGGATGCTCCAGGCAGTTGACGGCCTTGGCAACCATCTGCGCCAGGGTGAACTTGCCGGAGCCGCGCGGGCCGGTAAGGATGATGGCATGCGGCAGGTGGTCGCGGCTGATCATCTCCCGCAACTGATGCACGACCTGATGGTTGCCGCGGAACTGATCGAAGCCCATGACTTAGTGCTCTCCCAGCAGGCGTTCGCAAACCGTGGTCATCACGTCCTGCTGCACAACTTCCAGCGGACGCCGCGCGTCGATCAGCGCCACGCGTTCAGGCTCGCGATGGGCAATGGCCAGAAACTGCTTCTGCACGCGTTCGAAGAAGGCACGGTTCTCCTGCTCAAAACGGTTCTCATCGGCCTCGCCTTCGGCGTGCAGGTTGCGTCGGCGCGCGCGTGCCAGGCTGGCCGCAAGGTCGTTATCCAGCAGGATGGTGAGATCGGGTTGCAGGCTGAGGCAGAGCACGCGATGCAGAGTGAGCACGGCATCAGCGCCAAGCTGGCGTCCCGCGCCCTGGTAGGCCTCAGAGCTGTCGGTGTAGCGGTCGCACAGCACCCAGGCGCCACGGTTGATGGCAGGCAGAACGACTTCGGAGATCTGCTGCGCGCGGCTGGCAAACATAAGTGCCAACTCGGCCAGCGGTGCCAGGCCCTGTGTGCGCGAGTTGAGCAGAATGGCCCGGATCTTTTCGCCGATCTCGGTGCCACCCGGTTCGCGCGTGGTCAGCACTTCCAACCCGCGCTGGCGCAGGAACTCCGCCAACCGCTCGAGGTGCGTGCTCTTGCCGCAGCCGTCCAGCCCCTCGAAGGTGATAAAGCGCCCGTGATGTGCTTCGCGCCGCACAGGGAAATGATATAGCAAAGTGGCGGCCGCTGGACGCTCCCGGCGTGCGTGGGCCGTCTGTTACACTCGGAGAAAATGCCGCTGGGCGTGGGTGCCCCGCGGCCGATGTACGGCCATCCTTGCCGCGGCATGATGAGCCCCGAACCAGCCCTCAATCTTCAGGAGTACCAAATGCGCAAGCTGTTCTTCGTGTTGTCTGCCGTATTGTTGTCCCTGGCCGCTGCCTATTCGCAGAGTGGGCCTGCCCCGTACAGCACCATCAAAACCACGGGCTTTGCCCTTACGGAGACGCTTACGGTGGATGCCTCCGAGGCTCCGCGCAAGGTCTTCCACGCCAGGCTGACCATCCCGGCCACCGCGGGTGATTTCGTGCTGCTCTACCCGAAGTGGATTCCCGGTGAGCACGGCCCCACCGGCCCCTTGGTGGATACCGCCGGCCTCTTCTTCCGCGCCAATGGTCAGCCGCTGAGCTGGCATCGCGATCCGCTCGATATGTACACCTTCCACGTCGATGTACCCAAGGGCGTGACCACAATCGAAGCGAGCCTCGACTACATGGATGCAATGGAAAGTCCCGGAGGTTTCAGCGCCGGCAGCTCGGCCACGGAGAAACTGGCCGTGCTGAGCTGGAACTGGTTCGCTCTCTACCCCAAGGGGCGCGGCTCCGACGAGGTTGGCGTGAAGGCCACCCTGCGACTGCCCACCGAGTGGAGTTGGGCTTCGGCCTTGCCAAAGGAGTCGGAGTCGGCCGCTACGATCAGCTATGCCACCGCCTCATTGACCACCCTGGTGGATTCGCCGGTTCTGATGGGCCAGTACCTGAAGAAGGTTCCCTTGCAGGCCGGTCAGACGCCAGAGCATGAGCTGGACATCGCCGCCGACTCGGCAGCCGCCCTGCGACTTGCCGCGCCGCAGGAAAAGGCCTTCCAGAATCTTGTGGCCGAAGCTGGCGCGCTTTATGGGGCACGCCACTACCGCGACTATCACTTTCTGCTCACCTTGAGCGACCATGTGGCGCACTTCGGCCTGGAGCACCATGAGAGCAACGACAGCCGCACCGGCGAGGGCTACCTGACCGACGCCTCACAGTGGACGCTGGGCGCGGGGCTACTGCCGCACGAGTACACCCACTCCTGGAACGGCAAGTATCGCCGCCCCGCCGGGCTGGCTACCCCCGAGTATGCGACGCCGATGAAGGGCAACCTGCTGTGGGTTTACGAGGGGTTGACCGAATACTTTGGTTTTGTGCTGACCGCCCGCAGTGGTCTGCAAACGCCCGAACAGTGGCGCGAGGAGCTGGCCGAGGTGGCCAGCGGCATGAGCTATCGCCCGGGGCGCAACTGGCGCCCGCTGGAAGACACAGCGACCGCCGCACAACAGCTTTATGGCTCCGGTGGAGCCTTCGGCAACTATCGCCGCAGCACGGACTTCTATGAAGAAGGCGCGCTGATCTGGCTGGAGGTGGACAGCCTTCTGCGCCAGAAGAGCAATGGCACCAAGTCCATGGACGATTTTGCGCATCTTTTCCATGGTGGAGAAAACACGCCTCCGGCGGTGAAGACCTATACCTTCGACGATGTGGTTAGCACGCTCAACCAGCTCGTCCCCTATGACTGGCGTGGCCTGCTTACCGACCGTGTGTTGAAGGTTGCCGAGCACGCACCACTGGCTGGCCTGGAGAACTCCGGCTGGAAGCTGGTGTACACCGAAAAGCCCAACCTGATTGCCAAGCTGGATGAGCACCACGGAGTGGATGCCATCGCATCGCTGGGCCTGGAACTCTCCGCGCAGGGCTATGTGCGAGATGCCATCGAGGGCGGCGTGGCCGCAAGGAAGGGAATCGGGCCGGGGATGAAGATTATCGCCGTCAATGGACGCCGTTTTTCGGCCGAGTTGTTGCTCAACGCACTGCGTGAGGCGCAAAAGTCGCACACGCCCATTCATCTCATTGTGGAGAACACCGAGTACTATCGCACCGTTACGCTCGATTACTACGATGGCCCACGCTATCCGCATCTTGTCCGCATCGAAGGCCAGCCTGACCTGCTCAGTGACATCCTGAAGCCCAGGGTTACTACCCTTCCGGAGCCCTTCAAGGGGCAGGATTGAGCTGATACCTGTATTGGAGCGCCCTTTGGGAGGGGTGTAGGCAGCCCGGGCGGCTTTCTGTTAAACTTTTTGAGTAGCCGCATGTGGCTGGATTGGCGGGTGATTTGATTGGCTGAAATTCGACTGCAAGAGGGTGAGAGCATTGAGAGCGCCCTGCGTCGTTTCAAGCGCAAGGTTCAGACGGAAGACATCATCAAGGAAGTGAAGCGTCACTCCTACTATCTGAAGCCGGGCGCCAAGATGCGCGTGAAGCAGGCTCTGGCCCGCAAGCGGGCACAGAAAAAGATTCGCAAGGAACCGAAGGACTAACGGTTCCATCGTTTTCCAGGGGGCCGCGCCGCAAGGCAGCGGCCCTTTTACTTTGTGCGCCAAGGGCGTCTAATGTATTGCCGGATGCCGATTGGCCTTGCATCTGGCATCATGGTGGTTCGGGCCTCGCCCGGGAAGCACTCATTATGATGGAATTTCACATCTCTCGTGCGGTGCGCGATCGTTACCGGTTTGCCGAGACGCTCTTCTCCTTTAATGGCAACGTGGTGTTTGCCAGCGTCAGTGCGGCTCGCGAACTGGCCTACCGCATGAACCTCGTCCGCGATGCGCGCAACCATCCGGAGCGTGCGGTCAATGCCGGCGCTCTGTACGCCATGGGCCTCATCGACGAGGCCAGCCACGCCGTCATCGCCCGTTATCGTAAGCAGTACGACCCCACGGTGATGACCGATGCGCTCGGCTTCTTCGCCAGTCAGGTTGGCGAGCAGGAGATGGACAAACTGCTGCTGGCTTTCGTGCAGCACTTTCCCGGCTCGACGGTCTACAGCGGTCAGCATAAACCGGAGGAGTGGCTGAAGGGTGCAACCGATGGCGTTCCGCACCGCGCGGCCGCCATGGAAGAGATGGTGCTGCTCTGGATGGCCAACCGCAACACGGCCTTCCATCCCTTTGCCGAACTTTTTGAAGACAGCCAGCTTGCGGCGCAGACGGCCTACCGCAAGGTCGCCCTGCAACTGCCAACGTATTTTGCCACCCGCCCGCTGATTCCCATCGAAGGCGCCGCGCCGGTCAATCTGTATGACCTGCTCCGCGCGCCGGCCGAGGCTGCGCCGGGCTCACTCAGCGAGCAGCTCACGCTCATCCGCGCCCGCTGGAAGACCCTATTGGGCACCGATATTGACCGCTATCTGCTCATCGCCGGAGACATACTGCGCGAGGAAGAACTCGCCATCTGGATGCAGTTTCATCCCGCAGATGCCGCGAGCGAGGCTGCAGCCCGCGCCGAGGCCGCCCGCGCCGCCGAGGAGGCCGCGCGCCGCCGCCGCGAGCAGGGATTGCAACAGTGGCCTGGAATCACATCGCACTCCAACGTGCCGGTCTTCGGCGATCCCGCGCATGAGTATGAGCGCTTCAGCGCCGATCAGGCATGGATGCCGACCGCCGTGCTTATCGCCAAGAGCACCTATGTGTGGCTGGCACAGCTCTCCCGTAAATACGCGCGGCAAATCGACAAGCTCGACCAGGTGCCGGACGAAGAGCTGGACGACCTGGCCCGCCGCGGCATGAATTCCCTGTGGCTCATCGGCATCTGGGAGCGCAGCCGTGCGTCGAAGACCATCAAGCAGTTGTGCGGCAATCACGACGCAGTGGCCAGCGCTTACTCGCTATTTGACTATCGCATTGCCGACGACCTGGGCGGCGAAGAGGCTTACATACGACTGCGCGACCGTTGTTTTCATCGCGGCATCCGCCTGGCCAGTGACATGGTGCCCAACCACATGGGCATTGATTCGCCCTGGGTGGCCGAGCATCCCGACTGGTTCATCTCGCGGCAGGACAAGCCCTACCCGGCTTATGATTTCAGCGGCCCGGATCTTTCCGCCGACTCCCGCGTTGAGATTCGCATCGAGCGCCACTACTACGACCAGATCGACGCGGCCGTGGTCTTTGAGCGCCGCGACCGCCGCACCGGAGACCTACGCTACGTCTACCACGGCAACGATGGCACCAGCTTCCCGTGGAACGACACGGCGCAGCTCGACTACCTGAATCCGGCGGTGCGCGAGCAGGTCATCCAGACCATTCTGCACGTGGCGCGCCTCTTCCCGGTCATTCGCTTTGATGCCGCCATGACCCTGGCCAAGCGCCACTTCCAGCGGCTGTGGTTCCCCAACCCCGGCAGCAGCGGAGCCATTCCGTCGCGCGCTGAATATGGCATGACCACCCAGCAGTTCAGTGAGATCATGCCGCAGGAGTTCTGGCGCGAGGTGGTGGATCGCGTCGCCGCCGAGGTTCCCGGCACACTGTTGCTGGCCGAGGCCTTCTGGCTGATGGAGGGCTACTTCGTCCGTACACTGGGCATGCATCGCGTGTACAACTCGGCCTTCATGAACATGATGCGCGACGAGGAGAACGCGAAGTACCGCTCGGTGATCAAGAACACCATCGAGTTCGACCCCGACATCCTGAAACGCTACGTCAACTTCATGAGCAATCCCGACGAGCGCACGGCGGTTGATCAGTTCGGAACGGGCGACAAGTGCTATGGCGTCGCGGCCGTCATGTCCACCCTGCCCGGACTGCCGATGTTCGGTCACGGACAGATTGAAGGCTTCACCGAAAAATACGGCATGGAGTACCGCTGGCCGCGCCACCAGGAAGATGCCGATCGCTGGCTGGTGGAGCGCCATGAGCGCCAGATTGCGCCGCTGCTGCACAAGCGTTATCTGTTTGCGGAGAGCGCCAACTTCCTGCTCTATGACTTCTTCCGCGAAGATGGCGCGGTGGACGAGAACGTCTTTGCCTACTCTAACCGCGCCGGTGACGAGCGCGCGCTGGTGCTTTACCACAATCACTACGGGCACACCCGTGGCACCGTTGACTGGTCCGCGGCCTTTGCCGACAAGGGCGCCGGCGGCCAGCTCCGCCAGCGCCGCCTGCGCGAAGGGCTGCTGCTGAATCCGGATCCTTCTGTGGTCGTAGCCTTCCGCGACGGCATGAGCGGACTCCATCACCTGCGGCGCTCAGTGCAACTGGCCGAGCACGGTCTCACCGTGGAGTTGCATGCCTACCAGTGCTATGTATTCACGGATTGGCGCGAGCTCCGCGCCACGGAAGACAAGCCCTGGGACGCACTCTGCGACCACCTGGGCGGACGCGGCGTGGCCGATCTCGACGAGGCGCTGGTGGCCTTTGAACTGCAGCCCGTGCATCGCGCCCTTGCCCACCTGCTGGAGCCATCCCTGGTACGCCAGGCCGCGGAGCTTTCCCGTACGGCCACTGGTACGGCCAAGCAGAAAGAGCTGGAGATTCTGCGCGGAGATTTTGTAGAGCACACCTGGTCTCGCTGCCGTCCCCTGCTGCGCGAGGCAAAGAACTTCCTACGCGGTCGTCTTGATGGGGACCCTGCAATGTCGAACAGTGCCGTGGAGCTGAAAGAGAGCTTCTGCCAAAGGCTGCACGCTGTGCTTGGATTACCCACTGTTGAAGCTTATTTCGCCAAGCCCTGGACGGCCGCGGCGCGCCGCGTGCTGCCCAGTCAGAGTCCGCAGCTGACGGCCACCGCGCTATGGGGTCCTGTGCTGGCCTGGGTCGCCTTGGGGACTCTTTCCGAATCTCTCGACCCTGCGGCTCCAGCTTCCACGGCCCTGCGTGCATTTGACGAGCTGCGCTTGCGCCAGCCCTTAGGCCAGGCTCTTGCCGCGCTCGGCTTTGAAGGGGAAGAGCCGTGGCGTGTGGCCGCCCGCATCAAGGTTGCTCTGCTGGTGGAGGCCGGTATCTTTGCCGCTGCCGCATCAGCACACGATGCCGCACAGGCGGATGCAAAGGTTGAGCTGGCAGTCACAAAGAAGGTTGTGAAAGAGAGAGCGGAAGAGCCGGTTAACCCGCTGCTGACTTCCGTAACCTGGCAGGACCCCGATGTGCGCTGGCTGACCGGAACTCACGAGGCCAGTGGCCGTTCGTACTTCATACAGGAAGGCTACGAAGAATTGCTGTGGTGGCTGCAGTTGCCCGCTCTCTGCTCCATGGCACAACGTTCGACTCTGGGTAACGCAACGCTCGCGGAACTGCGCTCGGACGCCAGTAAGATTGCAGCCACTATCTCCGATGCCACCGCAGAAGCCGCTCATGCCGGCTACTGCCTGGAGGATCTGCTGCCAGTGGTAACGTCAGAAAATGAATTGGATCCTGCGTTTGATGCCACTCCGGATGCAGAGCCGGTTGCGCCAGACGCTCTTAACAGCGTTGACTTAAAAGCTAAGAGGCCAAAGTCATGACCATGCGTGCAGCCATCCTGACAGCCAGTGATCGCGGCTCGCGCGGTGAGCGCGATGACCAGAGCGGTCCCGCCCTGGCCACCTGGCTGGCCGAACATGGCGCCTCGGTGGTGGCGCAGGCGATGCTTGCCGATGAGCAACCGGAGATTGAAGCGCTCCTGCGCCGCTGGTGCGATGAAGAAGTGGCCGACCTGGTGTTGACCACCGGCGGCACCGGAGTAAGCCCGCGCGATGTGACGCCGGACGCCACGGCCATGGTGCTCGATCGCGTTATCCCCGGCTTTGCCGAGGCGATGCGTGCGGCCAGCTTGCGCAAAACGCCTCGCGCCGTGCTCTCTCGCGCTGTTTGTGGTGTGCGCGGCCGCACCCTGGTGCTGAATCTGCCGGGCAGTCCCGCGGCCGCCGTGGAAAACCTTGCGGCCATTTGGGAGGCAGTGCCGCATGCGGTCAGCAAGATTCAGGGCGATTCGGAAGACTGTGCGCCCTCGGCGAAAAAATAAATTGACGCAGCCACATCCCATCATCGACGGTCGCGTACGTTAGCGCAGATTACGAAATGCAAAATCAAAGGCCCGGAGACGAATCTCCGGGCCGGTTGCTTTCCGCTCGCTATTCCAGCGGAGCAGGTTCTTCTCCATGCGGTGCGGGTGGCTCCACGATGGCGGTGGTTGCTACTGCCTCGAGCGGCGCGGCAATGGGCGCCGCAGCGGGCACGGCCACTGATGGTAACAGGGCAATCCAGCGTGCGCTCGTTGCCTTCATCCATAGCCGAGTGGCCAGCATGAATACCGTTACCGCCTCCAATACGACGAAGCTTCCGATGGTGTCTTGGTGCGGCACATACACCCACAGCGCCATGCCGGCGGCGAAGACCGCCATGCTGCACAGCGCAATGCCCAGGTAGCGTAGGTAGAGTCCGCCCGAGTGCAACAGCAGAAGCCAACTGCGTCCCACCGTGCGCAGCACCTTGCGCTCGTTGTCCAGCACCACGCGGGCCTGCGCCAGGTCAAACCATGCGCGCACAAAGAGCGCCATCAAAAGGAAAACGATCCGCCCGCCGATGCCGACCCAGAAGCCAAGCATCTCCTGCGGCGCTTCCGTGCCGAGTTTGCCGCTGAGAACAGCGATGCCGCCATTGACTCCGATGGCGATGGCAAAAAACGGCAGGGAGTACAAGGCAAGGCGCAGCATCCGCCAGAAGTACAGCCCCGCGCTCTGGAAGAACTCGCCACGGCTCAGCGCGCGGTCTTCCAGATACACGCTGTAGATGCCGCCATCAATCAGAAGCAGGTAGAAGAAGAACACCACGGCCGTGAATAACACTGACGGAGCAATAACGGTGGTGTTCACCTCGGGTTGCATCAGCAAGGCGCTGAATGCACCCACGTCAAAGCCGGTCACCAGCTTGGCAGATTCCAGGCTGTGATCCAGAACACCATGCAGCATGGCCCGCGCCGGCATGGAACCCAGGTAGGCCAGCACCAGGTTGACCACGAAAATCCACCACAGGATACGCTGATGCCGCCACACCAATCCGGCAGAACTGCGAACGCTTCCATTCATCGTCGTCATCTCCTATGCCAGCCAAGCCAGGGCCTGTTCGGCCCATTGCAGCAGCAGTGTCCAGTAACCGGCCAGCTTGCCGGTGGCGCGCCCGTCGGACTTCACCACAAAACTGTTGTTGAAAGGATTTCGATCCAGCACGTAGCCGTGGTCGGGATCAATCTCGGCGCTCAAGAGCTTTGCCTTGCGGTCCCATGTGAACTTGTGCCAGCGGTCGTGACCATCCCATGTTTCGCGTAGCTTGCTGCCGTCGTCGAACTTCGCCTCCAGGGTCACCGGCAGTTCGAAGGTGCCGCGGCGGTGCACCCACACTTCGGTGTGATAGATCGTCGTACCCTTCTTTACATCCTTCTTCTCCCACCAATCCACACGCTGGCTGTCGGCGCGCAGAATGCGATCGTCCAGCACCTGCGTGCCGTAGATGGCCTGCTGCCAGTACCAGTCCAGGTTCTGGCCAATGGCCTCGTTCATGGTTGCCGTAAATTCCTCGGGCTTGGGATGCTGGAACTTGTAGCGCTCAAAGTAAACATGCAGGGCATTCAGTACCTTCTGCTCTCCAACAATGCTTTCCAGCGTAAGCAGCATCAGTGCCGTTTTGCCGTAGGTGATGCCTGCATAGGAGCTGTTGTCAATGTAGAGCCATGCCGGGCGCGAGAGAGGATCGCGGTCGGCCGAGCCGCTGTACTGCAGCAGATCGGTGCCGCGCTCGCCCAGCGTGCCCAGCCGGGAGTTCAGTGTCGAGGTTGTCTTGCCGTACAGCGCGTCCATCACCTTGGCCTCGCTGTACTGGTTGAGGCCCTCGTCCATCCACGCATTTTCAAACTCGTTGGTGGCCACCATGCCGTACCAGTACTGATGGCCGAACTCGTGCTCCGTGACCAGTTCCGGCTCCAGCAGTGCTTTCGGCATCCACCAGCTGGTGCCGGCCGTAATCAGCGTGGGATATTCCATGCCGCCGGCGGCGCCACCTCCATGCGGAGGATCCACCACAGTGATCTGTGGATAAGGATACTGGCCGAAGTACTCGTCGAACTTGCGCATGGTGCCCTTGAGGGCGGACATGTAGCGCGGCGCTGTGGCCATGTGCCCAGGCTGCATCAGCATGCGAATCTTCACCGTATGTCCGCGCAGGGTGATTGAGTCTTCGACGACCTTCGTCGTTGGGTCGGCCGTCCAAGCAAAGTCGTGCACATCCTCGGCGTGGAAGCTGAGGGTCTCCGTGCCATTGCCGTTGTCCTTCTGGCCGGTGGGCAACCCGGTGGCGCCCACGTTCCAGCCCTTGGGAAGCGTCAGCTTCACGTCAAAGGTGCCAAAATCGGCAAAGAACTCCGTGGTGGCGTGGAATTGATGGCAGTTCCATGCGCCGTGCCAGAAGACTCCCACCTTTGGGAACCACTGCCCGGCCATCAGAAAGTCGCGCTTGTAGCCGGTGCGCGCCACCACCTCCGGAAACTTGGCGACGAAGTGAATCTTGAACTGCACGCTCTCGCCCGGTGCCAATGGCTTGGCCAGCGGCACCTCAAAGACCGTGCGGTCGTCCCGGTTGCCATCGTCGGGCGAGACGAAATTGATCTGCTTGGTCAGGTCACCCTGTCCCACTACCTCCAGGCTCTTCACCTCGTTCAAGCCGAAGTGCTTGTCCTCCCACTTTTCGTCCTTGGTCGTATCGCGCTGCCCCGCGCGGTGAGCCTCGGTCATCCATGTGCTCTTCGGCTGGAAGGCGTTGAGGTAGAGGTGGAAGGGGAACTTGTCCAGGGTGACCCCGGTCTTGTTCGTGTAAGTCAGCAGCTCGGTGGCGTCCAGGGTGTGCGTCTTGGCATCGTAGCGGCCTTCAATCTGGTAGGCCACCACGCGGTCGCTGAGCGGAGCCGCCTCGGCCGCCAACAGCGTGGCCGGCAGGGCCAACAGGGCAATCAGGCAGATGCGCCGGAAACTAGTATCCATCGTCTCTCCCGAAACAACGAAGAACTCGTGCAGTAGGCAAACTGAAAAGTGAGAAAGCTAAACGGCCGGTGTGGAGGTGACCCTCCAGATTGCCTTCAAGAATAGCAAGCTTGAGCCGTCCCGGGGCAAGCCTCATAAAACTTTACGCTGTGGCGGTGCAGTCGGTTTCATGACTATTTGCCAAAAGCTCTGCCGCATCCTCCCATGCCGTCACCGCCCGGAATGGGCTACACTCGTTGCCATGCGAGTGCTGGGAGTGGATTGCGGCGGTGAATATACGGGCTACGGCGTGGTGGAAGGGGATGGCCATGTGCTTACCTGCCTCAACTCGGGCGCCATCCACATGTCTCCGAAGCTGGCCCTGGAACTACGCCTGAAGACAGTATTCGACGGGCTGACCGCGCAGATGGAGCTTCATCGTCCGGAGGTGGTCGCCATCGAGGACGTCTTCTACTCGGTGAATGCCAAGAGCGCCTTGAAACTGGGACATGTTCGTGGAGTGGCCATGATGGCCGCTGCGCAACAAGGCCTGAGCGTGGTGGCCTATGCGCCGCTGGCGGTCAAAAGCGCCGTCGTCGGCTATGGGATGGCGGAAAAGCACCAGGTGCAGTTGATGGTGTCGCGGCTGCTCAAGTTGGATGAGCTGCCCAAGCCCTTTGACGCCGCCGATGCCCTGGCCATCGCCATCTGCCACATCCACGCCGCCAACACCCTGGCTCGGCAGGGCATCACCCACCGTTAAAGTTTTCCGAAGAAAATAAAACTACACCACGGCGATACCGGCGTAGCCAACCACGTGCTCGCGGTCGCCGCTCACGTCGCCGCTGGTGGCATATTGAATCAGGTCTGCCTTGTGCGCGCCGAGTTTAATAGCCGCCGTCAGCATGGCTACCGCCGGGCCCACGCCACACATGCTTATGCCCTGTCCGCGAACCGTCTGATACAGACCCTTGGGCTGCAATAACAGCACCTGCTCAATGGCCAGAGCATCTTTCACGCGCGTTTCTTCGTCGCTCTCGTAGTGGTTCATGTCACTGCTGGCCACAATCAGCACCGGCTCGCCGCAGGCGGCAATGGACTTGGCCAGCACCAGGCCCAGTGCGGCTAGAACCTCATATTGCCCGGTGCCTACCGTGATGGGCACAAAGGTCAGATCAGGCCGCGCAATTTGCAGGAAGGGAAGCTGCACCTCCACGGCGTGCTCGCGCTGTTGCGCCAGCTTGTCCTCACGCAAAAGGGGGAATCCGGTTTTCAGGGCCGCGCCCATCTCCTCATCCAGCGGCACCTCTCCCAGCGGAGTGCGGTAGCTGCCCTGGCTCATGATGCTGAGCGCCTCGCCGAGTCCGGTGTGGTTGGGGCAGAGGATGATGACCCGCCGCGGCACTTCTATCCGCGCATACACGGCCCCGGCCACGGCTCCGCTGTAAACATAGCCAGCGTGCGGAGCGATCACGCCGAGTGCAGCGAGCCTTGGAGCCTTCGTCTTGCCCGAGGAGAGGAACTCCTCCACCTCGCGGCGCAACTCCGCAGTCTTGCCGGGATAAAACTGTCCGGCCACGGCCGGTTCGCGAACCAGACTCATCGCCGCCTCCTTGAGCTCACTTTTCCTGCGGACGGAGGGCACGGTAGAGCCGCGCCATGGCCTCCAACGGCAGGGTTTCGGCCCGCGCCGTCGCTGCGACTTCAGCCTCTTTCAGCGCCTCGGCCGCAACCGCCTTATCGTAAGCCGCTTTCAGATTGTTGGAAACGGTTTTTCTCTTCTGTGCGAACAGCACCTTCAGGAAGCCGAGAAAACCCTTCTCGTCCACCGCAAGTTCGGTAAAGCGCGGGTGCATCACCATGCGGAAGACTGCCGAGCGCACATCAGGCGGCGGATCAAACGCGCCCGGCCCCAGTTCAAAGAGCTTGGTCACCGAGCCATACATCTGCGCCGTCGCCGACAGCAGCCCGTAATCGCGCGAGCCTGGTGCGGCAGCCACCCGGTCGGCTACCTCCTTTTGCACCATGACCACAATCTGCTCAATGCGCTCTGAGGCCGCGAATAGCTTGAGCAATATCTCCGAGGTGATGTAGTAGGGCAGATTGCCCACCACCTGAGCCTTATGGCGCCCCGTGGGACGCAGGTCGCGCAGCGGGCCGGGCGTTGCGCCCAGTACCGTGCCCAGGTCCACCTGCAGGATGTCCGCCTCCAGCACGTCCACATTGGGCTGGGTGGCGAACTTCATGCGCAGTTGCGCGGCCAGCACGCGGTCCACCTCAATGGCAATCAGGCGGGCGGCGCGGCGCGCCAGCAGGGAGGTGATAGCCGCGCGTCCCGGGCCGATCTCCACCACAGTCGCCTCGCTGATGTCGCCCAGCGCATCCACGATGGATTGCATGGCGCCATCATCCACCAGGAAGTTCTGTCCCAGCTTTGGCTTCCTGGCTGTTACCTTCTGTGCGTCCGCTGCCTTCGCCACCGTTGACCACCTTTCCGTTGCCCGATAGACTTCACCCGTGCGCCGGTTGCCCTTCGCCAGGCCATCCGCGCCCGTGCCCCCTTGCATGGGGCTTCCGGGGAGGTCGTGTAGTGCATATTCTCTTCGCCGCGTCCGAATGCGTTCCGTATTCCAAGACCGGCGGCCTGGCCGATGTTGTCGGGGCCCTGCCGCGTGCCATCGCCCAACTGGGCCACCAGGCAACAGTGTACCTGCCCCTGTACCGGCAAACCCAACTGCCACAGGCGGCTACGGCCATTGCCAGCATCACCATTCCCTTTGACGACCGTTACCGCTTCTGTTCCGTGGTGGATGGCGGACGCCACCACGGCGTGCAGTATTACTTTATTGATTATCCTCCTTACTTTGACCGCGATGCGCTCTATGGCACTCCGCTGGGCGATTACACGGATAATCCCGAGCGCTACTCCCTCTTCTGCCGCGCCGTGCTGGAGGCCAGCAAGATTCTCGGCGTGCCCGATGTCTTCCACTGCCACGACTGGCAGACTGCCATGATTCCCGTGCTGTTGCGCTCGCTCTACGAGGAAGACCCTTCGCTCAGCGGCATCCCGACGGTGTTCACCATCCACAACATCGGCTATCAGGGGATCTTTCCGCCGGACACCCTGCCGCTGCTCATGCTGCCCTGGGACCTGTTCACCATCAGCAAGTTGGAATTCTTCGGCAAGATTAACTTCCTTAAGGGCGCGCTGGTTTTCTCCGATTACATCACCACCGTCAGCCGCCGCTACGCCCATGAGATTCAGACCGCCGAGTATGGCTTCGGTCTGGAAGGCGTGCTGCGTGGCCGCAGCAGCACCGTTTCCGGCATCTTGAATGGTGTGGATTACGACGAGTGGGACCCTTCGCGCGACCGTTTCATCGCTGCACGCTACTCGCCGAAATCGTTGGCCGCCAAGCAGGATTGCCGCCGCGACCTGCTCAAGAGTTTTGCCCTTGAACCGGAAACCACGGCGCCAGTGATCGGCATCGTCAGCCGTTTTGCCGCGCAAAAAGGCTTTGACCTGATCGCGCTGGCCGCCGACCGCCTGGCCCGCGAGGATGTGCGCGTCTGCGTGCTGGGCAGCGGAGACAAGACTTACGAAGACCTCTTCCGCCGACTTGTCCGCCAGTATCCCGGGCGCTTTGCCGCCCGCTTTGGTTATGACAACGAAATGGCGCACAAAATCGAGGCCGGTGCCGACATGTTCCTCATGCCTTCGCGCTACGAGCCCTGCGGCCTTAACCAGATTTACTCCCTGCGTTACGGAACCGTTCCCATCGTGCGCGCCACCGGCGGCCTGGACGACACCATTGAGCCCTGGGACTCGCGCAGCGGCACCGGCACGGGCTTCAAGTTCCGCGAGTACACCCCAGAGGCGCTGCTTACCAGCGTGCAGGCCGCGCTCAATGTTTTTCAGGTTAAGGCCGAGTGGCGCCAGCTCATGATGAACGGCATGAAGCGCGACTTCAGTTGGCTGGTGGCAGCCCGGGAGTACATGAAGATTTACGAGAAGGTCAGCGCCGCCCGCCACGCCGCCGTGTAGCAGCGGTAAGCGAGTTTTGCGAAATCCTCTCCGTTATAAAGGCTCGCCCGCGCGGGCCTTTTGCCTGCGTGCAAACCAGGCATACACCGGCAGTCCCGCCAGTATCACCACCACCCCGCCCAGCGAAAGTCGCAGGTTATCCAGGAACGTGTAGTACAGCAACGCTGCCGAGCACAGCACAAAGACGGCCGGAACTACCGGGTATCCCCATACGCGGTAGGGCCTGTGTGCCTGCGGCTCGCGATAGCGGAAGACAAAAATCGTGCTGGCGGCGATCATGTAGAATAGCCATTCGGCGAAGATGGCCAGCGAAAACAATTCGCGGAAGCGGCCTGATACGCACAGTAGCGCCGAGGCCATCATGCACTGCACCACAATGGCCATCGCCGGCGTGCCATAGCGTGGATGCACCTGCGCCAGTCCGCGCCAAAGTAATCCGTCACGCGCCACGGCGTAGGGCACGCGCGCGCCGCTCATCACCGTGCCATTCAGTGTCACCAGCATGCTCAGGGCCATGCAGGCCGCCACCAGCGCGGCGCCACCGGCTCCGGCGGCCAGGCGCATGGCATCAGCCGCGGCGTGTCCGCTGGAGGCTACGGCCGAGGCTGGCAGCACATATTGCACGGCGGCGTTCATCAGCATGTAGAGCGCGCCCACCACGGCCACTCCGGCAATCAGCGCACGCGGGATGTTCTTCTCCGGATGATTCACCTCGCCGGCCACCATGTTCAGGTCGTTCCATCCGTCATAGGCCCAAAGGGCCGCCACCAGCGCGGCCATAAAGCCGGCCACGCCGCCCTTGGCTCCCGTGGCCACGCCGGAGAAATGGCTCCAGCTCCCGCCGCTCCATGCAAAGCAGGTACCGGCAATCATCAGCACCAGCACGATCTTCAGCCCGGTGAAGAACAACTGAAAGTCGCCCGCGCGGCGCACGCCCGCGTAGTTCAAGGCGCTGATGGCCACGCAGAGCGCGATGGCCACCACCTGTCCCCAGCTCAGCATGATTCCGGTATGCGAAGCTCCTGTGCCCAGCCAGGCAAAACCCTTCAGCCCGCCCAGCACGCGCACAATGCCCGTGGCCACGCTGGCCATGCTGGCCGGTTTGGCGATGATGAACCACGTCCATGCGTAGAGAAAACCGCCCATTTTGCCGTAGGCGTCGCGGATGAAGACGTATTCGCCGCCTGCTGCGGGCTTCATGCTGCCCACCTCGGCATAGGTGAGTGCGCCGAAGAAAGACAGCACACCGCCGGTGATCCACACGGCGTACACCATTCCTGCCGAGCCCACTGCCTGCATCATCTCCGCCGGAACAAGGAAGATGCCGCTGCCGATGATGGTGCCCACCACGATGCTGATGGCGTGCCAGGCGTTCAGGCTGCGCGGCAACTCATGGGCTGCGGACTTCTTATGCATGCGGTGGTTTCCTCTGTCCTATTCCCGCGCGGTGCTGACTCGCCTCATATGGGAGGTGACTCCGCCCGCTTTCTTTTGTATTCTTCCACAACTGGCCAAATTGCAGGGCGAAGTAGAGGTGCGTTTGTCCCTCATATTGGGAATTGACGGCGGCGGCAGCAAAACCACGGCGGCGGTCGCGCGTGAAAGCACCGTGGTGGGCACACATACCGCCCCGGGATGCAATCTCAACAGCGTCTCCTTAGAACAGGCTCGCGCCTCGCTCACCGAGGCCGTGCAGGGTGCACTCCGCCAGGCCAACGCTACTGCCGAAGATGTAGTATGCGCCTGCGCCGGTGTGGCCGGTGCTGCCTCGCCGCAAGCGGCCGATTCCATCTCCCAGATGCTGACCGGCCTGCTGCCGCGCGCCGATCTGCAGGTAGTCGGCGACACCTTGATCGCGCTCGAAGCCGAGTTCCGCGGCTCTGCGGGAGTCATCTGCATCTCAGGCACCGGTTCCGTCGCCTTTGGGCGGAACGAGCGCGGCGAAATCGCTCGCGCCGGAGGCTGGGGGCGCTTTGTCAGCGACGAGGGCAGCGGGCACTGGATCGGCCAGCGCGCTCTCTTCGAGGTACTGCAGGCGCTCGACATGGGGCGCAGCAGCGCGCTCATAACGGCCATCATGAACCACTGGCGTATCGCCACGCGCGAGCAACTCGTGCAGGAGTGCAACCGCGACTCGGTGCCAAACTTCAGCGACCTTTTCCCCATCGTCATGGATGCGCAATTGAAGGGCGATCCACTGGCCTGTGAGGTTCTGACTGCCGCTGGCACCCGCCTCGCCCGCGCAGCACAGATCGTCCTGCGCCGACTGTGGATTACGCACAACCCGGTGGAGATTGCTCTCAGCGGCGGCGTCTTCGCCAACTGCGCCCGCATCCGCCAGGTCTTTGGCAACGTGGTGCGCAGCGACCGCCCGGAGGTCAAGGTGCGCCTCAGTTCGCAGGAGTCCTACATGGGCGCGCTGCACATGGCGCGCCAGGCCATGGAGCGCAAGACCCTTACCTAGTAAGTTGTAATTTTCAGTGTTGTTCCCGTCGCTAGGAAGTACGATTCCCGGAGCATGAAATCAGTTCTGCGCAGCCGCCGGAGCCTTGTGCGCAGGCTTCTTCGCCGCAGGGTGCGCGGTGCTTTTTCCATTCGTGCGCGGCGCTGTTGTTTTGGGCTGCGCCGGCTTCGGCAACGAGATTACCGGGGGAGCGTACTGCCAGGCCAGCGCGCTGATCTCTGCCAGTGCTTCGCCCACCTTGCCCACCTCCTGCATGTCGCGCAACGCCAGGTTGTTCACGAAGAAGGCGAAGATCAACCGGTGCCCGTTGGCAGCGTCAATGTAGCCTGCCAACCCCTTGCCTAGCAGCATCACGCCGCCGCCCATGTTGTTTGCCACCACATACGATCCGGTCTTCGCCCGCACGTGCCCGGCCGCGGCGGAGTCGCTGAGCACTTCGGCCAGCGTGCCATCGCGCCCCAGTACGGGCAGTGCCGCGGCAAATGTCTTTCCATAAGGCTGGCGGCTGATAAAGTCCAGGTAGCGAACCATGAAGTGTGGTGAAAAGGCCGAGCCCACGCCGCCCTCGCCATCCAGTTGCGATACCTTCTCCGGCTCCAATCCTGCCTTCTGCAACCAGCGCCGCTCCAGCAGCAGTCCGCGCTGCGCTGCGTCGCCCGTACCCCGGCCCACCACCGCGCCAATCAGGTAAGGCATGGTGGCCGCATGCAGGTTCTGGCTCACCTTCATCGTCAGGCGCACCTCTTCCGCCAGCGGCGGTGAGATATGCTCCACCAGTTCGGTCATATGCGGAAATTCTTCTTCCCCACGCGAGTCTCTATTGCTGGCTTCTTCTATATGTTGTGCGTCCGCATCGTGCGCATCTTCCGGCACCCATGCGGGCAAACTTTCTTCCAGTGGCGGCTCCACCACGATGCCTGCCCAGCGCAAGGCCTCGCGGAAGCCCTCTACGGCATAGCGCACAGGATCTTTTACCTTGTAGGCGGCCTGTGCGCGCTCACGACCCGCTGGGAGAACTCCGCCCAGCACAACGGTATGGCTGCCATCGGCTTCCACGATGTCTTCGTCAAAATGCAGGTCGGCCGTTGCGTCGGCCCGGCCGGTACGCACCCGGTTGATCACCCGCAGCCCAGGCACCTCGGGTGACATTTCAAGCCGCACCGCGCCTCCCTCCTGTTCGGCGGAGGTGGCGATTACATCAATCACGTTGTCGTTCAGCACCGCAGGAGAGATCACCGTGTGCGTTGCCGGCTCAGTTTGCGTGGAAGGGAAGAGCGAGGCATCCACCAGGATGTGGCCGCGCACGCGCCAGATGCCTTTCATCAGCACTCCGGCCGCCAGTTCCTTCATCACGCGCAGCGGATCGCCCGCCACGCTCTTGCCCGGCAGCGAACCGGCGTAGGCATGGTCGCGCGCCTCCCAGTCCAATCGATCTTCGGTCAGCACGCGCCCACTCAGATTCAGGTCGCCCTCAGCCACCAGAACCAGGTCGCCCTCCAGCGTGCCATCCTCGGTAATAGGTCCGTTGCGGAAGACCCGTGTATGGAAGCGATAGTCCTCGCCCAGCAGCGCCAGCGCCGCTCCCAACGTCACGAGCTTTGTCGTGGAACCGGAGGTAAAGAGCTGCTCCTCGTGGATGGCCAGCAGCGTTTTTTGCGTCGTCTGGTCATAGATCATCAGGCCCTGGTTGGCGTTGCGCACGAGCTGCCGCTCCAGCACCTGGCGGATGTGTTGCTCCAGCGTCGCTTGTTTTTCGGGTTGTGCGGTGGGAGTTGCCACCGGCTGCGTATCGCTTGAAGCATCGGGCGGGAGCACGGGCACCGGCAGGGGCTGCAGCGCCTTCTGCCGCGGTACCTTCTGCTGCCCCACGGCTGTGCCCAGGAAAGCCACGCTCAACAGTGCCGCCAGCAGCAGGCATATGGGCAGGCTCTGGCGCGGAACCGGTTTTCCAGCGGGCCTCGGCATCAGGAGAGTGGGAATGCACTTGCTCACTCCAACATCCTACCGGATTCGGGTCCCAGGGTGTCTCCGCCGCCTGTTGTGTACTGCGGTTCCCATGGCCATTTCCGCATTGCCTCGGTGTCTAAGAGCGTGCAGAATTCAGCCAGAGCTACTACGCCAGAGGTCCGTACCATGCTGATCCCGATTGGTCATGAGAACATGACGGCCCGGCGCTGGCCGGTCATCACCATCGGCCTCATTATCGTCAATGTACTGGCCTTCATCCTCACCATGGGCTCCGTGGCAAAGGAGCCGCCTGAGCTCGCCGAAGTTCGCCTGCACATCCGCCTTCTGGCCGCCATGCATCCGGAAGTTACCCTGCCGCCGGCGGGAAAGCAGTTGGTGGATGAGATCAAGCAGCGCCAGCCGAAGTCATGGAAAGCCGCACAGAGCACCATGCGTCCGCTGGAGGATGCCTGGGACGCCCGCATGCGGCTGATCGACGACCCCTTCGTCCTGCAGCAGGAGATGGATCAGCTCTGCGCCAAGTATGAGGAGTTGCAGGCAGCCTCATTCACTCAGCGCTGGGCATTCGTACCCGCCAATCCAACCTGGTATTCGTATGTCACCGCCAACTTCCTGCATGGCGGATGGTTGCACCTCATCGGCAACATGTGGTTTCTCTGGCTGGCCGGTATCGTGCTGGAAGAAGCTTGGGGACGCCCGCTCTACCTGGTGGTCTATCTTCTGGGCGGAGTTTTCGCCTTGCAGGTGCATGCCTGGTTCAATGCCGGCAGCCATGTGCCCACACTTGGAGCCAGCGGCGCGGTGGCTGCCCTGATGGGTGCCTTCCTCGTGCGCTTCCCCAACGTGCAGATTCAGATGATCTGGTTCTGGGGATTCTTCCGCCCCGCTCGCTTCAGTGCCGCCGCCTACTGGCTGTTGCCCATCTGGTTTTTGATGGAGATATTTTACGGAACGGTCTTTGGCAGCAGTAGCGGAGTGGCGCACATGGCGCACGTCGGCGGCTTCATCTTCGGCGTTTGCATGGCCCTGGGCATCCATTCCAGCGGCCTTGAACACGCCATTAACCGGAATATCGAGGACGAACTCGACCCTGCGCACGATACCGAACTGGATGGCATTCAGCAGCACATCCAAACCGGCAACGCCGACCAGGCGCTGATTGAACTGGATAGCTACGATGCTCGTTACGGCGCCGGTGAGCGCTCCCTGAAATTGCGCCAGGAGCTCTATTGGCGGACTCAAAACCTTGTCGGCCACGCCGCCACACTGGAAAAACTCTGCGCCCTGCACCTCAGTCAGCAGGACTTGCCCCAAGCCCTTGAGGATTATCAGTTGATTGTGAACTCAGGCGGCCTTCCCTCATCGGTGGTGTGGATGAAGCTCTGCCAGGCCCTTGAGGAGCGGCAGGAATATGAGCGCGCACTTGGCGAGTATCAGGAACTGGCGCAGGCTTATCCCCAGGATCGCAGTTCGCTGATGGCCCTGCTCTCGGCGGCGCGCATCGCCATGAACAAGGTCAAGCGCCCCGATCAGGCGCTCATGCTCTACCAGGCAGCCAGCGCCAGCCCGATTCCGCACATGGATCTTGATTCCACGATTCAGTCCGGCATGGGCGCCGCGCGCACGGCCGCCGAGGCCAGGTAGCCGGCAGCTACTTTTCGCGCTGAATGCTCTTCACAATATCAATGAACTCCAGCACTCCCCCCGTGGTGCCCATGTAATAGGCGCTGAAGCCGCGTTGGTCGGTCATCGGGATGCAGCGCACCATCGTCGTGTTCTCGCCCGCCTGGGTGAGCGTGGTGCGCTCCTCATAGCAGTAGGTCTCCTGCCCGGCGGAGTTGATCAGCGCGATCTGAGTGCGGGTGACGCCAATTTTCTTCAGGAACGCCGCCTGGCGGTTTTTCACGCGGTCTCCGGTGATTCCCTGGGACGAACCGGTGAAGGTCATCGTTGCCTTTTCGTCTTCCACCAGCTTGGCGCGGGCCCGGCCCGCCTGGCGTACGACCTCCAGGTCCCACCCACTGTCATCCAGGCTCGCTCCTCGCAGCAGTGGAACCGGCACAACATAACTGCCGCCGTGCTGGCTTTTCACGTGTGCGGAATTTCCATGCAAGGCGTGCCAGAGCAGCCCGGAGCTCTCCGGCAGGAAGTAGTACACCACCAGGCTCATCACAACGCACCAAAACAGCACGCGGATATATACCCACTTCGTATTACTGGAACTCATGATGGTTTTGGCCTCGCTGTATTCTAGCCTGAGATGCACCCGGGACAACCAGGAAAACAAGCCCACAGATTACTACCGTCATACCGTGGAGCAAAGCAATACTCCTGCATGAAGTGTCGCTGCGGAAATAAGCCCACTCCCATGCTAATCGCTGTCTTTGTGAAAGAAATCCAGAATGGCCTGTGCCTGTTTGGCTGTGACAACCGAGCCCAGGGCGGCCGCATCGGCCTGCTGCACCGCCCGCAGCGAGCCGAAGTGCTGCAGCAGCCGCCGCGTCGCCGATTCACCAATGCCCGGCACCTCGCGCAGTTCGGTCGAGCGGTCTCGCATCTGCCGCCGTTTGCGGTGGAAGGTGATGGCAAAGCGGTGTGCCTCATCGCGAATCTGCTGGATCAACAGCAGCACCGGCGAGTGCCGGTCCAGGCGGATCGCCTCGTCCTCATGCCCGTACAGGTAAAGCAGCTCTTCGCGCTTGGCGATCGAGGCCACGGGCTGAGCCGCCAGTCCAAGCTCTTCCAGCGCGCGCGCCGCCGCCCGCAGTTGCCCAATGCCGCCGTCGATCATCACCAGCGAGGGCATCGGCTTTTTCTCCTCCTGCAGGCGGCGATAGCGGCGCGTCACCACCTCGTGCATGCTCTTGAAGTCGTCTATGCCTTCCACCGTCTTGATCTGGAATTTGCGGTAGTCGGACTTCTTCATCTTGCCGTCTTCCCACACCACCATGCTGGCAACGGTTTCCGAGCCTTGGATGTGAGAAATGTCGAAGCATTCAATGCGCCGCGGCGGCTCCGCCAGCAGAAAGGTCTCCTGCAGGTTCTCGCGCAAGGCCTCCAGCTTGGGCTTCATCACCCGGAAGCGCTGGTCGTAGCTCTGCCGCGCGTTGCTGCCGGCAAAGTCGATCAACGCTCGCTTCTCTCCGCGCAACGGAACCTCAATGTGCACGCGATGGCCGCGCCGCTCGCTCAGAATCTCCTCCAAGGCTTCGCGGTCGTCAAAATCCACCGGCACGGCAATCTGCCGCGGGATGAAATGCGCATCGAGGTATAGCTGCTTCAGCAGCGTGCTGAAGAACTCGCCCACCTGGAAGCCTTCCGCGTCCTCCATCTCCGGCAGATCCTCCCAAAAATATTCGCGGCGCCCCAGCACGCGACCCTCGCGCATGTGGAAGAGGTTCACGGCCAGCAGGTGGTTTTCGTAGTGATAGCCCAGCAGGTCCAGGTCGTCGCCTCCGGCGCGATCCATGCGCTGCTTTTCACCCAGTTGCCCGATGGTCACAATCTGATTGCGATAGCGCGCCGCAGCCTCAAAGCGAGTCTCGCTAGCAGCCACGTCCATGCGTTCGCGCAGGCTGGCCGTCAGCTCGCCGCCGCGCCCTTCCAGCAGCATCCGGGCATCTTTCACCGCCTCGCCATAGCGCTCCACGGTCACCAGGTCTTTCACGCACGGTCCCAGGCAGCGCTTGATGTGGTATTGCAAACACGGACGCGGATGGTCGCGCGTCATGTCAATGCTGCACGATGGCAACTGAAAGCTGCGGTGAATCAGGTCCAGCACGCGGTAGGCCAGGCTTGATGGCAGGTACGGGCCAAAGTAGCTGGCGCCGTCCTTGTTCATCTTGCGCGTCACATATACGCGTGGGAAGCGCTCTGGCGTCAGCTTGATGTAGGGATAGGTCTTGTCGTCGCGCAGCAGCACGTTGTAGCGCGGCTGCTTCTGCTTGATCAGGTTGTTCTCTAGCGCCAGCGCCTCGCGCTCGTTGCCGACGACGATGTACTCAATATCCACGGCCTCGCGCAGCAGGCTGCCGGTCTTGGCGTTTTCCGCCGCGCCTTCGCCAAAGTAGCTGCGCACCCGCGCCCGCAGGTTCTTCGCCTTGCCGACGTAGATGACCTCGCCCTCGGCGTTTTTGTAGAGGTAGACCCCGGGATTGGTGGGAATGGTGCGGATCTTCTGATGCAGGTCCATGGTTATCGGTCCACGCCGCGCGCCGCCTTCGGCTATCCGCCGCCCACAAAGTGGACGATCTCCAACCGGTCGCCCGCGTGCAGTTCACTGGCCGCCCATTGTGCTCGCGGCACGATGTCGCGGTTCAACTCCACGGCTACGCGATCGCCCTTCATGCCCAGCTCTTCCACAAGGCTCTCCACCGTAGTGGACGAAAATTCTTTTTCCTCGCCATTGATGACCAGCCGCATGGGAAAACGATAGCAGATTGCTCGCCTGGGTGCTGACTGTGGTGCCGGCCTACGTGCCCTCATGTGACTGCCGGGTTGTTTCCACAGGCTCCCGCCTATTGACACCAGCCGAAAGTGCCCTAGAATGGGTGCAACATTTTGTTTGAGTTTTGTTTCAAACAAGATGCGTGTTTCTGTTCCTTTGCAATCGATTCCCTAGCGATTTGGTCCGGTGGAGGCAATGGGTACCAGCTTCACATCCAGCCAGGTTTGCCAGCGTACCGGCCTCACGCCACGCCAGCTTCAGTGGTGGGATGAGCAGGGCATTGTGACGCCCGCCCGCCAGGGACATCGCCGCCTCTACTCCGCCAAAGATCTCGTCGAACTCAGCGTCCTGCACGACCTGCGCCAGCGTGGCATCAGCCTGCAGCGCATCCGCCGCGTGCTGGCCCTGCTGGAGCGCGATTACGGCCATCGCCTGGCCGACTTGGCCGCGCGTGGCAGCCAGTTGCACTTGCTCACCGACGGCGAAAGCGTTTTTCTCTGCGACTCCGCCCATAGCGTCGTGGACCTGCTGCGCAACGCGCGGCAGCCACTGTTGGCCCTCTGCGTGGCCCCGGTGCTGCAGGAGCTTACGCCGGTGTCGCACACGCAGGCCCCCAAGAAAAGTTCTCACACGGTGCGGACGGTGCATGCCGCTCGAGCCAAGGCACATTCATGAAACGGAACTTTTACGCAGCGCCTTCGGAGGTGACCGCATGATCGTCGAGATCAACTTTCTCCCCCAGTGGATACCGGAGCAGATGAGCCCCGGCACGGTCTTCGTTCTGGACAACGCAGGCGAAACCGGCGACGAAGGCGATCCTTTCTGGGCCGTGCTCGCCTGTCCCTCCTGTGCCACCCTGGGCCTCATCACGCGTAAACAAATGGCCGGTGTCGTGCCAATCATCTGCGGCTCGGATACCTGCTCGGCGCAGTTCCATATCCGAGGGGATGAGATCGTTCCCCGTCCGGCCAGCTAGCGGCCGTTACCTGTGCGTACATTATGGCAGGCTCCGGAATTCGTATTCGGGCTGGGTGCCGCGTCGTCACTCATCCAACGGATTTCGAACGGGCCAGGATAAAGTTTTATCCCAGACTTTCTTCCATGGGCTAGGGCACAATATTTCCAGATGAACGACTCCACTCCCAAGCTGCCGCACGGCGAGCTGCCACCCATCCCGGAAGGATGCGGCATCCTGCCCGTGGCGGAAAACCGCATCGCCCCCGGCCCGCACCCGGAGCTGCTCGACCAATTGCCGGAAGGTTATGCGCCCCACGCCCTGGACGATGCGTCTCGCACCGCCGACGAGGTTACCAACGACGCTGTGCCGGACGACGCCCTGGAGCAGACAAGCCGCCGCGTGCTGGCCCGTGCCTACGCTCTGGCCGCTGGACTCCTGCTCATCGGGGCCGCAGCCGCCTGGTCCACCGTGGATCCCACCGTACCGCCCGGCCCGCTCGAATGGCTGACGGCCCTGACCGCCCCGGTGCGATTGTTGCTGATTGTGCAGTTCGTCTTTGCCGTGCTGTGCAGCCGCTACGTGGAAAAGCTCGGCATCGTCTCAGCCGCCGTGCTGCTCTTCTCCTACACGGCCTTCAGTACCCTTGAATTCTCGCTCATCCTGACACCGCGCCTGCTCACGCTTCTCTTTGTCTGCGCCGGGCTGATGTATGCCTCCGCGGCCGCCGCCGGATACCTCTTCCGCGTAAATCTGGCCTCGCCGCTGGCCACCATCGGCATGATCGCCTCCGGCGGTGTGATTCTGGCGGCCATCAACTCCTGGCTGGGCAACTCGCATTTCGTCTGGGGAATCTGCTCGGTGGCCGTGCTGCTCTTTGCCGGCATCGGCGGCTGGAAGGCCCAGGAGATTCGCGACTTTTACCAGGACTTTGACGACGATAATCCCGCGGGCTGGAAGGCGAGCGTCGTCGGCGCCCTGGTGCTGATGATTTACTCCTTCAACGCCTACCTGTTGTTGATCGCCCTGGCCCCGGATCGTGACGATGACCGTCTCAGTCACGACGGGCTATAAGCGTCCGCTGGGTGGCGTACGGTGCCGGGTACGACATATCTCTCTAACATATTGTAAACATTAGAATTATTCACGAATCCTCCTGTTCCGCTCCCGCCTGCGTCTATTCACTCGTCCCGCATCCCGTATCTTGCCTCTGGCATCTCAATATTGTTGGAACTAAAAGCCCTTGTGGGGGTAATACTGGTTGGACCGCTGGTTGTCCGTAATGCCGTGAGCTCGATGCCGTTGACCAACACTCTTTCGGAGCCGGAACTCCTCCGCCTAGCCATGCTTGGTGATGAGGGTGCTTTTGCTGCGCTCTACACAAGATGCAAGAGTTCGGTTTATCGCTTTGCGCTGCACATGACCGGCTCACCCGCCCTCGCCGAGGACGTAGTGCAGGATGCCTTCCTCACCCTGATCGAAGAGGGAGGCCGCTACGAGGAGAGCAAGGGGCAGGTGCTGAGTTTTCTGCTAGGCATTGCCCGCAACCTGGTGCGCCGCGCCCATCGTTCGGCATTGCGCGTTGTGCCGCTGGTGGGCCAGAACGAGGACGGCGAAGACGTGGAACTGGCTCTGGAGAGCGGGGACGATACGATGGCCGAGGTCCTGCGTGGTGAGACCGTGGGGTTGGTCCGCGAGGCCGTGCAGTCCCTGCCGGTGCATTATCGCGAGGCCGTTGTGCTCTGCGACCTTTGCGATATGAGCTATGCCGAGGCTGCCGCGCAGTTGCAGTGCAACATCGGCACCATCCGCTCCCGCCTGAACCGTGCCCACAACCTGCTGGCCAAAAAGCTTG
Organism: uncultured Acidobacteriota bacterium; assembly: GCA_903851035.1. GTDB lineage: Bacteria > Acidobacteriota > Terriglobia > Terriglobales > Acidobacteriaceae > TOLSYN. The sequence goes on along the minus strand of CAINND010000089.1, from coordinate 29,416 downwards.
AATCCCGCACACAGCCCTCCGGGCGAACCGCGGGAGGAATCATACAAGGGTGTTTGCTATGAGATGCAATCAGTTCGACACCTATGTTGACGAGATGCTCTCCGGGGTTCTGCATCCCGAAGCGATCCGTCACCTTCACGAATGCGAGCGTTGTAGCGCCAACTATGCCCGGCGCGCAGCCCTGCAGTCCAATTTGCGGCAGCTTGCCGCATCGGCCGCTGCGGGACCTTCCGCGGCCACCGACCGGGCCGTGCTGGAGGCCTTCCGCCGCCGCCAACACCAATCCGCACAACCGCCAACGGCGCGGGTGCTGCATTTTTCGCCGCGCACCGCTCTCGGCTTTAAGCGCGTCTGGTGGAGCACTGCCGCCGCCGCTCTTCTGGTGGCCAGCATTGCCAGCGGTGTACATCTATGGCGCGGTACGGGAGTGGTGACCGCCCCCCAGCGCGCCTCTGGGCCCATGAGCGTGCCGCGCGGTGACGCCGCGGTCGCTCCCACGGAACATGCCGCAGTGGCCGGAGCTTCCATCCAGCAAAGGCAGCCCTCGCGGCTGGGGCGCGCCGTACAGATGGCTTCCTTGCAGGCCCCGTCCCCGACATCGGAGGATCTCGCGCAGGCGGCGTCATCACAGCGCCAGTCCAGTGCATACGATGGCGGCAACTATGAGCCTGCCGCGGAGCGTTCGCCCTCGGCCTCGCCTGTCTTGCGGCTGGCCAGCACGGGTGGCGGCAATGTGGCACGCTCCGCCAGCTCAACCTGGCAGGGCTATTCCAACCTGATGTACTGCGATCCGGTGACCTGCGCGGGGCCAATGCAGGTGGTACGCATTAAGGTCCCGGTGGGGCAGGTGAGTCCCAATCTAGGGCAGAGCACGGGAGATGGTTTTGTGAATGCCGACGTCGTCGTCGGTCCTGACGGATTGGCACGCGCCATCCGCATGGCGGATTAGGAGCCATCATGGCGGCCAGGGAAAATAATTCCGGAGAGGGTAAAACGATGAGGCGAGGAAGAGTATTGTTGGTGGCGATTGCGCTGCTGGCCGCGGCCGCCATGCAGGCACAGTCCAAGTTCGTTCCGCCGTCCATGGAAGGCCCCGGTGACAGCGTGCCCGGCATTACCGTGCAAATTTCGCCGCCGCCCATCTCCATCTCGTCGGGACTTATCGGCGTCAGCAATCCTCTTGGCGCGCAGCCGGTAAAGGGCAAGCCCCTCTTCGTTGAATACATCACCGAGCATCGCCAGAGCTTTACGGATGGCAATCACATCGCGCGCGCCACGCACTCTCGGCTTTACCGCGATGGTCGTGGGCGTATCCGCCGGGAGTCCGAACTGAGCGTGCCGGGTCTGCCCGCCGGCGCCGCCCCTGCCAGCTTCGTCACCGTTGCCAACCACCAGACCGGGTATGGCTTTGTGCTCAATCCGCAGGAGATGGTGGCCCACCGCTATGAACTGAACCGCCCCGCTCCCTCCTATGTAGCCCGGCTTAGCGCGCACAGCGGACCCAACCCACTGATGTCCGGCGGAGACAATCCGCCACCGCCGGATTCGCACTGGAATCTGCACAACTTCATCCGCCGCATGCGTCTGGCGGAGAACGCCTCCATTGGCGGCAATGCGCACGGCCCCGCCTCCGGCTTTGTCGGTGACGACGCGGGCATTGCCTCGGCGCCGACCATACGCATTGAGCAGCCATTGCTGGCCGCCCCCAATCCCGTGCGCACGGAAAACCTCGGCGAGCAGGTCATGCTCGGCTACCGGGTCAAAGGCACGCGGGTCATCACCACTCTGCCCGCCGGCCAGATTGGCAACGACCGCCCCATCGATATCGTCAGTGAACAGTGGTTTTCCTCTGAACTGGAACTGGTCATGCGCAGCCTGCACCGCGATCCCTGGGCCGGCGAGTTCACCACGACGGTGACGCACCTGGATCGTGGCGAGCCTTCGGAAGAGTTATTCGAGGTGCCACCTGACTACAAGGTGGTGGACGCCGCCGACGAGCACGAGCATCATGTGCTGCAGGGCAATCCCGGACCGCCCCCGGGCCAGCCAAATTGGTAATCACCCTGCTGATAAACGAAAAATGACCCGGCCGCTACTTGGTAGCATGCAGCCGGGTCAGTGATGACGTCGAGACTCCAATTCAGGAGGTTCAGTGCGAGATTCTCTGGACGATCCTCTTGTACTTAAGCAAGAACCACGTCCTCCACATTCCTTTTCGCCGGAGTTTCCTTCCGGAGGCAATCCTGAAAATGTTCTTCGATAAAAACTTCCTCAACTAACTCGTCTTCCACTTCGTGCGCCCACTTTTCTTCGGCTAGCGCAATCTCCATTTCGTCAAGAATCGTCATATGAGTTCCTTCCGCAAAATGCACAAAAGAATTAGTAAATAGAAAAGACCTATCGGAATGGCTTATATCTCCGAGCAATGTGAAAGTCAACTTAAATCTTTTCTATTCAAGAGTTTACGGGGAAACATGTCTGACAAGCAGCACGGTTATGCGGAGGGCTGGTGGCTGGCTTGCAGCTTTCGCAATCTTTGGCCTGTCAGTACCACATAGTGAACGGCTGAGGCGATGGTAAAGGCGAATACTCCATAGAGCAGGACCTTGCCGGTCATCCATATCCACTCGTAGGCGTAAACCTTGGCAAGCAGGGCAAAAAAGACGGCGGCAATCTGACAGGCAGTATTGATCTTGCCGAAGATGCCCGGCCGGAAGTCGCGCAGCCCCACCGTGTACAGCAGCGCCGAGATAATCAGAATGGAAAGATCGCGCGAAAAAACCATCACCGTGTAGCGCCAGGCAATCATGTGGTTAAAGGACATCACCAGGAAGAGCGAACTGAGCAGCAGCTTGTCGGCGATCGGGTCCAGGTATTCACCCAGCCGCGTGCGCTGCTTCAGCAGCCGGGCCGCTAGCCCGTCCAGGCCATCGCTCAAGCCCGCCACCACCACCAGGATCAGCGCCGTGTGATAGCGCCGCTCCACAATGCAGATGTTGATAAAGGGAATGAAGAACAGCCGCATCAGGGTTAGCTGGTTGGGCGCCGTCCACAGGTCGTTGATCACCGCGCCGCCTTTCGCGCTGTGCCGCCAAAGACCTTGTGGAGTGTGCGGCCGGACTGCTCGGCAAAGGTCACGCCCAGGGCGGGCAGCTCGCCGGTTGCTTCGTCCAGTTCCATGCGCTCCACGCGATGCATGGGGAAGAAGAGCGTCGAAGGGCCGGCCGGCTCATTGGCGCGCAGCTGTCGTGCCAAGTCCTCCAGGCTCTCAAGAGGAACGCCGCGCAACTCCACGCCGCTGGCGTTGAACGACAGCAGGCGGCCGAAAAACTTCTGTCGCGGCGAATGCAGCGTCAACAGCACCATGGTGTTCCGTGCAAATCCGTCCGGCGGCATATGCCTTTGATTCTGCCCTGTGCGCACGGGGCTGGCAAGGGGACGTTAAAAAAGCCCTGGCAAAACTGTTAGAGTGGAAAAAGAAGGGTGGTCATGTCTACAGCCGCAGCGCCAAGAAAACTGCACGTCATCATCGCCTTTGCGCTGGTCTATGTGCTCTGGGGTTCCACCTACCTGGCCATCCGCCTGGCCGTGGATCACCTTTCGCCGCTGATGATGGGCGGGCTGCGCTTTACCATTTCCGGCCTGCTCATGCTGGGCTTCCGCGCCGCCACAGGACACCGCATTTGGGTGACTCGCCATGAACTGCTGCGCCTGGCCATCATTGGCATACTTTTGCTGGTAACCGCGAACGTGGTGCTGGGCTGGGCGGAGACCATGATCCCCACGGGGCTGGCCGCTCTCTTCATCGCCATCACGCCCCTGTGGTTCCTCATGCTGGAGCGGCTCAGCCACGGTCGCGAGCGGCTTTCCCCTCGCGGCCTGGCCGGTATTTTCCTGGGTGTGATTGGCGTCCTCATCCTGCTTTGGCCGGACCTGACAGGCCACTCCGGATTTGATCGTCGGCAGCTCTTTGGCGCAGGGCTGGTCCTGTTCAGCAGCTTCAGCTGGGCCTCGGGCTCAATTCTGGTCAAGCGCTGGCACATGGCAGTGGACCCTTACACGGCCAGCGGCTGGCAGATGCTGGTTGCCGGCCTGGTGGGCGGAACGCTAGCCCTGGCTGCTGGCGATCTGCACCGCACCGTATGGGTGGCCAGCTCCTTGTGGGCCATCGTCTATCTGGTCTTTGCCGGTTCGTTGATTGGCTACACGGCCTACGTCTGGCTGCTGAAGAATGTTCCTATCTCCAAGGTCTCCACTTATGCCTATGTCAACCCCATTGTCGCCGTCATTCTAGGAGTGCTCTTCCACGGTGAACGCATGGATGGCTACATGTTGGCAGGCGCTGTCGTGGTCATCCTCAGCGTGGTGCTGGTCACGGGAGCCAAGATCCGGCAGGCCAACCAGGAGACCGAAGCCATCGAGCTGGAGCCCGTGGAGCCCAGCGGCGACTGACCGACGCGATATTTGCTATCATCTCCGCCCATGTGGGGCAATCAAACATCAGAACAGTGGATCGCGCAGTACTCCCTCAGCCACCAGCATCCAGCGAACCGCCTCTGCCACACCATCGGCATTCCGCTGATTCTGGTCGCGCTCGCCGTGCTGGTAGCGAGCATCGCATATCACCCGGCGTGGAAGACGGCCGCCGCACTCTTCGTGATCGGATGGATATTCCAATTCATCGGCCATGCTTTTGAAGGCAAGCCGCCGGAGTTCTTCAAGGACTGGCACTTTCTTTTCGTCGGCGTGCGCTGGTGGTGGGCGAAGATCAACGGCAGAGCGTGAGTGCGCAGAAGTTGAGCGCAAGAAAAGAGCGGCCCGCTGGCCGCTCTTCTGTTAGAGCAAGAAGCTATTTCCTCTTCCAGCGCACTCCGTCCTTGGTGTTCTCCAGGATGATGCCCTGGGCTAGCAGTTCGTCGCGCACGGCGTCGCTGGTCTTGAAGTCCCTGGCCTTGCGCGCCTCGCTATGTTTGGCCACCAGGGCCTCCACGTCGGCATCGCTGAATGAAGCGCTCTGGGCCATCTCCAATGCGGCGGCGCTGATCTTCTCCTCGCGGTTCTCACGGCGAGCCCACTCCACGGTGGCCTTGATGTGGGTGGCGTCGTGGTCTTGCAGCACGCCGAATATCTCATCGAACTTCGTCAGTGCCTCCAGCAGGGCAGGGATGTCGCCCTTGGTGACCTTGCCCTGGTCGGCCATGGCGTTCACGTCGCGCACAAGGTCGAAGATGGCGGCCAGTGCCTGCGCCGTATTCAGGTCATCGTCCAGCGCCGCGCGCATCTCTGTCACGGCATTCTTAGCCACGGCCGCTGCCTCAGGATTATTGCCCTCCGCCCATTGGCTGGTCTCCAGGCGAATCTTGAAGTTGCGCAGCCGCTCCACGCTGTTGGCGGCCTGCACCAGCCCGTCAAAGGTAAAGTTGAGCTGCTTGCGGTAGGGCACGCTCATCAGCAGCAGGCGAATGCTGGAAGGCTTGTGGCCCATCAGCACCAGGTCGCGCAGGGTATAGAAGTTGCCCAGCGACTTGGACATCTTCTGCCCCTCGACGAGCAGGAAGCGCACGTGCATCCAGTGGCGGGCGAAGGTCTTGCCCGTGGCCGCCTCGCTCTGCGCGATCTCGTTTTCGTGGTGCGGAAAGAGCAGGTCTTCGCCCCCGGCGTGCAGGTCAAAGCTCTCCCCCAGGTACTTCATCGCCATGGCCGAGCACTCGATGTGCCAGCCCGGCCGCCCCGGTCCGATGGCGGTATCCCAACTGGTCTCGCCCTCTTTGGGAGCCTTCCACAGCGCGAAGTCCCTCGCGTCATCCTTCTCGTACTCGTCGGCGTCCATGCGCCCGCTGCCATCGGTGATCAGCCCGGTAAAGTCCTTTTTGCTCAGCTTGCCATACTCGGGAAACTTGCTGATGCGGTAGTACCAGCTTCCGTCCTCGGCCTGGTAGGCGACGCCCTTCTTGGCCAGCCCCTGGATCAGCGCGATCATCTCCGGAATGTTCTCCGTGGCGCGGCTGATGCGCTCCGGCTGCTGGATGGCGAGGGCGTCCATATCTTCAAGGAATGCCTTCTCAAACTTGGCCGTGTATTCGCCGATGGGCACGCCCTTCTGATTGGCGTTGCGGATGATCTTGTCGTCCACGTCCGTGATGTTCATGACGTGCAGCAACTGGCGCCCGCTTTGCAGCAGGTGGCGGCGCAGCACGTCCACGGCGACAAAGGTGCGGAAGTTGCCGATGTGCCCGTAGTCATACACGGTTGGGCCGCAGGCGTAAAAGCGCACCAGGTTGTCCTGGGCGGGAGCGAATTCCTCGGTTTTTCCGCTAAGCGAGTTAAACAGTTGGAACGGCATGGCTTTCCTTCAGTCCGTTGAGCGATTGGTGTTCGCTTCTTATGCTTTGAGTTCTCTTCTGATTCTAAGGGCCGCCCGCGTGGCGCCGCAACCAGCAGTTGTTAGCTGATCAGGTGGTAGTGGCCGTTGCGGCGGGTGATTCCGACCTCGGTGCCGAACAGTTCGCTCAACCGGGGCGCAGTCAGCAGCTTGTTCTTGGGCCCATCGGCCACAATGCGCCCGTCACGCAAAAACAGCACGCGCTCAATCTCCGGAACCACGTCCGGTAAATGATGCGTAATGAGCAGCAGGGTCAGCCCACTCGCGGCCAGCTTGCGCATGGTCTGGCGCAGCTCCATCTGGGCAATCACGTCCAGGCTGTTGCTGGGCTCGTCAAACAGCAGGGCCCGCGGCTCATGCACCAGGGCGCGGGCAATCATCACCCGCCGCACCTCGCCGCTGGACATCTGGCTCACCTCGCGCCCACTCAGGTGAGCGATCTCCAGCCAGCGCATTACCTGCCGAGCCTTGCGCCGCATCGCATCGGTCACCGCATGGTGGTAGCCCAGGCCGATGCTGCTGAAGAAGCCGCTGAGTACCGCCTCCAGACCCGTGATGGGTCTGGCCGTAAAGGGCTCCACGTCATTGCTGACAATGCCCATCAACGTGCGCAGTTCGCTCACATTCCACCGGTCGCGTCCAAACAGGCGCAATACAGTCGCGGGATCGAAGAGCGGGTACAACTCGCGAGTGATCGTCTTAATCAGCGTGCTTTTGCCGCAGCCGTTGGGACCCAGGATGGCGACGTGTTCGCCTTGCGCGATGGTCAGGTCCAGCGCGTGCAGCACCGTGCGCCCGCCACGAATCACGGTGACGTTTTGCATCTCCAGCAGCGGCGGCGGGGCCGGCCTGCGGGAGTTCTTCGCCGCCGTTGTTGCTGCCGCGCGCCGTGTCCCATTGGTTTTGGGCTTCTGCGGCAATTTAGCCATGCACCTCGTCGTCTTCCACATAGCTGCTGTCGAACTCCAGCCAGGCGGCAAACGTGCCATCCTGCAACTGCATGGCGCTCACCAGGTGATAGTCGTCCAGGTCCTCGGCGTTCAGCAGTTCGTAAAGTTCATCCATGGTGTTGGCGCTGCGGCAGGCAAAGTGCGTGGGAGCGTTCTGTTCAGTCGTCTCTTCCGGCATAGTCTCCTCCAGCGTGCGATTCGTCGGGAATGGCTAAGTAGAGCATCCCCGCGGAGGCAGGGTCAATTGCCGCCCACAGTGGGAGCCAGCGCCACCGCAAACGGGGTGCAAAACAGGCTGGCACCGGCGTTAAAGTGGGCTATAATCACTGCGTTCGGGCATATCTCTGGGAGTACATCCCTATGCGGGGAAACCATCACAAGCCGGGAGCGATTGCGCGCCGCCTGCCCATGGTGCTTTGTACCATGGCGGCCTGTGCCATCTGGTCGCGCTTTGCCTCGCCCCGCGCCGAACTGACCGGCGCACCCTCCGCATCCCGCCCCAACCTCTTCGCCGGCGACTAATTTCTCTCCCACTCCTCCGCCATCGTATTGCCCGCTGCTTGCAAGGATCGTTTTCCTGCCATGCCATCGGCGCGGCGCCGTATCTGTTTTTCAGCTTTCGCTCCATTGGAGGAACCCCATGACGCCCTCGACCCTTATGCACGCCGACGCCCCGGTGATCCACACCAAGCTGCCCGGGCCCAACGCCCGCCGCATCATCGCCGATGACGCACGGCTCATCTCGCCGTCTTACACGCGCTCTTATCCGCTGGTCGCCAAGCACGGCCACGGATGCATGATCGAGGACGTGGACGGCAACCAGTTCCTCGACTTCAGCGCTGGCATCGCCGTCACCAGCACCGGCCACTGTCACCCGGAGGTCGTCGCCGCCATCCAGAAGCAGGCCGCCGAGTTGCTGCATATGAGCGGCACGGACTTCTACTACCCGCAGATGACCGAGCTGGCCGAGCGTCTCTCGAAGATCGCTCCCATGCCCGGCCCGCACCGCGTGTACTACGGCAACTCCGGAGCCGAGGCCGTGGAGGCCGCCATGAAGCTGGCCCGCTACCACACCAAGCGCCAGTACATCATCGCCTTCTACGGAGCCTTCCACGGACGCACCATGGGAGCTTTGTCGCTCACGTGCAGCAAGGCGCAGCAGCGCCGCCGCTTCGCCCCACTCGTCCCCGGAGTGGTGCACGTGCCTTACCCGAACCTCTATCGCCGCCCCGCCGGCACCGACGCCGAGCAGTATGCCCGCGACACCGCGCGCCACATTGAAGACTGGGTCTTCCGCACCGAGGTTCCGCCGGAAGAGTGCGCCGCTATCGTCGTCGAGGCCTTCCAGGGCGAAGGCGGATACCTGCCCGCGCCTCCCGCTTTCATGCAGGAACTGCGCCGCATCTGCGACAAGCACGGCATCCTGCTGATTGTGGATGAAGTCCAGAGCGGAATGGGCCGCACCGGCAAGTGGTGGGCCGTGGAGCACACCGGTGTCGAGCCGGACATGATCACCATCGCCAAGGGCATCGCCAGCGGCCTGCCGCTCTCGGCCCTGGTCACCCGCGCGGAGATCATGGACTGGACGCCGGGCTCGCACGCCAGCACCTTTGGAGGCAACCCCGTGGCCATCGCCGCCGCCATGGCCACCATTGACATCCTTGAGCGCGAAGGCATGGAGAACGCGCACAAGGTCGGCGAGCACATCCTGACCCGCACCCACGACTGGGCGCAGCGCCTGCCGCTTGTGGGAGACATCCGCGGACGCGGCCTGATGATCGGCATCGAGTTCGTCAGCGACAAAGTGGCCAAAACCGCCGCCACGGAGCAGCGCGACCTCGTCGTTGAGGCCGCATTCGAGAAGGGCCTGCTCGTCCTCGGCGCCGGACCGAACACCCTGCGCCTAAGCCCGCCGCTCATCGTCACCAAGCACCAGGCGGATATCGCACTGGATATCCTCGAAGAGAGCATCCAGCAGGTGGCCAGCGGAAAGTACAAGCGCCCGAGCTGGAGCGAGTAACGTGTTATATGTGGAAATACGCAATTAATAGTGTCGAAACAATAGTTTCGATTTACACTATTTTGCCTGTTCAACTTTTCCTTTGGTACCTGAGTTTAGTAGTTTCAGTAGCATCCTTGAGGAGAGAAAATGAAGCCGATTGGGAACCTTGAGCTTGGATTCAGAGATGCTGAGAACTACAAGCGACGTGAAAATAAGGAGATGTTGAATCGCCTTTTCGTGCATACGAGAGCGCTAGAGGAGGTTCTAGATACTGGGCGTTACTTCCTAGTAGGCGAGAAGGGCACGGGGAAAACAGCATATTCGTTGTATTTGACGAACAACAATTACCATGAGGTCGCTGCATCCCTGAAATTTATTCGCGAGACAGAGTATCAGAAATTTCTGGAACTCAAGCGTTCACAAAACCTGGTTCTCAGCGACTACACTAACATTTGGAAAACGATCATCTGCATACTCCTTGCGGAGGAGATCTCAGCGAAGGAGGGCAAGGTATTCTGGTCCGCGTTCACTCGCTTCGGAAACCTAAAAGCCGCAATTGATGAGTATTATGCCCACGCCTTTACCCCGGAAATTATCAATGCAATACAAGTAGTCGAAGAATCCGCTAAGGCTGCAGGTATCCTAGCCAAGTACGCAAAGCTATCGGGAGAAGCTAAGGAAAGTATTTCGTTTTCAGAGACGCGTTTTCAAACAAACCTTCTATATATTCAGCGACACCTGGAAGATGCGCTGCGATCACTGAAACTTCCCAAACATCATTTGTTGTTTATAGACGGTATTGATATTAGGCCGAGTGACATTCCCTACCCGGAGTATCTTGAATGTGTCAAAGGGCTGGCAAATGCGGTGTGGAGCCTGAATAACGATGTCTTTGCTAATATCAAGGATTCAAAAGGACGACTTCGAGTCATGCTGCTGATTCGTCCAGATATTTTTGACTCATTAGGCCTTCAGAATATGAACAGCAAGATGCGCGACAATTCTGTCATTTTAGACTGGGGCACAACTTACAAAGAGCACAGGCGGTCAAACTTATTTGTGGTTACTGATCGTCTGCTCGCATCGCAGCAGGAAGTTAAGCTCCCACAAGGCGCTGCGTGGGACCACTATTTCCCTTTCGACGCCTCTAACGTGCACGAGACCATGCAGGTTCCAACCTCATTTATTACAATGCTCCGTCGCTCATTATATCGGCCCAGAGATATTCTGAGCATGCTTCAAATATTGCGCGAAAATTTTATTTCTGAAGGCAAGAATGAGAATCAAGTATTTACTGAGGCAGATTTTCTAAGCCCTGCATTTACGAGGAAGTACTCCGATTATCTACTCGGAGAGGTAAAGGACCACATTTCCTTTTATTATGCGAGTGGCGATTACGAACTCCTGCTTAAGTTCTTCCAGTTTCTGAACGGCCGTTCCCGCTTTACATATTCAGAATATCTCGTTGCATATTCCGCATACGAGGATTTCATTTCGCGCGGTGCTTTCCAGAAACCAAGATTTTGCGGATCACCTGATGAGTTCCTGCAGTTCTTATATGAACTTAATGTGATTAGCTATATTCTCGATACCGACGATGGGCCGTTTTTTGGCTTTTGTTTCAGGGAGAGAACACCGTCATACCTATCCCCTAAGGTGAGAAGCCACGCGAGATATGACGTTCATTACGGGTTGATGAAGGCTCTTGATTTGGGGCTTCATTTTAGGAATAAAGGGCCGGGTATCCATTAGTCCCATGTTTGAACACATCACCCCCGCCATGCTCGCCCGCATGCAAGAGCTTGAGGCCCAAGACCTGCGCGACCGCACGGATGGCACTCCGCATGGCCGACGCCTGCGCCAGGTGCCGCCCGATGCCGGACGCTTCATCGCCCTGCTCGCCGCCAGCACTCCGCCCGGCCCCTGGTTGGAGATTGGCACCAGCGCCGGATACAGCACCCTTTGGCTGGCCCTGGCCGCCCGCGCCACCGGACGCAAGGTCATCACCTTTGACCTCGACCCGGCCAAGTGCGCGCTGGCCCGCCAGACCTTCGATCTCTGCGACGTGAATGACGTGGTCACTCTCGTCGAAGGCGACGCGCTGGCCGAGATTCCCAAGTACGATGGCATCGCCTTTTGTTTTCTCGACGCGGAGAAGAAGCTCTACGACCCCTGCTTCGATCTGGTCATCCCGCGCATGGTCCGCGGAGGCCTGCTGGTGGGCGATAACGCCATCAGCCACGCCGCCGATCTCGCCGGGTGGCTGGCGCGTGTGCAGAGCGATCCTCGCGTGGATAGCGTCCTGGTCCCCATCGGCACGGGAGACATGCTCTGCCGCCGCAAGTAGCGCTGTCCGTCCCGGGGCGCGCCACGGCACGCTGAACCGTGCCGCGTCTCGTAATTCACTGGCCGCTCTGCAACCGGAAGTACATTGACCTTCGTACCCGGGCACCCCTGCAAGCTGAGGTGGATGATGTATTCCGGCCTTTGTTTATCAGGCTTTTTTCGGGCCTTCCCACTTTTGGCGGGAGTTTGCAGGAACCAGAAGAATTGCCCGGATATCGAAAGATAGGATGCAGCCAACCCCAGCACCGGTAGAAGATGTTTGTGAGCGCTGCGGGATTTGGGCGCTTTGATAGCACCAGCAGCCTGGCCAATGGGCCATGTTGCCATTGATAAGGGATTTGCCGATATGCGCTAGCGGAGACGGCCTCCGCAAGCTGGGCTGGAGCTGCCACTCTTGCCCAGTATTTTTTTGTCTGCTGATAGCCTCGTACAATACTTCCATGTCACGTCAATACCCCTCGCAGCCCGTTGTCGGCGTCGGCGCGGTCATTTTGCATGAAGGCCGTGTGCTGCTGGCGCGCCGCGGCAATCCGCCGCTGGCCGGGGAGTGGTCCATTCCCGGCGGCAAGCTGGAGTTGGGTGAGAAGCTGCGCGCAGGCCTGGAGCGCGAGGTGCAGGAGGAGACCGGACTGATGGTCGAGGCCCATGAACTGCTCGACGTTTTCGACTCCATCTTCACCGACGCCGAGGGCCGCACCGAGTATCACTACGTGCTAGTGGACTTTCTCTGTCACCTGCGTGCCGGCGTGGCCGCCCCGGCCAGCGATGCCAGTGAACTCGCATGGGTCGCTCCGGGCGACCTCGACTTCTACGGCCTGCGCCCGGCAACCATCGGCGTCATCCGCAAGGCCTTCGCGCTCGTTACGCGCTGATCATCTGGCGAATCATCAATTCAATAAAGTTTATGGCTGCAAGGTCAGCGGCGTCTGCGACTGGTTTTCAATCGTGTAATACAGCTTGTGCGTGGTGGGCGTAAAGCTGGTCGGCAGCGTGTCGTAGATGATCATTCCCGGGTTGCCGCTGAAGGTTGTCGCCTCGCATTGCGCGTTCAGCGCGCCCGCCTGTCCAATGGCCGGCGAGGCTAGCGTGGTGTTGGTGTAGGTGGGCGGGACGGTCGAATATTCGCTGATAACGACCGCACAGTTCATGCTGATCGGGTTCGCCAGGTAGATGATCTCTCCGGTTTCCATGGCATAGTGCGTGCCGTCGCTGGCCACCAGTGTGAACTTGACGCGCCCCCCGGCGGCGTCTCCAGCGGCCACCGCCACGCTGAAGAGGTTGGCTTGCGGCGGAGTGCCGCTCATCGTCTTGGCCGTGCCGGCAATCAGCAGGCGGTCGGTCATCGTCTTGCCGGCCGTCTCGGTTTGCAGGTCCACATTGCCGGGCGTGCTGCCACTCAAGCCGGAGGGCAGCAGCAACGTGCCGCTCGTCAAGGCCGTGGTGCTGGCACTGGTCTGCGTGCTGCCGTCGGGGAACTCGATGCCGCCCGTGGTGCTGTGGATGGTGCCTGCCACGGTCAATAACTGGTCGGGCGTGGTGGTGCCGATGCCCACCTGCCCGCCGGGCAGGATGCGCATTGCCTCCGCCGAGGCGGCCGTGTTGAGCGGCGTGGTAGCCAGCGAAATGTAGGAGCCCTGCGCCGTGTCCGTCCAGTTCTGCGCGGCAAAGAACTTGATGTAGGCTCGGCTGCTGGAACTGAAGCCCGTGGTACCGTAGCCGCGACCCTGCAGGGCGAAGAAGTTGTCGTTCAGCAGCAGCGCGGAGGGTGATGCCATGGTGCCTTCCGCGCGCCGCCCCATAAAGTTGACGCCCACCACGCCGTAGCCTTCCACGGCAATCGCCGCCGGATCCGTCACCGATACGACGTGCAGATTGAACTGCGGGTTCGAGGTGTTCACCCCGAAGTTTCCCGAGCCTGCCATATACAGCGACGATGTTGCCAGGTCGCCCAGACTGTCACTGAAGACCGGAATGTAATTCTGCGCGGCATTGTTGGCCGTGAGGTTGGCCACTTGCTTGACTGCCGTGTTGACCGTTGTGCGATTCACATACGCACTACCGGCGGTGTTGCTACTCTGCTGTGCGATGGCCTGCTGGGCCGCCGCGGCCAACTGCTCCGTGCGGACGTAGGCCGAAGCCGGCGCCCCGCCCAGGTTTTCCGCGTTGGCTGCCTCCACGGCATAGGGCACGCTTACCAGCAGGGTGCGTGGCTGTTCTTTTACTCCAGGCGCGTGCACCAGCACGCCCAGCCAGCGCGGCTGGCCGCCGGCAAATATCGCCACCGGCACGCCGCTCTCACTGGCCGCGCCCAGCAGAGCCCGGAAGCGCCCGCCCGCCATGGCGCCGACCGCCTGGGTCTCCTGCCATAGCGGCGCGCCGCCGGTGGCCTCGGCGTAGATGGCGAAGGTCACGCCCACGGTGCCCGTCAGCGGAACGCCCTCGGCGTCCACAGCGCGGCCCTCGGTGCGCAGCAGCCATGCCGTGGCGGCCTGCAACGTTTGGGCGGAATCAATCTGTTGTGTAGTGGCGTCCTGTCTGGGGGGGAGGGGTGCCGCCTTGGCTCCCATCCAGCCCGGGAGCACGACGGCCAGCAGCGACGCACAAGCTGCCAGTCTTTGAGTTTTCAACCGCAAGTCTCAGCTTTGAGTGTTGCACCCGGCCGATCCCAGCTTTTCAGCGTAGCATCATTGCCAGAAGCAGAATTTCACCCCGCACTGCTTGGACTGCGAAATAACTCAAAGATATTCACTCGCTCATTTCGGCAAGTCAACCAAGAAATAACCAAAGGTGACCTTCGTCACCATGACCGGTTCAAGCGCGCCACGAGCGGTCGTCTACGCTTTGTCCGGCCCGGGCTGCCACACATAGGCGCCCGCCTGCGGCAGTCCAATGTGCTTCAGTACGCGCTGCACAAAGTTCCGCGCAATCTCATCCAGCGACTGCGGCATCTGGTAGTAGGAGGGAATCAGCGGGTAGATGGTCGCTCCGGCCTCGGCCACTCGGGTCATGTTGCGCAGGTGGATCAGGTTCAGCGGAGTCTCCCGCACGCACAGCACCAGCGGGATGCGCTCCTTCAGGCAAACGTCGGCGGCGCGGTCAATCAACTTGCCGCCAATGCCGTTGGCAATCCGCCCCAGGGTACCCATCGAGCAGGGAAGCACGATCATCGCGCTGGTGGGGTAGCTGCCGCTGGCGATGTTGGCGCCAATATCAAGATTGCTTTGCAGAGTGGTCTTTACCGCCTCCTGCCCCAGCAGTTGGCGCACAAGGTCGTTGCGCCCGGTCAGCGCCAGTTCTTCGGCCATCACGCGCAGGCCGCTGTCGCTCACCACCAGGTTGACGGCCCCAACGCGCGCATCTTCTTCCAGTGCCCGCAGCATCTGACGGGCAAAAACGCTGCCGCTGGCGCCGGTGACGGCCAGGGTGATGGTGCGCGGGGGAACGCTGCTAGACTGAGCCGTGGACTGCATCCACCCAGCCTATTGCTTTGCCGCGCAATCGGCAAGCCGCCGGTGGTAGGCTTATTCCGTGGATGCAAATCGTTTGAAATCGCTTTTGGAGCAGGTTCGCCTCGGCCAGCTCTCGCCCGATGAGGCCGCCGCGAAGCTCCGCGACCTGCCATTTGAGGACCTCGGCTTCGCCAAGGTGGACCATCACCGCGCCGTGCGTGTTGGCGTGCCGGAGGTGATCTTTGGCCCCGGCAAAATCCCCTCGCATTTTGCCGAAATCTTTGACCGCCTGGCCCAGCGCGGCAACAACGTGCTGGCCACCCGCGTCACCCAGGAGCAGGCAGAGGCCGTGCAGGCGCAGTATCCGGCCGCCGTACATGGAGAGCTCTCCCGCACCCTGACCCTGCGCCAACAGGAGCTCACGCCTGGCAAGGGAGTCATCGGAATCATCTCGGCCGGCACCAGCGACATTCCCGTCGCCGAGGAGGCCGCCGCCACCGCCGAAATCATGGGCAACCGCGTGCTTCGCCTCTTCGACGTTGGCGTCGCCGGCTTGCATCGCCTGCTGGCCCACAGTGACGATCTCCGCGCGGCCCGTGTGCTGGTCGTTTGCGCCGGCATGGAAGGCGCGTTGCCCAGCGTCGTCGGCGGACTGGTCGGTGTGCCGGTCATCGCCGTGCCCACCAGCGTCGGCTACGGCGCGGCCTTCGGCGGCATCGCCGCCCTGCTCGGCATGATCAACTCCTGCGCCAGCAACGTGACGGTGGTCAACATTGATAACGGCTTCGGCGCGGCCTACGTCGCATCGCTGATTAACCACCAGTAGTGCGCGGTTTTTACGTGCGCGTTGTGCTGCGGAGGTGGTAAAAGGTTGTTGCAACAAAAATACTGCATCCGCCCCACCCGGCGGGCGATCAAAGTAGTAGATACCTATGGCTAAAAAACCAATCAGTCACATCGGCGAGGAGATTCAACAACACACTCCCTTTGCCACCATCGAGGAGGAACTCCTCGTCAGCCTGCTGCGCACAACCGATGTGCTGGAGGAGCGCTTCGACCGCCTGGTCAAGCCCTTTGGCATCTCCATGACGCAATACAACGTGCTGCGCATCCTGCGCGGCGCCGGCCCCAGCGGCCGCACCTGCGGAGAGATCGGCGAGCGCCTCATCGCCCGCGAACCCGACGTCACCCGCCTGCTGGAGCGCCTGGAAAAGGCCGGCTACCTCGCGCGTACCCGAGACACCTCCGACCGCCGCGTGGTCGTCACGCGCATCACTCCCGCGGGCCTCAAGCTGCTGTCGGAACTCGATAAACCGATCAGCGAACTCGACGGCCTGCTGAAGCCGATTGGCGAAAAGAAGATTGAAAAAATGCTCAAACTGCTCGACGAACTCCGCACCCTGGTGCGGGAAGGGTGATATGACCCAAGGCAAACAAACAGAGCGAGCCGGGTGGCAAGGCAACTCGTCCTTCGTCACAACATATTACGCTGTGCTGACTGCAATGGTCGGAGCGATCCTGGCTCTAGCTATTGGCGACAGGGAGATAGCAGCGGATTGGCACCGCCCCATCGGGCTACTCGCGTTTTCTATGTTCTGCTTCATATGGGGACTTGAGAAACATGGCGAAGCGATGGACGAAGATAACGTTGATAAGTACCTAACTTGGCTATTGGCTTATAACGCTGGAAGCGTTGCCATGTTCTTTGGAATTGAAGCATATATTTCCCTGCACTATCACATGGGCTGGAAGACCCATACGTTCATTTTCCTCCTTGCAATGTTCGCTTCATCGAAATGGTTATCTGACATTAAGTTTCTGCTTTTTGTGCGCGGTGAGGACTACGAAGCATACCGGCAGGAACAGCTGGGCAGCCGCGCTCCCGAAAAGAGGCGGGATTGGTTAATGGCTGTGCATGGCTTTATCAGACCGCTGCCAAAGTGCGAGAGAAACGGTCCGCTTCTACCAGACACTTGGTGCTTTACGAGATTGCGACCGTCGCACATCCACGGAGTTGGAGTATTCGCAATCCGCAACATTGCCAAAGGTACGAACATTTTCAAGGACGATCAGTCTGAGATGATTTGGATTGATGGGGAAGTGGTATTAACGAAGAGCGGCGAAATTAGAAAGCTCTATGAAGACTTTTGCGTCCAGAGAGGTGGAAAGTATGGATGCCCAAAGGGATTCAATAACCTGACCTTAGGGTGGTACATAAACGAGCCCCCAAAGGATCAGAAACCGAATGTCGTTTGTGATGACGAGTATGACTTTTTCGCCGCAAGAGACATCCGTGCAGGCGAAGAACTCACAGTTGACTACAGTACCTATAGTGGCGATCGAGAGTCCGGTGCGTGATCAGGACCGCCGCACTGCTTTAATAACTTCAAACACAAACTGCCGGGTGCCCCATTCAAGCCCTCTGTTGGCTTGAGTGGGGTAGTTGGGCGTCCTTCCGCCCCGCCGCGCGCAATCCAATCCAGCAGCTCACCGGCCACGTCAGCAGCCAGGCCATCCAGTACCAGTGCGGCCAACCCTTGCTCCAGTTGGGGATGGTCGAAGCCACGCCCATCACCTCGCCGAGGATGAAGAACCACAGCACGTGTCTGCCCGCCGCCCGTGGAGCCCAGCGCGCGCACAAGTAGGCGCACAAAATGGAGATCACCACAAAGCAAGCCGTGCTGGCCAATAGCGCCGCGTTGCTGGGCACGCGCCCGCGCACAAAGTCTCCTGGAAACAGGCGCGAGAGCAGGGGATCGCTGGCCACAACCAGCACAATGGAGAAGATGTAGCTGCCAATCACGACGGCGATGGACTTGAGCACGCGCGGCCTCCTGAGATGAACATGAAAACCATGTTCATAACTAATCCGCACAGTCTGCCTCACTTCACGCCGCCCGTCAAGCGGCGGGAAGGAGCTATCTCTTCGTTTGCGCACAAAACAGATTGCCCCGCCGTGGAGCGGGGCAATCTCTTTGCAACTCTTAAAATCAAATAGCTTTTTGTTTTTACCCCTTTAAAAAGCAGTTACTCCCCGGTCATGATGAACAGCGGCTTCATGTGGAAGCTCTTGTAGTGGGGGCGCAGGCGCTCGGTGTTGTAGTGATCGTTCACGCTGACCAGCTTCTTGCTGCCGGTCACGCAGTCGATGGGCATGTCGTCGTAGCGTCCGTTCTTCAGCACCACCAGGCGGCCGTGCACGCGGCGCAGCAGCAGGTCCAAGGCCAGGTTGCCATAGGCCATGGGCACGATGGAATCAATGGCGTCAGGGTCGCCGCCGCGTACCAGGTATCCCAGCTTCTGGTTGATGATGTCCACCGTTTTGCCGTCGTTGAACTTGGGGCTCAGGTCTTTGAGTTTTTCGCTGACCGCGTCGCCGATGCCGCCCAGCTTCTTGTGGCCATAGGCGTCGGTGGCCTGGTCTTCGAACACCATCTCGCCGCCTTCAAACATCGCGCCTTCGCTCACCAGCACCACGCTGTAGCGGCTGGGATTCTTGCGCCGGTCGTAGCTCAGCAGTTCGGTCAGGTGCTCAATGTTGAACTTGTGCTCAGGAATGACGCAGCGGTTGGCCGCGCCGGCCATGGTGGGCAGCATGGCCGTGTAGCCGGCGTAGCGCCCGAAAACCTCCAGCACCAGGAAGCGCTCATGCGATCCAGCCGAGGTGCGCAGCGAGTTCGTCATCTGGATTGTGCGCGTCACGCAGGTCGAGAAGCCAATGCAGTAGTCCGTGCCGGGCACGTCGTTGTCCATCGTCTTTGGAATGGCGATGACCTTGGCGCCCTCCTCGTACAACCGCACGCCGTAGCTCAGTGTGTCGTCGCCGCCAATGGGGATCAGGTAGTCGATGCCCAGCCAGTCCAGGTTGGCCAGCACTTCCTTGGTCAGGTCGTTGCGCTCCTCGGTGTACTTGTCGCGCAGGTGCGTGGGCACGCTCTCTTTTTTTACCTTGCCGGGGTTGGTGCGCGAGGTGTGCAGAAAGGTGCCGCCGGTGCGTCCGGCGCGGTTCACCAGCTCCTCGCTGAGAATGCTGAAGTTGCTGCTGTTGTCGTAATCTTTTTCGCGGACAATGTCGATCAGCCCGCCCCAGCCGCGGCGGATGCCGATGACCTTGTAGCCCTCGCGGAGGGCGCGGATGGTGACGGCGCGGATTGCCGGATTAAGTCCCGGAACGTCTCCTCCGCCGGTAAGAATGCCGATGACGCCTTTGTGCGACTGAATGTTTGCCATTGAACAGGTCTCCCAGTGATGCAAGTGTGCTCTCTTGCAATATAAATCAACTCGCCGTGTGCCGTGGCGTCCGGACAAAACAGTAAACCCAACGGCGTGACCGTGGTCACGCCGTTTAGTGAGAGTGTGCTGAGATGGGAAAAGCTACGGCTTGGCCGTGTTCATCGCGTCTGTCGTTTCGTTCTCCGGCCCGTTTTTCGCCCCCGGCCCGGGATGCCGCTCCAGGTCCCAGATGCCGCTGGCGTATTCCAGAATGGTGCGGTCGCTGCTGAATTTATGCGAACGCGCCGTGTTCAGCACGCTCATGCGCCGCCACTTGCCGCTGTCGTTGAAGTCGGCGTTGATCTTCTCGTTGATCTCGATGTACTGCGGCAGGTCGGCCACGTGGAAGAAGCGGTCGCCGCGGTTCACCAGTTCGTCGAATATCCAGCGGAACAGTCCCGGCTCGCTGCGGCTGAAGCGGTCGTTGATGAAGCAATCCAGCACGCGCTTGATGCGCGGGTCGCGGTCGTAGTATTCGCGCGGATTGTAGCTGCCTGCCTGCTGCATGGCCTCAATCTGCTCGGCGCGCAGGCCGAAGATGTAGATGTTGTCCTCGCCCGCCTCTTCCGCAATCTCTATGTTGGCGCCGTCCCAGGTGGCCACGGTTACCGCGCCGTTCATCATCAGCTTCATGTTGCCGGTGCCGCTGGCCTCCATGCCGGCCGTGCTGATCTGCTCGCTCAAATCGGCCGCCGGAATAATGGCCTCCGCCAGCGAGACGCGGTAGTCCGGTAAAAACGCCACCTTCAGCCACTGGTTGGCCTTCGGGTCCTTGTTGATCACTGCCGCCAGGTTGTGGATGAGCTTGATGATCTGCTTGGCCGCCCAGTATCCCGGCGCCGCCTTGCCTGCAAAAAGAACGGTGCGCGCAGCCGCCGGCTGCTTGCCGTCCTCCACAATCTCCAAATAGTCGTGAACCACGCGCAGCACGTTCAGCAGTTGGCGCTTGTACTCGTGAATACGTTTGATCTGCACGTCGAACATGGAGCGCGGATCGGCCGCCACGCCGGTATCATCGCGCACAATGCGTGCCAGCCGCAGCTTGTTTTGCAGCTTCACCTCGGCAAAGCGCTCCTGGAAGGCTGCGTCGGTGGCCAGCGGTTCCAGCTTTTTCAGCTCCGCCATGTCGGTCACCCAGCCCTCGCCAATGCTCTCACTCAGCAGCCGCGACAGGTGCGGATTGGTCTTCAGCAGCCAGCGCCGCGGAGCCACGCCGTTCGTCTTGTTGCTGAACTTCTCCGGCCACAGCCGCGCGAACTCCGGCACCAGCACGGTCTTTACCAGCTCGCTGTGCAGAGCGCTCACGCCGTTCACGGCATGGCTGGCCACAATGGAGAGGTGGGCCATGCGCACGTTCTTGTCGTGGCCCTCCTCGATGATGCTCATCTTCCGCACCTTTTCGCCGTCCACCCAGCTATAAGCCGTCAGCGAGCGCAAAAAGTTGTAGTTGATGTTGTAGATGATCTGCATGTGGCGTGGCAGCACGCGCTCCATCAGCGCCACGCCCCACTTTTCCAGTGCCTCGGGCAGCAGGGTGTGGTTGGTGTTGGCCACCGTCTTCTGCGTAATCTCCCAGGCGTCTTCCCACTCCATGTTGCTCTCGTCCACCAGCACGCGCATCAGCTCGGCCACGGTCAGCGCCGGGTGCGTGTCGTTCAGCTGGATGGCAACTTTCTCGTGGAAGTCCTCCAGCGTGCTGTGGTGCGCCAGGTAGTTGCGCACAATGTCGCGCACGGCGCAGGCCACCAGGAAGTATTCCTGCACCAGGCGCAGTTCCTTGCCGGCCATCACGCTGTCGCTGGGATACAGCACGCGGCTGATGTTTTCGCTGCCGATCTTCTGCTCCACGGCGCGGATGTAGTCGCCGCGGTTGAAGATCTCAATGTCGAAATCGTCGCTGCTGCGCGCCTGGAACAGCCGCAGATAGTTCACCGTGTGGCCGTTGTAGCCCACCACCGGCATATCGTTGGGCACGCCCAGCACTACTTGATAGTCCAGCCAGTTCTGGCGGCTGCCGCTGCGCTCGCGGGCGTTTTCCACCCGGCCGTACAGGGGGATGACGATGGCTTCTTCCGGCCGCTGAATCTGGAACGGGGTGCCGCTGACCTTCCACCGGTCGGGCTTTTCCCGCTGGAAGCCGTTGGCGATCTCCTGGCGGAACATGCCGTACTCATAGTCAATACCATAGCCGTAGCCCGGCATGTCCAGCGTGGCCAGCGATTCCAGGAAGCATGCCGCCAGCCTGCCCAAACCGCCGTTGCCCAGGCCCGCATCGGGCTCACTCTCCAGCACCTGCTCCAGGCGCACGCCAAACTCGCTCAGCACGCCGTCCAGCACCTCATTCAGGCGCATGTTGCATACGGTGTCGCCCAGCAGGCGGCCCATTAAGAACTCCATGGAGAGGTAGTACAGGTGCTTGGCGCCTGCCTGGCGATAGCGCTGGCTGGTGGCCAGCATGCGGTCCACAAACAGGTCGCGCACGGCCAGCGAGACCGGTACCAGCAGTTCGGCCGGCGTCAGGTGATCGAGCGGCCGAACCAAGGTGTAGCGCACATGGCGCTCAATGTGTTCGCGCAGGGTTTGCGCGATGGTGGCCGAGGAGTCAAAAGCAACTTGCGACATAGATATTCAATCGTCCAAATAGCAGGAAAAGGTGAACCCGGCCCGAGCGTTTCCGGTGGCCTCATTCATCCGCAGGGAACGGCATTATGGCGGAGCGACGTTTTGTAACGGAATCCTCGGCAGCGAACATGGCTGTGGGAGAGGTGCTGGCGCTGCAACGCCTCTCTTGGATTCTACCCAGATTGACGATGGTTTGCTATATGGTATGCACCAAAATTGGTGCATTGCTTGTGCCCCTCATGTGGAAAACCAGCACACGGAATGATTTCCCTGAACCGTCAAGAAAAAAACCCTCCAATTGCAACCAAATATTGATACTTCGCCCGCCCATTCCCTAGTTACAATTGGAGTCGCAGATGACCCTGACAGATCGCCTGTAGTCCAGTAATAGCCAGTTGCAGTAACGCCGGGGCCAGAGCCCAAAGAGGCACACCGCCCGGCATAAGCAAATGAACTTTGCGCACCATTCAGTGCGCTTAACGTCGTTCCAGGAGAGCCAACACCATGAAGGATTTCACAGGTAGCCGTTCCCCGCGGTTGCTGTTGATGCTTCTTTTCTGTTCCCTATTTCTTCTGTCCACCATCGCCGCATTTGCCCAGTCCACCACGGACGGCGCCATTGGCGGCACCGTGGCTGACCCACAGGGCAGCGTCATTCCCGGCGCTTCCGTGACAGTGAAGAACTTGGGTACCGACCTGACCGTAAAGGTCACAACCGACGCGCAAGGCTTTTTCCGCGTAGGCGGATTGACCCCGGCCAAGTATTCGGTGGCCGTGGCCGCCACGGGCTTTGCCCCTTATCGTGCGACGAACGTCGTCGTCACGGTCGGCAGCCTTACGCCGGTCAACCCTAAGCTCACCATCGGCACCACCGAACAGGTGGACGTCTCGGCCGAGACTCCGCTGATCAACGTTACATCGGCTGATTTTGCTCCCACCCTTAACGAAACCGCCATTGAGAACCTGCCCATCAACGGCGGCCGCTGGTCCAGCTTCGTGCTGCTCACCCCCGGTGTCGTCAGCGATTCCAACGGCTTCGGTCTGGTCAGCTTCCGCGGCATGAGCACCCTGCTCAACAACGTCACGGTGGACGGCGCTGACAACAACCAGGCGTACTTCTCGGAAGAGCGCGGCCGTACCCGCGCCGGTTACTCCACCCCGAAGGTCGCCGTGCAGGAGTTCCAGGTCAACACCTCGAACTACTCGTCGGAATACGGCCGTTCCGCCGGTGGCGTCATCAACACCATCACCAAGAGCGGTACCAACAAAATCCACGGTGAGGCGTTCTTTTACGATCGCGACAACGCGCTCGGCACCTACAACCCTTTCACCACGCTCTCCAGCTACAACTCCAACAACCAGTCCGTCACCACCTCGCACTACAAGCCGATCGACGTCCGCAAGATGGGCGGCTTCGGCATCGGCGGCCCGCTGGTCAAGGACAAACTCTTTTGGTTTCTGGCCTACGACCGTTATCACCGCAACTTCCCCGGCACCGCGGTGCCTAGCAATGCAGGCAATTTCTTCGCAGTTCCCACAGTTCCTGGCGGCCTTGCAACCGGTTACTGCGGTACGCTGACCTCGGGTGCCAACTTTAACGCTTGCCAGTTGGCCAGCTATTACAATTACTCCAGCGCCAGCACGACGAACATGAACCATGTGACGCCGGCGCAGTACACCCAGGCAGAGCAGTGGTGGCTGAACTCGATGTTTGGCAACGGCAGCCAGCTTGGCCTGATCGGCATCACTGGTTCTACCCCGCGTACCGGCGATCAGGACATCTTCTTCCCGAAGCTGGATTGGGTCGTGGATTCCAAGAATCACGCTACGTTTGAAGTCAACCGCATGCGCTGGTGGTCGCCGGCCGGCATCCAGACCCAGGCTACCAATGCCTACGGTACGGAAAGCTTCGGCAACGACTACGTCAAAGACACCTGGGGTGTTGCCAAGTGGGACACCCTGGTCAGCAACAACGTCAGCAACCAGATCCGTGTACAGATTGGCCGCGACTTCGAGTTTGAGTACAACCAGAAGCCCTCGGCCTATGAGAACCAGACGGAAGTGAATCCGGTCAACCCGATCACGGGACTTGCCACTGGTTACGCCAACCCCTACGGCCTGCCGCCGAATGTCTATATCAATAGCGGCCAGTTCCAGTGGGGTACTCCCGTATTCCTGAACCGTGCCGCCTATCCGGATGAGTACAAGACCCAGATCGCTGACACCATCACGATCAGCAAGGGTCAGCACAACCTCCGCTTTGGCATCGACTTCATGAATGCCAACGACAAGATCAACAACCTATACACGCAGTACGGCGAATTCAGCTACAGCAGTGTGGCCGCTTACTTCGCCGACATGTATAAGCCGAGCCTGAAGAACTACAGCGGCTTCTACCAGGCCTTCCAGGGCAACTCGATTACCGCCCCGGTGCAGACCTATCGCTTCTCCACCAACGACTGGGCCATCTTCGGCCAGGACGATTGGAAGGTCAATCGCCGCTTGTCGGTCAGCTTGGGACTGCGCTTTGAGACCCAGCTTCTGCCGAGCAGCTATGACTACCTGCTGAATCCCATCACGGTGGGCACCAAGACGATCAATGCCGGCGCCGTACCCAGCCCTTCCAAGAACTGGGGACCGCGCGTGGGCTTTGCCTATGACATCTTCGGCGATGGTAAGACGGTACTGCGTGGCGGCTACGGTCTGTACTACGGCCGTATCATCAACTCCACGCTCTTCACCGGCATGACCACCTCCGGAACCAGCTTTGGTCAGAACTCGTACACGTTGAAGTACAACAGCACGGGTGCACCTACGTTCCCGCAAGTTCTGGCAACGGCTCCTTCCACCTCAGGAACCCTGAGCGTGGATTACCTTGATCCCAAGCTCAAGTCTCCGGAAATCCAGGAAATCGACCTGACCCTGCAGCGCAAGCTTCCCTGGGGGATCGTCGCTTCGGTCAGCTATCTGGGCAGCCTCGGCCGTCATCTGCCGAGCTTCACGGATATCAACCTGAATGCTCCGGGAACACCTTACGTGTCGGGTGGTACTACGGTTACGCCTCCGTCCACGATTTCCTACACCGTCAACAATCAGGGAATCACTGGCCTGCCGATCAAGGACGGTACCGCGTTCACCGTTCCGCTCTACACGTCGCGTCCGAACACGCAGTACGGCACGATCACCGATATCTTCAGCGGTGTGAACTCCAGCTACAATGCCCTGGCAGTGCAGTTGGAAAAGCGCCTCAGCAACCACGTGCAGTTTGGTATCAACTACACCTGGTCGCACGCTCTGGATTACGGCGTCAACAACACGACGGGCGCGGGAACCAGCGTTTTCCTGGATCCGCTCAACCCGAAGTACAAGTACTATGGCAATTCGTTGACCAACGTGCCCAACCGCTTTACCTTGCACGCGCTGATCCAGGCTCCCTGGCAGCACAAGAGCTGGGTAAAGTACGCCATCGACGGCTGGCAGATTTCGCCGGTCTTCCAGGCGCAGAACGGATTGGGTAACTCCGTCTCCATCGGCGGTGGTTCTGCTTCCAGCAATGCGAACGCGGCCATCTACCCGCAGGAGTACATCGGCACCACCAAGGTCGCCGGTATCCTCGGCGGCGCACTTGGCGCGGGCGGTTCCTACATCGTGCCGGGCAGCGAGCGCAATGGCTATCGTCAGCCGAACACCTACGTGGTGGACCTGCGGTTGGCCAAGCTGTTCCAGGTATGCAAGGACGCCAAGGCTGAGTTCAGCCTGGACACCTTCAACCTGTTCAACCACCAGAATGTGACGGGCGTCAACACGACGACCGCTTACACCATGAGCGTTCCGACCAGCGGTACGGCCGGCGTGAATACCTATCCCACTCTGATCCCGTACAACACGTCGAATGGCGCTTCGCTGTTCAACGTGCCGACCTCGGCCAACAGCAACTACGTGTATGGCGTTCGCCAGATTCAGCTTGGCGTCCGCGTGTTGTTCTAAACACCAGTTGCCGTAACGCAACACGGCGGCAGCGCTTCGGCGCTGCCGCTTTTTTCTGCGCGCAGATGTGAGCTTCAGCAAGAATCAACTTCAGTAATAAGAGGTGTCATCCTGAGCGAAGCGAAGGACCCCAGTGCGGGTGGGGCTATCCACACCGTTGAAGGTCACCAACCGTAAGCCGGGTGCCCCCATCCTGGCCGTTGTTGCCAGGGTGGGGGAGTTGACTTTGTTCTCACCCAACAAAAAAGGAGCGCCTCATCGGCGCTCCCTGGTGGTAAAAAACTATCTGTCTTTGAACCTCTAAATAGCAGTTACTTCCTCACGCCGATGCTCAACTCCTTCAGTTGCGCGTCGGTCACCGGCGTCGGAGCCTCCATCATCAGGTCGGTCGCCGCCGCCGTCTTCGGGAAGGGAATGACCTCGCGCAGGTTCGCCGCCCCGGCCAGAATCATCACAATGCGGTCGAGCCCCAGGGCGATGCCGCCGTGCGGAGGCGTGCCGTACTGCAAGGCCTCCAGGAAGAATCCGAAGCGCAGCTTCTGCTCGGCCTCGTCCATGCCCAGTGCCTCGAAGATCTTCGCCTGCACCTCCTGCTGATGGATGCGGATCGAGCCCGAGCCCAACTCCGTGCCATTCAGCACTACGTCGTAGGCGCGCGCGCGGATCGCTCCCAGCGCCGAGTCCGGATCGTTCAAGGCCTTGACGCCTTCGGCCAGCAGTCCGGCGTGCTCTTCGTGAATCGAGGTGAACGGGTGATGCGCAAAGGTCCAGCGGTTGGCACCCTCGTCCCACTCAAAGCTCGGGAAGTCGGTGACCCACAGAAACTTGTACTGCTTCTCGTCGAACACTTTGTGGCGCGCGGCATACTTCTGCGCCAGGGCCAGCCGCAGCAACCCGGCCTGGCTATAGACGGCGGTGGCGGCGCGGTGCAGACGGCGTGCGTCCGTGGTGTCGGTCGCGGTCTCTTTCTTCGGCGCGGCCACAATAATCAGCAGGTCGCCCTCTTCCGCGCCACAGGCCTGGCGAACCTTGGCGATGGCCTCCGGCCAGGTCTTCTCCAGCCGCTTGATGTCGTCAAAATACTTGATGACCTTGGCCTGTTTCTCGTTCAGCAGCCCCTTGTGGTCGTCGCGCTCCTTGCGGCTCAACTCGCCCACCTTGGGAGTGCGAATGGCCACCACGGGCAGCGCCGTATCCACTTGGAGGGTCTCCCAGGCATCGGCCGGGAAGAAGTCCTTCACCTCGGTCATCGCCGGCAGCCGCAGGTCGGGCTTGTCAATGCCATACAGCCGGATGGCCTCGTCGTAGGGCATCTGCGGGAAGGGCCGCTCAATGGTGACTCCGGCGGCGGTGAAGGCCGCGTCCAGGAATCCTTCCACCACGTCGTGAATGGTCTTCTCCGTGGGGAAGGCCAGCTCGAGGTCAATCTGCGTGAACTCCGGCTGGCGGTCGGCCCTCAGATCCTCGTCGCGGAAGCAGCGCGCAATCTGGAAGTAGCGGTCCATGCCGCCGATCATCAGAATCTGCTTGAAGATCTGCGGCGACTGCGGCAGCGCGTAGAACTCGCCGGGATGCACACGGCTCGGCACCAGGTAATCGCGCGCGCCCTCGGGCGTCGAGCGCGTCAGGATCGGCGTTTCAATCTCGTAAAAGCCCTCGCCTGCCAGGTAATTGCGGATTGCCAGCGTCACGCGGTGGCGCATCTCGATGTTGGCGTGCATCTCCGGACGCCGCAAATCCAGGTAGCGGTACTTCAGCCGCACCTCTTCGTTCACGTTCAGGTTGGCGTCGCCGGGCGCGAAGGGCGGCACGCGGCTCTCATTCAGCACGCGCAGCTCGGTGGAGATCACCTCCACCTCGCCGGTCTCCATCTTGGGATTGATCGTGCCCTCGCTGCGCCGCTCGACCCTGCCGGTCACGGCCAGCACGTACTCATTGCGTACGGCCTCCACGCGGGAGTGCATCTCCGGATTGCGCTCCTTGTCGAAGACAATCTGGCTGATGCCACTG
The DNA here is from genome assembly GCA_903851035.1 of uncultured Acidobacteriota bacterium. GTDB lineage: Bacteria > Acidobacteriota > Terriglobia > Terriglobales > Acidobacteriaceae > TOLSYN. The sequence continues at coordinate 1,396 of CAINND010000089.1, read as the reverse complement.
CGATCGCGCAGGTCAATGAAGATCAGGTTGCCGTGGTCGCGCCGACGATTCACCCAGCCCATCACCGTCACGGTGGAGCCGGCATCGGTCGCCCTCAAATCGCCGCAGCGGTGTGTCCGCTGCATGTCGCCTAGAAAATCCAGTTGCATGATCGCTTCCATCGCCGCGGAGAGGTCCTCCGCATATTTCCATGATAAAACAAAGTGCGCGCCATCGCGGACGCGCACAGGTGTCTATCAATATTGTAGCTGAAATACGCCGCCGAATTACGCTACGGATTCAGGACCGCGGTCAGCGCCCGAAGAATTCCGCCAGCGCGCCGCGCGCCACCGTCGTCTGCTGGCCGGTCTTTAACTCCTTGACGGCAAATGCGTCGGCCGCCACCTCGTTTTCGCCCACCAGCACCACGTAGGCCGCGCCCAGCTTTTCCGCGGTCTCAAAACTCTTCTTCAGCCGGAAGCTCTCATCGCCCACGTCCACCGCAACGCCGGCCGCGCGCAGCTCGCGCGCCAGCCGCATGGCATGGCGGTTGGTGCCCGCGCCCAGCGGCGCCACAAAGGCCTTCAAGGGATGCAAGGCCACGGCCTGCTGTGCCTGCAAGGCCAGCACCAGGCGGTCCTCGCCGATGGCAAAGCCAATGCCCGGAGCCTTCGGCCCGCCAAGCTGCTCGCTCAGTCCGTCGTAGCGTCCGCCACCCAGCACCGCCGACTGCGCTCCCAACTCGCCATGAGTGAACTCAAAGGTCGTGCGCGAGTAGTAGTCCAGCCCGCGCACCATCCTCGGATTCACCGTGTACGGCACTGCCAGCGTATCCAGGATCGCCCTCACCTCGCTGAAGTGCTTGCGGCAGCCCTCGTCCAGGTAGTCGGCAATCTTCGGCAGAGCTTCGATGTACGGCTGGTCCTCGGGAACCTTGCAGTCCAGCACGCGCAGCGGATTGGTTTCTGACCGCCGCTGACAGTCGCCGCACATCTTGTCCTTCACATCGGCCAAAGCCACACGTAGAGCCTCGTTATAGGCCGGCCGGCACTCGGGGCATCCCACGGAGTTCAAGTACAGCGTCCAGCCCTTCAATCCCACCGAGTCCAGCAGAGCGGTCAGCATCTCCACTACTTCGGCGTCGCGGATGGGCAGCTCGCTGCCGGCGGTTACCGGCCCCAGCACCTCGGCGCCAATCTGGAAGAACTGGCGGTAGCGACCCTTCTGCGGACGCTCGCGGCGGAACTGCGGGCCAATGTAGTAGAGCTTTTGCAGCAATCCCGTTTTCTCAAGATTGTGTTCGATGTAGGCGCGCACCACGCCCGCCGTGTTCTCCGGACGCAGGGTCAGCGACTGTGTCTTCTCGCTGGCCGCCCGAGCCTTGTCCTCCCAGGTGAACATCTCCTTGCTGACAATG
>CAINND010000088.1 GCA_903851035.1 uncultured Acidobacteriota bacterium | reverse complement strand
GGTAACGCTCAGCCGCGCGGCTGCTCTCGACGGCGTCGTCCTGCAGATGTTCAACCACGGCATCACCGCTGCGGCCATCTTCTGGTTCCTCGCTCTCATTCAGGAGCGTTCCGGCGGCACCCTCGCTATAGACGGCTTCGGCGGCCTTCGCAAGCCCGCACCGATTCTGGCCGGCATGATGGGTATCGCGCTGTTTTCGTCCCTCGGCCTGCCGGGCCTGAATGGCTTCGTCAGCGAGTTCCTCATCTTCCGCGGCATCTTCCCGCTTGCCTGGCAGGCGGCGACCGTCGCGGTGCTCGGCCTGCTGATTACCGCAGCCGTCATCCTTACGGTCATCCAGAAAGTCTTTGCCGGGCCAGTTAACGAGAAATGGGCAGCTTTCCCTGACCTGAACCGCGCGGAACGCTTTGGCCTGGCCCCGATTCTGACGCTGATGCTGATGCTTGGCCTTGGACCCCAGCTGATTTTGAGCGTGGTGAATCCGACAGTGGTTCACTGGCTGGCGGGGTGGAGATTCTAATGCTCGCATATACCATCTACCTATCGTTTGCCGGCGCGTTGGTTCTGGCGTTGCTGCCCAGGGTGGCGGCGGGGTTTGCGCGAGTCTTCGCGCTGGCCATCGCTGTGGCCGGGCTCGCCGTCGGCCTCACCGGATTTATCCAGGCCGGCACCTCCGGCTCTGTCCTGATTGCCGACATGCCGTGGATCCCGGCCATGGGCATCCACTACACGCTGGCCGCTGACGGCATCAGCCGCGTGCTGGTCGTCCTCACCGGCCTGGCCGCAGTGGCCGGCATCCTCTTCTCCTGGACCGTCACGGAGCGCACCAGCGAGTTCTTCGCCTTCTTCCTCGCGCTCATCGGCGGCGTCTACGGCGTCTTCCTCTCGGTGGATCTCTTCGTCCTTTTCGTCTTTTACGAAATCGCCATCGTCCCCAAATACTTCCTCATCGCCATCTGGGGTTCTACCCGCCGCGAGTACGGCGCGATGAAGCTGGCGCTCTACTCCTTCCTCGGCTCGGCGATGGTGCTCATCGGCTTGCTGGCCGCCTATGTCATGAGCGGCGCGCACTCCATGGACCTGCACACGCTGGCCGCCTACCAGTATCCGGTCAGCTTCCAGCTTTGGGCCTTCCCGCTGGTCTTTACCGGCTTTGCCATCCTCGCCGGCATGTGGCCCTTCCACACCTGGGCGCCCACTGGTCACGTCGCCGCCCCCACCGCAGCCTCCATGTTGCTGGCCGGCGTGGTCATGAAGCTGGGCGCATACGGCTGCCTGCGCGTTGCCATGACGGTCTTCCCTCACGGCATGGATCCCTGGGGATGGTCCTTCCTCGGCATCGGCTCCTGGCGAACCGTCTTCGCCCTGCTTGCCGTCATCGGCATTGTCTATGGCGCGGCGGTGGCTCTCGTCCAGAACGACTTCAAATTCATCATCGGCTACTCCAGCGTCAGCCACATGGGCCTGGTGCTTCTCGGCCTCATGACCCTGACTCAGGTTGGCATCGACGGCGCGGTCCTGCAGATGTTCTCGCACGGCGTGCTCGCCGGCCTGCTCTTCGCAGTGGTCGGCTGCATCGTCTACGAGCGCACCCACACCCGCGACCTGGCGATTCTGGGCAAGCTCAGGCTGGGCAAGACGCTGCCCTTTGCCGCGATTGTCTTCGCCATCGCCGGCATGGCCTCCATGGGGTTGCCCGGCTTCTCCGGATTCGTCGCGGAATTGCAGGTCCTCATGGGCGCCTGGCAGGCGTTCCCGTGGTTCGCCGCGGTTGCCGGCATCGGCATTGTCGTCGGCGTGGCCTACACGTGGCGCGCGCTGCAGCGGGTATTCCTCAATGACGCTCCCATAACTGAGCCTGTTGAGGATCACGCACCCTACGCGCCCATCAGTTGGGCAGAGTGGGCCGGCGTGCTGCTGCTTACCGGCACCAGCCTGCTGGTCGGCCTGATGCCGCGCTTGCTGCTCGACGTGATTGCCCCGGCGGTGCAGGCGCTGCCACACATTCTGGTTGCGGGAGGCAGGGGATGAACGGCGCAAGTTTGACAAACCTGTTGTACCTCACCTTTCCGGAAACCATTCTGGAAGTGGCCTCGCTGGTCGTGCTCGTCATAGACCTTGGTATCCTTCGCCGCCGCTCGGCCGCTTATCGCACCGTAGCCGCTGCCGCCTTTGGCGTCATGGGTTGCCTGGTGGCCCTCGGCTGGCTCGTCAGCCATCCGCTCGCCATGAATTTTGGCGAACTGCTGGTTTCGAGCCCTGCCGTCTTTGTGGCGCAGGCGGGGATTCTGATCCTCTCCGGTCTGGTGCTGCTGCTCTCCATGCGCGAAGAATTCTCCCGCAACCCCGGCGAGTTCGTCGCTCTGGTTTTGCTGGCCACCACCGGCATGATGCTGGTAGCCGCCGCCCGCGATCTGCTGGTCATCTTTGTCGCGCTGGAGTTGCTGAGCCTTTCTCTTTACGTGCTCGCGGCCTTCAACAAACACCGCGCGGAGTCCTCAGAAGCCGCGCTGAAGTACTACCTCTTCGGCGGCATGTCGGCGGCGTTCCTGCTCTTCGGCTTCAGCTACATCTACGGGCTTGCCGGCACCACCAGCCTCAGCGGAATCGCCGCTGCGGCTGAGGCTGG
>CAINND010000087.1 GCA_903851035.1 uncultured Acidobacteriota bacterium | reverse complement strand
CACGCATTCTTCAAGGCGCTGCTCTTCCTCGGCGCGGGCTCGGTCATCCACGGCATCGCCGGCGAACAGGACATGCGCAAGATGGGCGGCCTGCGCAAGTACATGCCCTGGACCTTTGGCGTGATGCTGATCGCCACGCTGGCCATCGCCGGCATTCCGCCGCTGGCCGGCTTCTGGTCGAAGGACGAAATCCTGTGGCAGGCCTTCAGCAGCCCCTTCGGCAGCAAGATCTTCTGGGCCTTTGGAGCCGTCACGGCCTTCATGACCAGCTTCTACATGTTCCGCCTGCTGTTTATGACTTTCTTCGGCGAGTATCGCGGGGCGAAGGATGCCGGGCACGATGCTCACCACGCCGCGCACGCCCACGACTCTCATCATGGCACGCCCCACGAGTCGCCATGGATGATGCTCTCACCGCTGGTGCTGCTGGCCGTGCTCTCCATCATCGGAGGCTTCGTCGGCATCGGCAATCGCTTTGAGCACTTCCTCGACCCCGTGATTCAGAAGGTGGAGGAGCCGCACACCAGTAATCTGGAAAGCGCACTGGCCATCGCAGCCGCCGAATCAAAGACTGAGGAGCACGCGGAGCACAAGGGCCTGGAGACCACGCTGATGGGCGTGAGCGTCGCCATCGCCTTAGCCGGGCTGGCCCTGGCCTGGTTCCTCTACATTGCGCGGCCGGAGTTGCCCGCTAAGATAGCCGACGCCCTCAATGGCCTGTACACAACCGTGCTGCACAAGTATTGGATTGACGAACTCTACTCGGCGGTGCTGATTGCTCCGCTCTTATGGTTCAGCCGCGTCGTACTGTGGCAGACGGTGGACCAGAAAGGCATTGACGGGTTGGTGAACGAATCGGCCGTGGCCGCGCGCGACGTTAGCGCCATCGTGCGGCAGCAACAGTCCGGACTGGTGCGCAGCTATGCCGGATGGATTGCCGCCGGAGCCGCGGTTGTGGTGGCCTACATGGTCTGGATGGGAACGCGATGAACTATACGGCCTTCAATCCCTGGATACTGACGCTGACGGCCTTTCTGCCCGCTGCCGGAGCGCTGCTGATTGCGCTGCTGCTGCGCCGCGACCGCGACGTGCGCTGGTTTGCCCTGGCCATCTCGGTGCTCACGTTCCTTTCCTCGCTGCACTTGCCCGCGCACTATGCGGCCACCATGCCCGCCAGCGGCGGTTGGGCCTACGAGCTGAATCTGCCCTGGGTGACGAGCCCGAACATCCACTATCACGTCGGCGTGGACTCCATCTCGATATGGCTGGTTGTGCTTAGCACGCTGCTGGTTCCCTTCTGCGTACTGGCCTCTTGGAAGAGCATCAACCAGCGGGTGAAGGAGTTCTTCATCCTGCTATTGCTGCTGGAGACGGCAATGATCGGCGTCTTCATTGCGCTCGATCTCTTCCTCTTCTACTTCTTCTGGGAAGCCACGCTGATACCGATGGCGTTGCTGATTGGAATGTTCGGCCACGGAAGGCGCGTGTACGCGTCGGTCAAGTTCTTCCTGTACACAATGATCGCCTCGGTCTTCATGCTGGCGGCCATCCTGTGGCTCTACGCCAACGCGGGAACCTTTGACTACCCTGCCCTGCAGCAGATGGTCGCAAGCGGCAAGCTGGTCATTCCGGAGACGACCGGACTCTGGCTCTTCCTCGGCTTCTTCGTGGCCTTTGCCGTCAAAGTACCGCTCTTCCCGCTGCACACATGGTTGCCGGACGCACACGTTGAGGCGCCCACGGCGGGCAGTGTGCTGCTGGCGGGCGTCATGCTCAAGATGGGCACTTACGGCCTGCTGCGCTTCAACCTTGGACTCTTCCCCGAGCAGTCGCGCTCGAACGCTCCGTGGATCATCACGCTGGCGCTCATCGGCATCATCTACGGCGCGCTGGTGGCACTGGTGCAGCCCAACATGAAGAAGCTGGTCGCCTATAGTTCGGTCAGCCATCTGGGCTTCGTGGTGCTTGGCATCTTTAGCTTTACTCGCGCGGGCATGGATGGCGCGGTCTTCCAGATGCTCAACCACGGCATCAGCACCGGAGCGCTCTTCCTGCTGCTGGGCCAGCTTTACGACCGCCGCCATACTTACGAGATTAAAGAGTACGGCGGGCTGGCCACGCCGATGCCGCGCTACGCCACGCTCTTTCTCATCATCACCTTGTCGTCCATCGGTCTGCCGCTGATGAACGGCTTCGTCGGCGAGTTCCTGGTGCTGAGCGGAGCCTTCCAGGCCAAGGCCATTTACGGCATCCTGGCCGCCAGTGGAGTCATCTGGAGCGCCTTCTACATGCTCTGGCTCTACCAGCGCACCTTCT
>CAINND010000086.1 GCA_903851035.1 uncultured Acidobacteriota bacterium | reverse complement strand
GTGCGACGCGCTCGTCCCTGTGCACGCGCGCGGCATCGTTCACCGCGACATCAAGCCCGCCCACTTGTTCTTGTGCATTCTGGGCGGCCAGGAGCGGGTGAGGATGCTCGACTTCGGGGCGGCACGGCGGAAGGGCTGTGGGGGCTGGGCGCGTTTGCTGCCGGACTGGTGCTGATGAACGCGCTGATGACGGCTTCGCTGGCGGGGTTGTTCGGGATGAAGAAGCTGAGTCCGCTCTTCTACCGGATTTTTGCCTGGGGCGGGGCGATTTACAGCTGCGGGATAGGAATAGTTTTCCTCGCTGGATCGTCGCAACTTCTGCCCAGCCTGCAATAGCTGCAAGAGCTTACAGCTCAGTGACTTCGCCTCCCTTTCCGGGCCGAATCGGACCAATTTAGTCCTTAAAAATCAATGGGATAGCGTTTTCCCGTTTTGCATCGTGGTATTCCCTTTCGGGATACGGGTCAACTTGTGACGACTATCACCGACTGTCATACGATGGAGCGGCTAGAAAAGAAACAAGGCGACGCACCCCAAATAGGAGGCCCCGTGATCAGCCTGGCACCACCACCCCTACCCTCTGACGACAAGCGCTGGAAAATTGTCAACGGCACCATGCGACGCCATGGATTTGCCCGCCACGCGTTGATTGAAACCCTGCATACGGCCCAGTCCTCATTCGGCTATCTGGACGACGTGGCTATCAAGTTCATTGCCAAGAGCCTTCGCGTGCCGCTGAGCCAGGCGTATGGTGTGGTGACGTTCTATCACCACTTCAGCCTGAAGCCACCCGGCAAGCACACGCTCACCATCTGCACCGGAACGGCCTGCTACATCAAGGGCACAGACAAACTGCTGGCCGACAGCGAAAAGCATCTCGGCATTGCGCAGGGCAAGACGACCCCGGACGGCGAGATCAGCCTGATGACAGCCCGCTGCGTGGGCGCCTGCGGCCGCGCGCCGGTGGTGCTGGTGGACGGCGAACTGGTGGGGCAACTGACCAGTGAACAGGTCATCGCGCAACTGGAAAGGTGGGAAGTGGCATGAACCTGGAAGAACTGAAACAGATTGCCGCGAGTACCCGGGACGAACAGGCGAAGTTCGACCATGAGATCAACATCTGTATGGGCACCGGCTGCCTGAGCCAGCACAGCGACACCATCAAGGATGCGCTGACCAAGGCGGTTGCGGCGAGCGGCAAGAACGCGTTTGTGCGCCGTACCGGCTGCATGGGCCTGTGCGCTGCCGGCCCGCTGCTGCTGCTGACCAACAAGGGCAGCGAGCACGAGATTGTGTACGACCATGTTGGCCCCGAGCACGCTGAGAAGATTGCAGCGGCGCTGGGTGGCGAACCGGTGGCGGAGCTGCAGTGCGACCTGCGCGAGCACTTTGAGTCGCAGGTGCATGTGGTGCTGGAAAACAGCGGCCACATCGACCCGGAAAAGATTGAAGACTACATTGCCCGCGACGGCTATGAGGGCCTGGTGACTGCGGTAACGGAGATGACCCCGTCCGAAGTGATCGAGCAGATCATGAAGAGCGGCCTGCGTGGCAGAGGGGGCGGCGGGTATCCGACCGGCCTGAAGTGGTCCACGGTGGCCAAAGCTGTGGGCGACCCCAAGTACGTTGTGTGCAACGGCGACGAGGGCGACCCTGGCGCATTCATGGACCGCAGCGTGCTTGAGAGCGATCCGCAGCGGGTGCTGGAAGGCATGGCGCTGGCGGCCTACGCAGTGGGCGCGAGCCGTGGCTTCATCTACGTGCGCGCCGAGTATCCGCTGGCGGTCAGCCGTTTGACGGCTGCCATCCGCGACGCACGCCGCAAGGGGCTGCTGGGCAACAACATCTGCAACTCCGACTTCAGCTTTGATGTGGAGATTCGGCTTGGCGCGGGCGCGTTTGTCTGCGGCGAAGAGACGGCGCTGATTGCCTCGATTGAAGGCCGGCGCGGTACTCCGAAGCCGAGGCCTCCGTATCCGGCGGTGAGCGGCATCTGGGGCAAGCCGACGTTGATCAACAACGTAGAGACCTTTGCCAACGTGCCTCCCATCCTGCGCAAGGGCGGCGAGTGGTTCTCTGGCATCGGCATCGGCAAGAGCAAGGGCACCAAGGTCTTTGCGATTACCGGCAAGATTGCCAACACCGGACTGGTGGAAGTGCCGATGGGCATTCCGCTGCGGCAGATAATTGAAGGCATTGGCGGCGGCGTACCCGACGGCCACACCTTCAAGGCTGTGCAGACGGGCGGACCTTCGGGCGGCTGCATTCCGGCGCACCTGCTGGACCTGAACGTGAGCTACGAGTCGCTGATTGAAGTGGGCTCGATGATGGGCTCCGGCGGCATGATCGTGATGGATGACACCAGCTGCATGGTGAATGTGGCGAAGTTCTTCATCGAGTTCTGCATGACCGAATCCTGCGGCAAGTGCATTCCCTGCCGCGCAGGCACGGCGCAGCTTTACACGCTGCTGACGCGCATCTGCGAGGGCGAGGGCACGATGGACGACCTGGATCTGCTGGTGGATCTCTCCGCAACGATCAAGGAGACCAGCCTGTGCGGACTCGGCCAGACCGCTCCCAACCCGGTGCTGAGCACGCTGCGGTACTTCCGCAACGAGTATATCGAGCACATTGAACACAAGCACTGCTCGGCGGGAGTTTGCGCCATGAGCAAGGCCGTGGAGGTGACCGCATGAGCCCCGCACCTGCAGTGGACATCAAAACACTCACAATCGACGGCAAGGAAGTTTCTGCCCGCGCAGGACAGACCATCCTTGAAGTGGCGAGGGAGAACAACATCGCCATTCCGACGCTGTG
>CAINND010000085.1 GCA_903851035.1 uncultured Acidobacteriota bacterium | reverse complement strand
GTTCAGCAGGCGAAATGTGGAATGGTAGAGCTTGGCATCCTCGCCGGCGACGACGTCAATTTTATCGGCGTGAAAGTTCCAGGTGGGCCGCGGCTCGGCGCAACTGGTCACGCTGCCGTGCTCCACGACAAAGCGGTCGCGGGCGGTCTTGCGCACCACGCGGCCGCGCAGCAGAAAAGGATTGCTGGTGGTCAGCGCGACGTTGCTGCCGCGCAGAACGGCACCCAATGTGCCAACCGCGTCGTAAAAGACGCCGGTATCGTTTTTAACGTTGTACTCGGCGCGCATCGCCACCAGGTGCGCGTCATGCGGACCACCATCCAGCACCACACGGCCGTTGGCCTGCACATCGCCCGTGTCGTCGTGATAGATAGCGTGCTCGGCGCGCAGGGTGTAGGTTTCAAAAAGAATTTCCACGTCGCCGTCAAGATGGTATTCGTCGCCCTGGCGAGACTGCTCGATGGCGCGGATAGTGACCGGTTGCAGCAGCCTGGGAGCCACGCCGGCCGTGGCCTGTGAGACACCCGGCATCGTAATGGTAAACGCCGGAGCGGCCGCCACCAGATGACTTGCCATCAAGACTGTGATAATTCTCAAAGTGCGAAGCTTCATCGGAACTCTTTGCCGCGTTCGCATCTTGCGAACAGCGCCCGGATGCAAGGTAGCACGCGCAACCGCCTGCCACCAATTGTAACGGTTCGGATTCTGCTTCGCTGCTCTGGTGGTACTCACAACCCGCTTATGGATTGTCCTCTCTGTGGGACTCCCTGCACCTGCTCCATGGCACGGCCGCTCGGCGCGCGCGTAAACCCGCGCGTACCCGCGGCGGGACGTGCAATTGCTGCTGCGCGGGAGTCTATCGCTCCACCAGTAGGAACTGGTTCGCAAGCCAAAGCTATTCCTACGCCGCAGGCCGCGCCTGCCGCGCCTGCCGCCTCACGCCCGGGCAGCGCAGTGTCGCGAGCCAAGAGCTCGAACTCATCCGAGGCATGGCGATCCGAGGTGGCCAAGCGTGTCAACAACTATCGCGCCCGGCAGCAGCAGAGCGGTGATCTCTTTCCTGGGCAGGACTTCGCCGCCACCACCGCCCCCCAGGAGCGCGTCGCACAAACGCCTGATGCCGCCGGCAGGCCCGCAAATCATGCACAGCTCCCGGGCGATGCCATGCATGGGACGGAAGCTCCGGAGGCCAATAACCCGGTGCGCAAGGCAGAAGCCGTGCGCAAGGCCCGGGCCGCAGCCCGCCCGGCTGCGCGGCGCACGCGTCCCTTTGACACCGACTACTACCGCCGCCTGAACGCTGCAACTCTGAGCGCGACTGCGCTTTCGCAGGGCTCCAACGCGTTGTTTGCCGCCATCGCACCCGAGGCCAGCGTGGTGGAGGCGCCCGATACGGACATTTTTATCGAGAGTGATGAGCAACAGACCGGCGGCAGCGACTTCTTCGACCTGCCCGGTTCTTCGGTTGCCACCGGCGAACTGCCCGACATTGAACTGCGCCCGTCCACGGCTCAGGTGGAGTCGTCAATCGAAGACCTTCGTATCTCCGAGCCCGCGCCGCAGGAGGCGGTCCATCCGGCTCCACAGCCTGAGCCTCCAGCGCCCGATAACCTGATCGTCTTCCACCGGCCGCCCCTGGAGCCGCCTCTGGTGCCGCGTCCATCGCGCGATGAACTGGCCGAGCCGGTCAACAGCCGTCCGCGCATCCTGGAGGTGCCGGAGGACATGATGCCCACCGTGCAGGGATCGCTGTTTGCCGAGATTCACCTTGATCCGATTGAGGTGGAAGTTCCGACGCCCCGCGCTGAGATCGAGGTGCCCCTGCCTGTGGCGGAGATCAGCGACCGCCTGCTGGCCGGAGTGGCCGATGCGGGCATCGTGCTGGTTGGCGGAGTGTTGTTTTCCGCCTGTGCCTGGATGGCCCTGCCTGAGGTGCCGCACACCCGCCCGTTCTTCCTGGGACTGGTGGTTGCCACGATCGTGCTCTGGGCCGTCTATCAGCACCTGTTCCTGATGGGCGCCGGACAGACGCCCGGCATGAAGCTGCGCGGCCTTCGCCTTAGCACCTTTGATGGCCGCACTCCGAGCTGGCGCGAGCGCGCCAACCGCGCCCACTTTGCCTGCTTCTCCATGGCCTCGGCTGCGCTGGGCTTTTTGTGGGCCTATGTGGATCAGGACATGCTCTGCTGGCATGACCACGTCTCGCGCACCTTCCCCACGCTGGAGTAGAAAATTTACGCACGCAAAAAAGCGCGGCCCGCGGGCCGCGCTTTTTGTTGCCGCCTGCTTCCCGGCTACTGGGTTTCTTCCGTCTTGCTGCTATGATCCTTGGCCAGCTCCTGGCGGAAGAGTTCGATGATCTCCTCGCGCTGCGGCCCGTGCAGGCGCTCCTCCAGCTTGCTGAGTGAGAGGCCGACGATGTGGTAATGGTGCAGGCCCGCCAGCTCCGGCACCTCGGTCAGCTCCAGCCAGATTCTGTGCAGCAGTTCGAGGTCCTGCTCACGCAGACGGGGCGTGTGCGGTCCCAGGTAGTACTCGTGCACGGAGTTGTCCGGGGTGTGGATTTCCAGGGAGATGTTGGGTCGCGGCTCGGGCAGGCGCTCCCAGGCGTCTCCGGTCAGCTTGCCCTGCTCGTCCAGGGTGAGGCGGTTGCTGAGGCCGCAGACAACGCGTGCGCTCTCCAGGCGGGCGCCGGTCTGCAGGATGGCGTCAAAGACGTTGGCGGAAGGCACCACCATCAGGCTGACGTGCTTGCCCTCTTTTTCCGCCAGCTCCACCACTTTGGTAAACAGCTCCTGCTCGTACTGGTCAAAGAGCTCCTCGCTGGCCATACTGCTGTCGCCGCTGAAGGTGGGCTCGCGGTGATAAATACGCGCGGTCATCACCACTATGTCCTGCTTTTCACTGTCGGTGCCGCGCAGAACATCGCGCAGGTAGTAAAGGTTGCGCGGGTCGCGGATGGCCACCAGCACGTTGCCGGGGCGGACCTTCATTTCATCGCGATCCACCAGCGGCTGCTCGGTTACGCGGAACTCCTCCCGCATCTGATGCACGTCACCCTGGTGGGCGCGTTGCGTAATCTTTTCCGAGATGGTGAAGACGATGTAGAGGAAGATGGAGAATGCGATGCCGGCCTGGGTGGCCAGCGGCTTGGTCAACAGGTTGATCAGCGCCACGGCAAAGAGCAGCAGCGTAATCAGGGCCAGGCCGATGGGCAACTCCAGCTTGCCGATCATGATGTTGCCCGGTACGCGGAAGTCGCGGTGGCCGGGCTCGGTAAAGCGCAGCACCAGCACGGCCAGCGACTTGAAGGAGAAGCTCCAGATGACGCCAAAGGCGTACAAGGCAGCCAGCAGATAAACATCGCCGCGGCTTAGCACGATGGTGATGCACTGCAAAATGGCAATGGTGTTAATCAGGCGGTGCGAAGTGCCGTAGGTGTTGTGCGGCTTGCGGAACCAGGCGGTCAGCACGCCATCTTCACTGATGCGGTTGAGCACGCCGTTGGCGCCCACAATCGCCGTGTTCACCGCGCCAGACAGGATGAGCACGCCGACCAGCACCACAAAGCCCTGGAAGATTAGTCGCAGGTTGTATGGGCCGGCCATGTACATGGCCAGGCCGCCAATCAGATTGGCAAAGTACTCCGGACGCTTGTGATCCGGAATGATCATGACGGCAAAGAACGAGACCAACGATGTGAACAGCAGGCTGTAGAGGAAGATGACCGCACCGGCCTTCTCCAGATTCTTCAGCTTGGGATGCTCGATTTCGCGATTGACCTGCGCCAGCGATTCTTCGCCGCTCATGGCGAGCACCGAGTGGCCGAAGCCCACCAGCATCAGCACCCAGGGCAGCATGGTCAGCAGCGGGAAGTGGGCCAACCACTCCAGCGTGGCGCCCTTGCTGGCCGTGTTGGCCAGCAGGATGGAATCGCGCGTGGGCATGGGCGGCAGGTGACGCGTCGCCGGATGCACGGCCAGGGTGATAAGACACCAGGCAATCAGGATGACCACCATCACGGTGGTGATCTGCATGATGCGCAGAGCCTTTTCGCTGGATTCGTGCATGCCCTGAATGTTTTTGTGCCAGAAGTAAATGGTCACCAGCACGGCAAAACCGGCGGCAAAGTAATTACCGCTGGCGCCTTCCAGCCCCACCGGGTGCCCCAGGCGCGCAGCCAGGTCGTGAACAAAGCCGGCCAGATACTGCCCGGCCGAAACCGCGCTGATCGGGCCGGTCAACACATAGTCAAAGAGGAGGGCCGAAACCGAGAGCTTGGCCAGCGAGCCGCCCATCGCCTCCTTAACCACGCGATAGACGCCGCCGCGCACAAACATCGTGCTGGATTCGATATACAGCGAGCGCACCGCGTAGCTGAAGAGCATGACGGCCAGCACAAACCACGGCGCACTCTTGCCGATGACGTTTTCCGCGTCGCCGCCCACGTAGTAGGCCGAGCTGGCCAGATCGCTGAGCACGATGGCCGCCGCACGCCAGAAGCTGATGAAGCTCAGCATCACCGTGGTGGCAACAAACACCTTAATCGCCGGACGATTGCTGGCCGGTGCTGCATTCAAACCTTGAGGATTCGTTCCCATAATGTCAGGCCACGGGCCGGCCGCCGCACGCCGGTCCCTTGCGGCAGAACTCCTGTAATGAACTCGTTGGGCCCACTTCCCCGTTGCGGCGCACTTCACCCATGCCAGTGGCCCCTCTTGGGTAGATCATTGCAATAGACATTCAGAATAACTGTCGCACGGGAAAAAGATAAGCCTATCTTGCAAGAATTTACCGCTTCGTCAACACTGGCCTACGCACGGTTGGGAATATCAGGCTCGTAATCCGGGTCTTCATCGGCTTCCTTGCGCGGTGTGGGCTTTTGCACGGGCAGCCCATCCAGGCTATCGAGCCTTCCCACCGGATACAGCCCGATGCGCTGGTCCCACCAGGGCGAATGCTGCAGGAACCAGTTGAGGCGCAGGTGCGGACTGGCGGCAAACTTGGCATCGGTGGCCAGCTTCTGCTCGAACTCCGCCTTCAGCTTCGCATCGGCGGCCAGCATGCGCCGCGCCAGCCGCTCCAGCACATAGCCCTCGCCGTACTCCTTCTGCTCAAAGATGCTGTCGAAGAATCCCCACTCCAGCGCCGAATCCGGCGCCATCGGCTCCAGCCACTGCATGGCAATCCGGGCCGTGCGCTGCTGCATGGTGACCACCACGGAGCCGGCGCCGTACGTCCGCTTTGTTTTCTCGATTTCGCAGGGTGGCTGGCTGTTCTTTTGCGTCCGGTTTGGACCAAAGCTCTCCGCCGAATGCCGCTGCCACATCGCCTCGTGGCGGCCTTCAAAGGGCTGCTCGCGCCACTGCGGAGCCTGGCAACGATAGCTTTCCACCTCGCCCGTCCACTCACGCGACAGGCGCTTCATCTGCACACCATGCAGTTCCAGGCGGGCGATCACCTCGGTCCATTCGGCGGGGATGATGTACGCGGCGGGAATCTTCACCTCCAGCGCGGGATGAATCTTCGTCTGCCGCGGCACGGTGATGGTGATGGGCTCGTGCGTGTACTGTACCCAGTCGGCACCGCTGATGTCGCTGTGCTCCACCTGCCAGCGGTAACCATCAAACTGGAATGGCTCGGTCTCTCCCGTGGCCTGCCAGCGCAGAGGCTGCATGGCCGTGTGCTGCTTGCCGCGCGCAATGGTCGCAAGGTCGGCCTGCTGGTTGGCCGCAACCAATTTGGCGGCATCGCGATCCACCACCTCCAGCAGTGCGCGCATGATCTCGTAGTTGCCCGTCACCCGCGTGCGATAGTCCTTGAGCATATGCATCTCCACCAGCATGCCGGGACGATTCTGCTCGCGGGCAAAGCCGGTGGAAAAGCGCGGCGTGCCCGCTCCGGCGGAAATCCCCGTCTCCGGCGTGGCGCCCATAAAATCGAGGTACGGTGCGATCTTGTGTCCCGTGGCCTTCACGCGGCGGAAGAGCTCCGGCTCCAAGGACTGACGCACCCAGGACTCGGCCGGGCCGTCGATCTCCACGGTGAAGGTGGTGTCGTACTGGTAGTCGGCGCCATCGGTGACGTGATTGTCCACCATGAAGTCCGGCAACCAGCGCCGCCACAGCCGCAAAAACGCCCGCGTCTCCGGCGCATCGGCCTTCAGGTAGTCGCGGTTAAGGTTGAGCCCGGTGGCGTTGGCCCTCCAGCCCATCTGCTCCGGCCCATTTTGGTTGATGCGATTGTAGGGACCAAAGTGCTCGTGACCATCGGCGTTGTAGATGGGCACGATGATCAGCACGGCTTTATCAATCAGCCGCACCTGTTTTTTACTGATGAGGATGTCGCGCAGCAGGGCCAGCGAGGCGTCTTTGCCATCCATTTCACCGGCGTGGATGGCGTTCTGGATAAGCACCACGGGACGCCGCGCGGCATGAATTGCCACCGGGGCGAAGACTCCGTTACGGCTGACGACGATGGCCACCAGCGGGCGGCCCTCGCCGGTTTTGCCGAAGGTCTCCAATCGCACCTGGCGCGGCGCGGCCACGGCCAGCCGATGCACATAGGCCATGGTCTCCGCGTAGCGAGGCGTGGTGCGATAACAGCTTTTCTCCGCCGGAGTGCTCCAGGCGTTCACCACCGGGCAGGATGCGGCGGCCTCCGCGCGCGGTGGCTGCTGCAACAAACTAGCGTTGGGCAGGTTGTCGGCAGGCGGGCGCTGGGCATGAGCCGAAGCGGTCAGCGCGGCCAGAAGCAAAAGCGGGAGACGCAAATTCCTCATGCGGCATTGTAGTACGGCTGGACGCAAGAAGGCCCGCGCCGGATGCCGGGCGGGCCACATTGCAATGCTGCGAAAAGTCGTGCGATTGCGATGTTAGATGTGCTCCAGCAGCACCACGGCGTGCGCAATGGCGGCGTTGTCCGTGCCGGTGCCTTCGGGGGTTTTGGCCTTGATGCCGACACAGCTCTTCTCCACCCGCAGCAGCTCGGCCACGCGGGCGCGCAACTTTTCCGCGTGCGGAACGATCTTCGGCGCCATCATGATCAGCGTGGTGTCGGCGTTCACCACGCGATAACCCGCCAGGCTAATCTGCCGCATCGCCTCTTCCAGAAAGATCACGGAGTTCGCGCCCTTCCACTGCGGATCGCTGGGTGGAAAGAAGCTGCCGATGTCGCCAACGGCCACGGCGCCCAGCAGGGCGTCGGTGATGGCGTGCAGCAGCACGTCGCCATCACTGTGTCCGGCCAACCCGTGCGTGTGCTCCAGCCGTACGCCGCCAATCACCAGCGGCACGCCGGGGCGGAACTCGTGCGAGTCATATCCGTAGCCGATGCGCATGCTCATGCCTTCGCGCCCTTCTTCTGCTCCTGCGCCAGGTAGAACTCGGCCAGTTCCAGATCGCCGGGCGTGGTGATCTTGATGTTGCGCGGCGAGCCCATCACTACATGAACTTCTTCGCCGGCGCGCTCCAGCAGGCTGGCTTCGTCCGTGCCCAGGAAGCCTTCGATGCGCGCTTGGTTAAAGACGGGCGAGAGCCGTCCATAGCGGAAGCCCTGCGGCGTTTGCGCCTGCACAATCTGCTCGCGCGGAATCGTGGCCTCGACGACGGCTCCCTCGGCACGACGCTCCACGCGCTTGATGGTGTCAATGGCGGGCACGCCGGCGATGGCCGCGCCGTAGCGCTGCGCCGTGGCGATAACCCCGGCGATGGTCTCCGCGGTGACGAAAGGCCGCACCGCGTCGTGGATGAGCACCAGGTCGTCGGCATGGGCGGGCAGTGCGTCCAAGGCGTTGCCCACCGACTCCTGGCGATGCTCGCCGCCTTCGATGAGGTGCACGGGCTTGGCGATGTTGGCCGCGTCGAGCGTGGGGCGGAAGCCATCCATCTCGCCCTTGCGCATGGCAATCCAGATGGAATCCACCTGCGCGATGGCGGCAAAGCGGCGCAGCGTGTGGATGAGGATGGGAACACCTTGCAGCTCCAGAAACTGCTTGGAGCGCGTGGGCGCCTGGCCTGCGTGAGCTACGGCCATGCGCGTGCCAAGTCCGGCGGCGGGAATGATGACGAATACTTTCATAAGCGGTTTGCCAGTATATCCACGGCGGCCCCGGGACTTCAAATCCGCGGCCTTTCATCCTTTGCGAAATCCACAAAAAAAGCGCGAACCCGCTGGGTCCGCGCCATTTGCTTTTCCTGCTGCTTTGGCTAGCCCTCGTGCTCTTCGTTCTCCACTGCGGGAGCGGCGGCGGCCTGCGCGTGTTGTTCCGGTGACGCCGGCTGGGGATTGCTCTTACGCAAATCCGGAGGCCGCATCTCGGGCTTGGCCATGCCGGTCTGTCCGCGCTCGTCGAACTTGCCGAAGATCATCTTGCCGGCCGTGGTTTGCAGCACGCTGGTCACGCTGATTTCGATGGTCTTGCCGATCATCTTGCGCGCGTTGTCCACCACCACCATGGTTCCGTCATCCAGATAGGCCACGCCCTGGTTGTACTCCTTGCCTTCTTTCAGGATGAAGACCTTCATGATCTCGCCGGGCAGCACGATGGGTTTCAGTGCGTTGGCCAGCTCGTTGATGTTCAGCACGTCCACGCCGTGCAGTTGCGCCACCTTGTTCAGGTTGAAGTCATTGGTGACGATCTTGCCTTCGTAGAGCTTGGCCAGCTCGATGAGCTTCATGTCCACTTCGCGCACGGCGGGGAAGTCGTCTTCCACGATGGTGACCTGGATGTTGGTGAGTTTTTGAATGCGCTGCAGAATGTCCAGCCCGCGGCGTCCGCGATTGCGCTTGAGCGAGTCGGCGGAGTCGGCCACCAGTTGCAGCTCGCGCAGCACAAAGGCTGGAATGGTCAGCACGCCATCCAGGAAGCCGGTCTCGGCGATGTCGGCGATGCGTCCGTCAATGATGACCGAGGTGTCCAGAATCTTGTAGCTGCGGCGGCTCTGCTTCTCTCCGCCGAAGATGCCGCCCAGGGCCGCCAGGTTCAGCAGATCACCCTTGGCCGCGCCCACCACCAGTCCGACGTAGGCCATCACGGCCATCACCATCAGTTGGAGGAAGCTTTGCAGATTGCCCATGGGCACGGCGTTGCGGATGACCACGCTGAACAGGTAGGCGCCAATGATGCCCAGCACGCTGCCCAGCGCCGCGCCGATCAGCCGCTTCAGGCTCACCGCGCGCAGGCGTATCTCGAACAGAACAACCGCGCCGCCCAGCAACACGCCGCCCACGGCATCCGCATAGTGGCCCATGCCGAAAGGCTGAAGAAAGTAACAGGCTGCTGCTACTAAAAGGACAAAAATACCCCGAATAATAACCAGATCCAAGAGGACCTCCCTGAAGGCCCTGTATCAACCGGCAGTCAGGCGAGCTTCGCCCTGCGGCGCCGCTCCACCCGGCCTTGCCCAGCCGGATACTTGCCAGTGCGCTTAGCACTATTAGGATTTCAGCCGCGGATCTGCACCTGTTGATTCCGCGACTCCGGCGCCCGATGCGCCGATAGAAAATTACTCTGCAGTATATACCAGCGCGGAGTGACTCTGCTTGCGCAACGCCCCTCTGCTAGCAGCCTTCTCATCCTGTGGCAACCCGCAGGAAACCGCCTCTGCAACAGTACCTCAATGGTAATCGTCTTCCAAGCGTTTCTGATTGTCATTCAATGCGATACAGGGCAACTTGAAAGTGCAGCCCGGCATACGAACAAATGAAAGACATGACCGGGGTCGCAGGCATTTGTACAACTTTAGCCGCCCCGCAAGGGGATATAGATGAGCGGCTAAGCCTCCCCGGCAACCACCGGGGAAGCTAAAACCGGCGCCACACTTCTCGGGGGAGAATTAAGCGCCGGTTTTTCTTGTGCCAAAATCAGCCAAGTCTCGATATACCCGCCACTCAGGAGCGGCTCGGCCACGCGTTTCGCCACAGCCGCCGCAGACTACTTGAGCGTCAGCCCGCGGAACTCCAACTCCGGCTGCGCCTGGTTCCACTCGCTGGAGATGTGCTCCACGGTGAGCCGCAGCGTGCGAGTCTGCCCCGGCGCCAGCGGCGCCACCATCAGCTCGGCCGATTCGTCCTCGCCGCCCAGGGCATGCTTCACCAGCGCACGCAGAGGAAGCGTATCGGTCTGCACGGCCTGGCCCAGCGTGTCGCGGAAGGTGGCCTTGACCATGCCGCCGGTCACCGTGCGCTGTCCGGTGTTACGCACCGTCAAATCAATGTAAGTCACAGTGGCGCCCACAAAGTTATCCGCCTGGCTGAGCCGCGCCTGCTCCACGACAAGATTCGCCGCGTAAGGGTCCGGTCCCTGCACGGTCTGCGGCTTGCTGCGTCCAAAGATGGTGATCGTTGCCAGCACCACTACAACCAAGGCGAAGCCCACGAGCAGAGGCGTCCAGTTGCGCGGCTCTTTGATGGGCCCATGCGAGGCAAACAAAACCGGCTGGCCGTGTTCTTGCTTCGTATTTTCAGACGGCTCACTCATGACACGGCTATTTTAGCAGTGGAGGCAATCAACGTGGGATAGCTCATGTGCGCACTCCTCTGTTGACTTCCCCTGCCCGTGCGCCAAGAATGTACTCACTGTTTTATGGGGGATTCAACGCGCGGCTGAGCTTTGCTTTCACCTCCACGTCCGCCATGCGGGCCGGTGAGGGCGAAGGTCTCTGCGCTGGAGACGTGTCATGCGAATCGCTTCCGTTCTACTTACGCTCGCCCTGTTGCCTACCGTTTTTTTCGCGCAGGTCGTCCAGGCCGCCAAGCCCTATGCTTCTCACCAGAAGGCCGTGGCGGCCGCGCAGCCGGAGGCTCCCGAGGGTGGGCAACCGCGCGTCTTTCTTCAGGTGCAACCCAACAGCAACGGCCGGGTTGGAGCGCGCAGCCAGTCCATGGAGTCGATTGTCGCCAAGGACTTTGATCGCTACTGCACCACCGCCCGCGAAACCGTGAATCAGCAGGATGCCGACTATACGGTCATCACCGACAGCACCAGCGGCGGCTTTGCCAAGTTCGTGCAGCTCATCGTCAGCAACCGTAATGGAGAAGTCATTGGCCGGGTTCGCATCACCGGAACCTTCCGCGGCGCCGTGCAGCACATCTGCGCCCAGATTATGGAGAACTGGCCGATCGCCCAGGCGCAGGCCGCGCAGGCGGCGGCCCGGCAGCGACTGGCGGAGCAGCGCGCGGCACAGATTGCCGCCGAAAAGGCTCGCGCCGAGCAGGCCGCCGAAGAACTTTCCGCCGAGCCCGATATGCCCGCCATCGCTCTGCCCGCGCACCCGGCCGCGCCCGCCCGGTCAGCCGCACCCGCCACGCCGCAGATCAGCGCCGGAGTGATGGTCACCTCCACGCCCGATGGCGCTGAAATTGAAATTGACGGCGCCTTCATTGGCAGCACGCCTACAACCGTCGCGCTCTCCACGGGCGACCACACGGTCATCGTGCGCAAAAAGGGATATCAACCCTGGCAACGCACTTTAAAGATTACCGCCGGTATCGTGCGGCTGAACGCCGAGCTGGAATCCGCTGCACATTAGTAGGCGGCACGCACGCCAATGAAAACGGGAGGCCGAAGCCTCCCGTTTTGTTTGCTGAAAAACATTACTCCCCAGCGATGGTCATACCCTCGATGTGCAACGTTGGGCAGGCGATGCTGCCGCGCCATACCAGGTCGCTGCCCATCTCGGCGATGTTGGCGAACATCTCGCCCAGGTTGCCCGCCACGGTAATTTCCTCCACCGGGTAGGCGAGCTCGCCGTTTTCAATCCACATGCCGCTTGCGCCGCGAGAGAAATCTCCCGTAACAAGGTTGACGCCAAAGCCGAGGAACTCCGTCACCAGCAGCCCCTGCTTGATGCCCTTGATGATCTCTTCCTGCGACTTCGCGCCCGGCTCGAGGTAGAAGTTTCCATTGCCGATGCCCGGAGTGCCGGCCAATCCGCGACTGGCGTTGCCGGTGGTCTTCAATCCAAGTTTCTTCGCCGTGTAGGTGTTCAGCAGGTAGCTCTTCAGCTCGCCCTGCTCGACGACCGTGGTGCGCCGCGTGGGCACGCCTTCGCCATCAAAGGGACGCGTGCCGAAGCCGCCGCGGCGCGTGCCATCGTCAACAATGGTCACGTTCTTGCCGAAGATCGGCTGCCCGAGCTTGCCGGCCAAAAACGATGCGTGGCGATAGATGGAGTCGCCATTCACGGCGTCGAAGATGTGATCGAGCAGGGCTCCGGAGGTCTGCCGATCGAAGACAATCGGCGCCTTCTGCGTCTTGACCCGGCGCGCGCCCAGCCGTCGCAAGGTGCGCTCGGCGGCGATGCGTCCCACTTCTTCTGGCGAATCCAGCTTGCCCAAGGTGCGCGCCACCGAGTACCAATAGTCTCGCTGCATGTTGCCCGCCTCGTCGGTGGCAATGGGAGCCACGCTGATGGAGCAATACGACGAGCGGTATTCACCGACAAAGCCCAGCGAATTGGCCAGCACTTTGTGTCCAATGCTGGCGTCAAAGCTGGAGCCGTCGCTGTTGGTCAGCCGCGGATCGAAGTCGAGCGCAGCCTTTTCCGCGCGACGCGCCATCGCAATGCGCTCTTCATTGGGCAGCGAGTACACATCCTCGTAATAGAGGTCGAGCTCTTCCGTGCGCTGGCCCAACTCGTCGGCTGCGGGCAACCCGCCCATGGGATCTTCACTGGTGATCCTTGCCAGCTCGATGGCACCCTTTACAAGATGCTCCACGCCCTCGGGCGACAGATCGCTCGTCGTGGTGTTGGCCGCATGCTGGCCGACAAAGACGCGCACGCCCAGGGCCCGCGCACCCGCTTCCTTCAGGGTCTCCACCTGGCCCAGGCGTAACTGTGCGCCAAACTCCGAGCCCTCGCTGACCACGCTCTCCGCCTGCGTTGCGCCCAACTCCGTTGCGCGCCGTACGACCTGCTGCGCCAGTTCCTTCAGATTCACTTGCACTGCCGTTGTCGATGCCATTACGCCGCGCTCCCCGTGCCGCCCACCGTCATGCGGTCAATCTTCAGCGTCGGCTGGCCCACGCCCACCGGAACGCTCTGTCCATCCTTGCCGCAGGTGCCAATGCCTTCGTCCAGCTTCAGGTCGTTGCCCACCATGCTGACCCTGGTCAGCACATCGGGCCCGTTGCCAATCAGCGTTGCGTCCTTCACCGGAGCGGTCACTTTTCCGTCTTCAATCAGATAAGCCTCACTGGCGGCAAACACAAACTTGCCGTTGGTGATGTCCACCTGGCCGCCTGCGAAGTTCACCGCGTACAGTCCGCGCTTCACGCTCTTGATGATGTCCTCCGGCAGATCGTCACCGGCGAGCATGTAGGTGTTGGTCATGCGCGGCATGGGAATGTGCTCGTAGCTTTCGCGGCGTCCGTTGCCGGTGTTGGGCAGGCCCATCAGGTGTGCGCTGAGCTTATCCGCCATGTAATTGCGCAGAATGCCGTTTTCGATCAGCACCGTGTTGTTGGTGGCGTTGCCTTCGTCATCCACGTTCAGTGACCCGCGGCGCTCGTTCAGCGTGCCATTATCCACCACGGTGCACTTGTCGCTGGCCACGCGACGTCCCATCAGCTCGCTGAAGGCCGAAGTCTTTTTGCGGTTGAAGTCCGCCTCCAGCCCGTGGCCAATCGCCTCATGCAACAGCACGCCGGGCCAGCCGGGACCGAGCACTACTTCCATCTCTCCCGCCGGACAGGCCACGGCCTTCAGTTGCAGAATCGCCTGGCGCGCCGCCTCGGTGGCAAAGTGCTCGGGGGTCTTGTCGGTCAAAAAGATTTCGAACTTGTGGCGTCCGCCGCCTCCGCTGCTGCCCTTGGCGCTCTGCTCGCCGTCGCGCGCGATGACAAAAACGTTCAAGCGCGAGAGCGGCTGCACATCCTCGGCAAAGGTTCCATCGCTGCCCACCACAAGAATGCGACGCAGCTCGTCGGCATATCCGGCGCGAACTTCTTTAATGCGCGAATCGTAGGCGCGCGCTGCCTTGTCGGCGCGTAAGACCAGTTCCACCTTCTTCGCCAGCTCTGCGTCGGCCGCCGCGTTGGTCACCGGATACAGGCTCGGAAGGGGTTTCTGCTTCAGGTTGACCACCGGAGTTTTGGCCGGGCCGCTGGCAATGAGTGCCGCCGTGCGAGCCGCATGTAATATGCGCTCCGGAGCCAGGTCGTCCGTGTAGGCGTAACCCGTGCGCTCGCCGGTGACGACGCGCACGCCGCATCCGGCGCTGATGCCCTGCGAGGCACTCTTGACCATGCTCTCGTCCACCGAAAGCGAGGTCGAGCTCAGATACTCAAAGTAAAGGTCCGCGTAGTCGCCGCCCGCCGAAAGCGCCGCCGAGAGATACTTCTCCAGGTCGCGCTCGGCAATGCCGTACTTCTCGAAGAAAAACCGCTTGTCCATGGAATTCATCACACCTGATTGGATGCCCTATGCGCGGCAAACGATGTTGCCGCCCGGCAAAGCATTGATTATAGAGGTTGGCGCAGAATCTGACCGCGCAGGAAACGACTGACGTTACACGTGGACCGCTTCGGGAACTGCATCCATCTGTGTCACCAGCTCCCAGCTTTCGGGGTCGCGCATCAGGCGGCTGACCATGGCGGTGTGCATGGCGTGTCCGGCGCGGTCGGCCACCACGCGGCCCAGCACCTGGTGGCCAATCAGGCTCAGGTCGCCAATCAGGTCCAGCACCTTGTGGCGCACAAATTCGTCGGCAAAGCGCAGCGGACCGTTCTTGACGCCTTCGGCCGTCACCACAATGGCGTTCTCCTCGCTGGCGCCGCGGATAAGTCCCATGTTGCGCAGGGCCTCCACGTCTTGCAAAAAGCCAAAGGTGCGGGCCGGAGCGATGTCGCGCGCGTAGTCGCCGCCGCTCAGGTCCACCGTAATGTTTTCTTCGCCAATCGGCTGCGGAAAGTGGATGTGGTACTGCACGCTGAAGCTCTCCGCCGGATAAAGGCCGACGAACTTGTCGCCCTCGCGCACCTCAACCGGCTTGAGCACCCGCAAATAACGCCGCGGACGCTTTTGCCGCCGCAGCCCGGAGCGCTGAATCATCTCCACAAAGGGCTGCGCGCTGCCATCCAGAATGGGTAGCTCCAGGTTGTCCAGCTCCACGTAGGCGTTATCCAGCCCCATGCCCACAAAGGCCGAAAGCAGATGCTCAGTGGTGGAGATGAGCACGCCTTTTTTCATCAGGCTGGTGGCGTAGCTGACCTTGGCCACGTTGCGCCCGGTGGCTTCCACCTCAAAGTCGTCCAGATCGGTGCGGCGGAAGACCACTCCCGTGCCGGCCGAGGCGGGCACAATGCGCATATTTACCGGCACACCGCTATGCAGGCCAACGCCTGAGCACTCCACGGCCGCACGGATTGTCTGCTCGTAGCTCACTAGGGATAGGATGCCGTAACCTATGGCAACGTTTCAGGTTACAGTGTTTCAGTGAACTTCAACTGTGGATTTATTACCACACACCGTGGCTTTCTGGCGGTATCTACCGTCAATTCGCCACCTTCGGGCCATGCCGAATGGTGAAAGCGGGCGGCTACGGCTTTTTTTTCTCCCGCGGGGTGTAGGTCGCAGGATCATAGGTCACGGTGGCGTCGAAGAAATCCGGTGCCAGCTTCTGGTTGTAGAGGACGCGGTTGAAGAAGCGCTGGCTGGTAATTTCTCCGTCGCGCAGGCGTGTGATGGTATACGGCGTCTGGATGCCCTGCACCCGGTGATAATTGCCGAAGACGACCTCATCCGTCACCAGGTACTTGTCCGGGCCGCGCCAATGGTAGCGCAGATTGATGGGCAGGTGGCTGTACAGGTCTATGCCGATCTCGACCTGCTGATTCTTCTCGTTCAGCAGGCTGACCACCTCCACCGGTTGCTGATCGGCCACGCTCTGCCCCACATAAAGGATGACCGTGCGCGGGTCGCCGAGCCACTCGCGCATGGCTCGCTCGAGCGAGAAATCGCGGCGGCGCACGAACTCTTCAACATCTTTCGCCTCTACGGCCGCCGTGCCTTTGTAGGTTATTTCGTAGCCATGCACTTCTCCGTTGGCATCACTCTTATAGATGTAGATGACATCACGCTGGCGGGAGAGTTCAAGGTGTTCTTTGCCTGGATATTCGAAGTAGCGCCAGAGCAGGGTTCCGGCCGTGGTGGGCTTGCCGTGGAAGAAACTGTACGTCCTGCCCTGCTGCTCGATGTTGGCGTAGTTCAGCCAGGCCTCACCGCCCAGCGCGGCAATCATCTCGTCCAGCAGGCGCCGCGCCTTTTGCGTGTGGCTCTCAACAGTAGTGGGCTTCGCCGAGGCTTCTGATTTCGTTGCGGCATCTGACTTCGGCGCATCCTGCGCTTGCGGCGCTTGTGCCAGCAACGTTGCCGCACAAAGCAACAGAGCCGTCAGCAGAAGCCCTGGCACCACACCACGCACTCTGCTCGCCATGCTCACCTTCATCTGCTTAGCCCACCAGCACCGCGCCGCCATTCACGTTCAAGACCTCTCCGGTGATGAAGCCCGCGAGCGGCGTGCACAAGAAGACGATTGGCCCGGCGACTTCTTCCGGCGTGGCTATGCGTCCCAGTGGAATTGACTGGCAGATGCGCTGCCGTTTGAAAGGGTCAGCCATCGTGGACGCGCTCATGTCGGTGGCCACCCATCCGGGGGCCACGCAGTTGACGCGAATGCCGTCCGGCGCCAGCTCCGTGCTGAGTCCCTTGACCATGCTGATGATGGCGCCCTTGGTGGCGGCGTAGTCGCAATGGAAGGCCTCGCCGCGCTGCGCCGCCGTGGAACTGACCATGACGATGTCTCCGCCGCGGCGGGTGCGCTTCATCTCGCGTACGGCAGCCTTCACCAGCAGAAATGCGCTATCCAGATTGATGGCCATGGTGGAGCGCCACTGCTCGTCGCGCATCTCCTCCACGGGACGATCCTGCGACGGCCACACGCCGTGATTCACCACCAGGATGTCGATGTGGCCGAAGCGTGTGACCGTCTGCTCCACCAGCATCTCTTCCGCGCCTTCGCCGATCAGATCGCTTTGCACACAACTGGTGCGATCCCTGCCGCAGGTGAGCACCAGCCGCTCGGCCGCCGCCGCCGACTTCTGATAGTTGAACATCACACTCGCTCCGGCCTCGGCCAGCAGCCTTACGGTGGCCGCTCCTATGCCGCGCGAGCCGCCACTCACCAGTGCCACGCGTCCGCCAAGCTCCAATGCCAGTGCCATCACTTCTCCTCTTTTGCGCCCACACGGGGCGCGTTGTCCCGGTTTACATTCTCAAAGTCAGGCGCCTGTACGCGCAGCTTGTGATGGAAGGCAACCGCCTCCTCGACCAGCCGCTCAAAGATGCGCCGTGAAATTTCATTGGTCGCCGAGTTGCGCTCGGGATGCCACTGCACGCCCAGCACCCAATGTCCGGCGGCGGTGCCTTCCACGGCCTCGATAACGCCATCCCTGGGCGAGCGCGCCACAATGCGCAGTCCGTCACCCACGCGGCTGACCGACTGATGATGGCTGGAGTTCACCGTGATCTCGCCGGCGCCGGTCAGCTCCGCCAGCCGTGAGCCGGCTTCCACCACGGCCTCGTGCTCAATCACAAATCCGCGCGGCTTGTCGTCAGGACGCTGATGCTGCACAGGAGACTCGATGTCCTGCACCAGGCTGCCGCCGCGCCACACGTTCAGTGACTGCGTTCCGTAGCAGATGCCCAGCAGCGGCTTGCGCATGGCGTGCGCGTCCTGCAACAGCAGCTCGTCCAGGTTGTCTCGTGCCGCATCGGCCGCGGCCGTATTGGTTGCCGCTCCGCGCCATACTTCTGCGGCTCCACGTCGGTGGGTGAGCCGGGCAGCAGAATGCCGTCGCATTGCTTGATGCGCTGCGCCGCCTCCTGTGGAGTCAGATCGAGCGGCAGCAGAACGGGCTCTGCTCCGGCCGCTACCAGCGAATTCAAATAGTCCGGCAGGGCGCGGGTGCAGTACTCCGCATCGGAGTTTGGCATGGGAATGGCGATGCGTGGCTTCATGAAAAAGAATGGTACCCCCGGCGGGGTGCGGCGACAAAGAGCGGTAGCATGGGAAGACGCACGATTTTGAGGGAGAGCGGCATGGCTGAGCAGATATGGAACGACTTCGCGCGACTCAACGCCGGCGAGCGCTTTCGCCGCCAGTCGGCGGAGATGGGCACGGACGTCACCCGCGCCATTGTTGCGGCCGCCCATATCGCGCCCGGAATGCGCGTGCTGGACGTTGCCTGCGGCGCCGGCGAGCCCGCCATCAGCCTGGCCGAATTGCTGCGCGATACCGGCGAGGTGACCGGCGTGGACATGGCCGCCGGACCGCTGGAAGTGGCGCGCCAGCGGGCCGAGCAGCGCGGACTCACCAATCTGCACTTTCAACAGGCAGACGTGCACGCCCTCGGCTTTCGTGGCGAAAGCTTTGACCGCGTCACCAGCCGCCTGGGCGTCATGTTCTTCGGCAACCCGGTGCAGGCACTCGGCGAGTTGCGCCGCGTCCTGCGCCCCGGCGGACGCGTGGCACTGCTCGTCTGGGGTGGCCTTGACCAGCCTTACTTCCACATGACCATCGGCACCATTCTGCGTCTGCACCCTGAGTTTGAAATTCCCCCCACAGCCCGCCAGATGCTGCAATACGGCGAGGCCGGGCGCCTTACCTCGCATCTCACCGAAGCCGGCTTCCGCGATGTGCACGAGCAGTTGCACCACATCTGCTGGGATTGGCACGGCACACCGGAGGAGCTGTGGGACTACTTCCGCAGCATCACCATGCCCTTCCGTCCGTTGATTGAAAAAGTAGCCGACAACGCCGAGGTCAACGAGGCCGTGCTGGCCTCCATGCGTGAGCACTACGATGGCGAATACGTGCGCATCCAGGCTCAGATGGTCATCGCCACGGCCGAGCGCAGCTAGACGAGCTCACCTGCCAACACTTGCTTCATAACAATTAAGCTGGATTGATTAGGCTTCGCTTTTTGTTGTTTCGACTTCGACTTCACCCGCGGGCCTCGGCGTGGTCAACTGCGTGTGCGCGTAGAAGAGCTCGCTCATCGCCTGGTGCACGCGCGCGGAGAGGGCCTCCATGTCGCGGCTCACCAGTCCCTCGGTCGGAATCGGGTCGCCGATGTGCAGCTCAAAGCGCGTGGGGTGGATGGTGAAGGTGTTCATCGGCAGGGCGTCGAAGGCTCCCACGATTGCCATGGGCACGATGGGCGCCTGCGCCTTGATGGCCGCATAAAACGTGCCGCCGAGAAAGGGTTGCATGTGGCCGTCCGTGCTGCGTCCGCCCTCCGGAAAGACCACCAGCGGCATGCCGGCCCGGATGGTCTGCGCCGCCGCCGAAAGCGAGCGAAGGCTGGCGCGTGCATCCGTGCGGTCAATCGAAATCTGTCCGCTGCGCTTCAGGTGACTGCCCAGGATGGGCAGCTTAAACAACTCCTGCTTGGCCATGATGCGGAACTGAAAAGGCAGTCCGGCGTAGAGCACGGGTATATCCAGGGCCGACGAGTGATTGGCCGCGTAGATGGCGGGATGAGAAAGGTCCAGCCGCTCCAGCCCGTACACCTGAAAGGGCGAGCCGCAGGTCCACAGAATCAGCCGCGACCACAGCCGCGCCAGTGCATGCTGCCAGCGCCCCGAGCGATCAAAGTAGGAACTGGCCAGTGACAGCGAGCCCAGCACCAGAGTGTACAGGCCAATCAGCGGATTGCGCACCAGGTAGCTGGCAAGGCGCGTGGCTAGCGTGGCTTGGCGGTGCGGAGGCATGGAGACAGGATAAACGATTGCCGCGCGCGAGGAGAATCTCTCCCGCGGAAAGCCTGATTGCCGTGGAGCCTTCCTCGGCGGCAGGGTTATTCCGGCAGCAGCAATGGTCCGGCCGCGCGCAGCATCAGGTAATCCTTCTGTGGGTCGCTGCCCACCTGGAAGATCTGCTCACCGGCGATTTCGAATCCATATTTTTTATAGAAGGCGATGGCGCGCTTGTTCAGTTGGAAGACCCCCAGCCACACCGGACGGCGATGCGCCTCGGCCACGGCCAGCGCTGCTTCAAACAGTTGCGCCCCCACGCCGGTGCCGTGATGATTGGCCTCCACGTAGAGCTTGCGGAATTCGGCCGCACCCTGCACCTCGAGCGAAGGATGATCGCGCTGGATGGCAATGACCGCGAAGCCAACGATCTTACCCGCCGACTCCGCCAGCACGGTCGCCTGATTGGCGTCGCTGAGAATGGACTCCCACTGCGCAGCGTTCAATTCGCCGGCTACATACTTAGCCAGGTCCTCGGCGGAGGTCTGCGGGCAACTTAAGTAGAAGACGCGTGCGGAAAACTCGGCAAGTGCGGCGGCGTCCACCAGTTTGGCGCGGCGTAGTGAGGCGTAACTCATGGCTTTTATTTTACCGGCCCATTTTACCGGTATAGCACAAATAGCGACGGCACCCTGGTCGGGGTGCCGTTGAAAAATTCATTCTTTCAGTAATCCCTAGCCCGCAATGCGCTTGTAATCTTTTTTGAATGCCGGATCGCCGATATACCCGGCGGCGGCAGCCTGCACTTCGCGAATTGCGTCTGCCATGCGGCCTTCACGCTCCATCACCAGGCCCAGCTTCCAGTGCGCAATCGCCTTGCTGGGGGCGCCGGCCTCGGGCTCGTGCGCCAGGTACTCGCGCAGATAGCGTTCGGCGCGTGCCGGCTCAGTGTGCATATCCAGCAGCGCCTGGGCTGCAATGTAATAAGGCATGTAGTTGTCGGGAATCTCCCGTGCGCTGGCCGCCAGCTCTGCGTCCAGCTCTGCCCACTTCTGCTGGTGCGCCAGCGCCGCGGCCAGGTAGCCGTGGCAGCCCACGCGTCCGGCATCGGCCGCAATGCCGATGCGAGCAAAGTGTTCAGTCTCCGCCCAGCGCTGGTAACTGTCGCTGGCCAGGATGCTGGTCAAATCCACTACCGCGCGGTAAAGATGCGGATTCAACTGCACCGCCCTGCGCAGCTTGGCTTCAATTTCCGGCAGCGGACGCTTCTGCATCTGTAGCAGCGCGGCCTCGGCCAGCGCGCCCTCCGCCTGGTTGATGGCGTAGATCGTCTGCAACGATTCGCGAGCCTTCGTATGCGAGCCGCCAATCACCGCCGGCGACTGCTCGTACAGCCCCATGCTTTCCTTCAGGCAGCGGATGTTGCGCCCATCCAGTTGAATGCCCAGGTCGAGCTCGTGCCGCATCTGCCGCGCCACGGGAATTCCGCCGCCCAGTATGCCCAGATTCAAGGCCTTGTCGCCCAGTGTGTCGGCCAGTTGGCAATGCGCTTCGGCGCTGTTCGGCGCCGCTTCGGTGGCCTTGCGACCGTACTCCACCGCCTTGTCGTACTCGCCCTTCGCGTCATAAACGGCGCCCATCCACATCAGGGCTTCGGCATCCTGCGGATTGCGGCTCAACCGCTCCTGCGCCACGTTATACAGGGCGTGGAAGCGCTTCTGCTCGAAGAGCGTTTTGCCGTCAGCGGCCATTGCGTCAATAGAGAAAACCGCGGCCGAGGCCAGCAGAAGGCAGGCGAGCAACATACGTTGATGGAAGGCGGTAAAGCGCAAAGCAAAATCCTCAATCTTTAAGCCGGACGCGCAGGGGCCATTGTGGCACCGCCGCTGCTGGCGGCCATGCTCGGAAAGGGTGCGGCTTAAGGCGGCACCATATACAATCGTGCATGCACCGGAGGGGGGCTGGCTGCCCGTTTCATCGTTGGCGGCCCGGCGCCCGGAAGACGTCCGTGTTAATAGGAGATTAACAGAACACCATGGGCGATGTCCGTAAGGGTTTGGTCATAGTCAATACAGGACCAGGAAAAGGCAAGACTACGGCAGCCATGGGCACCGCCCTGCGCGCCGTGGGCAACGGCCTGCGGGTCCTTATGTTGCAGTTTCTAAAGGGAAGTTGGCACTACGGCGAACTCGACGCGGTGCAGGCATTCGGCGATAACTTCGTAATGAAGCAGATGGGCCGCGGCTTCGTGAAGGTCGGCGGCGCGGAGACCGATCCGGAAGACCTGCGCATGGTGGAAGAGTGCTGGAAAGAGGCCGAAGAGGCCATCCTCGGCGGCCAGTGGGATTTGGTCATCCTGGACGAGATCAACTACGCCATCAGCTACAAGATGCTCGACCCGGAGAAGGTGGCCGAGGTGTTGCGCCGCAAGCCGGAGATGGTCCACGTCATCTTGACGGGGCGCAACGCGCACCCCACAATTGTCGAACTGGCCGACACCGTGACCGAGATGCGCGAGGTCAAGCACGCCTACCAGAAGGGCATCGAGGCGCAGCGGGGAATCGAGTACTAGAAGAGAGGCACATGAGCTGGTTTAAGCGCGAAGAGCAGCAACTGGATTCGAGTGGCGAGCGCACCGTTCGCAGTGAAGGCCTTTGGGTCAAGTGCGAGGGCTGCCGCCAGATCATCTGGAAGAAGGACCTTGAGGCCAACCTCAACGTCTGCCCCAAGTGCGAGAAGCACTTCCGCATCGACACCCGCACGCGCCTTGGCTACCTGTTTGATGAAGGTGTCTTCACGGAAGAAGACGGCAACCTCGAAACCACCGACCCGCTCAACTTCACCGACCTGAAGCCCTACAAGGGTCGCGTCAAGGCCTCGCAAAAATCCACGGGCCGCAAGGACGCCATCATCAACGCGCGCGGCAAGGTCGAAGGCCGCGAAGTGCTGGTCAGCGCCATGGAGTACGGCTTTATCGGCGGCAGCATGGGAGCCGTCGTCGGCGAGACCATTACCCGCGCGGTGGAAAAGGCTCTAAACGAACGCATCCCGCTCGTCATCATCAGCGCCACCGGTGGCGCGCGCATGATGGAAGGCACCATCAGCCTGATGACCATGGCCAAGATCAGCTCCGCGCTGGGCCGCCTGGATGACGCCAAGGTGCCGTACATCAGCGTGTTGACCGACCCCACCACGGGCGGCGTCACCGCCAGTTTTGCCATGCTGGGCGACCTCAACATTGCCGAACCCGGTGCGCTGATCGGCTTTGCGGGCCCGCGCGTGATCGAGCAGACCATCCGCCAGAAGCTGCCGGAGGGCTTCCAGCGCAGCGAGTTCCTGCTGGAAAAAGGCTTTCTCGATGCCGTCGTGCACCGCCGCGATATGCGCGCCTACATCAGCCGCGCGCTGGCCTGGATGAGTTAGCTTCTCCGGCCGCGCACCGGCAGATCGGATGCCCGGTTCATTTTGGAATAGTCCGCCCAAGTGCTTGCCTCTATGAGCCTTGGGCGTTTTTCTTTGCCTCTCCATCGCAGCCATAAAAATTAGCGATAAAGCTGCGCGCTGGTTCGGCCATTACAATCAAGACATCAGGCAGAGAGAATCCGCGCAAGCACGCTGGGCCGCCTTCGATGCATATTGGGCGGCCGTGCTTCTTGCGCTAAAGTCAGGTGGAATCAGTTGAGCAGTTGGGCAATGGTTGCAACAGGATCGCGCATGAAACTGCGAGCCGCGCAAAGAACTTCGTATCGGATGATGCTGCTGGCACAGCGCCGCTTGAGCGGCCTGCGCTATGCCACGCGCATGATTATCAGCGGCGTGCTGGTGTGGCTGATTCTCTCGGCCGGACTGAAGTTGGATCCGCTGTGGGGCGTCATCAGCGCCGTGGTGGTCACCGAGGTGAAGGTGGAATCGGCGTGGAAGGCTTTTGTTTCCCGCATGTTGAATACTTTTATCGGCTGCCTGGTGGCGATGGTTTTCCTGAAAGTTTTTGGCAGCTCGGAGTGGAGCGTGCTGGGTGCCATGGCCGTTGCGGTCATCGTTTCGGCCGACCTGGTGAAGGTTCCCATCAGTTGGCGGATTGCGCCCATCACCTCGGCCATTGTGATGTTTCCCGCCTACGCGTCGCACTCCGCGCACCTCGGGCTGGAGGCCGCTTTGCAGCGCACGATGGAGGTTGTCATCGGCTCGGCCGTGGCTGTTGCCGTCAGTTACGCCACCGGCGGATTGTTCCGCCGCAGGGTGGATTCCGAAAGGCTGTAAGGGGTTGTCAAGGGCCTCCGCTGTACAACTTGTAAGCTGCTGAATAAAAGACTACTTACATCTTCTTCTCCGCCGCCTTTTCGCCCCCTCGGCGTGCTATAATCAGTTGTGCATTTCAGCGGCTAATTTCCCACAGTGCAGTAGCTTAGCGCCAATCCCCGGGGAGCGATTCCATGGGGGTGTTTTGGGGCCGGAACACGGTCCGCAGCGGCGCAAAATTTTGGGAAATTTATCCGCCGTGCCACTGTGAGGCGCATGGCCCGTGATGGGTTGCGCGCCCCGGAAAAGAGATTCAGAACTCCCGATGGCCGACGACACCAACAACCCCCTGCTGCCGCTGAGTGGCGGCAACCTGCCTCCGCAGAACATCCAGCCCATCAACATTGAAGATGAGATGCGGCGCTCGTATCTCGACTATTCGATGTCGGTCATCATTGGCCGCGCTTTGCCCGACGTGCGTGACGGCCTTAAGCCGGTGCATCGCCGCATTCTGTACGCGATGCACGACATGGGTTTGCTGCACAACCGCAAGCACGTCAAGTGCGCCAAGGTGGTCGGTGAAGTGCTGGGCAAGTATCACCCGCACGGAGACAGCAGTGTGTATGACGCGCTGGTACGCATGGCGCAGGACTTCAGCCTGCGCTACACGCTGGTGGACGGGCAGGGCAACTTCGGCAGCGTGGATGGCGATCCGCCGGCCGCCTACCGTTACACGGAAGCCCGCCTGACGGCCATTGCCAGCGAGCTGCTGGCCGATATTGACCGCGACACGGTGGACTTTGTCGCCAACTTTGACGACTCCACGGTGGAACCCACCGTGCTGCCCACGCGCTTTCCCACGCTGCTGGTGAATGGCAGCAACGGCATCGCCGTGGGCATGGCCACCAACATTCCGCCGCACAACCTGGGCGAAATTCTGGACGCGGCCATTGAGATGGTGAAGGACCCGAAGACCTCGCTCGAGCGCGTGCTGGAGATCGTGCAGGGGCCGGACTTCCCCACCGGCGGCTTTATCCACGGCCGCCGCGGCATCAAGGACGCTTACACCAACGGCCGCGGCCGCTTCCTGATGCGCGCCAAGGTGGCCATCGAACACTTCAACAAAGATCGCGACGCCATCATCGTCACCGAGATTCCCTACCAGGTGAACAAGGCACGGCTGATTGAGCGCGTCGCCGACCTGGTGAACGACAAGATCATCGAGGAGATCAGCGACATCCGCGATGAGAGCGACCGCGACGGCATGCGCATCGTCATCGAACTGAAGCGTGGCGCGCAGCCGGAGATCGTGCTGAACCAGCTCTACAAGCACACGCAGTTGCAAGAGAGCTTCAGCATGATCTTTTTGGCCGTGGTCAACGGCCAGCCGCGTGAGATGGGCCTGGTGCAGGCCATCCAGCACTTTATCGATCACCGCATCGACGTCATTCGCCGGCGCACGGCCTTCCTGCTGCAAAAGGCACGCGACCGCGCCCACATTCTGGAGGGCTACCAGAAGGCGCTCGACCACCTCGACCAGGTCATCGCCATCATTCGCGGCAGCGCCAATCGCGCCGAGGCCCGCGAGAACCTTGTCGCCTATTTCGCCGGCAAAAAGATCACCATCAACCTTTCGGGTAAGCCGCCGGTGGTGGACGCCGAGAATCCCTTCACGACCAAGCAGGCCGATGCCATCCTGGAACTGCAACTGCACCGTTTGACCCGGCTCTCGATCGACGAGATCCTGACCGAGTTGAACGAGCAGAAGCAGCGCATTGCCGAGTACGAACTCATCCTCAGCTCCGACAAAAAGCTGCGCTCTGTGCTGACCGAGGAGTTGAAGGAAACCCGCAAGCAGTACGCCGACCCGCGCAAGACCGTCATTCAGGATGAGGCCAAGGAGCTGCAGATCGAGGACCTGATCGCCGATGAGCAGGTCGCGGTCACCGTAAGCCACACCGGCTACCTGAAGCGCACGGCTGTCAGCACCTATCGCTCGCAACGCCGCGGCGGCACCGGCCGCAAAGGCATGAGCACGCGCGAAGAAGACTTCGTCGAGCACCTGATCGTGGCCAGCACGCACAACTACATCCTGATCTTCACCAACACGGGACGCGTGTACTGGCTGAAGGTGTACGAGATTCCCGACGTGAGCGCCGCCGGCAAGGGCCGCCACATCGGCAACCTGGTCAGCCTGCAACCGGGCGAATCGGTCTGCGCCTTCCTAAACGTGAAGGACCTGGAGGAGGAGGGCAAGTACATCTTCTTTGCCACGCGCTCGGGCACGGTCAAAAAGACTCCGCTCAAGGACTTCAGCAACGTCATGTCGCGCGGCATTATCGCCATTGGCATTGAGAAGGACGACGAGCTGGTGAGCGCGCAGATTACCGACGGCGAGCAGTACATCCTGCTGGCCACGCACTTGGGCCTGGCCGTACGCTTTGACGAGGCCGATGTGCGCAGCATGGGACGCCCCGCCTACGGCGTGCGCGGCATGAAGCTGGCGGAAAAGGACTACATCGTCGGCATGGTGGTAACGCCGAAGAATCTGGCGGCTGACATCAAAGGCAAGAAGAAGAACGTGGAAGGCGAAGTGCCGGCGCCGAACCTGATCCTCACCATCAGCGAGCACGGCTACGGCAAGCGCACTCCGGTGGATGACTATCGCCTGACCGGACGCGGAGCCAAGGGTGTGATCAACCTGAAGACCACGGCCAAGAACGGCCGGGTGGTGGCCATCCTGCTGGTAAGCGATGAGAGCCAGGCGATGCTGA
This sequence comes from uncultured Acidobacteriota bacterium, assembly GCA_903851035.1. GTDB lineage: Bacteria > Acidobacteriota > Terriglobia > Terriglobales > Acidobacteriaceae > TOLSYN. Next base: position 41,591 of record CAINND010000085.1, on the reverse strand, counting down.
TCAGCCAGTTCGGCAAGATCATTCGCATGGGCACCGACAGCATCCGCGAGGCGGGGCGCGCAACCCAGGGCGTCAAGCTGCTGCAACTGGAGGGTGAAGACCAGGTGGCTGCCGCCGTGGTGCTGCCACGCGAGGAGACCAACGGCAACGGCGACGAACCGACGCTGCTGGACGAGTAAGCGGCTGGGCGATTTATTGCCCGGTGAGGAATAAGCAGTTTCACTGCAAGATAAAAGCCCGGTCCTGGTGGCCGGGTTTTCTTTTTTCTCCGCGCACTGCTTTCATGGTGATGCGCGCGGTGCTACCATCTTGCGCACCTGTGGAGGTGGAGATGATTAACTCAATGCGTAAAGTTCTGGTGATGGCCGCCCTGGCCGCTGCCGTCCCGGTGGCGGTCTCAGCACAGCACGAGCATCGCTCGGTGGCGCAGACTGAGGCGTGGAAGACCTTGAAGACGCTGGTTGGCCAGTGGCAGGGCACGGTGGTGGAAAACGGCAAGGAGCAGGTGTCGCAGGTAAAGGTTCGCATGACCGGCGGCGGCAGCGCCCTGATGCACGTGATGGCCGAAGGCACTCCGTATGAGATGGTCACCATGTTTCATCCCGACCTGGACGAGCTGCTGGCGACGCATTACTGCGCGGCGCACAACCAGCCGCGGATGAAGCTGATGTCGTCCACGCCGACGCGGCTGGTCTTCGAGTTCAAGGATGGCAGCAACATCGGTCCCAACGACGGACACATGGTGGGGCTGGTGATCGACTTCCTCGACCCCGACCACCACGACGAGGCATGGAGCTATCTGGATGGCGGCAAGCGCTCAACAACGGTCTTTCATTACACGCGCAGCAGCACGGCGGCCAAGGCACCATAATCAAACTCTGAATGTTGGCGAATGGCTTGGTGTCACACGCCACATTTGTGGTGGCGCACGCGGGGCTGCACCTCGCTTACAATAGTGGCGTGCCCACACTACACCAAGCCATTTTCCTGTTTGCCGCTGCCGTTGTAGGCGGCCTGATGAACTCCGTTGCCGGTGGCGGCAGCTTTCTCAGCTTCCCCGCCCTGCTGATGGTGGGCGTGCCGCCGATCCAGGCCAACGCCACCAATACGATTGCCCTGTGGCCCGGCATCATGGGCAGCATTGGCGCCTATCGCGGCGAGTTGAAGGGCAACGAGGCGCACAAGGTGCTCATCCCACTGCTTGCCACGGGACTGGTTGGTGGCTTGCTCGGGGCGCTTACGCTGCTCATCACGCCGCAGCAGACGTTTGTCCGCCTTATCCCCTGGCTGCTGCTTACAGCGACGCTGTTGTTCGCCTTCAGCGGCCATATCACGCGGGCTCTACGGCCGGAGGGCGGCGAAGCCCCGTTGACCACCAAGAGCGCGGCGGCGGCACAACTCTTCGTCGGCTTCTACATCGGATACTTCGGCGCCGGGGCAGGCATCCTGATGATGGCCCTGCTGTCGTTGCTGGGCATGACGCACATTCACCGCATCAACGCCTACAAGACGGTGCAGGCGGCGGCCTGTAACGGCATCGCCATCTTCGCCTTCGTCGCCAAGGGAGTCATCTACTGGGGCCACGCCGGGGTGATGGTGCTGGGCGCGCTGACAGGCGGCTATTGTGGCGCCTTCTTTGCGCAGAAGATGAAGCATGCCCATGTGCGCTGGATCGTCATCACCATCGGCTTTGGCATGAGCGCCTACTTCTTTTGGAAGAGCTACGGAGCGGCGTGATGATGGCCAATGCTGCGACGCTGGTGGGATACGCCGCAGGCACCCTGACGACCATCGCCTTTTTGCCGCAGGTGCTGCATGTTTGGCAGCGCAAACGGGCGGATGATCTCCACCTTGGTACGCTGCTGATCTTCACCGTGGGCATCGTGTTGTGGCTGGCCTATGGACTATGGCTGCGCCTGCTGCCGGTCATCCTGCCAAACGCCGTGACGCTGGCCCTGCAATGTGCCATCCTGTACCTGAAGTTGCGCTACCGAGGACGGGACTGAATTTTGTTCATCGGTTTGCGATAGCCGGACATTTTTGCTGACTCGATTCTTTTGGTTCACGGGGAAAGGTGCCGATGCCGGAGGAGACAGCCACACGCAGAAATATTTCGCCGCAGCTCTACCTGCTGCTGGCGCTACTGCTGATTACCATCCTGTACGAGACTCGCCACGTCATTTTTGTGATGAATTACATGAGTGGCCACATCGGCCGCGTGCTGGCGCCCGGCTCCATGTCCGGGAATGCGCCGGTGATCACCGACGTTGAGCCCGAGGCGGCCAAGGCAGGCGTCAGCAAGGGCGACACGTTGCTGGAGGTGAACGGTAAGCCCTTTGAACGCGTCACGCAGGTTATCGGCAGCATTGAAGACGCGCACGCGGGGGATCGCCTTAGCCTCACGGTCCGCCATAAGAACGGCGGAGTACAGCACGTTCAGATTCCTCTGGTTGCGCGCGTGCACAGCGGTAGCGACCACTGGCTGTTCGTCCTGCTGCTGCACGTCCTGCTACCCGTGACCTGCATTACGTTGGGCTTCACGGTAGCATTGCTGCGTCCTCAAGAACGGCTGGCGTGGATTTTTCTTGGCCTGCTCATCGGCTTCAGCCAGATATTCGGCCTCAGCTATGAGAATTTGAACGGCACAGTCGCCAGCGACCTGGCCGTGCTTTACAAGGGGTTCTTTGCGGCCACCTGGGTGCTGTGGCTCTTCCTGCTGGGCGTGTATTTTCCCGAACAACTTCCCTTTGAGCGTCGTCATCCGTGGATGAAGTACCTGGTCGTCTGTCCGCTGCTGCTGATGGCCTGTCTTGGCATGATCGAGTCGCAGGCCGGACTGAGTGGCTATGCCGCCACGGCAAGGCTGAACCGTATTCTGCCGCCGGACACTCTCAAGGCCATCTCGCCGCTCTTCGGCATGATCATTCTTACGGCCATCCTCGGCTTCTTTGTCCTCATCATCGCCAAGTATTTTGTAGCCAGCACAAAAGATGCCCGGCGCCGTTTGCGGCTGCTCTATGGCGGCATGTTGTTGTCACTGGGCCCCTCGATTGCGCTGGTCATTGCGAGCGGAATACAACACAAAGGGCTGGATCAATTTCCCGGATGGATTGAGCTGCCCTGCCTGACGCTGACCCTGCTCTTCCCCGTTACGCTTGCCTACATCATTGTTGCTTACCGCGCCATGGACATTCGCGTCGTGGTTCGCCAGGGACTGCGCTATACGCTGGCGCAACGCGGCATCCGGCTGGTGCAGGCACTGCTTACCGCCGCTTTGGCCCTTGGCATGGTCAAACTGGCAGATCATCCCGGCATGAATGCCCATCGCATGATGCCGGTTATGGGCATTGGAATTCCACTGATCTTCCTTGTTGGCTTCGGCGCCAAGCGGCTGGGCCATTGGGTGGACCGCCGCTTCTTCCGCGACAGCTACAACGCCGAGCATCTGCTCATGGAGCTGAGCGAGCAGGTGCGCACTATCGTGGAGATGCATCCGTTGCTGGAGACCGTGACGCGCAAAATATCCGAGTCCTTGCACGTGGAAAAGATTGCCGTGCTGACGGCGGCTACGGGGAGCTATGAACCAGCCTATGCGATGGGGTTCGATACCACGCCCGTGGTCGGCTTCGCGCAGGACTCAGCCACCGTGCATCAGCTCAACGAAGCGCGGCAGCCGCAGCGCGTTTATCTCGACGATCCCAACAACTGGGTAAACCGCCCGGGGCTGCTCGATGCTACCGAGCGCGACGCACTTGCTCAACTTTGCTGTGAGCTCCTCATCCCCTTGCAGGCAGCGGGACGCTTGCAGGGCTTTCTCTCACTCGGCCAGAAGCGCAGCGAGGAACCTTACTCCCGCACCGATCTGCAACTGCTCGCCTCGGTGGCCACGCAGACCGGGCTTGCGCTGGAAAACGCGAGGCTGACCAGCGCCTTCGCCGAAGAGGCCGCGCAGCGCGAGGCCATGAAGCGTGAGGTCGAGATCGCCCGCCAGGTACAGGAGCGCCTCTTCCCGCAGATTCTGCCGGAGGTCAATGGGCTGGACTACTTTGGCGCCTGCCGTCCCGCGCGCGGCGTTGGCGGCGACTACTACGACTTTCTGCCGCTGCCCGGCGGACGACTCGGCATCGCCATCGGCGACGTCAGCGGCAAAGGCATCTCCGCCGCGCTGATGATGGCCAGCCTGCAGGCCAGCCTGCGCGGACAAACAGTGACCGGGCCGGAGGATCTGGCCTCCGTTGTTGCCAGGGTGAACCAGCTCGTTTACGAGGTCAGCTCGCCGGAGCGCTACGCCACCTTCTTCTTTGCCGAATACGATCCAAAGTCGCGGCTGCTGACCTACGTGAACGCCGGACACAACCCTCCCATGCTGCTGACCCCGGCGGCGGAAGGCTGGCAACTGCGCCGCCTGGAGGCCGGGGGCACGGTGGTGGGAATGCTGCCCAGCTTCCCCTACACCCAGGCGCAGGTGCAGCTTGCTCCGGGTGACATTCTGGCCGCCTACACCGACGGCATCAGCGAAGCCATGGACGCTAGCGACGAGGAGTGGGGCGAGGATAAGCTGCTGGAAACGCTGAAGAACTGCCACGGCCAGCCGTCGGCTGAGATGGTCCGCCGCATCATCGCCGCCGCCGATGCCTTTACCGCTGAAGCGCCCCAGTTCGACGATATGACCGTGGTGGTGGCGCGTGTCACGGGCTGAGCCGACTACGGGTTTGACCTCGGCCTGAGGAAAACGTTAGAATTTAATGGTTTGCCTGTACTGCTAGGCCCCGTCAGGGGCACCTCGCATCAGGCTGGTCGCGCTCCGTTGGTTTCGGCGGCGCCACGCAAGACCAGTCCCTCTTCAGATCAATCGATCTACGAGGAAGTGCACGCACAAAGAATTGGTTACAGATGGGCTCCGCCAGGGGCCGCCGCAGGGCGCGCCAGGGCGTAGATTTGATGGATGGAGGCTTTGCTATGTACGCGGTGATCCGCGCTGGCGGTAAGCAGTATCGCGTCGCTCCGGGCGACGTTGTGAAGATTGAAAAGGCGGCCCATGATGGCGGCCAGATCGAGTTCGAAGTTCTGGCGGTCAGCGCCGAGGACGGCAAGCTGGGCAAGGTTGCAGATGCCAAGGTTGTCGGCCAGGTGCTGGGCGATGGACGCGCCGACAAGATTCTGGTCTTCCACTTCAAGCGCAAGAAGCAGTACAAAAAGTTGAACGGTCATCGGCAGCCGTTCACCCAGGTTCGCATCAGCGAGATTTCGGCGGGCGGCAAGAGCGAAAAGGCTCCCGAGCTCGCGGTGAAGGCTCCCAAGGCGAAGAAGGTTGCGGCTGAGCCCGAGGCACCGAAGGCTGCTGCGAAAGCTGCGGCTCCGGCCAAGAAGGCTCCGGCGAAAAAGGCCGCTGCGAAGAAATCCACGAAGAAGTAGTTTTTGATTTTTAAGGCGCCCTTGGCGGAGCGCCACGGAAGGAAACTGTTATGGCACACAAGAAAGGTCAAGGAACATCCCGCAACGGCCGCGACTCGAACGCGCAGCGACTCGGCGTCAAGGCTTTTGGCGGAGAGACGGTCACCGGCGGCAGCATCATCGTCCGTCAGCGCGGCACGCGCATCAAGCCGGGCCTCAACGTTGGCCGCGGCAAGGACGACACTTTGTTTGCCAAGGTGGACGGCAAAGTGAAGTTCGTCGATCGCGGTCAGCTCGGCAAGTTTGTCGCCATCGATCCCCTCGCCAAGGCGTAAGCCATCGCGAGTTTTTGTCATCAAGGCCTCGCCCTCGCGGCGGGGCCTTTGTGCGTGCCGGCAACGTTTGGCTCTCACTTTGACCGTTGCACGACCCAATGCAAGTGTTTTGCAAAATATTTTTTTCGCCCGGGCGTTACACTCCCTTTGCCCTTTCCTTCATGGTTTACAGACTGCGCGGCGGCTGATATTTTTGCGCGCATTTCTCTTCCGCACGCGATGCATCGCAAAGCCGCATGAACAGCGGATGAAACGCGTGTGTTTTTCTCGCGCCTCACGGCGTGCACTGCATTCCCTCTCACTGGTAGTGCGCCACACTCCAAGCACGAGGCTCGCCAAATAACATTGAGATGTGTCAATGTTTAGACTTTCTCTATTTGCCATCTACTTTTCTTGCACCACTTATGGTGAAATATCCCAGACAGTAGTTCATAGGTATCAATGTTCGTAGATGAAGCAAAAATTCGCGTTGCCTCCGGTGGTGGCGGCAACGGCTGCATGGCCTTCCGGCGTGAGAAGTTTGTTCCCCGTGGAGGACCGAGCGGCGGAGACGGCGGACGTGGTGGCGATGTCTTCATGGAATCCAGTGAACGCCACAACACACTCGTACACTTCCGCTTCAATCCCGAGTACAAGGCACAGCGCGGACGTCACGGGCTAGGCTCCAACTGCACCGGGCCGGAAGGCGAAAGCATCACGCTGAAGGTTCCGGTGGGCACCATGGTCTATAACGAAGAGACCGGTGACCTGGTGCATGATTTCAGCAAGCCCAACGAGCGCATCGTTGTGGCGCGCGGCGGACGCGGTGGAAGAGGCAATCAGCACTTTGCCACGCCAACGCATCAGGCTCCGCGTGAGCATGAGCCGGGCCGGCCGGGGGAAGAGCTACACCTGCGGCTGGAGTTGAAGCTGCTGGCCGACGTGGGACTGGTGGGTTACCCGAACGCGGGCAAGTCCACCTTGATCTCTCGCATTTCGGCCGCGCGGCCAAAGATTGCGGATTACCCCTTTACCACCTTGCAGCCGAATCTTGGCGTGGTGGCACTGGGAGAGATGCCGAATGTCGTCAGCTTTGTGGTTGCCGACATTCCCGGATTGATCGAGGGTGCAAGCGATGGCCTGGGACTGGGCACTCAGTTCCTGCGGCACATTGAACGCACCCGCTGCCTGGTGCATCTGGTGGATTGCTCGGATGCCAGTGGGCGGCCCGATCCGGTCAAGGATTTCGACGTGATCCAGCGCGAACTGAAAAAGTTCGGTGCTGGGTTGGAGCGCAAGCCGATGCTCGTGGTGGCCAGCAAGATGGACGCCGCGAATCCGGCGAAGGTGGAAAAGCTGCGCAAGCACGCGCGCAAGCTTGGTCTCGAATTTTACGAGATCTCCGCCGTCACCGGAGCCGGGGTCGATGAATTGGCCTGGGCCATGGCAAAGCGTGTCGAACAGGTTCGCCGGCCCCCGGTCGGTGAAGAAGAGGTTCCGGTCAAAGCCGTCAAGGCGGCCAAGCCCAGAACCAAACTAAAACCAAAATCAAAAGGGAGAATACCAATGGCTACGAAAAAGGCTGCGAAGAAGGCTGTCAAGAAGGTTGCTAAGAAGGCCGTGAAGAAGGCTGTCAAGAAGGCCGCGAAGAAGCCGGCGAAGAAGGCCGCCAAGAAGTAGTTTGAACCCAACCACGGCGCGGGCCTGTGTATGCGGGTCCGCGCCGCATTTTTTTGAGCCCTCATGAGTCTTCCTTCCCACCCCACTCTGGAACGCGTCGCATTCTACGGCGGCACCTTCGACCCCGTGCACCTGGGCCATCTGGCCGTCGCGCGCGCCGCCATCGAGCGCTTCCAACTCGACCGCATCTACTTTGTGCCTGCCTTTGTGCAGCCGCTCAAGGTCAAACAGCGGGTCACGCACTTTTATCATCGCTACGCCATGCTGGCGCTGGCCCTGCAGGGCGAGCCGCGCTTTGTACCGTCACTGCTGGAAGCCCCGGAGAGCATTCGCGCCTCTGGCGCACAGGCCAGCTACACGGTGGATACCCTGCACCGTCTGCGCAATCTATTGCCGTCCACCACGCGCCTCTTCTGCATCCTCGGTATGGACGCCTTTCAGCACATCGCCAAGTGGCGTCAGCCCGTTGAGCTGTTGAAGGCCGCCGAGTTTATCGTTGCCAGTCGTCCGGGCTTTCCTTTGGATGGCGTTGCCATGGCCCTGCCGGAGTCGTTGCGCCCCACGCTGGCCGCCACGCGCCGCCTGCATAAGAGCGGAGCGTTTGCCGGCAAGGGCATCAGCATCCATCTGCTTGAGGGCGTCTATAACGATGTCAGCGCCACGGCCATTCGCCGCGCCGCGCGCAACGGCCACGGCCTGGAGCGGTTGGTTCCTCCACCGGTGGCCGAGTACATCCAGCGGGTGGGATTGTATGACGGGCCGGCCGAGGCAGGCGCACCCGAGCCGCCGCACCAGTAGTGTCAACTACGAAGATGCTTGCCTTGACGGGTCAAAAGTCAGCACAATAGTTGCATGTCAACACAGGAAATCCGCAAGCAGGTTGCCGTCGCCCTTGAGGCGGTCAACAACAAGAAAGCCCTCGACGTTACGCTCCTTCAGCTTCCGCACGAGTCCAGCACCTTCACCGACTACTTCCTCATCTGCAGCGGCAGCAATCCGCGGCAGGTGCAGGCCATTGCCGATGAGGTGGATGAACGCCTGAGCAAGGATCTGCACGTGGAGCCCAACGCCCGCGAAGGCTACAACACGGCCGAGTGGATCCTGCTCGACTATGTGGACTTTGTGGTGCACATTTTCAACGCGCAACGCCGCGCCTACTACGACCTGGAAAGGCTGTGGAAGAGCGCTCACCGGGTGACGGCCGAAGAGCTTTTGGGTAAGCCGAAGCCAGTAGCGGCCGCCGAACCCGAGCCCGTGGTTGTAGCTGCGGCAGCCAAAAAGGCTGCCGTGAAGAAGCCTGCCGCAAAGAAAGCCGTGGCGAAGAAGCCTGCTGCTAAGAAAGCGGCGGTAAAGAAGGTTGTGGCGAAGAAGAGCGTGAAGAAGGCTGCCAAGAAAGCCGCCAAGCCCGCAGCCAAGAAGGCGACGGTAAAGAAGGTTGCGGCCAAAAAGACCGTCGCGAAGAAGACAATTGCGAAGAAGGCAGCGGTGAAAAAGCCTGTCGCAAAGAAGCCCGCGGTCAAGAAAGCCGTAAAGAAGGCCGCCAAGCGCAAGTAGTTCGTTGAGCTCTGCACGGCGCGGGCCCGCGTGGTCCGCGCTGTTCTTTTGATTGCACTATGGCCACGACGGCAGCCGCAACTGTTTCCAGGGCAACGGAGTCCCATGAAGGTACGCCTCATCTCGATTACGCGACGCCGTGGCGGAGCCAAGGATGCCCATGCCGAGGCCATTGCCGCCGACTTCATCCTGCGCGCGGCGCGCTACTCACCCACGGAGAGCGCGGAGTTGTCGACGGAGGATGCGCTGGTCAAGCTGCTGGAGCGTCCGGGGCGAACGGCTCCCGTGCTCGTCGCGCTGGATTCACGCGGCACACTGTGGACGAGCGAGGAACTGGCGGAGTTTGTGCGTACCCATCAGCAGCGCGGCTCGCAGGAGCTGATCTTTGCCATTGGACCCGCCGATGGCTGGAGCGAGTCGCTGCTGAAGCGCGCGGCGCAGCGCTTTTCCCTGGGGCGCGTCACGCTGCCGCATGAGCTTGCACGGGCAGTTGCGGCCGAGCAAATCTACCGGGCCTTCACCATCCTCAACAACCACCCCTACCACGGCGGCCACTGAGGCAGGACGCAAACAGCTTTGCCTGATAGTTGAAGGTTACTGCACGGGCTGGCGAGCTGCCAGCCGCTGGGCGCGCACTTCGTCGTAGCTGATACGGCTCAGAATCTCGCCATCGGCGGGCACGCGACCCTCGGCAAAATCATCTTCCGTAAAGGGCGGAGCTTCAACCTCGGGCTCAATCACCAGTCCGCCGCACAACAGGTCCACCACATAGCCTTCCATGGCGTGGGTGCGCACGGTGAACTCCGTGCATGGAAAATGGCGCACGCTCTGCGGCCCGGGCTCGTAGTCGTACAGGTACACGCCGTTCAGGTGCAGCACGCCATCGTTGTTTTCCAGCTCAAGGAAGTAATGCGGCCCGTCTTCGCCCAGGGCCTCTACGCGAAAGGCGCGGTCGGCGCGGTACGTGGAATACACCAGCAGGCCGCGCGCCTGCAGCTCGTCGGCAAATTCGTTGACCACGGCCATGTGCGACTGCCGGGGATAATTCAGCACGATGGCCAGCACCAGTACCAGCACGCACATGTAGCTGACGATGATCACCGCCAGCACACCAAAGCCCGCATACCGGAAGGTGACCATGGCACCCACCGCACTGGCGGCAAAGGCCACAAACAACGCCGCTCTGGCCAGAATTCCCTTCATTGCTCCTGCTCTTTCATCCTGCCAGTAAAGCATACTGAAGGAGCAGTGATTATCGCATCATGATTTTGCATCAGCTTCCGCGAGCGTAGGCAACGCTTCACCGGCCAGGTAGATGGAGCCCGCCACAACCAGCAACGCCTCCGCGCCCAGTTCGTGTGCCTGCTGGCAGGCAAGGGACACGGCTTCCGGCACGGTGGCAGCCTCCGAGTGAGGCACGCCGAGCTCAGCGGCCAGCGCAGCCAGCTCCGCAACCTGGGCGGCCCGGGGATTGCCACTGACGCGCGTCAAGACCACGCGCTGCATGGCTGGCCACAGAATCTGCGCCATCTGCGCGACGGCCTTATCGGCCATGGCGGCAAACAGCAGAACCATGGGCCGCCCCTCATACTGCTCGCTAAGCGCGGCGCGCAGCGCCCAGGCACCGGCGGGGTTGTGTGCCACATCCAGCACCACCTCTGGTCGGCTGGATGTAGCCGCCAAGCGCTGGAAGCGGCCCGGCCACGCGGTCTGCCGCACACCTTGCGCAATGCTCATGGCCGTAATGCGATAGCCCAGCCCGGCCAACTCCTCGGCGGCCGTGATGGCCAGTGCGAGATTGCGTAACTGGTGGCGGCCCACCAGCGGCGATGCGATCTCCACCATCTGCCCCAGCACCTGCAACGGATAGCGCGTGGCCCCTGCGGCAAACGATATTGCGGCGTCTGCTCCCGGCACCAGCGGTGGAAGATTGCGAGTGGCGCTCACCGCATGCGCGCCCAGCTCCATCATGCGCTCGCCCAATACCTGGTTCGCCTCTGGATGCTGCGGCAAGGTAATAGCCAGGCGTGCGGCTCGCAAAATGCCGGCCTTTTCTCCGGCGATGGCCGCGATGGTGTCGCCCAGGTAATTCTGATGATCAAGATCAATATCCGTGATGATGGAGACGATCGGCTCAACGATGTTGGTCGCATCCAGACGGCCGCCCATGCCCACTTCAAGGACAGCAATCTCCGCCTGCTCGCGGGCGAAGTAATCAAAGGCCATTGCCGTCAGGGTCTCAAAGAAACTTGGCAGGTGGGGCAGCACGCCGCCCTCTACTAGCTCCTGCGCTGCTGTGGTCACGCGGTCGTAGGTGGCGGCAAAGGCCTCATCCGGGATGGGCCGCCCGTCGAGCTGGATGCGCTCGTTGATCCTGAGAAGATGGGGTGAGGTGTAAAGGCCGGTGCGGTGTCCGCTGGCTTTCAGTATGCTGGCCAGTGTAGCCGCCGTGGAGCCCTTGCCGTTGGTGCCAGCCACTAGCACAGCCGGCGTCTTCAGTTGAGGATCGCCCAGTTCACCGCAGAGCAGGCGCATGTGCGCCAGGTCGAACTTGCGCGAGGGTCCGTGATGCAGTTCATGCCCCAGGGCGTAGAGGCGTTCGACGGCCGCAACATAAGTGGTCATGCCGCTGTTGATTATCGCACTGCGCGAGCCCGGATGTGGCTTTGTTCTCTGGGCGACGGGGAGTTAAAAGTTCTTGCTGAAGACGCGCATCAGTCCGCTGACGCTGTAGGCCGCCTGCGCTGCCATGACGGCAAACACAACGGCCAGTGCCGGAGCCTGCCAGCGGCTCTCAATCAGATCGGCCATGACCCCGCCCACAAACAGCAGCAGGAACGGCACGCTGGCAAACAACACCGTGCTGGCGCCGCTCTCTGGAAAGAACAACCCCATGGCCACCAGCAGCACAAAAACCATCAGTGGCGCCGTGTTGCCGAAGAAGCGTACCCGCCGCCATGCGCACCATGCGGCCAGCACCACGCCACTCAGCAGCAAGGCACCGGGGGCGGCGTCGGCAAAAAAGAAGAAGATCATGCGTCCCAGCACCTGCGCCCGCGGCAGTTGCGCGCTGCTGCCCATGCTGAAGGCATGCGCCGCACCCGCGTTGAAAGCCGCCAGGTTGCCCAGCTCACACACAGCCAGCGCCACGGAGGCTAGCACTGCACCCGCTGCAAGAATCACCATGGCCGCAATGCGCCGGTGCGGCACCGCCCACAGCATGAAGCCCGCCGCCGGCAGCAGCAGCCACACCAGCGGCCAACTGGAACCCACGGCAAAGGTGATGGCCACGGCCAGCAATCCGATGCGCTTCCAGTTCCACAGGATGACCTCGCGCGGTGCGTAGAGGGTGTGCGCCGTGGCGATGGCCGTAAAAATTATTCCAAAGGCGCCCCAGCTAGCAAAGATCTGTCCGCCGGCCAGCGCGGAGCGCGCCACCATGCCGGGGCAGAAGGCAAACAGCCCAAGAGCTACAAATCCTCCTGCGCCGCCATACAGCCGCCGCGCCACATAATAGAGCGAAAGCCCCAGGCACAGGCCCGCCAGCAGAAACGGAGCACGGATGAGCCAGCGGTGACGGTCCAGCCAGAACAGGTCTGTTGCCTGCCCATGCCGCGCCAGCACGGCCACACCCGCGGCGGCCACCAGCGGGGTCAGCGGGGGCTGCGCGGCCTCGGTTGCAGGATGCAACTGCCAGCGAGCCACGCCGCGCAGTACCTGTTCGGCTTCCACCTGCGTCAGCGGCACGGAGTAAATAAACCATCCGCACTGCGCGGCAAATGCCAGCAGCAATGCCAGGGCTATCAGGTGATGCGCTCGTACGGGTTTAGGTATCTTTTCCTCGGACATAATGGCCTGCCTACCTTTGTAACATCTGTTGCGGCATTTTGCCCGTCCGTCTTACTGGTGATGCCGTAAACAAGCCAACAGAATGAGCGGCCCGTGGAAGAGGGACGGCGCGATGCGCCTTGCGCCCTGCATCTTGCGCACGCCATGGGCTTGATAGGTCATCCAAGCTGCCGTTCCACGTTGCCTGCACCCATCAGCACCAGCGCGCGCTGCGCAAACGGCGAATACACCAGGATGACCGTGGCGGCCAGCGCCAGACCGAAGTTGATGTGATGCAGCAGCAGAAAAGGCGAGGCCGCCCACAGAATGTCCGCCACCAGCGTGGCCGGCCATAGGCGCAGGAACTTCTCTCGCACGCCGGGAGCGTGGAAGGTGACCAGGAAGATGGCGAAGGCTCGCACCGGCAGCAGTAACGCAGCCGTCAACACAATCAGCGTGTAGGTGTGCGGCCAGGCGTGCAAGGCACTCAGCAGGTCGTCAATCTCCGGCAGATTGGCCAGCGCGCCTACATACATGGCAGCGTACATCCCCTGCAGCAGCAGGAAGAGCACGGTCACCATCTGCGTGCTGGCCTTTGGCAACTCGCCGGGCGAAGCGAGGATCGCTGTGGCCTCTGCTTCGGCTTCTGAGCCGCCTGCCTCGGCATTCACCGGAGGCGGTACCGGCGGGGTTTCTCCAAGGTCTTCGATCCGCTCCACCGGAAGAAGAAAGCGGTAACCTCGCCGCGCCAGGGTCTCAACATAACGCGGATGGCTGGCCGTGTCATTCAGTGCCTCGCGCAGGCGGTTCAGCGCGGAGTTCACGCCGTGCTCGTAATCCACAAACGTGCCCTCGGGCCATAGTGCTCGGCAGATCTCCTCGCGCGTCACCACCTCGCCTGGCCGTTCCAATAGCAACAACAGCAGTTGAAAGGGCTGCGCGTTCAGCTTGAGGCGAATGCCCTGCCGCCGCAGTTCGCCCGAACGCACGTCAACCTCAAAGCTGGCAAAGCGATAGCCGCGCGTGCTGGGCCCGGAATCCGAGGGATGGCTGCTCATTGGTGCCGCCAGTGTATCGAATTCTCCGCCTACACCCAAGCCCTTTGACGATGGAGAAATACGCCCAAGCCTCCGCTCACCAATCACTTGCACCGTGAGGATTTTATGCCGATTGTTTCACCTGCCGGGGATTGCCGCTTCGGCCACTCTCTCGTATGGTCGCCGCATGAGACACCAGACTTTACCCCCAACTCGCACATACATCTTGTATCGCCGCAGGATGAACCAGCTCGTCACAGGTATCGCGCTGCTGATTGCATTCGCCTGTGCGCCGCTCGCCGCCTTTGTCGCCCCTACGGCCCAGGCCTCGGCTGTCTTCGAGCAGCACAGCGCCGCACTCGATCGCCGCCTGGCCTGGCAGCACCGCTCGCCGGAGACCTTCGTCGTACTCACTACCGATGAAAGAGCACGTCTGCGCCGAGGAGAAATTCTCATTGAGGCACTGACACCCAAGGACGCAGACGTCTCCGGAGCCATGCTGCATCACTGGCGCGGCTCAGCATTTGTCGCCGGAGCCCGCGCCCAGGACTTCGAGCGCATACTTCGCGATATTGGCTCTTACCCGCGCATCTACGCGCCGCAGGTCGCCGCGGCCCGCGTGCTAACCAGTGAAGCCCTTCCCTCCGGCGCGGCGCACAGTCACATCGCGCTACGGCTGCTCCAGAAAAAGGTGCTCACCGTTGTGCTGGACACCGAGTACGAGGTTGACCATCTGCGCCCTTCGCCCACGCTTGGCTACACCGTTTCTCGCAGTACACGCATTGTGGAGATCGCTTCTCCCGGCACTGGCGCAGAGAATGCGCTCACAGAAGCCGAAGCGCATGGCTTTCTCTGGAGGCTGCGCAGTGATTGGAGCTACGCCGAGGCCGACGGCGGACTCTACCTGCAACTGGAAACCGTATCGCTGACGCGCGATGTGCCGCGCGGCTTGGGTTGGCTCATCGGACCCTTTGTCCAGAGCATTCCACGTGAGTCGCTGGAGTTCACTCTGCACGCAAGCTGCAACGCACTGCACGCCGCGCAAGCGCACTCCAATGCCAACCGTGAAAGGAACCCGCGATGACCACCACACACTACACGCCGGAAGTTCGCATCAACCACTCGCTGAGCGCCCAGGTAGAAAAGCGTGCGTTGGTTTGGATGGCGCACCGCGCGCCCGCGTGGCTCACCAGCGACCAGCTCACCGGCCTTGGCCTGCTTGCACAAATCGCCGCAGGGGCCTACTACGCCTTTGCCTCCCGCGACCGCCGATGGCTCCTTGTGGGAATCCTGTGCATCGCCATGAACTGGCTGGGCGATAGCCTGGATGGCACGCTGGCGCGCGTGCGCAATCAGCAGCGACCCCGCTACGGCTTTTACGTGGACCACATGGCTGACCTCTTTGGCTCAATTGCGCTGATGGGCGGGCTCGCCTTCTCCGGTTTTTTGCATCCGGCAACGGCGGCCATCATGCTGGTCGCCTTTCTGCTGCTCAGCGGAGAGAGCTATCTGGCAACGCATACCGTCGGCCGCTTCCATCTGTCGCAAGGAATCTTTGGCCCAACGGAAATCCGCCTGCTTCTCTGCCTTGGCAACCTGGCCCTGCTGCGCAGCCCCTGGTGCCACGTCGCCGGCCATCGCCTGCTGCTCTTCGATCTCGGCGGCCTTATCGCCTCGATGGGAATGTTTGCCATGGCGATGTTTTCCACCCTGCGCCATGCCGGAGAACTGAGCCGCCAGGAGCCGCTGCCATGAGCGCCAGTGTGAGTTCGTTCTTTGCAGCGCCAGTGCGCACGGTGTTTGTCCGCTGGTGCCGCTTTAATCTCGTCGGCTTGATCGGCATGGCCTTCCAGTTGGCCGCCGTTGCCATACTCGAGCGGCTGTTCACAGCGCATCCCTTGCTGGGCGAGCGCTGGGTCTTTGCCGCGACTTCGCCCTCAAACTCCTCGCCTGTTATCGAAGTATCCGCCTCGTCCCCCTCGCCTGCCGCGCCCTGCGGCTGATATTCTTATTGGGCAGGCGCGCCGCGATGTGCGCCGTTTTTGTGAGAGGAAACATGGCCGCACTACTGGATGCAATTGACATAAAGCGCAAGATGTTTTTCGAGCTCGATGGCGTGCCCTACCACTGCCTGGATGCCGAGGTGAACACCCCCACCGCCCGCGGCGGGCAGACGCTTGTCCGCCTGAAGATGCGCAATCTGCTCACCCGCGCCGTCTTCGACAAGACCTTCAAGGCCAGCGACAAGTTCAAGGAGCCCGACTTGGATCAGGTGAAGGCCAGCTATCTTTACAGCGATGGCGACGGCTCTCACTTCCTCGACCAGGACAGCTTTGAGACGCACACACTGGGCGCGGGAATGATTGGCGACGCTCTCGACTTCCTCCTTGAAGGCGCCATCATCGAGGTCGTCAAGTTCAACGGCTCGCCCATCGGCATCGAGCTGCCCAACCAGGTCGAGCTCTCCGTCACTTACACCGAGCCGGGCGCGCGCGGCGACACCGCCGGCGGCGGCAACGTCACCAAGGCTGCCACCCTGGAGACCGGCATCGAAATCCGCGTGCCGCTCTTCATCAAGTCCGGCGAAAAGATCAAGGTCAGCACGGAGACGCGCGACTTCGCCGGCCGCGCTTAGCGCACCGATTCACAGCTTTTTGCACACGCAAAAACGCCGCAGCGCAATTAAGCGTCTGCGGCGTTCGTGTTTCTGTCGCGGAGCTAAATGTCCAGGTTCTTCACGTCCAGCGCGTTGTCTTCGATAAACTTGCGGCGCGCCTCCACGTTTTCGCCCATCAGTGTGGTGAAGATGGCCTCGGTCTCCGTCATGTCTTCCAGCTTCACTTCCAGCAGGGTGCGGCGCTCGGGATCCATCGTCGTCTGCCAAAGCTGCTCGGCAGACATCTCTCCCAGCCCCTTGTAGCGTTGAATCTGGTAGTCCTTGCGCCCCTGCTCCAGCACAAAGTCGAAGAGGTCGCGCAGGGTCAGCTTCTCCACCGGCTCGCGGCTGGCGGCCTTGCCCACCACTCGCGTCGGAGTGCCGCCCTTGATCGTCTTGCCCTCGATCTTATCGGCGCCGGCCTTCTCGGCCTCGCTGATCGTGTCGTCCTCTTCTTTTTCCGCCACGACGGCCTTCACCCACTCCACCACGAACGGCGGCTGGATGAACTCCGCAATCTGTTTGTGGCTGCGCATCATCTGCTTGTACTCGGGACTGTTC
This sequence comes from uncultured Acidobacteriota bacterium, assembly GCA_903851035.1. Taxonomy (GTDB): domain Bacteria; phylum Acidobacteriota; class Terriglobia; order Terriglobales; family Acidobacteriaceae; genus TOLSYN. The sequence goes on along the minus strand of CAINND010000085.1, from coordinate 24,567 downwards.
ACCAGCCCCCAGCCAATGCTGTGCGGCGTGCCCTGCGAGTTCACAAAGCGCACCTCCCACAACTGCTGCTCGTCGTTGAAGACCGAGCGCACGTCCATGAACTGCTCTTCCTTCTGGATGGCCTTCAGCGTCGCTTCGATCTTGGCGATGTGCGCCGGGGTTGCGTCTGCCGTGCCGGTAAATTCGTCGCGCTTGCTCAGCTCAAAGCTGGGCAGCATCTCCGTCACGCGCTCATTGCGCAGGCGCTTGTCCACCTTGTCAATGTATCCCAGGTACTCGTTCAGCCGCGTCATGAACTGCGCCAGCTTACTGCCTTCCAGTTTGGCCGCGCCCTCGCCGTAACGCACAATCAGGCCTTCGCTGGCGCGCTTGATCATCACCTGCACAAACTCAGCGTCGTTCTTGATGTATTGCTCGAAGCGCCCCTTCTTGATGCGATAGAGCGGCGGCTGCGCGATGAAGATGTTGCCGCGCTTGATCAGGTCCTGCATGTGGCGGAAGAAGAACGTCAGCAGCAGCGTGCGGATGTGCGATCCGTCCACGTCGGCGTCGGTCATCAGGATGATCTTGCCGTAGCGCAACTTGGCCGGGTCGAAGTCTTCCTTGCCGATGCCGCTGCCGAAGGCGGTAATCATGGCACGGATTTCCTCGTGCCCCAGCATCTTGTCGTAGCGCGCCTTCTCCACGTTCAGGATTTTTCCCTTCAGTGGCAGGATGGCCTGGAAGCGGCGGTCGCGGCCCTGCTTGGCCGTGCCGCCTGCGCTCTCACCCTCGACCAGATAAACCTCGCAGCGTGCCGGATCGCGTTCGCTGCAATCGGCCAGCTTGCCCGGCAGCCCGCCGCTGTCCAACACGTTTTTGCGCCGCGTCAGGTCGCGAGCCTTGCGTGCCGCCTCGCGGGCACGTGCCGCCTCAATCGCCTTATTGATGATCTTTTTCGCCACCGCCGGGTTCTGCTCAAAGAAGCCGCCCAGCCGCTCGTTGATGAACGCCTGCACCTGGCCCGCGATGTCCGAGTTCAGCTTGCCTTTGGTCTGCCCCTCGAACTGCGGCTGCGGCAGCTTGACGCTGATTACCGCCACCAGTCCTTCGCGCACGTCGTCGCCGCTCAGGTTTTCCTTCAGGTCCTTGAAGAGTCCCAGCGACTGCCCGGCGGCGTTGATAGTGCGCGTCAGCGCCGAGCGGAAGCCCTGCAGGTGCGTGCCGCCATCCACGGTGTTGATGTTGTTGGCAAAGCTGAAAAGGTTTTCGCTGTAGCTGTCGTTGTACTGCAATCCCACTTCAATGGACAGGCCATCCTTCTCGGCCGATTCCATATAGATGGGCTTTTCGTGCAACACGCTCTTGCCCTTGTTCAAATGCTTGATGAACTCGGCGATGCCGCCGTTGAACTTGAACTCCGCGCGCTTGGCCTCGCCCGTCTTCTGGTCGGTGGTGCGCTCATCGGTCAGCGTGATCAGCAGGCCCTTATTCAAAAACGCCAGCTCGCGCAGCCGGTTGGCCAGCGTGTCGTAGTTGTACTCCGTGGCCGTAAAGATTTTCTTGTCCGGCATAAAGTGCACGGTGGTGCCGCGCTTCTTCGTCGTGCCGGTCCTGGTCAGCTTGGTGATGGCGACGCCTTCGCTGTACTCCTGCTCCCACACCGCGCCGTCGCGGCAGATCTCTAGGTCGAGGTGTTCGCTCAAGGCGTTCACGCAGCTCACACCCACGCCGTGCAATCCGCCGCTCACCTTGTAGGTGGAGCTGTCGAACTTGCCGCCGGCGTTCAGCCGCGTCATCACCACTTCGGCCGCAGGCAAACGCTCGCCGTCAATCTCCATCTCGTCCACGGGAATGCCGCGGCCGTTGTCGGCCACGGTCACCGAGTTGTCGCTCAGGATGGTCACATCGACGCGATCGGCATAACCGGCCAGCGCCTCGTCCACGGAGTTGTCCACCACCTCGTACACCAGGTGGTGCAGGCCGCTCTCGCCCGTGGAGCCGATGTACATGGCCGGACGCTTGCGCACGTGCGCCATGCCGCTGAGGACCTTAATCGAGTCCGCGTTGTAATCGCCGTTCGTGCCGTTGCCGTTCTTTTGTGTGTTGTCTTCGTCCACGAGTGGGGTCGTCTCTTTTCCGCCGGCAGACATGGAAAGAAGGGCCTTTCCAGGCTGCCGTGCCATACCCTTATTTTAGCACAAAACGCCTCCGCGTGACTCTTTGTAAGTAATTGATATTAATACAGTTAAAACCGACTTTTGCGCCATCTCTTCGTCCCTGTTGATTGTGCCCTTTCAGATAGTATTTTCCGCCGCACGATGGATAAGAAAACACTAGAGAAAACGCGCTTCTTCGGGCCTTTATCCACACCAACAAAATGGCGGAGCCCGTGTGGGCTCCGCCGAAAAATTTTCCTCAGGCTATCCTCAGATGCGCATTGGCATCACGACGTAGCGGTACTTGTACTCGTCGATTCCCTCGGGGCGGAGCTGCCCGGCCGACTGCGAGTCCTTGAACTCGATGCGCACCGTGTCGCTCTCCGTGGCCTTCAGGAATTCCACCAGGTACTGCGAGTTGAAGCCGATGGAGAGCGTCTCGCCGTCGTAATCGGTCTCAATCGAGTCCTCGGATTCGCCGGTCTCGGTGGAGCTGGAGCTGACGCGCACCTCGTTCTTCTCAAAGCGCATCTTGATGGCGCCCGAGCGCTCGTCGGCAAACTGCGCCACGCGCTGAATAGCCGACTGCAGCTCGCTGGTGCGCACGCTGACGCTCTTGTTGTGCTCCTTGGGCAGCACGGCCTCGTAGTTGGGGAACTGCCCCGTCAACTGCCGCGAGGTCAGCAGGCGCGAGCCCAGGCGAAAGAACAGCGTCGCGTCGTCCTTGGCAAATTCAACGTATTCGATGTCCGGCGCACTGAGCAAGCTCAGCAGTTCCACCATGGCCTTGCGCGGAATCAATGTCTTCACTTCGCCGGTGATATCAAAGGCCAGCCCGTCGCGCACGATGTGAGCCAGGCGGTGTCCGTCGGTGGCGACCATGGTGATCGACTCCGGCTTCAACACCATCAGCGCGCCGTTCAGCGTGTAGCGCGACTCTTCGTTGCTGATGGCAAATACCGTCTTGCTGATCAGCATGCGGAAGGCCGCCGCGGGAATCTTCACTACGCCCGAAGTGGGGAAGGTTGGCACACTGGGGAAGTTCGAGCGCGCCATGCCGACCATCTTGGTGTTGCTGCGGCCGGCGCGAATGTTGACCCAATGATTTTCCAGCACCTTGATGGCAACGTCACCATCGCCCAGCAACTTTACGTAGTCGTACAACTTGCGGGCGGGAATCGTGCAGGCGCCATCCTTTTTGACCGTGGCCTTGCAACTGGTACGCAGGCTCAGATCCAAGTCCGTGGCAGTGATCGTCAACTCGCCATCGGCGGCTTCAAAAAGAAAATTGGACAGGATGGGGATGGTCGTCTTACGTTCGACGACGCCCTGGGTCGCAGTGAGTTCCTTCAGCAGGTCGGCTTTACTGACCGTGATCTCCATGGCGGTTCCTTGAACGGTGGCAGTCTTCCGCATGATAGCCCTTAAAACCCTTCATTGGCTATCACTTGCACTTATAACAGAGTCCAGGGCTGAGGACGGCTGTGGAAAGCTGTGACTATCCCTCAAGCTGGCTCTGCGCGTTGAAAACACTGCAACTCTACCACTCTCCAGCCACGCAAGCGAGAGCCAAGTATATGGTTCAACACCTATATGGATTATTTTGTGCGTTCCCGCTAAATTATTGGCCCCCAGGATGATGCCACAACCAATCCGAACTCTGATTTCTGAAAAAGTCGTAGCCGTGGACTTAATTGTTACTAAGACCCTCTAACTGCAAAACACTATAAAAACATAGAAGTAGCAGTAGGCACTGCGGAAAAGTGGAAAAAGAGATTAGTAGTTTATTTTTATCAACTTGGGGACCAAAACAGCGGGGAATAAGAGTGCTCAAAATATCGCGGAATGAGGATAATTTTCCAGCCCTGGCGGTTTCCACCGACTTGTACTCAATTCACACAGCCGCTCCACAGGCGATGGTCGAGGAGAAAGCAGGCACAAAAATGCCCGGGACGCGTAAAGCGTTCACCGGGCGTGGTTTCTAGTTGCCGAGTTGTTCGGTCAGCTTGTTGAGTAACCTGTTCAAATCCTTGTCCGTCTTGCGCAGTTCGCTGATCTTGTCAATCGAGTGCAGCACCGTGGTGTGGTGCTTTCCGCCGAACTGGCGGCCGATTTCCGGCAGGCTGGCCTCGGTGAGGTGTTTGCATAGGTACATCGCAATCTGGCGCGGGAAGACGATCTGGCGCGAGTTGTTCTTCGCCTTGATCTCCGGGATGCGCAGGCCGAACTGCTCGCTGGCGGCCTTCTGAATGGCCTCAATGGTCACCTTGCGGCTCTGCTGGTCGATGATGTTCTTCAACACCTGCTGCGTGGTGGCCAGTGTGATCTCCGTGCCGGTCAGTGAGGCGTAGGCCGAGAGGCGAATCAACGCCCCTTCCAGTTCGCGCACATTGCTGCGGATACTGCTGGCGATGTACTGGCAGACGTCATCGGGCAGGCTGACGTTCTCGCTCTCCGCCTTCTTTTGCAGGATGGCGATCTTGGTCTCAAGGTCGGGCGGCTGAATGTCGGCGATCAAGCCCCACTCAAAGCGCGAGCGCAAGCGATCCTCGATGTCGGCCAGTTCCTTGGGCGAGCGGTCGCTGGCGATGACGATCTGGCGGTTGGTCTCATGCAGGGCGTTGAAGGTGTGGAAGAACTCCTCCTGGGTGCGCTCCTTACCGGCCAAAAACTGAATGTCGTCCACCAGCAGCACGTCCACGCCGCGGAAGCGGTCGCGGAAGCCAACCATCTTGTCGTGCTTGATGCTGTTAATCAGCTCGTTGGTGAACTTCTCCGAGCTGAGGTAGAGGATCGAAGCCTCCGGCTGGCGCAACTTCACCTCGTGGCCAATGGCCTGCATCAGGTGCGTCTTGCCCATGCCAACGCCGCCATACAGAAAGAGCGGGTTGTAGGCCTTGCCGGGCTGGGTGGCCACGGCCAGGGCGGCGGCATGAGCGAACTGGTTGCCGGTGCCGATGACGAATCCGTTGAAGGTGTAGCGCGGATTGAGCTGGGCGGCACCGTCAAAGTCAAAGCGGCTCTGCGCAATGCCGGTGCGCGCCGGGGCGGCCGCGGGGGCGGCAAAGCCTCCGTTGTGGCGCACAATGGCCGGAGGAGCTTCAGGCTCGGGCGGCGCGGGTACGAACTCCACGTCGCGGTACTCCATGCCAAGGTTCTCAATGGCCTCAAGGATCAGGTCGTTGTAGCGCTCGCCGATGGTGCAGAACTCCTGTGAGGGGACGGAGACGAAGAGCTTTCCGTCGGCGTCGTGGCTGAAGCGCGTGGGCTTGAACCATGTGTCGTAGGAGTGACGGTTGACCTTCTTCTCAAGTGCGTTGAGGATTTGCAACCACGGATTCGAGGTGGATGTAGCCAATGCTGACATGTACCAACCGTTGTCCTAAAAAGCTACAGGCCGCAAAAACCCCTGCCCGGCGCTGTGGAAAATGCCGCGGAGGAGCCCCTTTTGGGGCCTGGCTGGACGGATTTCAAAATGTCGTCGCTGAACAAAATCTACAGCCGCACAGGCTCGACGATCAGTTACCTGTGGAGCTTTGTGTTGCGGAGCGGGGAGCCGCTGGTAAAACTACCGGCGCGGCCATAGGCCGGAACAACATCGCCGCAAACGGATACTAGCACGATTATCTGGCTGGCCCAAGAGCTCCTCCGAACGATTCCTGCGACTCGTGTTTTACGTTTTGCGCCTTCCGATGGCACTTCGTCAAGAGCCAAATTGCAGGTTGCATCACTCCCTGTGCAGTGGGGGGAAGTTTTTTTCATCGAGCCCCCGGCGGAGTCCCGGAAAAGAGCTTTTGGGGAGCGGATTGGCCCTGAGGGGGCGAATCATTTATACTTTTTACTTGCGCATTCACCCAATCTTGAAGCAGGAGCAACCAGTTCAATGCCTAAGCGTATGTTTCAACCCAATCGCCGCCGCCGTGCCAAAGTGCACGGATTCCGGGCGCGCATGAAGACCAAGAGCGGCCAGGCCGTTTTGTCGCGTCGCCGCGCCAAGGGACGCAAGCGCGTTTCCGTCAGCGCCGGCTTCCGCGATTAATCAACCGCAGGATCACACCCGTTCCCAGCCACAGACAACCGCGGTAAACGCCTCCGGCCTGTATGGCGGTGGCGTGAGAGCCTGAGACAGGCCTGGGCCGGGCGCCGCGGCGCCTGCGCCACGGTGGATACAAGCGTGAGCGAAACTCCCCAAGGCGTCTTTCCTAAGTCGGCGCACCTGCGCAAGCACGCCGACTTCCGGAAGGTCTACGAACAGGGGCGGCGCCACTTCTCCGGGAACATGACCGTCTTCTATCTGCGCCGCCAGGCCGATGCCGACGCCACGCCCTTCGGGGCGGGCACTTCGCCGCGTCTGCGCCCGCGCATAGAGGCCAGGCCGGTGCGCGTGGGCTTTACCGTGAGCCGCGCCCTGGGCGACAGCGTGGAACGGAACCGCATGCGGCGGCGTACCAGAGAGGCAGTGCGCCATCATCTTGGCGCGCTGGCCAACCTGCCCATGCCGCTCGACGTGGTCATCAATCCGAAGAAGAGCCTGCTGAAGGCTGACTTCACCGCGATCTCCGAGGAGGTCGAGCGGGCCTTCCGCGTGATTCGGCAGAACGCAGAGCGCATGGGCGGTGATCGCCCCGCGCGCCGTGCTCGTCCGGAGGCCCAGGCATGATCAAGCGTTTTGTGCTTTGGCTGTTGGCCGGCTACAAGCGCGTGCTCTCGCCATGGCTGCCAGTGGCCTGCCGCTACACGCCCACCTGCTCGGAGTACGCCGCTGAGGCAGTTGTGCGGCATGGCGCGGCGCGTGGAATTGTTTTGGCCCTATGGCGGCTGTTGCGCTGCCAGCCCTTCGGCGGGCGCGGGCTCGATCCCGTGCCGGAGCATTTTGCCGGCAGCCACGGGCATATGGATTGCACGGATGTGCATCCTCAGGATTTGCATCAGAAGGCGCCGCTGGCTGAGGCCGGCCGTGCATGCATAGGACATTAACTTCCCAGTGGGAAATTTCCAGCGGGCGGCAGACTCCGCCCCGATCGGCACAGCATCGTGAGCGAGATCCAGAATCCGCAGAATCAGCCCGGCATGGACAAGAGCGTCATCCTCGTCTTTGCCGTCTCCATGATCCTGCTCGTCTTGGCGCAACAGTTTTTAAGTAAGCCGCAGCCCAAGAACGAGCAAAAAAACGATACCAAGACCGAGCAGAGGGTGGCACAGCCGCAAGGCGCTTCGGCTGCCGTGACCGCTCCGGCGGCCAGCAGCATCGCCGCAGGCAAGGCCGCACCGGTGAGCCAGCCCGCAACCAGCGTGCAGGCCTCCACCGAGAGCAGCACCGTGGTGGAGAACGATCTGTACCGCATCACCTTCACCAATCGCGGCGCGCAGGTGAAGAGCTGGATCCTGAAAAAATACAAGGACAACGAAGGCAAGCCCGGGTTGGAGCTGATCCACCAGCAGGCGGCTGGCCAGTATGGGCTTCCGCTTTCGCTGTGGACGGGCGACGCCACGCTGAGCGCGAAGCTGAATTCGGCGCTCTACGTCAGCAGCCCTGCCATCTCCGGCGCTTCGCCGAAGAATGTGAGCTTTGAGTACGCTGATGGCGACGTGGCGGTGAAGAAGGAATTCACCTTTGACGACAGCTACGTCATCGGCATTAAGACCAGCGTGCGCCGCGGCAATCAGTGGGTGACGGCCCTGCCCGCATGGCCCGCCGGCTTTGGCGACGCGGAAGGCATGCCCAGCTACGCCGAGCAGCGCATCGACTACGTTGCCACCGGCAAGGATGTGACCCGCCTGAAGCTGGACAAGAAGGGCGCCAGCATCAGCGGCGGCCGCATGACCAGCGGCAGCTATCAGTGGGTAGGCGTCAGCGACGCATATTTTGGCGCGATCTTCCTGCCCACCGATCCGCAGAGCACGACCTACGCCGAGCTGCGCAATTCGATTGAGATTGCCAAGGACCCTTCTAAGCCGCAGGGCGATAAGACCAAGGCCGAGGTGCTGGGCGTGGCCGCCGGAACGATGAACGGCCCGAGCTCCGTGCGCCTCTTCGCCGGTCCGAAGGCCGTGGACGTGCTCGACTCGGTACACAGCGTGAACGGTGTGGACCTGGGCGGCTCGCTCGACTTTGGAATGTTCGGCTTCATCGGCCGCCCGCTGTTTGCCTGGGTGCGCTGGACGCAGCAGCATTGGACACCGAACTGGGGCTGGACCATCGTGCTGGTGACGGTGCTGATTAACGCCGCCCTGCTGCCGCTGCGCATCTCGCAGATTAAGAGCGCGATGAAGATGCAGAAGGTGGCGCCGCACATGTCGGCCATCCAGGAGAAGTACAAGAAGTTCAAACTGGATGACCCGCGCCGCCAGGAGATGAACAAGGAGGTCGCCGCGCTCTACAAGGAGCACGACGTCAACCCGGTGGGCGGATGCCTGCCGCTCATCATCCAGATGCCGTTCCTCTTCGCCTTTTACACCATGCTGCGCAACGCCATTGAGCTGCGCCAGGCCGGCTGGCTCTACCTGACCGACTTGAGCGCGCCGGACCCGAAGCACATCATCCCCATCCTGACCATCGTCGGCATGGTGCTGATGCAGCGCATGATGCCCGCCAGCGGCATGAGCAAGGAGCAGCAGCGGATGATGAACATGATGACTCCGCTGATGTTCGCCATGTTTACCTGGAGCGTGGCCAGCGGCCTGGGCCTGTACATCATCACCGGCACCGTCGTGCAGATTATTCAGCAGCTCATCATGAACCAGACTCCGATGGGGCGCGAGATGCGCGCCATCGCCGAAAAGCGCGCACTGAAGGCGGCAGAGAAGCGGCGCTAACCGCCGAGGAGAACGACCCATGTCAATGGAAGACAAGATTGAAGCGGCAAAAGAGATCAACGAGCTATTGAACAACATCGTACGGCTTGGCGGCTTCAAGCTGAAGTATCGCATCGCCGTCGATCCTCCGGTGGACCCGGGTGCGGAATGGGATCGCCCGGCGATCCTGGTGGACTTCAGCGGGCCAGACGCCGAGCTGCTGACCGATCGCGACGCCGAGCTGCTGAATGCCCTAGAGCTGGTTGCCGTCGAGTCGGCGGGCGACCTGCTGGAAGATAACGAGCGCATTGTTTTTGACGCCGACGGCTATCGTCAGGATCGCACCGACGAGCTGGTGGAGAAGGCCCAGGCGGCGGCGGATAAGGTTCTGGACAGCGGCGAACCTTATGCGTTCGCTCCCATGAACAGCCGCGAGCGCCGCGTGGTGCACCTGGCGCTGAAAGAGACCGAGGGCCTGCGCACGGAGAGCGAAGGCGAAGGACGCGATCGTCACCTGGTCGTCTATCCCAAGGATTATCGTGGACCGGCACCTGCGGCTCCTGGCGCGGGACGCGGCTTTGGTGGACGTAATTCCGGCCGTGGTTTTGGCGGACGCAGCGGTGGCCGAAGCGGCGGCGGTGGTCGCGGCGGACGTGGCGGTGGCGGACGCGGCGGAAGCCGTGGCGGTGGTGGCCGCGGTCGCTACTAGGCAAAATGGTAGTACGCAGAGCCGGAGAAAATCTCCGGCTATTTTCTTTTGCAGCTATACGGCGGCGCTATGATGAAGGGCATGATGGAATGGCTACACATGCACTGGCTCCGCCCGGAGTGGATATTTATCTTCGTCAAGCTGGCAAAGGTGCTGGCATTTCCGGCGGTGGGCGGCGGAGGCTGGCTGGCGCGGCGCTGGTGGCTCTCTCGCTCAAAGTACTGGCCAATTGTGCAGGGCCGCGTGGTGAGCATCATGCCCGGCGTGGATGGCTCGATGTGCAATGTCAGTTATGTTTACGTTGTGGATGGTGAATATTACTCCGGCGAGATTCCCTTCTTTCGTAGCCTGACCTTTCGCAGGAAAGAAGATGTGCACGCCGCTCTCCCCAAAGATATGCCGATTGACGTACGCTACCGTCCGGGTCACCCTGAAAAGTCTGTAGCCATCATTCCTGAGATGGTTTTGCAGGGTGGTTTTGTGCGAGCCTCGTAGCGACTGAAAATATCTCATGCATCTGGATGACACTATCGTCGCCATTGCCACACCTCCCGGCCGAGGAGGCCTGGGTGTGGTGCGCCTCAGCGGCAGCGAAGCACGCGCGATTGCCGAGGCGATGTTGCGCCTGCCCGGCGGACGAGATCTCGAAGCCAATCGCGCTGTTTTCTGTGAACTGGTGGATACCGTAACAAGAGATCGTATTGACGAGATCGTGGTCACCTACTTTGCCGCGCCGCACTCCTACACCACAGATGACGTAGTTGAGTTGAGCTGCCACGGCTCGCCCGTGGTGCTGGCCCGCGTGGTGGAGATGGCCGTGGCCCGGGGCGCGCGCATGGCCGCGCCGGGTGAGTTTACGCAACGCGCGTTTCTCCATGGCCGCCTGGACCTGACGCAGGCCGAAGCCGTGCGCGATCTGATTGATGCTGAGAGTTTGTATCAGGCGAAGGTCGCAGCCCGTCAGTTGCACGGTGAACTGTCGCACACCGTGCAACCCATCAAGCGCGCGCTGGTGGAGTTGATTGCGTGCCTGGAAGCCGGCCTGGACTTTGCGGAAGATGAAGTCAGCGAGATGCCCGCGGCGGAAATTGTTTCAGCCCTGGCCTCCATTGCCGAACCGCTGCATAAACTGGAAGCCAGCTTTGCATTTGGCCGCGTCGTGCACGCCGGGTTGACGCTGGCCATCGTGGGGCGTCCGAACGTCGGCAAGAGCAGCCTCTTCAACCGACTGGTGGAGCGCGAGCGAGCCATTGTAACCGCCGCTCCGGGAACCACTCGCGATCTTGTCACTGAGACTGTGACTTTGGGCGGACTGCCCGTGCGCCTGGTGGACACGGCCGGTATGCGTGTGGCACTGGATGAAGCTGAGGCCATCGGCATTCGTAAATCCATGGAGGCCCTGGCCGACGCCGACCTGGTGCTGGTCGTGCTGGATTCCAGCGCACCGCTGAGCGACGTGGATCGTGAGTTGCTGAACGATGTGCGCGAGCGCGTGGCCGTGGTTGTGGCGAACAAATGTGACTTGGGCGAAGCGTCTGCTCCCGCAACTCAGCTGCCCGTGGTGCGCTGCTCCGCGTTGAATGGCGATGGCATTCCTGTGCTGCGGGAGGAGATATTGCACTGCATTCGCGGCGGCACCGCAGCACCGGAGGGCGCGCTGGTCACCAACCTGCGTCAGCAGCAGACGGTGCATGTTGCTGTTGAAGCATTGCAGGCTGCTAACATCTCGGTGGCCAATCGCGTGCCGCATGAAATGCTGCTGCTCGACCTGTACACCGCGCTGCGCTCGCTGGACGAGCTGACCGGCGCGACGACCACGGATGACATCCTCGATGTCATCTTTTCCACCTTCTGCATCGGAAAATAGAAAAGGCCGCGCTGGCGGCCCTGTGTGGAGAGTTGAAAAACGGTCAGCCGTTTTGCTGGCGTGGCGGCAGCTCGCTGATCTGCTGCAGCTTTGCGCCGTGCGTCTGCTGATGTCCCAGGGCCATTTGCGCAACGCTGACTTCGTCGAGAATGTTCATCACCGCCGATTGCGCCCGCACCCACACCTCGTGCGCCGGGCAATGTCTTTCCAGTTCACAGCTGTCGCCGCTGGTCAGGCAGACGTTGAGAAAGAGTGGCCCATCCACGGCCTCCACCACGGTACGCAGTGTGGCATTGCGTCCCGGCGCCAGAATCTCAAAGCCACCTTCGTTACCGCGCCAGGAGCGCACCAAACCGGCCTTGGTTAAGGTTTGCAGAACTTTGCTCAGAAAGCTCTGTGGGGCATTTGTGTTGGCGGCCAGTTCGGGCAGGGAGGTGCGCTGACCCTCCGGCAGTTTGGCCATCTGTATCATGACCCGGACAGCATAGTCGGCGGCGCGCGTAAGAAGCATGAACTTCATTATCGCCTGAATAAGAGAGGCAGCGCGAATGGAATCCTGCGCAATAGCCAAAAAATGTAGTGAACGGAGCTTGGCGGCGCTTAGCGGGAGATTTCGCCAAGCGCTGCGCGGAAGAGTTCTTCGAAGCTCTTTAACTCGCGCCCGCTGAGCTTTTCCAGAGCCTTTTCCGCCGCAAGCGGCTGGTAGCCCAGGTTAATCAGGGCACTCAACACGTCGTTGGCCAGGGCATGCAGCGGACGCGCCGCTGGAAGATCGGCAAACTCGACGAGTTTGTCCTTCAGCTCCAGCACCATGCGCTCGGCGGTCTTTTTGCCCACGCCGGGCATGCGGGTCAGCCGCACGGTGTCTCCGCTGCGGATAGCCGATGCCAGCTCCAGGGTTTTCATGCCGCCCAGGATGCCGATGGCGAGCTTTGGTCCCACGCCGTTTACGCCGAGCAGCTTTTCGAACATCAGCTTCTCTTCGGCGGCGGCAAAGCCGAAGAGAGCAATCTGATCTTCGCGCACATGGGTGTGGATGAGCAGGCTCACCTCGCGGCCGGGCTCGGGGAGGGCGGCAAAGGTGTTCATGCTGATGGTGACCAGGTAGCCGACGCCGCAGCACTCCACAATGGCCTGCCCCGGAGTGCTGGGCAGCAGGGTTCCGCGCAGGTGGGCGATCATGGCTAGCGGGGCTCCGGACGGCGCTTGTAGAAGATGTTGAACTCAAAGCCGCGCGGCGCCGGAAACAGTTCGGCCACCTTGCGCAGGCGCTCCGCCATGGCCGGCGGAGACAGCAAAGGATAGTCACGCTCCCGCAGCTCGTAGTAATCCACGTCCAGGAAAAGCGAAAGCAGGTAGATGGCGATGGCGTCGGCGAAGGTGGTCTCGAAATATTCCTGCCGAGCTTTCTCCGCATCCGGCGCTGGGCTGCTGATGATCTTGCGCAGCTCGTGCGCGTCGAGCGAGGTCTCGCCTTTTACGCGATCCGCCACCTGCTTGCTGACCAGATCGGCAAATACCTGCGAGAAGCCGGCATGATCGGCAAAGGCGTGCGCCACGTTGATGTAGAACTCAAAGGCCACGCTAAAGCGGTCGTCCATCAAACGGGTGGAGATGAAAACGCACTGCGCATCGCCCAGCGTAAGGTTGCGATGGCAGACCGTGCGGTCGCTCAGTTGCACGTCATAACGGTCGGCGATCATCGTCTGGTCGCCATCGGCCACCACCAGCGGCACAAAATAAAACGCCTTGCGGGTCATGGCCGCGGCAATGGCCGTGGGCACGGCATCCACCATGCGCTGCATCTCGCCGCTGCTCAGGTTCACCTCGCCGCTCGCGGCGTAGCAGATTCCGTTCGTCACCTGCTGCACTGGCGAGAGCCTTAGAACCTCGGCCGGTGTGTGCGTGGTTGCCTGTATGGTATGCGGCATAGGAAACTACATTCTAGCGCACGGCGCGCACGGGCGATATGCTTACCCGGCGCGATGTAATTTGCGATGTAACATTTAGCCCAAGGGGGTGACCGATGCTGGATGTGAGCAAAACCGAATCCATGTTGAAGCAGATGGAGGCGCGCGGCACCAAGACGTTGTTTGTCGATGGCCCGGCGCGGCAGGAGAGCTGGTTCTTCTGGAGCCTGCTGCGGCTGTTGCGCGTTGTGGCCATCACCATCTTCTGGATGGGTGTCGGCATGGGCGCGGGCCTCTTTGTCGGCATCATCTGGATGATCGGTACTTCGGTCGTCACCCACTCCGATGTGCGCATGGCCCTGGCCTACCGTGCGATTGCCACTCCGGTTGCCGTGGCCGCAGGTGCGGTGGCGCTGCTGTGGAATCTGGTGCAGGCCGTGCGGGCAGCCCGCGAGCGGAGCCGCAACCTGGCTGACGCGCCCCGCTAAGCGCATGGTTTCAAAAGGTATAGTCACGCTTGCCGGAGAAAACCCCGCCGGGCTATACTAATAAGGTCTGTGTTTACAGACGGATGAGGACTATGAAAGCAGCAACCCACCCCAAGTACGAAGAAATCCTGGTCAAGTGTGCCTGTGGCAGCTCGTTTACCACGCGCAGCACCAACCATGGCGACCTCCACGTAGAAATCTGTTCGCAGTGCCACCCGTTCTTTACTGGCAAGCAAAAGGTACTCGACACCGCAGGACGTATCGAGCGCTTCCGCCGCAAGTACGCCAAGAACGAGAAGCCCGTACAGAAATAATCCCGTGGGTGGTCGGGGTCTCCGGCAAGCGATCCTTGCTGGGGTGAAGACGCCCTCGGCGCAAGTTTTCAGCCCCTGCTTCGGCAGGGGCTTTGCATTGGGGCCAGCACCATCACTGCCTTGGCTTGCTATCACGCAGCATGGCGGGAAAGCCCCGCCATTGGAAATCCCGGTAAAATAGAACAGTGACTAAGTATTTTGACAATCCGCTGGAGCGCCTGGCCCCGGAGGGCGTAAAGGTTCCGGCTGAGCTGCGCGTGGGTGCCGTACGGATTACTCCCGCCACTGTGCTGGCTCCCATGGCCGGCGTCACAGACACGGTCTTCCGGCGCTTCATCCGCGAGATGGGTGGCTGCGGGCTGCTGATGACCGAATTCACCAGCGCCGATGGCGTCGTGCGCTGGCGCGATGCCACGGCCAAGCGCTACCTGCACTTCTTTGAGGACGAGCGCCCCATCAGCTCGCAGCTCTTCGGTTCGCACGCCGAATCGCTGGCCGAGGCCGCCCGCCGCATTGAGGCTCACGGCTTCGACATGGTGGACCTGAACCTGGGATGCCCGGCAAAGAAGGTGGTCAAGTGCAACGGCGGCAGCGGGCTGCTGCGCGACCTGCCCGCCATCCGCCAGATCTTCGAGGCCGTGCGCAAGGCCGTCAAGATTCCTTTTACCGTCAAATTCCGCGCTGGCTGGAGCGAGGATGAGCTGGTCTTCCGCGAACTGGCCCGCATGGCCGAAGACTGCGGTCTGGACGCCATTGCCATGCACGCCCGCACTCGTATGCAGGGATATAGCGGGCAGGCCCACTGGCCGTGGATTGCAGAGCTAAAGACGCTGGTCAAGATTCCCGTGATTGGCAATGGAGACATTCGCAGCCCGGAGGATGCCCGCGCCATGGTGGCCGAGACCGGCTGCGACGCGGTGATGATTGGCCGCGCAGCAGCCAGCAACCCGTGGATCTTCCGCCAGATTGCCGAGCACACCGCCACTGGCACCTACACGGTGGCCAGCCGCGAAGACCGCTACCAGATGATTCGACGCTACTTCTCACTACTGGTGGAGGAGGGGCATCCCGGCGCGATTGGCCGCATGAAGCAGTTTGCCAGCTGGTTCACCCACGGCGTGGAGGGCGGCGCTAGGCTGCGCAAGGCCATTTATGATTCCCGCGAGGCGCGGCAAATACTGGATGAGGTAGACCGCTTCTTCCTGGCTCCGAAGCTGTTGGAGGATGCGGCAGCCGAGGGTGACGCCACGCGCACCGTGGAGGCAATGTCGCCCGGTTGTTACGATTCCGATAACTGCAATGGTTAGGTTGTGACTTTTGTTTGTTAAATGGTTACCTCCGGGTCTGGCAAAAAACGAGTTCGTTCGTTAGTATGAGGGGGCTGTTGCGCTCAAGAAGGTGAGCATGACGATGACCACCCATTCGCCAACACGAAAGCACAAACGCCAGAAGGTTGATATCCGTATCAAGCTGCGCCGCGCCGGCGCAGCCGATGCAGACGTTTTTACCGTCCGCAGCTTTGAGATGAGCGAGGGCGGCATGAGCGTTTACTCGTCTGAGCCGCTCGAGATAGGCCTGTGCCTGTCTGCCGAGTTTGAGTTGCCCGAGCAAAATACACCGATGAAAATAGAGACGGTGGTGCGCAACCAGAGAGGTTTCCGCTGCGGCATGGAATTTGTTGAACCTAGCGATGAGCAGCGCAGCCAGATTGTGCGTTATCTTGAGTCTCTGCCTAACGTCATCGAAATCTAAAGAAAACACGCATATTGACGTTTGCTGGCTGGCTGAGTCTTAGGCCAGCCATCTGCAAAGCGGGTTCCCAGCCGCGCTATAATCTTTATGCCTATCGGCACAGGAGTGTGGGGAATGAAGATTCGTGGCACGATTGCCGTATTGATGTTGTGTGCCGCCAGCATGCTGGCGCAGACGGGAGCACAGGCGCCGGCTCCCAAGCAGGACGATCACGCAGCCTGCTCGCGCAAAGACGCGAAAATGGAGTGTTGCAAGAAGAACAAGGACGCCAAGAGCACTGAGGCCAAGAAGGATTGCTGCAAGCAGGGCAAGTGCGCGCGCGACAAGAAAGACGTTCCGGCAAACAAGAGCTAACGTGTTGCCGCGGAGCTGGCCACAGCGGCCAATAATGTGGCTGTCTGTACAAGATAGACATGTGTCAATCTATAGTGCGATCCATAATAAGGGCGGCCCTGAGGCCGCCCTTTCGTTTTCCACCGTACCAGCCTAGCGTTTTACTTCCAGCAGCTCCAGCACGCGGTCAAAGTCTTCCAGCGATTTATACTCCAGCACAATCTTGCCCTTGCCGTGGTTATCCTTAATCTGCACCTTGACGCCAAGGGATTGTTGCAGCATCCGTTCCGCCTCGCGGACATTCGGATCCGTGGGCTTGGGCGGTTTGGCCTCTGCCGGCGGCTCGGGATGCATGACGTTGTAAACCGCACCCTCCACCTGTCGCACGCTCATGGAAAGCTGCACGGCCTTTTGTGCCAGCTTGGCAATGCCTTCTGCGGAATCCAGCCCCATCAGGGCCTTGGCGTGTCCAAAGCTGAGCTGATTGCCCTCCACCATCTTCAGCACCGACTCCGGCAACTTCAGCAGACGCAGGAAGTTGGCCACCGAGGAGCGATCCTTGCCGGTACGCTGTGCCATCTGCTCCTGCGTCAGGTTGAATTCTCGAGAGAGGCGCTCGTAGGCGCGGGCTTGCTCGACGGGATTCAGGTCTTCGCGCTGCAGGTTCTCGATGATGGTGATTTCCATCGCCTGTTCGTTGCTGACCTGGCGCACAATGGCCGGAACCGTGGCTTTACCGGCCTTTTTGCTGGCCAGCCAGCGGCGTTCACCGGTGATGAGCTGGAAGCGGCCATTGATTTGGCGTACCGTGACCGGCTGTACCACGCCGGAGACGCGGATGGAGTCGGCCAGCTCTGTGAGCGCCTTCTCGTCAAAGTGGGTACGCGTCTGGTACGGGTTGCGGTCAATCTGCTCGAGAGGAATCTCTCGAACGGCATCCCCGGCGGGCTGCTGCGGTGCCGGGGGCACCATGGAGGCTACGCCGCGCGCGGCCGGAAGAAGGGTATCCAGCCCGCGGCCCAGGGCTTTGCGTTTATCGTGCGGTTGGTTCAAGAAAACACCTCTCTAAACAGTGGGCTGGGGCAATGCGCGCCCCTTGATGCGGGCCATAACCTCTGCGGCTAGAGCTACATAGCTTTCGGCACCGCGCGACTTGGGATCGTACAGAATGACGGGTTTACCGTGGCTTGGCGCCTCGGCCAGCCGGATATTACGCGGAATAGGCTCTTCATAGAGCAGCTCGCCGAAATAATTCTTCAGCTCGCCGGTTACGCCCTGCGCCAGATTGGTGCGGTCGTCGTACATGGTCAGCACCACGCCTTCCACGAATAATCCGGGATTCAAGGTCTGGCGAATGCGCTCAATGGTATCTAGCAGCTCGCTGACGCCTTCCAGGGCGAAGTATTCCGCCTGCATCGGCACCAGGACGCTATCGGCGGCCACCAGGGCATTCAGAGTCAGCAGGTCGAGCGCTGGCGGGCAATCCAGAATGATGATCTCGAAATCCGAGCGAATCTGCTGTAAGGCATGCCGCAAGCGATATTCGCGATATTCGGCGTTTACCAGTTCAACGTTGGCGCCGATCAGATTCTTCGAGGAGGGAATCAGCTTCAGGCTCTCCAGCGCCGTAGGTTGCAACAGCTCCTGAGCTTCCTGGTCGCCCATCAGCAGGGCGTATGTGCCGGGGCGCTCGGAATCTTTGACCAGCCCGAGGCCGGAGGTGGAGTTCGATTGGGGATCGCAATCCACCAACAGGGTTTTGACCCCCGTGTGGGCGAGGCTGGCCGCCAGGTTGATGCTGGTGGTTGTTTTGCCGACTCCGCCCTTTTGATTGGCAATGGCGATGACCCGGGACATTTGAACTCCAGGCAGCTGCGGCTGCGGACAGCGAACTGCGGATAACGGAAAGCGATCTACAACAAGGTACGGCCGGGAGGCCGGGGAAGCAACCGGAAAGCCCCTGTGCATGGTTGTGGATTCCGTGGATAAGTGCAGAAAGCTGTGAAGAACCTGCCGGCTGGTGTTCCACGTGGAACACCGGAGATTGCCGCCTTACCGAGCTCGGCGTGTCGTTTATGCAACAGGGTGGTACCTGGTGGAATGTTCCACGTGGAACATTCCACGAGAGTTACAAATCTCAGAGCGCAGTAAGAGGTTTGTGCCAAGTGAGGAGAATCCTCTGCGCGGAGCCAGGAAGCGCGATGGCCAAGTGCTCACCAGTTGGCAAGAGCGTCATAGCGTGTTCGCACTGTTCCTGCCCAATCAGCAGTCCAAGGCGACCGCCGGGAGCGACCAGCCTGGCGGCGACAGGTAAAACGGAATCAAACTTCTCCACAGCACGCATGGTAACTAGTTCAGCCTGCTCCGCAACATGCTCGCCACGCTGATCGAGCACCGTCACACCTTTCAGGCCAATGCTGCGGACGACTTCCTTTAGAAAGGTCGCCTTCTTGCCGTGGCCCTCTATCAGTGTCAGTGCAATGCCAGGTGCCCAGTACTTGAGCGGCAGTCCAGGGAAACCCGCTCCGCTGCCGAGGTCGAAGGTAGAGGTTGTCGCCGAACGCTCCAGCAGCTGGCTGGCGGCAAAGAGCGATTCGCCGAAGTGGCGCGTGACGATCTCCTCTGGCGTACGCAGGCCGGTCAGGTTCATGCGTTGATTCCAGCGCAGCAGAAGGTCGAGATGTGTTTGCACGGACGCGAGCAGGCGATCATCCATCTCCTCCACGGGGAGGTAGGGTGCGAGCAGGGTCCGTAGGGAAGTGGCATCCATGTGAAACAGGATACAAGAGGTGAGGCGGGCCGGAGGTGATGTGTTATATATTTACATATATCGATGTTTTATGCGCAATTAAAACGCCCCGTTAGAAGCGCTTTGATTGAAACTTTATTGGAGACCCGCCCGGATAGAACTAAAAGCCGGGATGGGTATCGTCATCCACATGCGGAATGAGTTGGCGGTAAGTATCGTCATTCACATTGGTCTGCCAGTGATGGGTCAGTTTGGCCGCGCCCACTCCGCCAAAGAAGAGCACTGCAAGCACTACGGCCACGCCAACGGGTGAAAGTATACGACCGCGCCAGCGTTCAGCCACCGTATCCGCCTTGCGTGGTGGCAGGGAAAACTGCAGAGCGCCCTCGCTGGCACAACTGGAAACGCAGGTCATGCAACCGGTGCATTCCAGGCTGCGCACCTGGATGAGATCAGCGACGGGCAGATGCTGCGGGCAGGCCTTGCTGCACTGGCCGCAACTGGCGCAGGCCTCCACGTCGCGGCGAATGCGCCATGGGCTTACGGCGCTGACCAGGCTCATCCACGCGCCGTAGGGGCAGGCGTAACGGCACCAGAAGTTCTTGATGACCACGCTGAGCGCGGCCAGCACGATGACCGTAATGAGCGCACCGCCGCCGATGTGCTCGAAGAAGTGCAGCATCTTGACATCGGCCAGGATGCCGTAGGGCTGCACCATGAAATTCTGAAGTGCAACGGCCGACATGCCTCCGATGATGAATACGAAGAATGCGAGAAGCAGATACTTGATGCCGCGCAGTCCGATATCCAGCCAGCGGGGCAGCGTCAGGTTGCGCCCCAACAGTCGCTCGCCGGCTTTCCACAGATATTCCGAAAGCGTTCCCACCGGGCAAAGCCAACTGCAGAAAGCGCGCTTGAGCAGCAGGCTGGAGAGGGTAAATACCAGAAACAGAATCATCGCCGCGGGATGTACGGAGGGGATTCTGCCGGTGGAGAAAAAGTAGCGCGTGTTCATCAGTCCGGCAATGGGAAGCCAGCCATCGACGCCGGCCGGGCGAGAGACGTGCGGACCAACGGCGGCGCCTTCAAAGTAGCGAACAAAAAAATAAAATTGCACGCATAGCCAGACGTTCAGCAGGATAAACAGCGATTGCATGATGAGCCGCGTGCGCTGCGAAACATCCTTGGCCAGGCGCTTGACGTGTTTCTTTTTGTTTACAGCCGGTGGAACGGATAATTGCGACGAGATAACTACGGGATCACTCATAACTTGTATAAGAAGAAAAATCACCTTTCACTATCAGGCTAAGCGGGTAGCAAGGCTCAGGCTATGACTTAGGTCACAATTTGTAAGACGCAGCAAAAGGCGAAACGTCACGGGGACGCTTCGCCTTTTGCTAAAGAACGTTAATTAAAAGCCTTCCAGTACGATCTTGCCAATCGATTTCTGGCTCTCAATTGCCTGGTGGGCCTTGCGCAGATTTTCTGCCGTAATCTTGCCGCCGCGCTGGCCGAGCGTGGTGTGCAGCAGGCCGTCGTCCACCAGCTTGCTCACCTGCTCCAGGATGCGGTGTTGCTCGATCATGTCAGCGGTGTGGAAGACGGAGCGGGTGAACATCGACTCCCAGTGCAGGCTGGCGGATTTGCCTTTGAAGCGGCGAATGTCGATTGGCTCGGGATCGTCGATAAGGGCGAAGTGGCCCTGCGGCGCAATCAGCTCGACGATGTCATCAAAGTGCTGATGGGTGTGCGTCAGGCCGATGATGTATTCGACGTGCTGGATGCCGAGGCGGCGCACCTCGTCGGTCAGCTTTTTGGAGTGATCCACCGCATGGTGCGCGCCATTCTTCAGCACCCACTGTTGCGTCTCCGGGCGTGAGGCTGAGCCCAGCACGGTGACACCGGAAAGCCTACGCGCCAGTTGCACCAGGATGGAGCCGACACCGCCGCTGGCTCCGATGACGAGCAACGAACCTGCCTGCTGCGGCTTGCCCAGTGGAATCTTCAGCCGATCAAAGAGCAGCTCCCAGGCCGTGACGGAAGTCAGCGGCAGCGCGGCGGCCTCGGCAAAGCCAATCGTGCGCGGCTTGTGTCCGGCCAGCCGCCAGTCAACCAGTTGGAACTCGGCATTGCTGCCCTGGTAGCCGAGAGTGCCGGCGTAGAAGACTTCGTCGCCGGGTTTGAAGTGCCGCACATCGCTGCCGATGGCTTCAACGACGCCAGAGGCATCAAAGCCGAGAATCTTTGGCGCGGCCTCAGTGCCCTGAGCGCGCATGCGGACCTTGGTGTCAATGGGATTCACCGAAACGGCGCGGACGGCCACCAGCAAATCGTTTGGCCCGGGCGTTGGCTTGGGGGCCTCAAAGTCAAAGAGCGACTTCGGGTCGGTGGAGGGAAGCGACTGAATGTATCCGATGGCCTTCATGCTGGCTCCTTATCAATATTGGATGATGGCAAGACGCCGAACGCTGCGCGAGGTGGTTTTGCGCCACTCATGCTAAGCACGAGCAAAGTGTAGGAGAGAGGATGAGAACTTTCAAGTGAAGCAACATGGTTGCCCGTTGAAGCGCAAAAAGAAACCGCTGGCAGTTGGACGAGTGGCTAGGCCGCGCCATCCTGCTTGCGCCGCCGTGATTGCAGCTCAACGTGCACGTTGATGAGGCTGACCGCCGCCGGGGTAACGCCGGGCAGGCGCGAGGCCTGGCCGATGGTCTGCGGGCGCAGGCGCGTCAGTTTTTCTTTCATTTCGCGCGAGAGGCCGGGAATGTTCGAGTAGTCGAACCACTCGGGGATCGTCTTGGTCTCGGCCAGCCGCAGGCGCTCGATAGCCTTCTCCTGCTGCTTGAGGTAGCCGGAAAACTTGACCTCGGTCTCCACCGACTTCAGCTCCACCCAAATGGCGCGCGCTGTAGCTTCCGGGCGTGAGAAGAAATCCGGCGCCATGCGGCGGCAGATGGGCTCAATGGCCTCGATGGTGATCTCCGGACGGCGCAGCAACTGCGCCCAGGGCTGGCCGATGGCACTCTCAAGCTGCTCGCGCGTAATTCCATCGAGTGACGCATCGGCAATCGCGCGCACGTCGTCGCGCGCGACACGCTCGGCTTCCAGGGCGCCGCGCAGATGCTCAAAGCGCTGCTGCTTGGCCTCATAGTCGCGCCATGCATCGTCACCGATGAGTCCGATGCGGCGGCCATGCGGAGTCAATCGGCGGTCGGCGTTATCAATGCGCAGGTGCAGGCGGAACTCGGCGCGCGAGGTGAACATGCGATAGGGCTCGTTGGTCCCCTTGCTGATCAGGTCGTCGATCAGGATGGCCGTGTAGCCCTCGCTGCGGTTGAGGATCAGCGGCGGCTCACCCTTCAGCTTGAGTGCGGCGTTGATTCCGGCCATCAAACCCTGGCAGGCCGCCTCCTCGTATCCGCTGGTGCCGTTGATCTGCCCGGCCAGGTACAACCCGCGCAACTGGCGCACTTCCAGCGTGCGGTCGAGCTCCGTGGCGTCGATGGCGTCGTACTCAATGGCGTAACCGGGGCGCAGCATCTCGGCCTTCTCCAGGCCCGGAATGCTTTCCAGCATCGCCTGCTGCACCTCCACCGGCAGCGAGGTGCTCATGCCGTTGACGTAAATCTCGTGCGTCGTCAGCCCTTCAGGCTCCAGGTAGAGCTGATGCGAGGTCTTATCGGCGAACTTGACGATCTTGTCTTCAATGGAAGGACAGTAGCGCGGCCCAATGCCTTCGATCTTGCCACTATACATCGCCGAGCGGTGGACGTTTTCTCGAATGATGCGATGCGTCTCCGCCGTGGTGTGCGCAATGTAACAGCTCACCTGCGGCCCCGTGATGCGATGGGTGCGGAAGCTAAATGGCGTCGGCTCCGGGTCGCCGGCCTGCTCCTCAAAGCGAGAGAAGTCAATGCTGCGGCCATCCAAGCGCGGAGGCGTTCCGGTCTTCAGGCGGCAGTGGCGAAGCCCCAGGGCTTTCAGGTTTTCGCCTAACAACACGCTGGCCGGCTCTCCGCTGCGCCCGGCTGGATAGGTCTGATCGCCGCAATGAATCAGGCCGTTGAGGAATGTTCCCGTGGTCACGATGACCGCACGCGCGGCAATCGTTCGCCCATCGCGCAGTTTGAGGCCGATGGCGCGACGCTCGGTGCCAGAGCCTTCCACCAGCACCTCGGCCACCTCGGCCTGCTTAATCTGGAGATTCGGCTGCGCCTCCAACACTTCGCGCATCTTCAGCCGGTAGGCTTGCTTGTCGCACTGCGCACGGGGTGACCATACGGCCGGTCCGCGCGAGGTGTTCAGCAGACGGAACTGGATGCCGACGGCGTCAGTGACTTCGGCCATGATGCCGCCCAGCGCGTCAATCTCCCGCACCAGGTGGCCCTTGGCCACGCCGCCCACCGCCGGGTTGCAGCTCATCTGGGCGATGAGGTCAGCGTTCAGGGTAAACAGAGCCGTGCGCAGGCCCATGCGCGCCGAGGCGACAGCGGCCTCGCATCCGGCATGACCGGCGCCAACCACGGCAACGTCGTAATGTTCGCTGAAGGCCATGCCCACCGTATCCCGTGGGCCTATTCTAACAAGTGGGGAAGATTGTTACGCGCGCCCTTTGACGCGGTCGTACTGGTAGCTGCCGCTCACCGAGCCCAGACCTTCGTTGTACAGACTGGTGTAGCCAAAGGCCTCTTTCAGCTCTTCGGCGAACTGGTGCAGCTCGGTCAGGCGCTCGGCCGTGGCCGGAACCTCAAGCTTCTCGGTCTTGAAAAACTTCTGGTAGCCCTTGTCCACCAGGTCGGCCACTTCGCCGCCGACCAAACAGGCAGGGAACTCCACCACACGCGTCGAACCATCCTTACTAGCCTCGACGGTGGCCACGCACTGCGCGTGTGTAATGCGATAGCGTGCGCCGTTGCCGACCTCGCTCACTTCATAGCCGCGATCCTTCAGCCAATGTAAGGCATTCTCCAAGCTGCGGACGGGGTTCTTAAGCGGCGAAAAACGGGACATGGCTACACTCCTCAGGCAACCCGGGGTACCGGGGAACTAAACAATTTCGCATATCCGCCCGCTGCCGGGCAAATGGCGACAAAAGAAGAAAGGCGGCCCCGTGTGGGACCGCCCTTGTTTTTGTTCTAACCAACCTTAGGCCGGACTCGGATGCTCCCCGGGGTTCAATCCAGGGGAGCGAGTCGCTTCGGGGCGCAGAACCTGCTGCACGCCGCCCGTGTCACCGGAGCTGGGTGGCAACTCGCGTGTGGGCAGGGGCTTGCCTTCCAGCAGCAACTTGATCTCGCTGGCGTCCAGCACCTCGCGCTCCAGCAGAGCGCTGGCCATTGCCACCACGGCGTCGCGATGCTCTTCCAGCAGTTGCTTGGCCTTGGCGTAGGCAGCGTCAATAAAGCGGCGCACCTCGACATCAATTTTGATGGCCGTCTCTTCGCTGAAGTCGCGGTGCTGGTTGATTTCGCGGCCCAGGAAGATCTGCTCCTCCTTCTTGCCGAAGGTGAGC
>CAINND010000084.1 GCA_903851035.1 uncultured Acidobacteriota bacterium | reverse complement strand
TCGCCCAAGCGAAAGCGGCAGGCCATGGCCTGCCGCATCGGAGAAAAGGGATAAGTTACTTGGCAGCCGTCTTCGTGGCCGTCTTGGCGGCCTTCACGCGCGCGTTCAGCCGAGCCTTATAGCGCGAGGCGGTGTTCTTGTGCAGAACGCCCTTCTGCACGCTCTTGTCCAGGGTGCTGACCGTGGCGCTGAAAGTCGCGTCCAGGGTCTTGGTGTCGCCCGAGGTGAGGGCCGTGCGCAGGTTGCGCAGCACTACGCGGACGCGGCTCTTGTTGGAGCGGTTCGCCGCCGTCTTGGTTTCCGTCTGCCGGGCGCGCTTCAGCGCCGAAACATGATTCGCCATCTTGATCTATGTCCTTGAGTGTCCAAACTGGGAGGTTATCCCGAACCTTTTTATTGTACGGTTCCGGAGGCCTTTTAGGCAAACCCGCCGCCCATAAATCCCCTCCCGGCGGGTGTTTTCCCGTCCATTATGAGATGATTACACCTCACTACGAAGCTAACCCCGCCGTACAGAAAGCAGTCCGAGTATGTCAGGAAACATCGGTGACAAGTCCAGATTCAACCGTATGCGCAAGCAAAAGCTGGCCCGCCGCGTAAAGAAGGCCGCCGTGCGCGCCGCCTACGCCGCCGCTCCCGCCCCGGCCGTCGAAGCGAAGAAAGCCTAAACTCCCACGCCGGGTGCGGGCATCATCCCGCTCCCGGCACCGGGAAACTATTACGCCCCCCTGCCTCGCCCACGCCGCTGCCACTCCAGCGGGCGGCCACCGTTTATACTGGATGCTTATGCTGAGAGTGCGATTCGCGCCCTCGCCCACTGGCTTTCTCCACGTGGGCAGCGCGCGTACGTTTATCTTTAACTGGCTCTATGCCCGCCACAACGGCGGCACCATGGTTCTGCGCCTGGATGACACGGACGTGGAGCGCAACTCCGACGCCAGCGTGCAATCCATTTTTGACGGCCTGCTCTGGCTGGGCCTCAACTGGGACGAGGAGTACAAGCAGAGCGAGCGCCTCGGCCTGCATCGCCAGGTGGCGGAGTCGATCTTCGCCCGTGGCCTTGCCTACCGCGACTTTACCCCCGCCCACGCCGGAGAGAGCGACCAGAGCACGGGCCCACAAGGTGCGTGGCTGTTTAATCCCGGCATGCGCGAACTGAGCCGCGAGGAGAGCGACCGACGCGCCGCCGCCGGAGAGCCTTTCGCCCTGCGCTTCCGAGTGCCGCGCGGCCAGGACCGCGTGCTGCGCTTTACCGATGCGGTCTATGGCGAGCAGTCCAAGCTGGCCGATGAGGTGGAGGACTTCGCCCTGCTGCGCAGTGACGGCATGCCGACCTATCACCTGGCAAGCTGCGCCGACGACGCCGATCTCAAGATCAGCCACATCATCCGCGGCCAGGATCACCTGTCGAACACCTACAAGCATCTGCTGATCTTTGAGGCCGCAGGCGCGGAGGCTCCCCAGTTTGCGCACCTTCCGCTGCTGGTCGCGCCGGACGGAACCAAGCTCAGCAAGCGCCGCCACGGGCCCGTGGTCAGCGTGACGACGTATCGAGACGCGGGCTTTGTGCCGGAGGCGTTCATCAACTTCCTCTGCCTGCTGGGCTGGTCGCCCAAGAACGACCGCGAGTTCATGCCGCTGGAGGATTTGGCCGGGGCGTTTACCTTCGAGGGCGTCAACCGCTCGAACGCCGTGGTGAATTTTACGGAAGACGATCCCTTCGATCCCAAGGCCGTCTGGCTCAACGCCGAGCACCTGCGCGCCCTGCCCATTCCGGAGCTGGCTGCCCGCCTACTGCCCGTGCTGCATGGCGCGGGTTACATGCAGGCCACGGCGGAAAAGGTGCTGGAGGTTGCGCCGCTCATCCGCGAGCGCATCAAGCTGCTGAACGATGCGGCTGCGGCCACTGACTTTTTCTTTCTCGCACAGCTACCGCCGTATGATGTAAATGAACTGGTGCCGCCCAAGAGTGACCTCGCGCAAGCCAGGAAGATTCTGCTGGAGGCGCAGGCCGTGCTGGCCACGGCAGCCTTTGACCACGCCGCGCTCGAGAGTTTGCTGCGCGCCACGGCCGAGCGCTTGGGCCTCAAGGCCGGACCCATGTTTACGCCCATTCGCGTCGCCGTCTGCGGACGCCGCAACGCACCGCCATTGTTTGAGACCATGCATGTGCTGGGCCGCGAAGTTTGCCTCCAGCGCATTGCCGAGGCGCTCACGCGGCTGGGTTAATCAATTTTCTGGCAGCCAACAGCATTCCATTGGCCGCCGCATTGTTTTTTGTTTGAGGTAAGCGATTATGTCCACGAACCCGCAGAACACGAACGCCAGCGCACCGGCCGAGGCCGCGCGCCCCTCGCATTTTATCCGCGACATCTTTGTCGAAGACCAGAAGACGAAGAAGTATGGCGACGCCGTCTTCCAGACGCGCTTTCCACCTGAGCCCAACGGCTATCTGCATCTTGGCCACGCCAAGGCCATATGCCTGGACTTCGGCATGGCCGACGACTTTGGCGGGCTGACCAACCTGCGCTTCGACGACACCAATCCTGAAAAGGAAGAGCAGGAGTACGTCGATTCCATCATGGAGGACGTGCGCTGGCTGGGCTTTGAGTGGGACCGCCTCTGCTACGCCAGCGACTACTTCGATCAGCTCTTCGAGTGGGCCATTCAGCTCATCAAGGCCGGCAAGGCCTATGTGGACGATCACTCCGCCGAGGAGATTCGCCAGCATCGCGGCACGCTCACCGAGCCGGGCGAAAATTCTCCCTACCGCAATCGCACGGTGGAAGAGAACCTCGACCTCTTCCTGCGCATGGCCAAGGGCGAATTCCCCGATGGCACCCGCGTGTTGCGCGCCAAGATCGACATGGCCTCGCCCAACCTGAATATGCGCGATCCCGTGATGTACCGCATCCTGCACGCCAGTCATCACCGCACGGGAGACAAGTGGTGCATCTACCCGATGTACGACTACGCGCACGGCCAGTCGGATTCCTTGGAAAAGGTCACGCACTCCATGTGTACGCTGGAGTTCGCCGACCATCAGCCGCTCTATCGCTGGTACATCGAGCAGCTTGGCATCTTCCCCTCGCAGCAGATTGAGTTCGACCGCCTCAGCCTTACCTACACCCTGCTGAGCAAGCGCAAGCTGCTGCAACTGGTACAGGAGAAGCGCGTCAGCGGCTGGGACGACCCGCGCATGCCAACCCTCAGCGGTATCCGCCGCCGTGGATTCACCGCCGCCGCCATCCGCAACTTCTGCGCCGCCATCGGCGCCTCACGCACCAATGGCAGCACGGATATTGAAATGCTGGAGCACTTCCAGCGCGAGGAGCTGAACCGCACCTCGCCGCGCGCCATGGCCGTGCTGCGCCCGCTCAAGGTCGTCATCGAAAATTATCCCGAGGGTCAGGAGGAGCTGGTCGAGGTGGCCAACAATCCCGAGGACCCCTCCGCCGGACTTCGCCAGGTGCCCTTCTCGCGCGAGATTTACATCGAGCAGGACGACTTCCGCGAGGTGCCTCCGCCGAAGTATTACCGCCTCTCGCCGGGCAAGGAGGTGCGCCTGCGCAACGCGTACTTCATCACGGCAAAAGAGGTGGTAAAAGACGCAGCGGGCAACGTCGTCGAAGTGCGCTGCACCTACGATCCGGCCAGCCGCGGCGGAAACTCTCCCGATGGCCGCAAGGTGAAGAGCACGATCCACTGGGTTTCGGCCAAACACGCCATTTCGGCCGAAGTTCGCCTCTACGACAAGCTGTTTATCAATCCCAATCCCTCCGATGTGCCGGAGGGTGGCTCGTTCCTGGACAATCTGAATCCGAACTCGCTGGAAGTGATTGCCGACGCCAAACTCGAGCCGTCGCTGGCCACGGCCAAGCCCGGCGATCGCATTCAGTTTGAGCGCATGGGCTACTTCTGCGTGGATATTGAAAGTAAGCCCGAAGCACTGGTCTTTAACCGTACCCTTCCGCTCAAGGACACCTGGGCGAAGATCGAGCGCAAGGCCGGCAGCTAAACCCGCTGGCAATACACGGCGCCCCGTTCCCGCGGGGCGCTTTTCTTTTGCCGGAGCCGCGGTCCGCGCCCAATCTTAATCAGCGTTACAATCACCCGGTGACCGAACCCGTCGTTGAGAATCCGCAACCCGATCAGCCGCAACCGGAGCTGCTGCGCCCCTGGGCGTTATCTCCCGAGCCGCGCCCCTTGTTTGGTATGGGCGTAGTGTGGCTGGCCTTCGGCGTCACCGTGGCGGCCATGTTCATCTTCGGAGTGCTTGCCGTCAGCGTGGCCCGGCATCTGGCGGCGGCCAATCACACCGCGCTGCACTCCGTGGCCGATAACCCCCGCGTGCTTGTGCCCGCGCAGTTTGCCGCCTACGGGCTGCTGGTGCTGCTGCTGTGGAGATACTTCGGCCACTACCTGCGCCTTCCCATGGGTCTGGCCCTGGGCTGGCGCTGGCCGCAAAAGGCCTGGCAGTTTGTGGGTACCGGTATCCTGATGGCCGCCGCCGTGCAGTTGCTTTCGCGTTGGCTGCCGGAGCCGCAGGACATGCCGATTGACCACATGATCAGCACTCCGCTCGACGGCCTGCTGATGGCTGGTTTTGGCGTGCTGGTGGCGCCACTGGTGGAGGAGATTCTCTTCCGCGGCCTGCTGTTTCCGGCGCTGGCGCGTCGCTCAGGTGCCGTTGTCGCCCTGGCCGCCAGCTCCATGCTCTTCGGGGCCCTGCACGCCTCGCAACTGGCCGGAGCCTGGGCGCAGGTGGCGTTGATTATGCTGGTGGGCGCTCTGCTGACCTTTGTGCGCTGGCAGTGGCACTCGCTGGCCGCCAGTTGGCTGGTGCACGTGGGCTACAACGCGGCGCTGTTTGCCGCGCTGGCCGTGCAGACGCACGGATTTACTCAACTTGCCCCGCGCTGAATGCTTGCCCGCATGGGCGGCGGATTGCTAAGGTGATTCATTATGTCCAGCCCCTCTGTCATTGCACGTCAGGAACTGCTCAGCCTCATCGCAAGGGTCAGCTTCCGCCTCGGCCAGTTCAAGCTCTCCAGCGGCGGCACCAGCGACTACTACATTGACTGCCGCACCACTACCCTGCACGCCGAGGGAGCGCGCCTGACCGGCCGCGTCTTTTTCGATGAGATTGTGCGTCGCGGCTGGGGCCCCAAGGCGATTGGCGGACTCACCATGGGTGCCGATCCGATTGTCGTCGCCGTGGCCATGCTCAGTGCACAGACCTTCCAGTGGCGCGTGGAAGACGATGGCAAGGCGCTGATCCACGACCTCATTCACGGCTTCCTGGTTCGCAAAGCGGAGAAGGCGCACGGCACGGGGCAGCGCATTGAAGGCTTCCGGGAAAAAGGCGCCAAGGTCGTTATTGTCGATGACGTTTGCACCACGGGCGCAAGCACGGTGCAGGCCATCGAGGCCGCGCGCGAGTTTGGCTTTCAGGTAGTGGGCGTCATGTGCCTGGTGGAGCGCGAGGAATCCAATGGCCGTCCCGCTGTGGAGAAGGCCGCTGGCGGTGTGCCCTTTGTCTCGCTCTACACATCCAGCGAGGTGCGCGCCGAGCACATTCGCCAGTTGGACCGGGCGGCGCAGGTCTAGGCGCGTGCGGTAATTAAAGCTGGCGTTGCCCGCCGGGTGCGGCCGGGCATACCATGTTGTTGCGGGCGGCGGGTTGCAACAAGGCCGCCCGGCGAGGGCTTCCACAATGATGTTTGGCAAACTTGGTCTTGTGATGGTTGTGGTGCGCGACATGGAGCGCAGCGTGGCCTTTTACCGTGACGTGCTCGGCCTGAAGCTGCTGATTCAGCAGCCCAACTGGAGCCAGCTCGACGCCGGCAACGTTCTCATCGGCCTGCATCCGGATGGCGACGAGGTGAAGGTCAGCCCCACCACCGGCATGAGCATCGGCATCTATGTGGATGATATGGACAAGGCCGTGGCGGAGATTCGCAAACGCTACGGCAAAATCGCCATTGGCCCGCGCCAGGATCCCTTTGGCCGCTGGGCGCTGGTCTTCGATCCCGATGGCTACAGCGTGCAGATTATCGAGATGGCGCGCAACCTGCGCGCCCAGCACAAGCTGCCGCCGGAGCCCGGCCAGTAATTCTTTTCGTTATACGTAAAGAGCCTCCGCCATGGCGGAGGCTCTTTTGCTCAAAACTGTTGCGCTCTATTGAAAGCTGTCGTGGCTGTGTGTGTGGCGCGAGCGATGTGTGCTTCGCGCGCTCTGTTCGCGCCGTGCCCGGCGTTCGCGGGATGCACGGTGCTCGCGTGGCGCGCGTTCGGCGCGCTGGGCGTGATGGTGGTGGCTGCCCTTGTGGTGGTGGTGATGCTTTTTAGCAAAGGCGGGCATGGCCGCCGTCAGCAGCAGCACTCCCACCAATATGGCGATCAAAAACTTCTTCAATGTCTTGCCTCCCGGGCATCCTTCGCGGGTATTCCTCTCCTTTCTAGCACTGTTATCCCTATCGCGGGTGTTGAATCGGGTTTACTCTCCGGATGCGGATGGCGTCATCCGTGCGCGGAAAGCCCCGATTTCGCCAATTCGCAATAAAACATTTACACTGTGGTTACTGGTTACATTCGATTCTTAGTGAGCGGGTAGATTGCTGTGCTTGAAACCCTGAAGTGGACCGACTCCGGCGTACTTTTCATCGATCAGACCAAGCTTCCAACCGAGGAGGTTTGGGTCAACTGCCGCACCTACGAAGAGGTGGCTGACGCCATCCGCACCATGATTGTGCGCGGCGCGCCGGCCATTGGCGTGGCCGCCGCCATGGGCATTGCCCTCGGCGCCCGCGACCAGTCGGCCAGCGGCATCTCGCAGTTCCGCAACGGACTGGGTCAGATCTGCCGCCTCATCGGCGAGACCCGCCCGACGGCCGTGAATCTTTTCTGGGCCATCCGCCGCATGCAGCGCCGTTTTGAAGAGGTCAGCTCGCGCCCCATCCCGCTCATCAAGCAGGCCTTGATTGACGAAGCCATCGCCATCTACAACGAGGACATTGCCACCAACCGCGCCATGGGTGCCTTCGGCGCTCCGCTGCTGCCCGCCGAAGGCGGCATCCTGACCCATTGCAACGCCGGAGCCCTGGCCACGGCCGGTTACGGCACCGCGCTCGGCGTCATCCGCGCCGCCGTGGAGGCGGGCAAAAAGCTGCACGTCTTCGCCGATGAGACGCGTCCCTTTTTGCAGGGCGCTCGCCTTACAGCCTGGGAGCTGATGAAGGACAACATTCCCGTCACCCTGATCAGTGACAACATGGCCGGCTGGGTGATGAAGCAGGGCAAGGTGCAGGCCGTCATCGTGGGCGCCGACCGCATTGCCGCCAACGGCGACACGGCCAACAAGATTGGAACCTACTCGGTGGCCATCCTCGCCAAGGAGCACGGCATCCCCATGTACATCGCCGCGCCGTTCTCCACCGTGGATATGGATACCGCCGACGGCTCGGGCATCCCGATTGAGCAGCGCGCCTCCACCGAAGTGACGCACCTGGCGGGCAAGCAGGTTGCGCCCACGGGCGTCAACGTCTTCAACCCGGCCTTTGATGTCACCCCGGCGAAGTACATTCGCGCCATCATCACCGAGCGCGGCGTGGCTACGGCACCGTTCAACGAGTCGCTGCGCGCGCTGGCCGAGATGAAGCCGGTCGCAGTCTAAATTCGCCGTTGCGTATGCAGCGCATAGTAAAAAGGGACAGCCCCTGGGCTGTCCCTTTTGCTTGATGACAAAGTTGCATGATAGGAAATGTCATTGCGACCGAAGCGCCGCAGGCGCGTAGTGGAGTGACCTTTTGTTTGTGTTGCTTTACCAAGAAACAAAGGGTGGTTCGACTCCGCGCCCAAACAGCGGGCGCTACGCTCACCATGACATTTCGTAAGTTTGAGATGCCCTAGGTTTGTCAGCAGTAAAAAGGGACAGCCCCTGGGCTGTCCCTTTTGCTTGCCGCAATCAAAATGTCTTACACCAGCTTGGCGTCCAGCGTGATCTCCGCCTTCAGCACGCGGCTGACCGGGCATCCGGCCTTGGCGTTGGCCGCCGCCGTCTGGAACTTGGCCTCATCGCCACCGGGAATCTTGGCCTTCAGGTCCAGGTGAATCTTGGTGATAGTGAAGCCCGCGTCGGTCTTTTCCATCGTGAGGGTGGCCGTGGTATCAATGGCCTCGGCCTTCAGGCCGGCGGCATCCAACTGGCCGCTCAGCGCCATACTGAAGCAGCCGGCGTGTGCCGCCGCAATCAGCTCTTCGGGATTGGTGCCCACGCCGTTTTCAAAGCGCGTGCTGAAGGAATATTGCGTCTGCGAGAGGACACCGCTTGCCGTGCTGACCGTCCCCTTGCCGTCTTTGAGTCCGCCCTGCCAGTGGGCGCTTGCTGATCTCTGCATTGTGTTGAGCTCCTATGTGCGCGCCGCCGGGCGCGACCATCCATGCTACACCCTGCGGGCGGCTGCTGTTTAGGATGCCGCCAGCGGGCAAAAAGTCGCCGGTTAGGCTGGTTGGTTCGGTAAAGGCCAGGTGAAATTATTCGAGCCGGGGAATCAGTAAAAGTCCGAGCAGCTCAGATAGTATCCACAGCCCCGGCACAGGAGCTTGCAGTGCTGCTCCTCCAGCGTGCTGCCGCAGTTGGGGCAGGTGCGCATGGTCTGCCCCGGGCTGCCCAGCGGACAAGCCTCCGAAAGGCCTTGCCTGCCATGTATATTGGCCCTCTCACCACCCCGGCCAGGGTCGCCGGGGGAGGGCTCCGCGGGCTTTTCTGGGGCGCTCATGGCGGCAGCATAACATGAAGCCCTCCGGCAGCAGCCACCCCGGCAGCGCTGCTTCTTGGCGCGCCCACCAATGTTTACAAAGATGTTACCCACGGCAACCACGGTTTAGCGACATCTATCACTTCGCAAGCGGGGCACTTCTGTTTATACTTTCCGCGACCGTCATGAAGAACTTATCCCTGCATGTAACCAGCCTTGTGGTGCTGCTGACGCTGTGTGTACTGGCGTCCGGCTGCCGCAACTCCGACGAAAAAGCCTTCCAACCCAGCCCCCTGGCCCCGGGCCTTTACAGCGGCCAGAGCCTGGAGGCCGTGGAGCGCCAGTTGAAGATGATGGATGGCAGCTTCGATATCGTGATGGATCGCGTGCCTCTCTCCACCGACACGCGTCCGCCCTATCGCCTGCTCATCATCAATCGCAAAAACCAGGTGCTGCAGGATCAGAAGGGCGAGCTGGAGTTGACCTTTTATAACGACCAGCTTATGACGGCTCGCTACTTTCCCGCTGATTTGAATGCTGCCGTTGCCTCCTTTGAGCATCTGCAGAAGTTCACCATCACCAGCGGCCAGTCCGAACTGTCGCCCATGACCCGCGTCTGGGTGGGCAAGGATGAAAATCAGCGTGGCTACATCGGCTGGACCGACAAAAAGTTGCGCCTCAAGCAGGATGCCTGGGTTCGCCAGTACGGCCAGTAGTGCTACTCTGGGTCATTCCAACGTCCTGGGAGTGCCATGACGGCCATTGACCTCAACAAGCTCCGCACCGAGATAGACGCCATTGACGAGAAGCTCGTCAAGCTCTTCAACCAGCGCGCCAAGTGCGTACTGCAAATCGGCCGCTACAAACAGCAACAGCACATCGCCGTTTACGAACCCAAGCGCGAGGCCGTCGTCATGGCCAACGTGGCGCGCTGCAACAACGGTCCGCTGCCCGACGAAGAATTAACCACCATCTACACGGCCATCCTGGCGGCCATGCGCCGCCTGCAATCGCCAGACCTGTTGGAGCGGCAGTAAACCACGCGAATGACTGACAAGAGTTCCATTCTCGGCAGCGTGGGCATCATCGGCCTCGGCCTCATGGGAGGCTCGCTCGGCCTGGCCCTGCGCCGCCGCCAATTGGCCGCAACGGTCATCGGCTGCGGACGCCCAGCGCTGGTCAGCCGCGCCGTTGAAATGGGTGCCATCGATCGCGGCACGCAGGACGCTTCCACGGTGGCCGAAGAGTGCGACTTCATCTTCCTCTGCACGCCCGTGGAAACCAGTATCGACCTCATGCGCTCGATCGCTCCCCGGCTCAAGCCCGGCGCGCTCGTCACCGACGTGGGCAGCACCAAGCAGGCCTTTGCCGAGGCCGCGCGCGAAATCTTCGGCCCTCAGGCCGCCGAGCGTGTCCTCCCCGGCCACCCCATGGCGGGCAGCGAAAAAAGTGGACTGGAAAACGCCACGGAGTCGCTTTACGAGGGCTGCCTCTGGCTGCTCACGCCGCTCGGCCATCGCACAACGCCCTTGCAGGATGCACTGCGCAGCGCGCTAAAAGGTGTGGGCGCGCGGCTGGCAGAGGTCGCACCCGCCGAGCACGATCGCACCCTGGCATACACCAGCCACCTGCCGCAAATGCTCAGCAGTGTGCTGGCCATGACCCTGGAGGCACAGTTCGGCACCGCCGAAAATCCCGCCCTGCAACTGCACGCCGGGGGCCTGCAAAGCATGTTGCGCCTGGCCGTAAGCGACCCCGCCATGTGGGAGCAGATCGCGCTCAGCAATCCACGCAACATCGGCGCGGCCCTCGAGCGCTTTGAGGCCGAGCTGCGCCACCTGCGCCTCTGCCTGGAGGACGCCGAGTTCCGCCGCCGCTTTGAGGCCGCGCGCGACTTCGCCAAGAGCTTGAAAGAGCACTCGGTCTAGTTTAAGGTAGCTCCATAGTGTTGCGAGGAGGAAGACGAGAATGCTAAATCCCTCACTAAAACTTGTCTTCCCAGAATCTTCGCGCTCACACTCCAATAAAATTAATTTATCTGCGCCTACAACAATTGATCTATTTTGCGGTGCCGGGGGAATTACCGAAGGATTTCGGCAGGCTGGATATCGTTGCCTCTACGGGAATGACTGCATGCCTGATGCGTTAAGGACATTTTCATTTAATCATTCGGATTCTTGGGCTGAATGTCGCAAGATAGAGAAAGTTAATCCCGCTGATGTCAGACACAACCTCAATGTTGCCAAAGGTGAAGTTGATGTACTGGTGGGTGGCCCTCCTTGTCAGGGATTTTCTATAAATGCTCCGGAACGTTTCCTTTCAGACCCGCGCAACAAGCTATTTAAAGATTATGTCCGCTTTCTTGAAGAGTTTCAGCCAAAGACATTTCTCTTCGAGAATGTTCCTGGATTACTTTCGTTAGGCGATGGGGGCGTGTTAGACAGAATATTGAGTGAGTTCGCCCGACTTGATTATCATGTGACAGTTAAAATTCTCTTCGCCGCTCATTATGGTGTTCCCCAACAGAGATGGCGGCTAATCATATTGGGTTCGAAATATGGAGAGATTGCTCATCCAGAGCCAAC
Organism: uncultured Acidobacteriota bacterium; assembly: GCA_903851035.1. Taxonomy (GTDB): domain Bacteria; phylum Acidobacteriota; class Terriglobia; order Terriglobales; family Acidobacteriaceae; genus TOLSYN. Next base: position 1,582 of record CAINND010000084.1, on the reverse strand, counting down.
TCACTATGCAACGGGAAGAGCTAATTTCAGAGGAGGGAGTGGTCTCACTTTTAGGCTGACCGCTTCAGATGAACATCGTTTGCGCCATGCAGTGAATGTGCATGACGCTATAGGGGACCTGCCTCGATTGGAGATGGGGGAAGGTGCCGAAGCAATGGGCTACACCTTTGATCCAATTAGCGAGTTCTCGCGTGAGATGAGAAATCCGGAAGGAATTGTATACAACCATTTTGCGGCAAAGCTCGCGAAACAAAACATTGAACGAATGAAGCATATAAAGCCTGGAGGTTCGTGGCGGGATATCCCCTATGCATTATTACCAAAGGGTATGCAGCGAGCTCGCAAATCAGACCACACGAAGCGTTATGGGCGACTTCAGAACGAAGGACTTGCTGGAACTGTAATGACTAAATGCGATCCTCACTGGGGAGCTGTTTTTCTTCCAGACCAAGATCGATCACTGACAGTTCGTGAAGCGGCGAGATTTCAGTCATTTCCTGATGCATATAAGTTTATAGGGCCAAGGGTGTCCCAATATGAGCAAGTAGGTAATGCCGTCCCAGTTTTGATGGCTCGCGCAATAGCCCATCAAGTAATGCGCCATCTTGACAGCTATTGTCTTTTGTCAAAGACAATGAGTGAGCTAGCTCATGGCTAGCAATATCATAGAGTTCTTCGGCTACAGTCCGGATGACCTTTCTGAGGCCGCTAAGGACGCACGGAAAGGACGAATCTGCCCGATTTTAGGGCGCCAGTGTGTAAAGACTCTAAGCGATGGGGAGATAAGCGGAGTTTGTACGTTAAAACCAAAAACTAGGGGACCCGTCATCTGCTGTCCAGTCCGTTTGTATGCAAAGAATTATGCAATCCTTCATGATATTGCGGCAATAGCTTTTGGAAGTGATTTCCCAATGGTCCCGGCGAGTGCATTGACATCTACACTTGGGGAGTGTGTCGCTGTATTTGGTCGAGGTTGGGGGAAAGAGTTAAGACTCCCAAACAGAGGAAAGGGAGGGAGTTACTTTGTAGATTGGGTGTTAGCACACCTTGACGCTTCAGGTGATTTGATTAGTTTTGTTGCAGTAGAGGTTCAATCTATAGATACAACAGGAAATTACCGAGCTGAACGAGAAGCACTTATCAGAGGTGTTTCAATAACCAAGCCAAGCACTGCTGGATTCAATTGGGAAAATGTAAATAAGCGAATTGTTCCGCAATTGATATACAAAGGGCATGTATTAAGACAGGAGCCACTTTGCCAGAAGGGCCTCTTTTTTGTTTGCCCTACTCCTGTTTATGAAAAAATCAAGGAGCGGCTTGGAGGGGGACTCCGATCTTATCCAATACAACCAGGCTCACTAACCATTATGTGGTATGACTTGGGGCCCGAAGTCAGAAGTGGTGAAATAAGAGAATTAGAAAATAGAGGTCATCTCACAACAACGATTGACCAAATTGCACTTGCGTTTACCGCGTAAGGCTCCGGTGAGCACCGTGTGGACTTGCTGCTGATGAGTAGGCATTCTCGGCTTGTGGACGAACGAGGTCCGGGAGGCGGGGATGGATGCTTTGAGTGCGGCGG